>NZ_JAFBIS010000039.1 GCF_021531435.1 Oscillibacter valericigenes
GCGCGAAACTACCGTCCCGGCCCCGTGGGCCGGCATTCCCCGCCCCCGGGCCGTCCTCGTGCCGCCCAGCGGCACATCGTCCCGCGCCTGACGGCGCGCCGGCCCGTCCCCCAGCCGGGGACATTCCCGATTTCAACATGGAGGTGACCCCCCTTATGGCAATGGAAGACCTGCTGCTCCGTCAGATGCCCCACTCCCTGGAGGGCGAACAGGCGGTTTTGGGCTCCATGCTCATCGACTCCGACTGCGTCAAGGACGTGATGGACAAGCTCCGTCCCTCGGACTTCTACCTGCGGCAGAACCGGGAGATCTTCGAGACCATCTACTCCATGTTCACCTACGCCAAGCCCATCGACGGCATCACCGTCTGCGAGGAGATGCAGAAAGCCGGCATCTACGACGACCAGACCACCCGCTCCTACCTGGCCCAGCTGATGGAGATCACCCCCACCAGCGCCAACGTGATGGAGTATGCCGCCATCGTCCGGGACAAGGCCCTGCTCCGGGGCGTGGCCCAGGCCGCGGCGGACATCACCGCCATGGTCCAGGAGGGCGTGGGCGAGGCCGCCGACATCCTGGAGGCCGCCGAGCAGAAGGTGTACGCCATCCGCCGGGGCCAGAGCGCCCAGGACATGGTGCCCCTGCGGCAGGTGCTGCCGGACGTGCTGGACCGCCTCAGCGAGATGAGCGAGAGCGAGAACCACCTGCCGGGCCTCTCCACCGGCCTCTCCGCCGTGGACAACAAAATCACCGGATTGAACAAGTCCGACCTCATTCTGCTGGCCGCCCGTCCCGGCATGGGCAAGACGTCCTTTGCCCTGAACGTGGCGCTGAACGTGGCGAAAAACTCCAAAAAGACCGTGGCGGTGTTCTCCCTGGAAATGTCCCGGGAGCAGCTGGCCACCCGGCTTTTAAGCTCCGAGGCGCTGGTGGAGAACAACCGCCTCAAGACCGGCGCCCTGCGGGAGACCGACTGGGAGAAGATCGCCGGCGCCGCCACCGTTTTGAACAAGGTGGACATCCGCATCGACGACAACCCCATGCTGTCCGTGGCGGACATGAACGCCAAGTGCCGCCGCCTGGACAACCTGGGCCTGGTGGTCATCGACTACCTGCAGTTGATGACCTCCGCCGGCGGACAGACCCGGGGCGGCGAGAACCGCCAGCAGGTGGTTTCCGATATGTCCCGTATGCTGAAGATCATGGCCAAGGAGCTGAACGTCCCGGTCATCTGCCTGAGCCAGCTCTCCCGTGCCAACGAGAAGCGGGACGACAAGCGGCCCATGCTGTCGGACCTCCGTGAATCCGGCGCCATCGAGCAGGACGCGGACATCGTTCTGTTTTTGTACCGGGACGACTATTATAATGAGGACTCCGAAAAGCACAACATTGCCGAGTGCATCGTGGCGAAGAACCGCCACGGCGAGACCGGCAAGGTAGAGCTGCGGTGGATGCCCGAGTACACCCAGTTCTCCACCCTGGATAACCGCTATGACGACGATGAATGAGCTGGCTGCGGCAGCGGAGTTCCTGGGCCGCCGGTTCCCCCACGGGGGCCGGGTGATGTGCGCTGTCTCCGGCGGGCTGGACTCCATGTGTTTGCTGGACTATATGACCCGTCAGCCGGACTTTTCCGTGGGCGCCGCCCACTTCAACCACCAATTGCGGGGCGCGGAGGCCGACCGGGACGAAGCGTTCGTCCGGGACTACTGCGGCAAGCGCCGCATCCCCTTTGCCGCCGGCAGCGGCGACACCCGCGCCCTGGCGGAGCGGGAGGGCCTCTCCACCGAGGAGGCCGCCCGGCGGCTGCGGTATGAGTTTTTGAACAAGGCGGCGGAGGACGGCGGCTATGACGCCATCCTCACCGCCCACCACGCCGACGACAACGCCGAAACGGTGCTTTTAAACCTTATCCGGGGCACCGGGTCGGCGGGGCTGGCGGGCATCCCCCAGGTGCGGGGGAACATCTGCCGCCCGTTTCTGCGCATCCCCAGGGCGGAGCTGGCGGCCTACGCCGCTGCCCATGACATTCCCCATGTGGAGGACTCCACCAATTCAGACCCCGGCGCCGCCGCCCGGAACGCCCTGCGGAGCACGGTGATGCCGGTGCTGCGGCAGCTCAACCCCAAGTGCGCGGAAAACATCGCCCGGACTTCCGCGATTTTGCGGGAGGAGAGCGACGCGCTGGAGTCCATGGCCCGGGGCCTGATGAACCAGGTGAAGGAGCTGCCGGACGGCGTGTCCGTGCCCTGCCTGATGCTCACCGATGTGCCCCAGGCGGTGGCCGAGCGGGCGGTGCTGCAATTGCTGGCCCAGACCGGCGGACACCGGAGGGACCTGACCGCCGCCCATGTGCTGGCGGTGCTGGACCTGGCCCGGGGCCGGACAGAGGAAAGGGAAGTGTCCCTGCCCTACGGCATGACGGCCCGGCGGAAGAAATACTCCCTGGAAATTACCCGGCGGCCCGCCCGGACCGGGGAACAGCCTATCGCGGTGGGGGACACCGTGGTGTTCCGGGAAACGGCGGTGCGCCTTTCCGGGGAGGACGCCCCCGGCGCGCTGCCCCTGTCGCTGCCCGAAGGCGCGGTCCTGACCGTCACGCCCTGGCGTCCGTCTGACTGGCTGCGGCTGCCCGGCAGCCGGGGGCCGAGGAGTTTCAAGCGGCTCTGCGCCGAGCGGGGCCTGACCCCGGAGGAGCGGGACGCCATTCCGGTGCTGCGGGTGGGGGAGGCCCACGCCGCCGACCCGGTGTTCGGCGTACAACCGGATTTCGCACCCTGTCCCGGCGGACAGACGGTGTTTGTAAAATTTTACAAAAAGACAGAGGAGAAACAACATGAGAAGTGAGATGGAAAAGGACATTCTGAAGGTCCTGGTGACGGAGGAGGAGCTGAAAGCCCGCATCCAGGAGATGGGCGAGGCGCTGTATGACAAGTTCCAGGGCAAGAATCCGCTGTTCCTCAGCGTGCTGAAAGGCTCTTTCGTGTTCATGGCGGATTTGGTCCGTGCCTGCCAGCTGAAAAGCGATGTGGAGTTCATCGCCGTCAGCTCCTACGAGAACGCCACCGCGTCCTCCGGCCGGGTGAAGATCAACCACGACATCCAGCAGGACATCACCGGCCGCCACCTCATCATCGTGGAGGACATCCTGGACTCCGGCAACACCCTGGCCTTTTTGAAGGACTACTTCATGACCAAGGGCGCCGCCTCCATCACCATCGTGACCCTGCTGGATAAGCCCTCCCGCCGGGAGAAGGCCATCACCGCCGACCTGGCTGGCTTCGTGGTGCCCAACGAGTTCGTGGTGGGCTATGGATTGGACTACTGCCAGCAGTACCGGAACGTGCCCTACATCGGCGTTTTGAAGCCGGAGGTTTACGCCGGGGCTTAAAAGCCATAGCCCGCCACAGACGGCGCAAAGCGCCGCCGCCGGTCACGGCGTACGAGCGTTTTGCGGAGCAAAACCTCGGAATGACCCGGATTCATTTCGGGTCATTCGAATTTGATGAAAGGGCTCCCACCGGGCTTGCCCTGTGGGAAGGGCTATGGATTGGACTACTGCCAGCAGTACCGGAACGTGCCCTACATCGGCGTTTTGAAGCCGGAGGTCTATTCCGAACAGTAAATAATTGAGTTCCCAAAGGAGGGAATGTCTTGACAAAGCAGAATCGCACATCCAATTTGAGCTTCCTGTTCCTGGCGCTGGTGATCTGCCTGTGCATGAGCTGGATCTGGCAGCTGAACGGTCAGGAGGGCCGGGTGAGCTATGCCGAGGTCCGGCAGCAGTTCGAGCAGGAGAATGTGGAGTCCTTCCGCTTCACCGACCAGCACACGCTGGAGCTGGACCTCTACCGGGAGCTGAGCGGCAGCAAGACCGTCCGGTATCAGGTCTATGACTTCGACGTGTTCTACCGGGACTTCCATGAGCTCATCGAGGCCCAGGACGCCAAGGGCATCATCAAGGACTACGACTATCCGCCGCCGGAGACCACAAACTGGCTGGAAATTCTCCTTCCCTGGATCCTGATGGCCGTGGTGCTGGGGCTGATGTGGTACTTCCTCATCGCCCGGGCCCAGGGCGGCATGGGGCCTGACCGCATGGCGAAATTCGGCGCGGCCCGCACCCGGGGCCTCAGCGAGAAGGACAAAAAGGTCACCTTTGACGATGTGGCCGGCGCCGACGAGGAAAAGGAGGAGCTTCAGGAGATCGTGGAGTTCCTGAAGGACCCCAAGCGGTTTATGACCCTGGGCGCCCGCATCCCCAAGGGCGTGCTGCTGGTGGGACCTCCGGGCACCGGCAAGACGCTGCTGGCCAAGGCCGTGGCCGGGGAAGCCGGGGTGGGCTTCCTCTCCATCTCCGGCTCCGACTTCGTGGAGCTGTACGTGGGCGTGGGCGCCAGCCGCGTCCGGGACCTGTTTGAGCAGGCGAAAAAGACCTCCCCCGCCATCGTATTCATCGACGAGATCGACGCCGTGGGCCGTCAGCGGGGCACGGGCCTTGGCGGTGGCCACGACGAGCGGGAGCAGACCCTGAACCAGCTGCTGGTGGAGATGGACGGCTTCGCCGCCAACGAGGGCGTCGTCGTTCTGGCGGCCACCAACCGGGCGGACGTCCTGGACCCCGCCCTGCTGCGGCCGGGACGGTTCGACCGCCAAATCTACGTGGGACTGCCGGACATCCGCGGCCGGGAGGAAATTCTGAAAGTCCACGCCAAGGGGAAGCCTCTGGCGGAGGATGTGGACCTCCGGAAGCTGGCCCAGGGAACCGCCGGCTTCACCGGCGCGGACCTGGAGAACCTTATCAACGAGGGCGCTCTGCTGGCCGCCCGGAAGGGCCGGAAGTTCATCACCATGGGCGACCTGAAAGAGGCGGAGATCAAGGTCATCGCAGGCCCGGAGAAGAAGAGCCGGGTCATCCCGCCCCATGAGCGGGAGCTGACGGCCTACCACGAGGCGGGCCACGCCGTGGTGATGCACGCCCTACCGAACCAGGACCCGGTGAGCCAGATCACCATTGTCCCCCGTGGGCAGGCGGGCGGCATGACCATCTCCCTGCCGGAGGAGGACCGCTCCTACCTCTCCAAAAAGTATATGGAGGACGAGATCGTGGCCCTGCTGGGCGGCCGGGTGGCCGAGCAGCTGTGCCTGGGCGACATCTCCACCGGAGCCAGCAACGACATCCAGCGGGCCACCTCCATCGCCCGGAAGATGGTGGCCTCCTACGGCATGAGCGAGAAGCTGGGCACCGTCTCCTTCGAGTCCGGCCATGACGAGGTGTTCATCGGCCGCACCATGAGCCAGGGCCGCAGCTATTCCGAGGCCGTGGCCGCCCAGATCGACGAGGAGGTCCGCCGGGTGGTGGACGAGGCCTACCGCCGCTGCGAGGAGCTGCTGACGGAGCGGCGGGAGAAGCTGAACGCCGTGGCGTCCTACCTGCTGGAGCATGAGACCATGGAGCGGGAGGCGTTCCTGTCCGTGATGGAGGGGCACAAGGAGCTGCCCCAGACCCCGGAGGCGTAAATTTTTCAGGGCCCGGTTCGGCAAAATCACGAAAACGAATGTCCGCGATTCACGGACTGTTATTTTGCGAAAACACCCTGCGGACCGAAACTGTCCACAGCATAAGGACAAACGTTGATGAAAACGGGAAATCTCCCCTTGAAAAACCGGAAAAACGGGGCGGATTTTCTGTGTAGGATTGACCTTGCAATAGCTGTGGAAAACACGTAAAATGCTTTGCATATAAGGGATGGACCGCCATCCCATCAAACAGGAGGATGAAAAGAATGAAAAAACTGTTCGCGCTTGTGCTGGCGCTGGTCATGGCCCTGAGCCTGGTGGCCTGCGGCGGCAGCAGCTCCGGCTCCGGCCAGGCTTCTTCCGGCGATTCCGGCAACAAGGTCGTCAAGATCGGCGTGTTCGAGCCCCAGACCGGCGACAACGGCGCCGGCGGCAAGCAGGAGATCCTGGGCATGCAGTACGCCAACTACGTGCAGCCCACCGTGGAGATCGGCGGCGAGACCTACGACGTCCAGTTGGAGATCGTGGATAACCGCACCACCGCCGAGAACGGCCCCTCCGCCGCCTCCGAGCTGGTGAACCGCGGTGTCAGCGTGGTGCTGGGCTCCTACGGCTCCGGTGTGTCCATGGCCGGCGGCGCCATCTTTGAAGAGGCCGGCATCCCCGCCATCGGCGTCACCTGCACCAACCCCCAGGTCACGTCCGACTGCTCCGTCTACTTCCGCATCTGCTTCCTGGACCCCTTCCAGGGCACCGTTCTGGCCAACTATGCCTACAACGAGCTGGGCGTGAGCACCGCCTACGTCCTGGGCATGCTGGGCAGCGACTATGACCAGGGCCTGGTCTACTACTTCACCGAGGCCTTCGAGGACCTGGGCGGCACCGTGGTGGCTGAGAGCTTCCCCGAGGGCACCGCCAACTTCGTGTCCTACATCAACAACGCCAAGAGCGCCGGCGCCGGCGTCATCTTCGCCCCCGTCTCCATCAACTATGCCCAGCTGATCGTGGAGGCCGCCGACGCCCAGGGCTTTGACGGCGCCCTGCTGGGCTCCGACACCTGGGACTCCAACAAGGTCATCGAGTCTGCCAAGGGCAAGAACATCAGCGCCTTCGTCACCACCTTCTATCAGGAGGGCGGCAATGAGGCTTTCGACTCCGGCATCAAGGAGTGGATCAACGCCAACGCCGACGCCAAGACCAACAACGGCGGCAACGACATGATCGCGGCTGTCACCGCCATGGGCTATGACGCCTACTTCACCGCTCTGGAGGCCCTGAAGGCCGCCGGCAGCACCGAGCCCAAGGCCGTGCTGGAGGCTCTGCCCAACGTCTCCTATGAGGGCGTGTCCGGCCTGATCAAGTTCGACGACATCGGCGACGCTGTCCGCGACTCCGCCTTCATCAAGACCGCCAACACCGAGACCGGCGCCTGGGACTTCGTGAAGGTCCAGACCGTCGGCTGATCCGCAAACAGCGCAAAAGGGGATGGCGGCGAGCCCGCTCGCCATCCCCTTTTTTCGTCGTTTTGCTGGGCCGCCTCGAAAGAGCGGCACAGGCTGTTTTTTCGAGACGACCCAGTCCATCAGAAAAACCACAGGAGGTTTCCTCATGCAAGGATTGTTTCCGTATCTGCTCAACGGTATCTCCGTTGGCGGTCAGTACGCGCTGATTGCTATCGGCTACACGCTGGTCTACGGCATTCTGCGCCTGATCAACTTCGCCCATGGCGATGTATTCATGGTGGCCGGCCTGGTCATGGTCTACTCCACCACCGCCCTGCCCTTCTATATCGCGCTGCCCCTGGTGCTGATCGCCACGGTCATCCTGGGCTTCACCATCGAGCGGGTGGCCTACAAGCCCCTGCGCTCCGCCCCCAGAATGTCCGTTATGATCTCAGCCATCGGCGTCAGCTACCTCATTCAGAACCTGGCGTTCTACATCACCGGCGGCGTGCCCCAGCCCGTCACCAACCCCATCCCCTGGATCTCCGAGAACATCACCATTCTGGGCGCCTCCACCAAGCGGGTCACCCTCATCACCCCCATCCTGACCATCGCGCTGGTGTTCGTCCTGGTGTATCTCATCAACCACACCAAGATCGGCATGGCCATGCGGGCGGCGGCCAAGGACTTTGAGACCGCCCAGCTCATGGGCATCAAGATCAACGCCGTCATCTCCATGACCTTCGTCATCGGCTCCTTCCTGGCGGCGGTGGGCGCCATGCTGTACTTCACCAACTACCCCTCCGTGGCCATCACCTCCGGCGGCATGCCGGGCCTCAAGGCTTTCGTGGCGGCGGTGTTCGGCGGCATCGGCTCCATCCCCGGCGCGGTGGTGGGCGCCTTCATCATCGGCCTTTGCGAGGAGATCATCAAGGGCCTGGGCTACACCACCTTCTCCGACGCCTTCACCTTCGCCCTGCTGATCGTGGTCCTGTGCGTCAAGCCCACCGGCCTGTTCGGTGAGAAGGTCACCGACAAGGTGTAAGGAGGTGCGGAAGATGTCAATGACAAAGAAGAAAACCATCTTCACGGCGGCGGTGCTGTTGGTCCTGCTGGCGGCCTGCGTCGTCGTGGACCTGACCCTCCCCAGCTACCACATCGTAGTGACGGTCATCAAAAAGGCCACGGTCTACTCCCTGGTGGCCGTGTCCATGAACCTCCTGAACGGCTTCACCGGCCTGTTCTCCCTGGGTCAGGCGGGCTTCATGCTGCTGGGCGCCTATGCCTACGGCGTGCTGACCATCCCCGTTGACAAGCGCCCCGGCGTGTACCAGTACTTCGACGGCGGCGCCATCAAGTTCTCCCTGCCCGAAATTTTCGCCGGGTTCCTGGGGGACAATGTGGGCACCGTGGTGGGCATGCTGCTGGCCCTGCTGGTGGGCGGCATCCTGGCGGCCCTCATGGCCTACCTCATCGGATTGCCGGTGCTGCGGCTGAAAAGCGACTACCTGGCCATTGCCACGTTGGGCTTTGCCGAGATCCTGCGGGCCTTCTTCCAGTGGAATGCCCTGGGCCCCATCACCAACGGCTCCAACCTGCTGAAAAGCTATCCCGCCTTCTCCCACGCCACGCCCTACGTGGTGCTGGCGGGACTGATGATCGCCATCATCCTGCTGCTCATCACCTCCACCTACGGCCGGGCATTCCGGGCCATCCGGGACGACGAGGTGGCGGCGGAGGCCATGGGCATCAACCTGGCCAAGCACAAGCGGATGGCCTTCATCATCAGCTCCTTCTTCGCGGGCATCGGCGGCGGCATGATGGCGATGTATATGGGCACCATCGCGGCGGCGCCCTTCAAGAGCACCCTGACCTACGAGATTTTGCTGATCGTGGTCATCGGCGGCATCGGCTCCATCACCGGCTCCATTCTGGCCAGCTTCCTGTATATCTTCTCCTCCGAGTGGCTGCTGCGGGGCCTGGACGCCGGCAAGTTCCTTGGCATCAACGCCCCCGGCATCTTCAAGAACGGCTTCCGCATGGTGGTGCTGTCCGTCATCATCATGGTCATCGTGCTGTTCTTCCGCAAGGGCATCATGGGCGACAAGGAGCTGCCGGACCTGCTGGACAGACGTCCTAAAAAGCGCAAGAAGGAGGCTGCCGGCAAATGAGCAAGAACGTACTGAAAGTGGAAAACGCCACCATGCAGTTCGGCGGCGTGGTGGCTGTGGATAACCTGAACCTGGAGATCAACGAGGGCGAGATCGTGGCCCTCATCGGACCCAACGGCGCTGGCAAGACCACCGCCTTCAACGTCATCACCGGCGTGTACCAGCCCACCAACGGCGCGGTCTGGTTCAACGGGGAGAAGATCGTGGAGAACCATCCCCAGGGCAAGATGAAGAAGCTCTACAAGGGCGAGCACAACGGGGAGTACACCCAGGTGCTCTCTCCCACCCCCGATAAAATTACGAAGCTGGGCATGGCCCGTACCTTCCAGAACATCCGCCTGTGGAAATCCCAGACGGTGTTCAACAACGTGCTGATCGCCAAGCACTGCCGGGCCACCAGCAACGTGTTCTCCGCCACCTTCCGCCTGAACCGGAAGGAGGAGCAGCAGCAGCGCCAGCATGTGGAGGAACTCTTGAAAATCGTGGGCCTCTACGACGTGAAGGACGAGCTGGCGACCTCCCTGCCCTACGGCAAGCAGCGCCGCCTGGAGATCGCCCGGGCACTGGCGGCGGAGCCGAGCCTGCTGCTGCTGGACGAACCGGCGGCGGGCATGAACCCCCAGGAGACCGATGAGCTGACCGCCTTCATCGGCGAGATCCGGGACCGGTTCAAGCTGACGATCTTCCTCATTGAGCACCACATGAATCTGGTCATGGACATCTCCGACCGCATCTACGTGCTGGACTTCGGCAAGCTGATCGCCCAGGGCACGCCGGCGGAGATCCAGAACAATCAGCGCGTCATCGACGCGTACCTGGGGGTGGCCGACGATGCTTAAAATCGAGAATCTGCATGTGAATTACGGCGGCATCCAGGCCCTGCGGGGCATCTCCCTGGAGGTGCCCGACGGCAAGATCGTCACCCTCATCGGCGCCAACGGCGCCGGTAAGTCCACCACCCTGCGGACCATCTCCGGCCTGGTGAAGGCCCACAGCGGCTCCATCCAGTGGAACGGCGAGGAGCTGCTGGGCAAGTCCATTGACAAGATCATCAGCGCCGGTATCGCCATGAGCCCCGAGGGACGGCGGGTCTTTGCTGACCTGACGGTGCTGGAGAACCTGAAGATCGGCGCCTACCTCCGCAAGGACAAGGACGGCATCGAGAAGGACATCCAGTGGGTCTATGAGCTGTTCCCCCGGCTCCAGGAGCGCTCCTGGCAGCTGGCGGGCACGCTGTCCGGCGGCGAGCAGCAGATGCTGGCCGTGGGCCGGGCGCTGATGTCCCGCCCGAAGCTGATGATGCTGGATGAGCCCTCCCTGGGCCTTGCCCCGCTGGTGGTGCAGGACATCTTCAAGATCATCCAGGAGATCAACCGCCAGGGCGTGACGGTGCTGCTGATCGAGCAGAACGCGAACATGGCCCTGAAGATCGCCGACCTTGCCTACGTGCTGGAGACGGGCAACATCACCATGTCCGGCACCGGCGCGGAGCTGCTGGCCAACGACAAGGTGAAAGAGGCGTACCTGGGCAAGCACAATTCCTGACCGTTTTCAGAAGAGGGGCCTTTGCCCCTCTTCTGATTTTTTTGCAACTTTTCCGGGCAGACTACCGTCCAATAGGATAAAGGGGGTTTTGTTCGATGAAAAAACATCATTTGGCAATTGCGCTGCTGCTGGCGCTGTCCCTGACGGGCTGCGGGCGGCAGACGGCCGCGCCCACCGCCCAGATCGCGCCCGCTCCCCAGGAGGAAAGCACCGCGGAGGCCGCCCCGGACCGTGCTCCCACGGCGGAAGAGCTGGGCCGGGCGGAGCGGATGGACCTGGCGTTTTCCGTGGAGGGGGAGACGGAGATGGTCTCCGCCACCCTGTACACCGGCCAGGGCTACTCCATCTATATCCCGGACGAGGGCTGGCGGCTGGAGAAGCGGGTGGATGACGGCATCCCGGAGGAGAGCTGGGAGAGCGTTCTCAACGACGACGTGGAGCTGACGGTGTCTCACTACGCGGGAAAAACGGTCACGGAGGCCCGGGATTTATTTCTGCTGGACGAGGACTATGTGTTCGAGGACCTGCTGGGCGGCGAGCTGGGCGATCCGTTGACCGGCGTGGACGAGGACGGCGATCACCTGTCCTTCATGCTGGCGGAGGGGGCCGGCACGGTCTACGTCATCTCCTGGGAGTACCCGGCGGAGGCCGCCGAGGGCTTCGGCGTCCGGCTGGAGCAGATCGCGGGGACCTTTGAAGTGATGGAATAAGCAAAGAACAGGCTTCGGTCTGTTCTTTTTTTGCGCCGCCATGCATGAAATGCCAAAATCCAGAAACCCTATTCAGGAACCCATTTTGACCCTGAAAAGGAGTGAGCTTTATTGGAGACGGCGATCCATAATACCTCCGAGATCGGGCGTCTGCGGCGGGTGCTGCTGCACCGTCCCGGCGGAGAGCTGGAAAATCTGATGCCGGAATATCTGGAACGGCTGCTGTTCGACGACATCCCCTATCTGAAAGAGGCCCAGAGGGAGCACGACGCCTTTGCCGACTGCCTGCGCGCCCAGGGCGTGGAGGTGGTGTACCTCGCCGACCTGGTGGCGGAATCCCTCACCGGCCCGGAGGTGCGGCAGGACTTCCTGCGGCAGTTCCTGGAGGAGTCCGGCGTGACGGACGCCAGGACGCGGGACATGCTGGAGGAGTACCTGGGAGCTATGTCCGACCGGGAGATGGTGTCCGCCATGATGGCGGGCGTCCGCAAGAGTGCGCTTCGGGCGGCGGGCGGACGTTTAGGCGACTACCTCTCCGCTGTGGAGGACGATTATCCCTTCGCGGTGGACCCTCTGCCCAACCTGTATTTCACCCGGGACCCCTTCGCCACCATCGGCACCGGCGTGTCCCTCCACAAAATGCACACCGCCACCCGGAACCGGGAGACCCTGTTCGGCAAATTCATCTTTGAGTACCACCCCAAATACAAAAACGTGCCCCGGTGGTACGACCGGGGCGAGACGTCCTCTCTGGAGGGCGGCGACATTCTGGTGCTGTCGCCTAAGGTGCTGGCGGTGGGCATCTCCCAGCGCACCCGGGAGGACTCCATCGACACCCTGGCGGAGACCATTCTCTCTTACGACGGCACCTTCCAGAAGGTGCTGGCCTTCAACATCCCCAAGACCCGGTCCTTCATGCATCTGGACACGGTGTTCACCATGGTGGACCGGGACAAGTTCACCGTCCACCCCAACATTTTGTCCAGCATCACGGTGTTCGTCATGGAACTGGACGAGGGCGGAAAGATGAAAATCCACCAGGAGGATGGGCGGCTGGAGGACATCCTGAAAAAGCACCTGGAATTGGACAAAGTGACCCTCAT
>NZ_JAFBIS010000003.1 GCF_021531435.1 Oscillibacter valericigenes
TTACTTTTGCCGCAGTGCCTGCGGTTCTGTTTTTGCGCCCTTTTTCGGGCTTCCCCGATTATTACGTTGTTTCAAACTTCCGCCTTCTCCGTCTGCTTGGCGCCCACCAGCTCGAATTTATAGCCGACGCCCCACACCGTTTTCAGCGCCCACTGGTCGGAGACATTCTCCACCTTTTCCCGCAGGCGCTTGATGTGGACGTCCACGGTCCGGCTGTCGCCGAAGTAGTCGAAGCCCCACACCTCGTCCAGCAGCTGGTTGCGGGTGTAGACCCGGTTGGGGGTGGAAGCCAGATGGTACAAAAGCTCCAGCTCCTTAGGCGGCGTATCCACCTTTTTCCCGTCCACGATCAGCTCGTAGGAGTCCAGGTCGATGACCAGCTTGTCGAAGGTCAGCCGCTTGCTGGTGTCGTTGGGGATCTCCGTCCGCCGCAGGACAGCGTTGATGCGGGCGATGAGCTCCTTCATCTCAAAGGGCTTGACGATGTAGTCATCCGCGCCCATCTCCAGGCCCTGGATGCGGTCGAACACCTCGCTCTTGGCGGTGAGCATGATGATGGGCACCTTGCTGGTCTCCCGGATCTTGGCGCACACCGCCCAGCCGTCCATGACGGGCAGCATGATGTCCAGCAAAATCAGATCCGGCACCTCTTTTTGAAATTCCTCGATGGCCTTCCCGCCGTCTCCGGCGATGCGGACGTCGAAGCCCTCCTTCACCAGATACATGTGGATCAGATCGGAAATATTGCGGTCATCCTCTACCACCAAAATGTTGCGGCCCATGGCAATCCCTCCAAAGTTTCACTGTTTTTGCACTTTCCATTATACCCGCTGACCGGGCGGGATGTTGAATATTCTGTAAATAGTCGTCACGAAGTCTCCGTCAGCGCAAGGCACCGGCCGTCGGCATTCTCGATGGCATTCAAAAAAGCCCGCAGCCCCGCGCCGGCGGCGGTGTCTCCCAGCCAGACGCTGATATTGCCCCGGAACGCGGACACCCTCTGGAGCAGGCTCCTGGCGTTGGAGGCCGTCTTCAGCTCATAGGCCGACCGGTCCAGCGACGGCTGCACGCAGCGGTACCCCGCCGCCTGGGCCGCCTGAAGGTCCTCGTCTTTCCCATTGCGGACCATGGCCAGCCGCGTGCCGCCGCAGGTGGCCCGCTCCAGCGCACGGCTTCCGGCGGCCAGCTGTTCCTCCACTGTGCGCGTTTCGTCCGCGGCATCCACCAGAATACCGATGCTGTTTCCCGTGGCGGTCATCCGGCGCAGCAGACCGCCCCGGCTCTCCAAAAACTCCGGCGTGCAGAAGAAGGCTGCCTGGGCCTCATAGTCATCCAGCGCGTCCAGCAGGGCCTCCGTACCGTCACCCGCCTCAAGGCACAGGTACACGCTTTTGCCGTCGATCTCCGTGCCTGTGGGGTCCTCCACGGCGGACGTGCCCGACGATGTCTTTTTCTTCTTGATGTACTCCGCGTAGCTGATGGCGCAGGGATACTCCGCGGCATTAGCGAACTGCTTGTCCGTCATATTGAAGCTGGGCTGGCGGATCCACACCAGATAGCCGTTTTCCACGTCCAGCACGGAATACAGCAGATTGAAATACCTGGCCACCAGATAGGCCGGCACGAACACCACGCCGCCCCGCCGGAGGGCGCCGGGATAGCTGATATTGCCCTCTCTGTCCTGGGTATAGTCTTTGTCCAGGTCAAAGATCAGGGAACGGTCGCCGCTGTTGTTATACAGCACTGCCGTCTGGCCGGAGCCCATGTAGGAAACGCCCAGGGCCTTCCGGCTGGTTCCGCTGAAAGTCGACGCCGCGATGTACAGGTAGCCGCCGGACCAGAAGGGCATGGTGTCGTCGGACAGGGGCAGCACCTCGTTGCCCGCCGCCACAAAATAGACGCTCTCCGCGGCGTCCGCCGGCAGGGCCGCGGTCTGAAACACCAGCAGCAGGCACAGCACCAGCGCCGCCCATCTCCGTTTCTTCATTTTCCGCAGCCCCCTTTCCTCCCACTCTGAACAGTTTATTTTATCACATTTTCGCAGTCTTTGTAAAGCCTGATGCGCCTGTCATCCGGGCAGGTAAGGCTCCACCGTGACGCCGGTATAATAGTGGGTCAGGATCTCCTTGTAGTCCGCGCCGCCGGCGGCCATCCGGTTGGCCCCGTACTGGCTCAGGCCCACGCCGTGGCCGTAGCCGGTGACGTAGAATACCAGCTTCTCTCCCTGCGCCTCCCACTCAAAGCAGGCGGAGCGGAGCCCCAGGGCCGCCCGCACCTGGGTGCCCTTCACCGTGACGCCGCCCACCTCCACCGTCTCCACGCTGCCGGCGCTGTCGGTGACGGCATTTTTCAGCCAGCCCGACACCGGGCCGGAGAGGTCCGCCTCTGGGAAGGCCGCCAGCAGCTTCTCCCTGGCCTCCGCCGCCGTGAATTCCGCCCGGCTGTAATAGTTGGGGATGGCGTCCCCCTCCTCCGGGGAATCCACCGCCTGGAGGTAGGGCAGGTCGTTCAGCCACACCTGTCCCGCCGCCCGGGTCAGCCCGGCGGAGGAGGAGTGGAACACCGCCAGAATGGGCACACCGCCGTAGAGAATGGTCTCGCCGTCGGTGGAAGTCACGGCGTTTTCCACCTTTTTCTCGTAGGTATTGGCATTTTCGCCCCAGTTGGCCTTGGCCCGTTCCTCGCTGATGTAGGCCTGGCAGCAGGTGGAATCCGTGCAGATGTCCGCCTCGTCTGCGTGGTTGCCGCCGGTCTGTATTTTATAGATGGTATAGGTCCGGGCGGCCACCGCCTGGGCTTTCAGGGCCTCCTCCTCAAAGGAGGCGGGCATCTCCGCCCGCACCACGCCCACCAGGTAGGTGCCCAGGTCTATCTCCTCCACGGTATCGCCGTTTTTCACCTTCAGAACCGTCCGGCTGTCCAGGTCCCCGCTGACAAAGGGCTCCCCCTCCGTCTCATCCATGGCCGGCTCCCGGGTGAGCAACTCCGAGCGGAAGGGCACGATGACCAGCAGCGGCAGGATGAACAGCGCCGCCAACAGCACCGCCGACACGGCGACGCTCTCCCTGACACCTCGTTTCATGGGTCTCCTCCTTTGCACAGGTTGTCCCTCCACTCTATGCGCCGTCCCGGCGGAAAATGCGGCCCGGCATGGACAAACGCCCGGGGCCGTGCTATACTGATACTCGTATTTCCAACGAATCCGCTTCCGAAAGGAGCCTTTGACTTGAAAAAGCATCTCATTCTGCCCGCGCTGTCCGTCCTGGGCGGCGCCGTGGCTTTCCTTCTGCGGCTCTTGCAGAACCGCACCGGCTTTGAGCCGGACACCGGCCTTCCCATCCCAGGCAATGTCCCCGGCCTGGCGCTGGTGGTATTGCTGGCGGTACTGGCAGCCGCGCTCTGCGTGCTGGTGTGGAAGCTGCCGAAAGAGGCCGACCCCGGCCCCGCCTTCCCCCAGGATTTTGCCACCACCGACACCCGGCTGCTGACGCTGCCGGTGATGGGCGTGCTGCTGATCGCCCTGTCCGGGCTGCTGGACCTGGTGGGCGGCTTCGGCATCACGCTCGGCGGCCCCAGTCTGGAGGACGCCTACGTGCTCTCCGCCGCCATGGAAACTTACATCCCCGGCCCCGCTTTTTCCCAGAAAGCGCTGCTTTTGATGGGCCTGCTGTCCCTGGCCTCCGCCGGGGGGCTGTTCCTGTCCGTGCTGTCCTGCCGCCCCCGGGAGGGCCGCGCCGCGAACGGGACCCTGCTGCTCATCGCCCCGGCGGCGCTGGTGGTGCGGCTGGTGCTGGTCTACCGGGTGGATTCCGTTGACCCCGCTCTCGAAGCCTATTATGTGGAGCTGCTGGCCCTGGTCTTTCTGACCCTGGGCTTCTACCGGCTGTCCTCCTTCGCCTTCGGCGCCGGACGCACCCGGCGGTTCGCCCTGTACACAGGGGCCGCCGTGGTATTGAGCCTGGCGGCCCTGACCGACGGCGCCGCCGGCATCTCCTCCACCCTGCTGTATCTGGGCGGCGCCCTGACCCTGCTGGGCTTTTTGCTGCTGCGGCTGTGCCGCCCCGCCGGGGACTGTGAAGCCCATCATAGCACAGGCGAGGCATGAACGCCACCTGTTTTTCGGCAGGATTCGGCTGTAACGGTGCTGAAAATTTTAACAAAAGCAGCATGATTTGAGGAATTTTCGGACATACAGCAGCAAAAATATATCGACGCGGAACGCCTCAAGTTATCGCAAGGAAGGGATAGTTTGAAAGGGGAACCTTAGCGGGTTCCCCTTTCTTTTCAATCAAACCCGGCGCAAAGCGCCGGGCCCATTTCAGCCCACAGGGCTGAAATGGGAAGGCTTCCAAAAAATAGCCAACAAGCCAACCTTTCGGTTGGCTTGTTGGCTATTTTTTGGAAGATTGGATGAAAAGAAGTTTTGTCTCTTGCAAGTATTAAGATACAGGAGAGTTGTTAACCAAACCAGCACCAATTGTTACAAAAGTCTTAAATCACGGATATTTTTTATGTCAACTTACCTGTCCCGCCGGAGGCTCGCGAAAAAATCCGCCAGCACTGTCCGGCACTCCTCCGCCAGAACGCCGCCCACCAGGGCGGGCCGGTTGGGGAATTGCTCCATGAACAGATTTGTCACGCCGCCGCAGGCCCCCATAGCCTCATCCCGGGCGCCGTACCACACCCGCCGGACCCGGGCGTTCAGGATGGCCCCGGCGCACATGGGGCAGGGCTCCAGGGTGACATACAGCTCGCAGTCATCCAGCCGCCAGGTGCCGAGGCGCCGGTTGGCCTGGGCGATGGCCTCCATCTCCGCGTGTGAGGCGGTGGCCTGCTTCTCCTCCCGGCGGTTCCGGCCCCGGCCCACGATCTCGCCCTCCCGGACGATGACGCAGCCAACAGGCACCTCCCCCGCCGCCGCGGCCTCCCGGGCCAGGGCCAGGGCTTCCCGCATATACCGTTCCTGTTCCGTCAGCATGGTGCTTCCTCCCGTTGTATAAAAACTGGCATATTTGTCCAAACTCCCCATAAGCTGTATCACTGGGAGGGACATCCATGAAATCCATTTTTTCCAAAAAGACAAAGTCCGATCCCGAGCTGCTGGCCCTGAAAGCCGAATTGCAGGAGGCCCAGGAGGAGCTGTCTCTGGCCTACCGCCGGTTCGACCAAGCTCTGGACCCGGAGCTGGTGGAGTCCTGCGTCTATCAAATCAGCGCTGTCAAGGCCCGGTGCAACTATCTCATCCGGGCCATCAAAGCCCGGGAACCGGAGCCCACGGCAGCCGCCCAACTGGAGGGGGATACTCTATGGACCTGAGTCAAACTGTCATCGCCGTCCTGCTGGGCGGCTTCTTCCTCATCGCCCTGATCCGGGTGTTCCGCACACCCCTGCGGTTGGCGCTGAAGCTGCTGTGCAACACCCTGCTGGGCTTCCTGGCGTTGTGGGTCGTGCGCCTGACGGCGGGGATCACCGGCATCACCCTGGGGCTGAACCTATGGAACGCCCTGGTCATCGGCGTGCTGGGACTGCCGGGATTCGTACTGCTGCTGTTGGTGCAGTGGGTGTTGTAGCTACATAGCGCGGAGGGAGGCTTCTCCCTCCCATTCTTTTTGCAGGAATTTCAAAAATCAATTTCGAGTATTCGAGAGATAATCAGAGATATTGAAAGGAAACAGGAGCTTTTCCCGGCGTAAATCAAATTTCTGTTGACAGGGCTTGTCTCCTGTGGTATAAGTATTCTTGCTCCGATTTTACCCCGGAGCACTTGATTTGTAAAGCACATGCAAATATATGATACGGAGGAAACACCATGTCCACTTTTATGGCAAACAAGGCCAACATTGAGCGTAAGTGGTACATCCTGGACGCCGCCGGCAAGCCCCTGGGCAAGACCGCTGTCCGGGCTGCTGACCTGCTGCGCGGCAAAGGCAAAGTCACTTACACCCCCCACGCTGACTGCGGCGACAACGTCATCATCATCAACGCCGGCAAAGCTGTCCTGACCGGCAAGAAGGGCACCCAGAAGATGTACCGCACCCACTCCGGTTGGGTCGGCGGCCTGAAGGAGACCCCCTACCGCATCCTGATGCAGGAGAAGCCCGACGTCGCCATGCGCGTCGCCATCCGCGGCATGATGCCCCGGAACACCGTTTCCAAGGATTCTCTGAAGCGCCTGCACATCTACGCTGACGCCAACTATGAGCAGCAGGCCCAGAAGCCCGTCGCTCTGGACGTCGAATAAGGAGGAGTAAGAGAATGTATCAGTCTAAGAAGCCTTATCTGTATGGCACCGGCCGCCGGAAGTCCTCCGTGGCCCGCGTCCATCTGTTCCCCAACGGCACCGGCTCCATCACCATCAACGGCCGTGACATCGACGATTACTTCGGTCTGGATACCCTGAAGATGGTCGTCCGTCAGCCCCTGGAGGCCACCGGCAACACCGGCAAGATGGACATCGTTGCCACCGTCACCGGCGGCGGCATCTCCGGTCAGGCCGGCGCTCTGCGTCACGGCATCGCCCGCGCCCTGCTGCTGGCCAGCGAGGACTACCGTCCCATCCTGAAGAAGGCCGGTTTCCTGACCCGCGATCCTCGTATGAAGGAGCGCAAGAAGTACGGCCTGAAAGCCGCCCGTCGCGCACCGCAGTTCAGCAAGCGCTGATTTTGTTATCAGTTGCCCCGGAAAACCTCGGTTTTCCGGGGTTTTCTTTCGTGAAAGTTGATATATCGAATTTATTGGCTTATTATTTTGCTCTCAATCCGCAACTATATCTTGTGTTTTGTCCCGTAAAAACTCACAAGTTTGAGGTTAAAATTGGGGTTAAAGCAGCGTTTGCGGTTAATTTTGAGGTTAAAAATTGTTGCAAAGAAAGGGGGCTGTTCAACAGGAACGCCCCCTCTCTTTGCAGAAACATCATGCCACCGGTCAGCGGAGTTCTTTCAGCTTTTCATATAGCTCCGCATTGGCCTCGGCATCGCACCAGGCACGGTGGGCATTCTTCTGCTGGATCCCGAACCATTCTGAGAGATATTCCAGCTTCACATTATCCCAGCCTTTGATTTCCTGCCACCGTTTGGCATAGAGATAGGTATCGAAAAACGGATTTTCCAGGCGCACACCTGCCCGGCGGGCTGCCCGGTCGATGTAGTAGAGATCTGATGCCTTGATGTTATGTCCCACCAAGACGCTGTCCCCCACGAATTCTGAGAAAGCCCGGATGACTGTGGTGATGTCCGGCTTGTCCGCCACCATATCGTCCGTGATGCCGGTAATGCGGGCGATGCGGGGCAGGATTTTCCTGCCGGGGTTCACCAACTCAGAAAGCCGCTCCGTCACCTTGCCGTCCACCACCTTGACCGCACCGATCTCCGTGATCTCGGCGGGGCCGTCGCCGTTTGCGGCGCCATAGGTGCCGGAAGTCTCAATGTCAAAAGCTACAAAGGAATCAAAATCCGGCGTTGTCAGCTCCGGCATGGGCTGGGGCATCCCGTCCTCCAATTCCTCGCAGCTCACCCCCGCCAGCTCCAGCAGTTCCAGTGCCTGGGTGATCTGCTCCGGCGTTCCGGTGAGTTTCAGCACCTTATAGCCCACCCGCCGGTCCTCAGCGGCCGTGGGAAGCGGCACGGATGTCTCTGCCTCGCTGACGGCGTTCAGACGCTCCCGATAAGCCGCCAGTTCCCGGGTGTCCAGCGTCTCCAAATACCTGGCCGTCAGCGCCCCGGAGTGCTGGCCCGCCGTGGCCTGGATGCTGCCCAGAGCCCGGGCGGCAGCGGCAATCTTTTCATCCACCGCAGTCCGCCACGTTTTGGCCGACGTGGACTTGTTCAGCCACTTATCCTCCAGAAACGCCGGGCTGGCCAGCACCTGCTCCGCCAAATCCCCCAGCGGGCCGCTCTCCCTGTGGAAATACGCCTCGATCTCCTGCCGCCTGGTGACCTTCTCCTGCTCCTCCATGGATGCGATGAAGCCCTTGATCTCCTCCAGCGGGGCGTCGATCATGGCAAGCAGTTCCTTCACCTGCCCCTCAAAGGCGTTGTAGGGGGCGAGATAGGCCCGTTTGACCTCCTTGCGGCGGTCATCCAGTTCCCTGCGCAGGCGGGTCAGTTCCTTCTTGTCCGCCTTGGCGTCCGCCAGCATGCCGTCGGTATAGACGAGGTGCTCATACCTGTTCAGTACGCCGGACAGCTCCTCCCGCAGTTCCTGAAAATTGTCGATGATAACCTCTCCCGGCTTTTGCCGGGAAAGTAGCTGCAATTCTTCCATAAGTATGCTCCTCGATGATTCACAGTTCTTCCAGGGTAAACTCCGCCACGGGTTTGAAGTCGTCGGTGATATTAAACCGCCATGAAGGGGATATTGTTCTCCTTTGCGTAGGTTTCGGCATAACTGCCCGAGGGGGCGTGGATCGTGACCAATGTTGCGTAAAAGGCGCCATCACCAATCTCGGTGACACTGGCCGGAATCGTGATTTCTTTCAGTTCGCTGGTGTTAAAAGCATGTGCGCCAATTGTAGTCACGCCATCTGAGAGGACGACCTTTTCCACATAGTCCGTAAACGCAAATGCGCTTTCCTTGATGGCGACCACTGGATGTTTTCCGATAGACGGAGGAACTACCATTGTGCCATCCGTTCCCTTGTAGCCGCTGATCACAACGCCTTTGTCTGTATAGGAGAACTTCAACAGTTTCTTCCAGTCTGCGGCAGACATTTCAAGGTCATCCCTTTGCTTTTCAGCGGTTTTTTTCACGGAATCCTGACCATTGCAAACGCTTAGAATAACCGCTTTTGCTTCACTTGCTCCACATCTTTCGGCCAGATCAAGATAGGAAGTGATTTCGTCTTGCGGAATCTTTGTCTGCAGGCTCAGCAATCGAGCCAGTGCTACTGTTGACTTCGCCCTTCCAATAAAATACCCGGCAAGGTCTTTACGCACAGCTTCCCGTCTGATTTCACTCATAAAACTGGCTTCCAAACCATTCAACTGTGTGTCATTGATCAACACGTTGGTCAGAAAACATTGGTTCATTTCATAATCGCATGCTGCTCCGGAATTCTGGGGCAGCAGTTTGAAAAATGCTGCTTTAATAGCGTTTTTCCCAATATGTTCAACTGTTTGCGCAGATATTTCAATTGTTTTGAGATGATTACAGCCACTAAATGCATCTGATCCAATATAGGCAACGCTGTCTGGAATCACAATATGTTCCAGGCTCGGGGCATTGACCGCACGGTCTGCAATTGCTCTCGTTCCGTCAGGGATCTTAAGCAAGCACTAGAAATTCAACCAGCAACTATGCCGGAATTGCTTGAGGTTTTGGATCGAGGTGCTCTATCCGCTGTCCTTACACCTGTTCAAAAAAACAGGAAAGTTTCAAACCTTTTGCAAAAAATGAAAGCAGATGGGAGTATAGTTCCCGAAGGGCCAAGGAATCGCGCGAAATGGCACCTTGTAAAAAACGATAAAACTTAAAGCGCAATAACTTAGTTTTATTTAGTTTTATCTTAAGTTTGAAAGGCCGCAAGTTGTTTCTACAAAGCGACTGACCGGCTTCGCTTATAAATCGCAGATTATATATGCTATAAGGCTGCTTTTGCGGTTAAATTTGAGGTTAAATTTATTCCCGATCCCGCAACTCATTGTGCCGCAGCGGTTTCAAGTTTGCCGCTTTCAAGAGTACGGCCTGAAGGCCGCCCGTCGTGCTCCCCAGTTCTCCAAGCGCTGATTTTGTTATCAGTTACCCCGGAAAACTTCGGTTTTCCGGGGTTTTCTTTTGTCAAAAGGTAAGCGTCAAAGCTAACGGCGACTTGCGGTAAATTGAATAACCCGCTGAACGTCAAGCGGACACGCCGCACAGACTGCGGCGTGTCCGAAAGGTTCATTGTTTTCCATGGGAGCGCTGCGCCTTCCATATCGGGAGCGTCAAGAGGCGCTATTCTGCCATCCTCCTGACCGGCACCTGTATTTCTGACAGCCATTCCCTTTCATCATCCTTGTTCCAGACCCCGTCAATATAGCTCTCCCGTATCTCCCCGTCGATCTCATACCCATTTTCCTCAATATACCGCAGCACGGTTTCGTAGGATTCCAGCCGGATCCGCATAAAGGCCACGGTGGTTTCCGGGATGGTCTTGACCAGTACCGGGGCGAACAGGCCGTTTTTCTTTTTGGACAGGTACCCGTCCACCACGGCGATCTGCCTTGTGAGGTCAGCGATCCTGGCAAGCAGCTCTGATTTTTTCTTTAGCAGCACCGCTTCTTCATCCGCGCCGGAATTGATGTGGGCAATTTCCTCCAGCGTGAATCCCGCCAGCTTCAGGGCGTTGATCTGGTGGAGCACCGCCATCTGGGAGAGGGTGTAGTACCGGTATCCGGTCTCCGGATGGATCAGCGCCGGCATCAGCAGGCCCTGTTCCTCATAGAAGCGCAGGGTCTTGACCGTCACATGGTTCATGGCCGCAAACATGCCGATCTTATAGAGGGTATCGCTTATCTTTCCTTCGCAGGACTTGTGTTCTTGTTTCATCTCCATAGCGTTACTCCCATCTGAATGTTTTGACGGCGACGGCGCCGCAAATCACAGCAATCGCAATCAGGGTCATGACCGGCATTGCCATTTTATCATAGCACCCCATGGACACGGATTTCAACAGACCGATCCCCACGCCGAGGGGCATCCACCCGGAAACAGCCCTCAGCCCGGCCGGAAACACCTCCGCCGGAATCGTGGCGCCGGAGAACAGCAGCATGGGAAAGTAGAGCAGGCTTGTCGCCACATTCATTGATTTTGTGGTCCGGCACAGGCTGGCCACCATGAGGCCAATGGAGAACATGGAGGTCATGGTCAGCAGCCACACAGCAAGATATGCAAATACGTTTCCCCGCATCCGGTAGCCAAAAACCACCACCGCAGCGGCGGTCAGAATCAGGGTGGAAATGACGGCCATGACGCCGCTGCAAATGGTATCGCAGGCCAGAAGTCTCGCGGGAGAGCAGGGGCTGCAGTACATCCGCCGCAAGATTCCCTGAGACCGGCACTCGACGATGGTGATAGGGATGCTCATAAACGCGCTGCAGCAGATCCCCACGGTGGACAGCGACACATAGGCGCTCTGCAGATAGGTAAGACCCGAATCCGCGGCGTTTTTATCTCCGGTGATCATCGTGATCACAACGAATACCACCAGCGGCATCGCCAGGTTAAACAGGATCACATCCGGGGAGCGGAAAAAAATCTTTTGCTCCACCCGGTACATGCTCAAAAATCTCTTCATAACAGTTCCTCCTCTCCCATAAAGAACAAATACGCTTCCTCCAGGTCCTTCCGCCCCGACGCGGCGACCACTTCGCCGATGGTACCTTCCGTGGCCTTTTTCCCAGACCTGATGATACACACCCGGTCGCAAAGGGCCTCCGCCTCCTCCATGTAATGGGTGGTCAGGAAAATCGTCAGCCCCTGCTCCTTCAGCTGCTTCAATGTCCGCCAAACCTCACGCCTCGCCACCACATCCAATCCGGTAGTCAGCTCGTCCAGAAAGACGATCTCCGGGTTGCCGATCAGCGCCAGAACAACAGAAAGCTTCTGCCGCTCCCCGCCGGAGAGCTTGGACACGAAGCTCTTTCTGAGTGTGCCAAGTCCAAATTGCTCCAGCAGCCGCGGATAGTCCGCCGGAGCTGCATACAAAGAGGCATACTCGATGCACGCCTCCTCCACGGTGATGCCCAGCTGATACTGGGTGTTCTGAAGCTGCACGCCGACCCGCTCAAACACCTGCTTTCTGTTTTTGGCGGCGTCCATTCCCAGGATCTTCGCGGAGCCGGCCTCCGGCGCCTTCAACCCCAGGATCAAATCGATGGTGGTGCTTTTGCCTGCTCCGTTATGCCCCAGCAGGGCGAAGACCTCGCCCTTTTGCACATCAAAGGACAGCTCATCCACGACCCTGCGGCCCGAAAACGATTTTGTCAGGTTTTTTACGCTGACAGATGGTTCATTCATAGCAAAAATCCTCCTTGCTTTTCTTTGCAAGGAGGATTCTATCATCTCCCCTAAAGGGGAGAGTCAAGCAGTATTTTAACTGTTCGGAAAATCATAGGGTCCGGCATCCGGGCTTGTGTTGCGGGCGGCGCAGAGACGGAGCTTTTTCATTCTTCTTTGCGCCGGCCCAGATAGCGAAACACCCGGCGCCGGTAGTTCAGATATTCCGTGCCGAACGCGCCGGTCAGATAGCGCTCTTCCTGCAGGATCTGCAAATGCAGCATGGTGACGGCGGAGGCTGTGAATGCCGCTGTCAGCAGATTGCAGAACATGAGCAGCACACCGAGATACTGCAAGTCAAAGCCCAGAAACGCCGGATTGCGGCTGTAAGCGTAAATACCGTCTGTTACGAGTTCTGTCCTGTCTTTATCCGGGATACCGGCCCGCCAACTGTCCTTCATGCACAGGACGGAAATCAGAAAGATCAAATCCCCGATCAAGCCGACGCAGGACCCGGTAAAGCGGGCTCCCGCGGGCAGATGGCTCCATCCAAATCCGATGGACAACAGCTGCGCGGGGATGACGCCTACGGTGGCGATCCCCATCAGAGTCTCGACTGTGTGGGCGTTCTTTCTATGTCCGAACTGCATGGTCTGGATGCCACGGCGTTTCTGCATCCGCATTTTGGCGAGATAAATGCCGTAAAACACTGCCAGGACCAACAACGCCAGTACGGAGTAGGGTATGGATTCTTCCAGTGGCATCTTCATCGTTTCCAGCTCCTTTTGCTTTCACCCATGGTAGTCGCCTGTGGCAGACTCTACCGTGACAAAGGGGACGATCCCGCCGCCCAAGTCCTCATAGTATTCCGGAAGTACGCCGTATTTTTCAAATAAGTCCTCCGTAAGCGCTGTTTTCCAGGGTTCTTCCTCCGCGCCGGTTGGGACAGATTCGCCCTCAGAAACTTCATCTCCACTGGTTGAGGGCTCTTTGTTCGCAGAGGTTTTCCCATCATTCTGCCGCTCTGTTTGCTGGGCGGCAGGATCCGTTTTGTCGGATGCGGCCGGGGTTTTCCCGCAGGCTGTCAGAGCAAACAGCGCCATGGCCGCAAGCATGGCGGCCGCAAAAGCTCTGTATGTCATTTTTGTGTTCTCCTTATCCGTATCCTCACGGGCCATATGTCAGTTTTTTCCCGGTGCTATCGGCTTTTCCCTGTCTCTGATACAGATCCAAGCCGCCAGCAGGATCATCGGCAGTCCACCCACCAGTCCGACCATCAGAGGTCCCAGCAAAAGCCGGTCTCCGTATGCCGGATTCAGGAAGATCGTCGGGACGCCCGCAAAAGCATTGATCGCTCCATGGCACAACGCGGGGATCCAGATGCAGTTCGTTTTTTCATAGAAGAAATCCAGCAGGATACCCATGGAAGCCGCGATCAGGCAGAACAGCAGCGGCCCTGTCACCGGAGCGCCCCAATAGGAGGTGCCGTATTCATAGCCTGCCAGCAGCATGATCGGCCAGTGCCAAACGCCCCAAATGATCCCTCCGGCAATTCGGCCCTTCAGCGTTCCCCAGCGGCTTTTCAGCGCGGGATACAATACGCCGCGCCAACCGGCTTCCTCTCCGATGGCAAAGAGCATGTTCAACCAGGGGGCATAGGTCAGAGATGCCACACAGCTGCTGATGACGTATTGCTGAACCGACAGGCCGCTGCTTTCCATCTGCCGGACGCCCTCCGCTCCCAACACGTTGTAAAGATACGAAAACGAGGTGTCCAGCGCATCCGGCACCATCAGGAAATACAGCGCGGCGCCCATGGCCCCCCAAACAGCCGGGCCAAACCATGCGCCCATGATCCAGCGGATGTTTCCTTTGATACGGGGCTTCCAGCCCATTCCCCTGATACCGGCTCCGGACAAAACTGCCGCAAGCAGCGGCGCAAACATGGAAACTGCCAGCAGTGTCGAGTAGGCCAGGCCTTCCCCGGCCCGAAACATCATGCCTGCCGCGATCTGCAGGATCCACGCGATGCCGAACGCCCAGAGCAGATAGGACGCAAGGCGGTCCTTTTTCCCGTTTTTCATGGCATATTACCTCCCCGAAAATGATTTCTCTGTGCGTATGTATACGTGCCTATAAAATCAGCTCGTATAGGAAAAAATCAGTCCAGCCCACATTATCCGCATACCACCGCCGCTGATCCCGTTTCTGAAAACCAAGGGATTCATAAAGCCGATGTGCGAGCGTGTTGCAGGCCAGGGCATCCAGCCGCACCGCCTTTTTCCCCATTTCCCGGCTCAGCACTACGATCTGCTGCATGGTCATGCGGGCGATCCCCTTCCCCTGCCATTCGGGTGCAACACAGAGCAGATGCACCACGGATACCTCGTCATCCTCCAAGGGAACCGACCATGCCGAATCGTGATAATCCTCTGCCTGGGGCGTAACAGCTGCGGCAGAGCGTATCCTTCCATCTTTTTCGCAAACGTACATGGCGCCTTTGCGGATGTAGCCTTGCATCATTTCATCCGTGGGATGCTTACCGTATACCCACCGGGCACAGGTATCCATATGCTCTGTGTGGGCGATCACATCCCGATAGAATCGCGTGATCCTTTGAAAATCCTGCTCCGTTGCTTTGACCAGCTTCATAACGGTCGCTCCATTTACAGAATCCCTGTGATCGTCATGGCCGAGACGATGTCAGCCGTTTCGTTTTCCTTTTCGAGCCTACAAACCGGCACCCAGATGCCGCACTCGTAGCCGGGGCTTTGCATATCACCGGGGGAGTAGACCTCCAGCATGGCATTTCCGTTGCCCCGGTATTTCTGCCCCTCGTTCGGATACCACTCCTGCCAGACCTGGGTGTTCAGGGCTTGCAGGGAACCGGGCAGGGGGCCTTTGGCGGAGAACATCACCCAGTCGCTTTCCGGGAAGGTATAGAGCTTCAACCCCTCCGGCACGTCGCCGCCCTTGTAAGGTCCGGCGATCCAGTATTCAAAGGTGCCTTCCTTCTCATCGCAGATGGCGAACAGGCCCACGCCGTTTTCGAGGATAGCCGCTTCAACCGCCGTTTCCGGCCGCATGGTCTGCCAGAGCCGCGCGTATTTCTGCGCATACTCCCTGTCCCAGAACTCGGGGCACTTCCGATAGCCCTCCTCCGGGCGGATGGAGGTGGAAAAGCCGATGAAAGTCATGGCCGGTTTGTGTTCGTATGTAATGTTCATTTGTGTGCCTCCTTGTTTGGCTCTGTATGCTCTTTGTGTTGATGCAGGCAAACTGAAATCTGTCTTGAAACCCTTACATGACTTCACTGAGTTTATGGACTGCGCAGCCCCTGCCTGCATAGTATGCAAGCATCTCAGGGAGTTTCTTTTTATCATAACTGGTGATACAGTCAGACAAAACATGAACGGCAAAACCGGCTTTGGTCATGTTGTAGCAGGTGGATTTTACGCAAGCCGTGGCATCTGCCCCGGTAATAAAAAACTCGGTGATGCTGCGTGCCTGGATAAAGGCGGCAAATTCTTCACTGGTTAAAGCATTGCTCTTTGTTTTGGTAAAAATGTGATCTGATACGATTTTCAGTTCCGGAACAAACTCAGCACCGTGCGTGTCAGGCTTAAATGTTCTCGTTCCGGCAGACAGATTGTTATGCCGGATGTAAACAACATCCATATTGTTTGCAGCAGCCCAATCGATCGCCTGATTGGTGGTCTCAATGATCTCCTTGTAGTTTTTTGTAATGTCATTTTGAAGGTCGATCACGGCCAAAGCTTTGTTTTTCATAATGCTCCTCCCCAAAAATTCTGATTTGATGAACAGGGTTTTTCATGTTGGCATTGTTCTCTTACTTCGTTCCCGACCAGAGTTGCTGTTTTTTGCGGGCAATGGCTGATACCGCGATAACACACCGTATTGTTCCGACCGGGGAAGGAAATCGGCCTGTGCGTTCCAGACGGATGTTTCGACCATGTTGGTTTTCAGAATCACTTGGTTGATCTCACCTTGGACTGGAATCGCGATATCAAAATCACCCGTCTCGAAGAAGCCGAACACAGCGCTGAACCGGAAGCCCACATAGAGCTTGCCGTCCTGCTCCTTTGCATAGTACCCGCAGAAGCCCTCCGGAAAGGAACCGGGATAGAAACCAGTGATATGAACGCTCTTCTCATGGACTTCCAAGGAGGTGATCCCCGCGCCCTGACAGGCGCGAAATCCGCCCAGCTTCCATCCGTAGCGTCCTGCAAGGAAAACCGCCAGCAGGGCAACAGCGGTAACCAGCAGCACAGCCAGTGCTTTTTTCAGTGTTTTCATCCCTTGCCCCCCTCATATGTAATCGGCGTCCGGAACAGTGCGCAGGATACGGCCCGCTAACAGTCCAACCCTTTTACCATAGCCCTGCCGTTCAGGACTTGATACCCATATTTTTCGTATAAGGAATGTGCGTCACGGGTTATTAACATGCCGCGAAGCCCTTCATACTCCGGACGCACCTCAATATAGGCAACGAGCGCGCTTCCGAAGCCCCTGTGCTGATAATCCGTGTCAATGATCATATCACACAAATAGTAGGTCGTGGCATAGTCGCTGATCACGCGGGCAAAACCGATCAGCTTTTTCTCATCGTCCAGATATACGCCATAACAGGATGAGTTGGCAATAGATCTGCTGACCTGTTCCGCGGAACGCTTATCTGTCCAATATGTCATCTTCAGAAGCCTCATGATCTCAGCCAAATCCATCTTTTCTGAGCCTTCTATGATCCTGTAATTCATTGCGGATGTTCTCCTTTCGAAGAATCCTGCCCTCCCCCATGACAGCTGTTCAATCAATTGGCAGTCGCTTCAGCATAGTGATCGTCCGGTAGATCTCGCCGCAGGAAGGGCATTTCCAGTCACAAGCACTTTTCTTCGCTTTTCTGTGAAGGTGAACTAAAGTTCCTTTCCCGCACTTCGGACATACCGCTTTTTCACCACGCCATAGTTTTTTCATCAGGGCAATCTCTGTATCTCTGCTGTCTGTATACACGGGCGTCTCCTTTTTCGCTGCGCAGCGTCTTACCTCGCTTTTTCGTTCCTGCCGCTCAGCTTTTCGCACCGGGTCAGCGGTTTATGGCCGGAAGCGTGATGGTATTCCCGGCAGGCCGCACAGTCACCCTGTCTGGGACATTGGATACGCTTGCATGGACAGGGTTCCCGCTGTACATTTTCCATCACCGTTTCTCCAGCAGGGCGGCACCCGCGCAGGCCAGGCCGATGCCCAGCAGGGGAACGGCGGTTTGCGGGTCCAGACTTCCCAGGCAGGACAGCACCACAACGGCGACGCCCATGGCCAGGGTCACGGCCTTGAAAATGGCAGAAATCATTTCGCGAATCGACTTCTTTTCCATATCTTTTTTCTCCTTGAATCACCGAGTATTTGCGTTTATTTCCAGCTTACACCCTATATTTTACAAGAGTGCGCCGGCTGCATATAGGCGCTTTTTGTATGCGTATGTGTCTGTTTTATAGATGCTGCGCTTGTTTCTTTACGCGCATGTACAGGATCACAGCCAATGCCCAGGCACAGAGGATCGTCAGTACGCCGGTCTCGCTGACAAAGTACATTTTGTTGGCGCCCGCGGTGATGACCTGGAACACCGCCTGGTCGTAGTTGTTGTGCGCTGCGTGGAGGAAGGCCGCAGGCCACACGCTGCCGCTCTCCAGTGTCAGCAGCCCCGCCATCACCCCCACCGGGAAGATGTGCAGCGCAAAGGCGGGCAGCTGATACCACAGGGGCGTGCCGGTCATGTAGCCGCCACCGATCAGCAGGGGCAGATGCCAGCAGCACCAGAACAGGCTGGAAATCAGAAGCGTCCTGTTCAGTCCCAACCTCTCATACAGCGCAGGAACCATGAAGCCCCGCCAGCCGATCTCCTCTCCCAGGGCGGACAGCAGAGAAAAAAAGGTGCCGATCACCAGAGGTGGCAGGAGATCCTTGAGAATGACCGCCAAGGCGACACCATGATAGGCGAAATTCTCCGGGTACAGCAGCCAGTACACCATGTAGGGAATCAGCAGATACACCAGCGGCAGCAGGCAGCCCAGCAGCACATAGCGCAGCATGCATGTCCGGAAGCCGCCCAGCGCAAACAGCTTTTTCACCGAGAAGGGTTCACCGTTTTCCCGGAAGAAAACGCAGTTTGCCACGGTAGCTGCCACGGCAGGTATCCACATTAAAACGATATAGAGCCACTCAGCTCCGCCCCGGCAGATCAGAGTCTCCACCGCCGCAGATATAAGTATCACGATTGCGAAGAAACTGATCAACGCCCGTTTTCCGTAATTCCTGTTTTCAATCTTTCTATTCATCAAACCCCTCCTGCATCTCCGGGAACACCCATGTTGTGCCAACCTCCACCAGGTCCGATGATGATTCCGTCACCTCAAAAACCGCGTGGTCAAGGTCACACTGAATGGTACCCTTCATATCTGCAAAATCATCTGTGTAAACAAGCATACCCCGGGTCTCCACCGCGGTTCCCCGGAAATACCCCAGGCGGTAGATCTCCATTTCAATCACATAGCCGCTGCCGCTCCGCGCAATGGATAAGCTGCTGTATATCTCATCCGTTTCCTGACGGTCCACATACACCTTCGGGGTCACGCCCATCGCCGGGGTATCCTCCCGGTCCCCGTAGGCCCAGCAAATCGTCATGTCCTGATCGTCCATTTCCAGCTCTGCCACGCCGTTTTCCTCCGTAATGCGGAAGTCCCAGACCCGTGAGGTCTGCTCCAAATCAGAGGTCAGCTGCGCATGGATCACCCCATCCTCCACGGTATAGGTCCCGTGCCAGCCCTCCGCTCCGATGTACCAGCTCATTTGGCCGTCGCTCCGGATCTCCATACCGGCGCCCCATTCTCCATAGCCGGGAAACAGGTCCAGGGGATCCGCGAATGCGGCAAGGTCGTTCTTTTCATGTCAAATCAATCCCCCTTCACATGACCCGGTATCCTGATTCGGTCAGTCCAAATAGAAAGTCCCAAAACAGGCTTTCCGCTTTTATTATCATTTTGCCGTCATCAATTGCATGGAACGAAACGATTTTGTTTTCCTCGTCAATCCATGCAATTTTGTCTTCTTCATTCATCTTCTTACATTCCTTTCAAAACGGGCCAGAGAAATGCCGTCAACAGCGCAAGGAGCAAAAGAGGGATCGCAAGAGACACCAAACCGCCGACAAACAGCACGGTCAGCAGCGCGGGAATTCCAATCACAAAAAGGGCACTCTTCGTGATTCCCCATGCGGCCTTGAGCGCGAAATGAATGAGCTTCCCTGTAAATACAAGGATGCCGATTACAAACAGTGCGATCATATAAAATCCTTTCTTTTTATCAAATACTGCCTATCGTTCGGTAGGATGCGGTTTCAAAATGAAGCGGCCATGTCGTAGCGGACACAGCCGCATTTCCATACAAAAGGGAGTTTATTTCTCGTTTCTAAATGCTCTCCAAAAACATAGGGCCAATCATTGTCAGCAGTATGCCGCAAACCATTTTCTGATCCTCAATCCATCATCCTCCAGATTTTGATTCGTTGAATTCTTCTGTTTTGGCTTTGGTAATTCGTCATACACCCCTTCGGTAGTCGAAGGGCCGCACGCCTTCCGGCGGCTGCAATCACCGCGCCGACCGCTGATAGAGCCTGAAAAACTGCCGGATATGCTTCTCCACCAGCTCCATGACCTCCGGCTCCCGGTCCGGCTCCCGGTCGCAGAGGTTGATCCACACGGAAATAGGCAGGCAGAACTGGGCTGCCATGATCTCCGGATCATCTTCTGGCAGTACACCCTGCCGGATCAGATGTTTCACAAGTCCAGTGAAGTATTGCAGCACATCGGTATAATTCTGCTTGGTCTGCAGCTTCGCCAGCTCCGGATTCTGGAACTGTTCGATGGCCAGCATTTTCCGCGCCCTGCTGATACTGGGGTCATGGAGAATATAGCGGATCTGTCCCTGAATCATTTGAACAGCGGCATCGGGAGCCAGAGGAAGATCACCGGTACCTTTCTCCCAATCCGTTTTCGCAAAAATGGAATGTGCCCCATATTGTTCCAAAACATCCTTCACAAGCGCATCCAGAATTGCCTGCTTATTCTCAAAATGACTGTAAAGAGATGCCTTCCGAATACCTACGGCGTTCGCAATTTGAGAAATAGAGGTCGCTTCAAACCCCTGCACTGAGAACAACTCCAACGATGCGTCCAAAATCTTTTGTTTTGTGCTTCCACGGTCCATAACGAATTCTCCTTCACGAAAACCAAGATCTCACTCCGCTGAACTTCAAAGATCATATATCTGTATTATAACTACCTATCGTTCGGTAGTCAACAGAAAAATGATCGAACGAAGGAACCGCAAGGGTTCCGGGGCTTTTTATTCTGCCGCAAGGCCGCCGCTCCCGGATCAGCCGTCGAATGTAACGCCTTCCCTGATGTCGATGGTATAGGTGATGCCCAGCTCATTCGCCCAGGCGATGTACTGCTCCACCTGCCGGTCATCCAGCATATCGGATGAGATCAGGCCCTTCTGGGGGACCATGTCGTTGACCAGCAGCTTCGTGTACAGAAACGCGCCCTGGCCGGTCAGGTACATCTCGCCGGTCATTTTGGCCCGCTCGTAGGCCTCCGCCAGACCGGGGGAAAATACGTGCAGGTCCACCATGACGTCCCTGCCGTCCTTCCTGCCGTAGGCCTCGCAGACGAAAGCGCCGTTGTCCTCCACGATGCCCTCGTCGATGATCTCCCGGATGACCTGGGGGTCCTTGGGAGGCGCGGGGATGTGTCTGAGCACCCAGTCGAAGGGCACGATCTCGCGTCCCCCAAACACCTCGGGCTCATGGTGCAGCAATCCGGCCCTGTACAGGCCCTCGGCAAACTCGATGCCTGTCCCGCCGTACTTGAAATAGGCGTTCCGGCAGCCTTTGAAATACTTCTCCCGGTTGAAGCCGATGTACACCGGCTCGTCGTGGGCGTGCTCCACCAGGGTCACCTCGCGGCCGCACTCCGGCCAGTTCCGCTTGATGGGGCGGCTGAAGGGCTTGGTGCGGATATGGCGGCCGTTCTCGAAGGCGTAGGCGTCCTCCTCCATATCGCACAGCGCCACCTCGGGGGACCAGAAAAAGGGAATGAAGCGCTTGGTGCGGGTGCCCTCATACACCATGCAGGCGATGGTGTCGCATTCGTCCAGCTCGCCCACGGCCCTGCGGGCCATGACGCACATGACGCCGGGGGCGGAGCCGGTGCCGATGATGGCGGTGGTGCCGTTTTCAGCGAACCGGCGGCCATACCCGGTGTACATATACCGGATGCCCTCCAGCCAGGTGTCGTAGGCTGGAAAGCCCTCCACGACGTTCTCACAGGCGGACAGGTCCTGGTAGCAGGCCTTGATCCGCAGCGCGGCCTCCATGACGTTGACGCCGAACTCCAGCGGCATGACGTTGACGATCAGCTCACAGCCTTCGGCGGCTCCGGCGATCTCGTCCACATGGGCCGCGTTGACCTGCCTGGGGGTGCCCTTTTTCATCAGAGCGCACACCGCCTCGGCAGCCGCAAGGTCATAGTCCGCGCAGACGACCTCTTCGATGTTGGGCTCCTCGTCCAGCCGCCTGCAGATGGTGGAGCCCTGGGCTCCGCAGCCGCATACCATTACCTTTTTCATGTTGTCCCCTTCTCTTTTGATGATTTTTACACACGCCGATTCCGGGAAAGAAAAAAGGCAGGGGAAGCTTACTTGCGTATCTTCCTCTGTCTTTTTGCCAGTTGGTTATAGCCTCATTGGCGCCATTTGAAAATGGTCTTTCCAAAGCACCGTCCAACAGTCTTTTTTTTGCCTGTCAGTTTCCACGGAGCACGCGCCGGGCGCTCCATCTTTCCGCTTCGGCCTTCTGAAAGAATGTCTCAGGCTGTTTTCATCCGGTTCGATATTTGATTGTGCGCCGCAAGTCCGGCGCTGCTTTCAGCAGTTGGGCCTTCGGCTGATACCGTAATCAGCATAGCAGGCGGCCGTGGTCTTGTCAATCAATTTTCACCTCGAAATCTTCCTGACGCGGTCAGAATCTGAACGCCTCGTTCACATAGGTGGGCTTGCCGCCCAGCATGGTCAGCAGTACCCGGGTGTTCATCATATGGTGGACGGGGACCTCGTTCAGGTCCTTTTCCAGCACCACCAGGTCGGCGTACTTGCCCACCTCGATGCTGCCGGTCCTGTCCTCCATGTGCATCCCGTAGGCCGCGTTGATGGTGTAGGCCTCCAGGCACTGTTCAACGGTCAGGCGCTCGGCGGCAGGCGCCAGGATGGGGGCGCCGGGATCGCTGTAAATTTGGCGGGTCACGCCCATCTGGATGCCTTTCAGAGGCTCCCTGCCCATCTCGTCGGCGGGGAAATCACTGCCCAGGGTCATGCGGGCGCCGTGGGACAGGATGGACCGGAGCTGAAACTGGCGGTCATAGCGCTCATCGCCCAGGATGTCCCGGTTTTCGGGTGCGTCATAGTGCCAGATGCCGCTGGTATTGGCCAGCACATTGTACCGGGCGAACAGGGGGATGTCCTCCCGGGCGGTGAGGTGGGTATGGGCGTTGATGATGCGGGTGTCGAAATACCCCGCCTCCCGGACGGCCCTGGCTGCCATCAATGTCTCATGGACGGCCCGATCCCCGATGGCGTGGATGTGGAGGTGGAAGCCCTCCGCCGCGGCTTCCAGGCATACGCGGGCCAGAGCCTCGCCCTGGAGCATGGGTTCCACCACCCTGCCGTCGGGATAGGGCCCGCGCAGGGCGCAGCTGCGGCTTTCCACCGTGCCGTCGTTCACGATCTTCAGTGTATGGATATTGTACATGTCGCTGTGATGCCGGGCGTGCAGCGCCCGCAGACGCTCCACGGCGGTCTTGGCACTCTCCGGGTCCTCCGCCATGACGCAGCCGCAGATGCGCTGCCGCAGCTCGCCCTGTGCCTCAAGGTCCGCGATCTGTTGGACGACCCGCTGTTCAAAGGCGCCGAAGATGCCGCAGTCCACAAAGCCGGTGACGCCCAGAGCGCTGTACTCCCGGAAAATGCGTTTGCAGGCATCGCTGATATGCTCCGTCTCAAACCACCGGATGTCCCCCATGGCAAGCATCTGCGCCGCCATCTCCACCATGTGGCCGGTGGGCTCGCCGTTTTCGTCACGATGGAACCAGGAGAAGCCCGGCATGGGGTCCGGTGTGTCCCCGGTGATATGCCCCAGCTCCAGGGTCCTGCTGTTGCACCAGCCCTCATGGATGCCGTTGCTCATCAGATACAGGGGCTTGTCCGGGCAGATGGCGTCCAGCTCCTCTTTGCGGGGGCCGCGCTCGTCGAATACCCACTCAGGGTAGCCCTGTCCGAAGTATGCCTCGTTGCCGGGATGGGCCTCCACATAGGCCCGGATGGTCTCCAGGACCTCACCGTGGGTCATCCCGGCGCCGCAGAGAATGCCGGAGGTCAGGAACGCCCCCATCAGAGGGTGACAGTGGGCGTCGATCAGGCCGGGGATCAGCATTTTGCCGGCCAGGTCAATGACCTTCGCGCCGCTTTTATAGGGCCCGGCGCCTTCATCATTGCCCACATAGATGATCCGATTGTCCCGGACCGCGACGGCGGAAACGCAGGGCATCTCACGGTTCATGGTGTACACGCGGCCATTTTGAAACACAGTTGTCATGGCGGTTGACCTCCTTGGTCCCATATACAGATACTATCCCGACAGGCGGAAAAAGCCGGCAATCCGGAAAGATTGCCGGCTTCCGTCATTCAAATATCGGGGGCAATTTTACCGTGGGCTGCCTTTGCAGCTACGACGTTCTGAGGATGGTATTGGCAAAGCCGAACCAGCCCCGGGCATCCCGGAACGCGCCGGTGAGGGTATCCCGCATCTCCCAGGCGGTCCCTTCCGTGTACAGGGGGGCAAGGACATGGTCGCTGAGCAGCAGGTCCTCCGCGTCGTGGAGGCAGCCCATGCGGGCCGTGCCGTCGGCGGCATTGGCAATAATGACCATCAGGGTGTCGTAGGCGCTGTTCTCATAGCCCGCCACGTTGTCCGGGCTGTGGGTGGTCCAGGCGGTCAGGAAGCACTCGGCGTCATTGCCGCCGGCGGTCAGCGCCACGCCCGCCGCCGTATACGCGCCGCTTTGCAGCGCGGTGCGCAGCTCCTGCTCCGTGACGCCCCGTGGGGTCATATGGATCCCCAGCGCATCCCGCCACTGCTGGCACAGGACCTGGGCCGTCTGGCCGTTGCTCCCCTCATCCACATACAGGTATTCCAGCTCGCCCAGGTCGCTGCCGCTGTCGTAACCCGCGCTGCTCAGCAGCTCCCGTGCCCGGTCTCGGCGCTCCCCGTACAGCTCCGGGTCATTGTCCAGCAAAGCGCCGCCCATGGTGCGGAAGTCCCCTTCCTCACTCTCCGGCACGCCGGGGGGCACCAGTCCCTCCGCGGCCCTGGTTGTGACGCCGGCTGTCTCCACCAGGGCGTTCCGGTCAATGGCAAGCTGCATGGCCTCCCGCACCGTGGGGTCGGCAAACACGCCTTCCCGGCAGTTGAACACCGCGCTGTACGTGCTCAGCGTGGGAGTGGCTGTCCATGCTTCGTCAGCCGCCAGCTCCTCCAGGCGGGCCTGGGGCAGGGGCCAGACGGCATCCACGGTCTTGCTGTCGTACAGGACCCAGCCCTCCTCCGCGCTGTCCGCAAACCGGAACGTCAGTTCCGAAGGGCCGGGCTGGTCGCCGTAATACCGCTCGCTGGCGGCGGCGTGGAGCGAATCCTCTTCCCAGGCCGTCACCTGGAAGGGACCGTTGGTCACAAGCTGCGTGGGGTCATTCCACCAGGGCAGGGCTTTCTCTCCCTCTCCCACGGCCTGAATGCCCGCCTCCTTCAGCCGCAGGACCACGTCCTGGCGCAGGGGCACCGTGGCCGGAGCGGTGCAGACCTGGGTCAGGAACCAGTCGTACTCGCCGTCCAGCACCACCACAAAAGTCGTGTCATTCTTCGCGCTGACCTGGAGCAGCTCCATATCCCCGCTCTGCCGGGCCTCCTCATATCCGCTGACAATGGACAGCAGGGACGCATGGGGCGACTGGCTGGCGGGGTCCGCCAGCCGACGCCAGGCGTACACAAAATCCGACGCCCGGACGTTCTTGCCGTCAGACCACTTGGCGCTGCGGAGCCGGAAGGTATACGTGACGGTACCGTCGTGGTTCTCCTCCACGTCCACGCTCTTTGCCATGCCGTTTACCACCGTGGAGCCGCCGGAGCCGTCCGACGCCGCCCGCATCAGGTTCTCATAGAGGTGGGCCAAAATCGTCTGGTCCGTGATCTCCTGCGCATAGATGGGATCCAGCGTCACAGGGGCCGGGCCCACACAGACAGAAAGAGACAGTCCCTCCCCGTCCTTGGCGCAGCCCGCCAGCAGAGAGAGACAGAGCACCGCCGGCAGCGTCAGGGCCGCCAGCCGTTTCCAAAGCCGCATCGCGCAAACTCCTTTCCGAGGGAAAAAAACGAGCGCCGTAGGGAAGGCGGCGCTGTACTTCTGAAAATTTCACAAATATTATAGAGAATCCCGCCGGCTTTGTAAAGGCGAAGGCCAAAAAAAGTAACAAAAAATAACAAAAATTTAAGTTCTGTTCATAAGTCGTCAAATTGGAGCAAACCCACGGCTTTGCGATCCTCCCCCAAAAGAAATCTCTGCCTTCCCTCCGCGGCGGATACCCACCGTGAAATCTTTCGGACCGGGCAACACGGCTCTTGCAAAATACCGCCAAATGCCTCATAATAACCATATAAAGTTCTGATTGCAGTCATCATAAAATATATAAAGCAAAGGAGACATATGGCTATGAGAATTTATCAGGAAGCTGACTATGAGGCGATGAGCCGTCGGGCCGCCAATCTCATCTCTGCCGAGGTCATCCGCAAGCCCAACTGCGTGCTGGGTCTCGCCACCGGCTCTACCCCTGTGGGCACCTACAAGCAGCTGGCCATTTGGAACCAGCGGGGCGACTTCAGCTTTAAGGAAGTCAAGACCGTCAACCTGGACGAATACAAGGGCCTGGCCCCCACCCACGACCAGAGCTACCGCTATTTCATGCAGACCAATTTCTTCGACCACATCGACATCCACTTTGAGAACACCCATGTGCCCGACGGCCTGGCCGCCGACGCCGCCGGCGAGTGCGCCCGGTACGACAATCTGATCCGCTCCCTGGGCTACGCCGACCTGCAGCTGCTGGGCGTGGGGCACAACGGTCATATCGGCTTCAACGAGCCCTGCGACTCCTTTGTGAAGGAGACCCATGTGGTAGACCTGACCCAGAGCACCATTGACGCCAACGCCCGGTTTTTCGCCTCTGCCGACGATGTGCCCCGCCAGGCCCTGACCATGGGCATCGGCTGCATTATGGCGGCCCGCCGGGTGCTGCTCATCGCCAGCGGCGCGGACAAGGCCGACGCGGTGTACAACGCGTTCTGCGGGCCCATTGACCCCCGCTGCCCCGCCTCCATCCTCCAGCTCCACAACGATGTGGTGCTGGTGGGCGACAAGGCGGCTCTCAGCAAGCTGGTCGCCGCCGGGGTGCCTGTATGCGAGTGATCGGCGGTCAGGTCTTTGACCTGGAAAAGGGCTTTGCGGAGCGGGAGCTCCGCACCAGCGGTGCCCTCCTCTCCGAGACCAGCGGCGACGGGCAGGTCCTGGACGCCGCCGGCTGCTATGTCATTCCCGGTCTGGTGGACGTCCACTTCCACGGCTGCGTGGGCGAGGACTTCAGCGATGCCACGCCGGAGGGGCTGCAGCGCATCGCGGACTATGAGCTGCGTCAGGGCGTCACCTACATCTGTCCCGCCGGCATGACCCTGCCCGAGGACCAGCTGACGGCCATCTGCAAAAACGTCGCGGCCCACCGGTCCAAAAACGCCGGCGGCGCCGAGGTGGTGGGCGCCCACCTGGAGGGGCCCTTCCTCTCCACGGCGAAAAAAGGCGCCCAGAACGCCGACTTCCTCCATGACCCGGACGTGCCCATGCTCCGCCGCCTTCAGGAGGCCGCGGAGGGCTGCGTGCGGCTGGTGACGGTCGCCCCCGAACAGCCCGGCGCCATGGAATTCATCCGCGCCGCCGCCGAAATGGGCATCACGGTCTCCGTGGGCCACACCGTGGCGGACTACGACACCGCCAGCGCCGCCTTCGCGGCGGGTGCCAGCCACGCCACCCACCTCTACAACGGGATGCCTCCCATCCACCACCGTGCCCCCGGCGTCATCGGTGCCGCCTTTGACGACCCCAAGGTCCAGGTGGAGCTGATCTGTGACGGCATCCACATCCACGGCAGCATCGTCCGGGCGACCTTCCGCCTGTTCGGGGCGGAGCGGATGATCCTCATCTCCGACTCCCTGCGGGCCACCGGCATGCCCGACGGCCAGTACCCCTTCGGCGGGCAGGAAATCGAGGTCCACGGCAGCCGGGCCACCATCGTAGGCCACCCCGAGACCCTGGCCGGCTCCGTCACAAGTTTGATAGGCTGCCTGCGGCAGGCGGTGCGGTTCGGCATTCCCCTGGCGGACGCGGTGCGCTCCTGCACCTACAACCCCGCCCAGTCCGTGGGCATCGACGACCGGGCCGGCACGCTGGACATCGGCAAAGAGGCCAGCTTTGTCCTGCTGGACAAGGAGACCCTCGCCACCCGCGCCATCGTGTTCAAGGGCAATTTGGTATCATAATGAAAAACCGAGGAGCGAATGCTCCTCGGTTTTTTCTTCCGTATTACACCACGGTCAGCTTGCCGTCGTCGCCGAATTTCACCGGCACGATCTCGTTCCGGGTGTTCTTGGCGATGTCGTCGATGCGCAGCTTGGAGGGGTAGTCGGCGATGAGGCTCACCGCCACGCCCTGGCGCTTGGCCCGGCCGGTACGACCGATGCGGTGGATATAATCCTGGTTCTCGTCGGGCACATCGCAGTTGAACACGATGTCCACATCGTCCACGTCGATGCCACGGGCGGCCACATCGGTAGACACGAACACCCGCAGCTTACCCTGGCGGAACTTGTCCATCACCTGCTCCCGCTTCCGCTGGGGGATGTCGCCGTGGATACACTCCGCGTCGATGCCCCGCATCTGGAGGAACTTGGTGATGCGCTCCGTGGCGCCCTTGGTGTTGCAGAAGCACATGCAGCGGTCAAAGCCCGTCTCGTTCAGAATTTTTTCGATGGCGTCGGCCTTGCCGTCAAAGCTGACGTCCATGCGGAACTGCTTGATGTCCGGCTTGTTCTGCTCGTCCTCCCGGACGGTGACCTCCGCCGCGTCCCGCTGGTAGACCCAGGCGATGTCCATGACCTCCCGGGAGATGGTGGCGGAGAACAGCCCCAGGTTTTTCCGCTTGTCCATCTTGTCCAGCAGGCGGGTCACATCGTGGATGAAGCCCATGTCCAGCATCCGGTCCGCCTCGTCCAGCACCACGGTCTGGGCGGTGTCCACCCGGACGGTTCGGCGCTTCATGTGGTCGCTGAGGCGGCCGGGGGTGGCCACCACGATCTGGGGGTGCTTTTTCAGCGTGTCGATCTGCCGGCCGATGGGTGCGCCACCGTACAGGCACACGCAGCGGACGCCGGGCTTATAGGTGGACAGCAGCCGGATCTCGTCGGTGATCTGGATGGCCAGCTCCCGGGTGGGAGCCAGAATGACGGCCTGGACGCTCTCGTCCTCAGGGTCGATATGCTCCACGATGGGGATGCCGTAGGCAAAGGTCTTGCCGGTACCGGTGGGGGCCTTGGCGATGACATCCTGCCAGTCCATCATAGGCGGGATGCAGCCGGCCTGTACCGGCGTGGACACCTCAATATTGCGCTGGGCGATGGCACGCATGATCTCCGGGGACAGCCCCAGGCTGTCAAACCGGACGCCTTCCGTGTATTCCATAATTCTTTCCTCTTTTTTCGCATAAGATAGGCATAATTTGATAGAGTAATTATACCCACAAAAGCGCGGCTTGTAAAGCCATGGCGGACAGAACCGCCGAAAGTTTCCGTCTTTGCGGCAATCCGCTCAAATCGTTGCCGAATTACTTGTTTTTGTTGTATTTATTGCATTTTTTGTAGTAAAATTGTGTATTGTGTCTGCATCCCGTTCTGTTTTTTATGATAAATTCATGTTACGAGATACTTTGCAACGGAGGTGTCAACCGTGGATGAGATGGACTATGTGCGCATCTTGCGTGATTTGCGGGAAGACGCCGACAAGACCCAGACACAGATCGCCGAGGTCTTAGGCACTTCCCAGACCATGTACGCCCGGTATGAGCGGGGCGCCAATGAATTGCCCATCCACCATCTGATCACGCTGAGCAAATACTACGGTGTCAGCACCGACTATTTGCTGGGTTTGACAAAGGAACGCTGAGGCGCGGACAGGTTTTTTCCCTGTCCGTGTTTTCATCTCCAGGCAAAAAAATTCCCGGCTTTTCAGCCGGGAATTTTTGCGTTATTTATGGGACACGTGCCAGATGTTGTCCGCGTACTCCGCCACGGCCCGGTCGGCGGCAAAAATGCCGCTGCGGGCGATGTTGTGGAGGCTCATGCGGTTCCACTTCTCCCGGTCGGCGTAGGTCTCCACCATGCGCTTTTCCGCCTGGCAGTACGCCTGGAAATCCGCCAGGAGCAGGTACTCGTCGGCAGGGCTGCCGCCGCTGCCAAACAGCAGGCGCTGATACAGATCCTCATACCGCACGCCGTCCCGGAAGCCGGCCCGGAGCGCGTCCAGGCAGCGGCGCAGCTTCTCGTCCCGGTTGTACAGGCGCTGGGGCACATAGCCCTCCCGTTTCAGGCGCTCCACCTCGTCGGCGTGGAGGCCGAAGAGGAACATATTCTCGTCGCCCAGCACATCATGCATCTCCACATTGGCGCCGTCCAGGGTGCCGATGGTCAGGGCGCCGTTCATCATAAACTTCATGTTGCCGGTGCCGCTGGCCTCCTTGCCGGCGGTGGAGATCTGCTGGCTGACCTCGCTGGCGGGCATCAGGTGCTCGGCCAGGGAGACCCGGTAGTTCTCCAGGAACACCACCTGCAGCTTATCCTTACAGATGGGATCGTGGGCGATCTGGTCCGCCAGGGAATTGATCAGCTGGATGATGCGCTTGGCCACGGCGTAGCCGGGAGCGGCCTTGGCGCCGAACAGGAACGTATGGGGCTGGGTAATGGCGTTGGGGTCGTCCTGCAGCTGCTGATACAGGGCGATGATATGCAGCACGTTCAGCAGCTGGCGCTTATACTCGTGGAGCCGCTTGACCTGCACGTCGAAAATGGCGTCGGGGTTCAGGATCACGCCCCGGCTGCGCTTGGCGTGGTTGGCGAAGGCCACCTTGTTCTGGTGCTTGATCTCCGCCAGACGCTCCAGCACGGCCTTGTCGTCGGCGTAGTCGTCCAGCTTCCGCAGCGTCAGGGGGTGCATCAGGTAATCGTCCCCGCCCGTCAGGTCCCGGATGAGGCCGTCCAGACCGGGGTTGATCTCGCTGAGCCAGCGGCGGTGGTCGATGCCGTTGGTAACGTTCTGGAACTTCCAGGGCTCCATGCCACAGGCGTCCTTGAACACATCCTTCTTCAAAATCTCGGAGTGAAGGCCGCTGACGCCGTTGACGGCCATGCCGCCGGCGATGCACAGGTTCGCCATGCGGACCTCGCCGCCCCAGATGATGGCCATGTTCTGGGTCTTGGCGGGGTCGTGGTAGAAATTCTCCACCTTCCGCTGCCAGCGGGCGGAGATCTCCTGAATGATCTGCCAGATACGGGGCAGCAGCGTCTCCATCAGGCTCTGGGGCCAGCGCTCCAGGGCCTCCGCCAGGACGGTGTGGTTCGTGTAGGCTACGGACTTGGTGGTGATCTCCCAGGCCTCGTCCCAGTTCATACCGGCCTCGTCGATGAAAATGCGCATCAGCTCCGGCACCACCAGCGCGGGATGGGTGTCGTTGATCTGGATGACGTTCTTCTCGTGGAAGTTTTTCAGGGTGCCGTAGGTGTCCAGGTGCTTAGTGGCAATGGACTGGACCGTGGCGGACACGAAGAAATACTGCTGCTTCAGGCGCAGGGACTTGCCCTCATAGTGGTTGTCCTCGGGGTACAGCACCTTGGCGATGGTCTCCGCCATGGCCTCCTCCTCGGCGGCCTTCAGGTACTCGCCCCGGGAGAACAGGGACATGTCCACGGGCTTAGTGGCCCGGGCGTCCCACAGGCGCAGGGTGTTGACGTGGTTGGTGTCGTAGCCCGCCACCACCATGTCGCAGGGCACGGCCAGCACCGCCGTGGCGTTTTCGTTGACGGTGTGCAGGTGGCCGTCGGCCCAGAACTCCCGCAGGGTGCCGCCAAAGTGGACGGTCTGGGCCTCCTCGGGCTTGGGCAGCAGCCAGGCGGCGCCAAGGTCCTTCCAGTTGTCGGGCAGCTCCACCTGCTGGCCCTCCACGATCTTCTGCTTGAAGATGCCCAGCTCATAGCAGATGGAGTAGCCGGTGGCGGGGATCTCCAGCGTGGTCATAGAGTCCAGATAGCAGGCGGCCAGGCGGCCCAGTCCGCCGTTGCCCAGGCCCGCGTCCGGCTCCAGCTCAAAGATGTCCGCCGCCTTGAAGCCTAGGTTTTCCAGGGCCTCCCGCAGCTGGGGCAGCACATTCAGGTTGTAGGCGTTCTTCATCAGGCTGCGGCCCATCAGGAACTCCAGAGACAGGTAGTGGACCTGCTTCTTCTGCTCCCGGCGGGTCTGTTTGTTGGTCTCCACACCCCGGATGGCCATGACGTCCCGGAGCACCAGGGCGCTGGCCTTCATCATCTCCTGGTCGGTGGCCTCCTCCGGCGTCTTGCCGAAGTTCAGCATCAGTTTCGCGGTCAGCGCCTCTTCCAGCGTTTTCGTGGTAAATGGTGTCATCGCTTTTCCTTACTCTGCCGGCTTCTCCTTTTTGTCTTTTGCGGCAGGCCCTTTCTTTTTGGTCTCTTTCTTAGCGGCGGTCTTTTTGACAGGTGCCTTCTTCTCCGGCTTTTCCGCCGGTTTTTCATCTTTTTTTGCCCTTTTTGCAGATCTTTTTGCCGTTTTCTTCGCGGGAGCCTTCGGCTTCTCCTTCGCGGCGGGAGCGGTCTCCTCAACAATGGGAGCAGCCTCCTCGACAACGGGAGCGGGCTCCTCAACAGCAGGGGCAGCCTCCTCCACGGCAGGCGCGGGCTCCTCGACAACGGGAGCGGGCTCCTCAACAGCAGGCGCGGATTCCTCTACGACGGAAGCAGGTTCCTCCGCCACAGGAGGCCAGGGCTGGCCGGTGATGTTGGCATAGATGCGCAGGTATTCTCTGGCGCTGCGGGCCCAGCTGAAGTCGCACTTCATGGCCCGCTTGCGCAGGCGGCTGAAGGCGTCGGGATAGTCCTTGTACAGGTACACGGCCTCCCGGATGACATACAGCATGTCGCCGCTGGCGTAGTTGGCGAAGGTGAACCCGTTGCCGGCGTCCCGCCAGGCCTCATAGGGCTGGACGGTGTCCTTCAATCCGCCTGTCTCCCGGACGATGGGCACCGTGCCGTAGCGCATGGCGATCATCTGGCTCAGGCCGCAGGGCTCGCTCTTGGAGGGCATCAGGAACAGGTCGGCGCCGGCGTAAATGGCCATGGACAGCTCCTCGTTATAGTCCAGACGCACCGCCATGCGGCCGTGATACTGCTGGGCCGCCCAGTGGAAGAACTCCTCGTACTTCCGGTCGCCCTTGCCGAGAATGACAAGCTGCATTGGAAGTTCCATCATATCATGAAGAACTTCACAAATCAAGTCCAAACCCTTGTGGGACACCAGACGGCTGACGATGGCCACGATGGGCACATGGGGCTCCTCCCGCAATCCCATCATCCGCTGCAGGGCCGCCTTATCAGTATCCTTGCCCGCCAGGTCGTCCACGGAGTAATTGGCGGTGATGCGCTGGTCGGCGGCGGGGTCGTACAGCTTCATGTCGATGCCGTTGAGCACGCCGGAGAGCTTGTACTCACAGCGGCGCATGATGTTCTCCAGCCGGTGGGCAAAGTAGGACATTTTCAGCTCGTTGGCGTAGGTGGGAGACACGGCGTTGATGGCGTCGGCGCACAGGATGGCGCCCTTCATCAGGTTCACGTCGCCGTCCATAATGATCGTGCCGTCGTCCGCCCAGCCGTGGTCCAGGCCGAACAGGTCGCCCAGGGTCTGCATCCCGAAGCGTCCCTGATACTCGATGTTGTGGATGGTCAGGGCCGTCTTGATGGAGCGGTAGCGGTCCTCCCGCACGCCGTCATCCTTCAGGTAGATGGGCACCAGGGCGGTCTGCCAGTCGTTGCAGTGGATGACCTCGGGCCAGAACTTGAAATGGGGCAGCATCCGCACGATGGCCCGGGAGAAGAAGCCGAACCGCTCGCCGTCGTCGATGTATCCATACAGGTCGGGGCGGAGGAAATACTGCTCGTTGTCCAGGAAATACCAGGTCACGCCGTCCTTCTCCAGGGAGAACAGGCCGCAGTAGCTGTGCCGCCAGGCCAGGTCCACATAGTCGTAGCACTCGAATTTCAGCTGGCTGCCGAAGCGCTCCTTCACCCGCTGGTACAGGGGCAGCACCACGGCCACCTCCGCGCCCTGCTCCGCCAGAGCCGGGGGCAGAGAGCCGGCCACATCCGCCAGGCCTCCGGTCTTACAAAAAGGGACAGCCTCACTGGTCGCATACAAAATTTTCATAAGTAAACTCCTTTTCTGATTGCTGGGAAACTTCCAATACCTCTTCCGCTCCGCCGGAAAACCGGCGGAAAATCCGCAAGGGGGAGTAGCACGCTCCCCCTTGCAGACGTTTAAACAATACTGCCCTTGGCCAGAACGATGGGGTAGGTGGCGTGGCCCATCAGGGTGCGGTCCGCCAGGACCTCCACATCCTTATCCGCGATGATATAGGAAAGCTGCGCGTTCTTCCGCACCACGTCCTCCTTGAACAGGACGCAGTTGCGCACCACGGCGCCTTCCTCCACCACCACGCCGGGGAACAGGACGGAATTCTCCACCGTGCCCTCGATGCGGCAGCCGTCGGCCACCAGGGAATTCACACAGCGGCCATTTGCCCCTACGTAAGTGGAGGGCTTGTCGGCGCCCTTGGCCCGGATGGGCCGCTCCGGGGTAAACAGCTCCGCCCGGATGGCGGGGTCCAGCAGCTGCATGCTGCGGTCGTAATACTCCTGCACGGAGCGGATCTGGGCCGCGAAGCCGCCCCAGACGTAGCTGTGCAGGTACAGGGAATCCTTCCGGGTCTGCAGCTCCTTCCGCCAGCTGAACTGGTCCCGGGCGGAGCACTCGTCCACGATCTCGCACAGCAGCTTCTTGGAGAGGATGTACACCTCCAGGCCCCGGTAGCCCCGGGGGGTATGCAGGTGGTAGAGGACCTCGGTGATGCGGCCGTCCCGGTTCATCTCGAAATAGGTGCCGTCCTCGGTGGCGAAGCTGTCGTTCCCACAGACCACGGTCACGTCCGCGCCGGACTTGATGTGGCTTTCAAAAATGTCCGTCATGGGCAGGTTCACCACCAGGTCGCCGTCCATCAGGGCCACATAATCCTGCCGGATCTCGTCTAGGTAGGTGCGGACGCCCGCCAGGGCCTCGATCTTGCCCCGGAAGGGCATGACGCCCCAGTCCTTCTGATAGTTGAAGGGAGGCAGGATGCGCAGGCCGCCGCGCTTGCGGCTCAGGTCCCACACCTTGCCGGTGCCCAGGTGGTCCAGCATGCTCTGATACCGGCCGTTGAGCACGATGCCCACATCGGTGACGCCGGCGTTCACCAGGTTGGACAGGGCGAAGTCCACCGCCCGGTAGCGGCCGCCGAAGGGGATGGACGCCGCGGAGCGGATCTCGCCCAGCTCCCGCAGGTCGTTGCGCTTTTCATAGGAAAAGATGATACCGTGCAGTCCGTTCATTTGGACACCTCCTCACCGTTGCGGTTCAGCATGATGCCGGGGGCCACCCGTTTGCCGCTCTCCACGGCGCAGCCGGGCGCCAGCACCGTCAGCCCCCAGGGGTCCGGCGCCGTGGCCTCCGGCGTGCCGCCCACATGGCAGTCACGGCCGATATGACAGCCCTCGCCCAGGATGGCGTACTCCACTACCGCGCCGGGCTCCACCACGGTGCCGGGCAGCAGCACGGAGTAGCTGACCCGCGCGCCCTCGCCCACCGTCACGTTGGGAGACAGGACGGAGTTTTCCACGGTGCCCTGGATGTCGCTGCCGCGGTTGAAAGCACTGTGGGTCACCTTGGCGTTCCGGCCCAGGAAGGTGGGCGGCGCGTTGACGGAGCGGGCGTAGATGGGCCAGGACTCATCGCTCAGGTCCAGACCGGACTCCGGGGACAGCATGTCCATATTGGCGTCCCACAGGGAGACCAGCGTGCCCACGTCCTTCCAGTAGCCCTCGAAACGGTAGGCGGCCATCCGCTCGCCGTTATTCAGCATGGCGGGAATGACGTTCTTGCCGAAGTCGTTTTCGGAATTGGGGTCGGCCTCGTCCTCCGTCAGGTACTTGCGCAGCGCCTTCCAGGAGAACACGTAGATGCCCATGGAGGCCAGGTTGCTCTTGGGCTCCTTGGGTTTTTCGGCGAATTCGGTGATCATGTCATCACCGTCCACCGCCATGATGCCGAAGCGGGAGGCCTCGTTCCAGGGCACCTCCATGACGGAGATGGTGCAGGCGGCGCCCGCCGCTTTATGCCGCGCCACCATGTCGGAGTAATCCATCTTGTAGATGTGGTCGCCGGAGAGGATCACCACGTACTCGGGGTCATACAGGTCGATAAAGCCGATATTCTGATAAATGGCGTTGGCCGTGCCCTTGTACCAGGTGCCGCCCTTGCTGCCCTGGTAGGGGGGCAGGATGTGGACGCCGCCGTTGGAACCGTCCAGGTCCCAGGGCTGGCCGCTGCCGATGTAGCTGTTCAGCTCCAGCGGGCGGTACTGGGTCAGCACGCCCACGGTGTCGATACCGGAATTGGTGCAGTTGGAAAGGGGGAAGTCGATGATGCGGTACTTGCCGCCGAAGGGCACGGCGGGCTTCGCCATGTCCCCTGTCAGGACGTACAGCCGGCTGCCCTGGCCGCCGGCCAGCAGCATGGCAATGCATTCTTTCTTCATGGTTTCTCCAGCTCCTTTGCCTCTTTTTTCTTCCTGGGCTTGGGTAATTTGCCTTCACCCCGCAGGAACACCGCGCCGAAGGCCGGGATGCGGATGGCCGCGGACTGCTCCTTGCCGTGGGAGGGGATGCGCTCCACCAGCACGGGCTCGGTATCACCGAAGCCGTCTCCGCCGTACTCCACGGCGTCGGTATTGAACACGGGGATATACTTCCGGCGGGCAGGCACGCCCAGCCGGTAGTTTTCATAGGTGTTGGGCGAGAAGTTGACGGCGCACATCAGGTCCCGGCCCTTCTTGTCCTTGCGCAGGAAGACCACCACGTTGTTCTGGTTGTCGTCGGGCACCAGCCACTCAAAGCCCTCCCAGCTGAAGTCGATCTCCCACAGGGCCTTTTCCTTTTTGTAGAAGGCGTTGGCGTCCTTGAAGAATTGGTGGATCTTCTGGTTGACGGGCTTTTCCAGCAGATACCAGTCCAGAGACTGGTTGGAGTTCCACTCCCGCCACTGGCCCAGCTCCGCGCCCATGAACAGCAGCTTCTTGCCGGGGTGGGCCAGCAGATAGGCGTAGAAGCCCCGGGTGCAGCGGAGCTGGTTTTCGTAGTCGCCGGGCATCTTCCCCACCACGGAGCCCTTCATATGCACCACCTCGTCGTGGGAGATGGGCAGGACGAAGTTCTCCGAGAAGGCGTACATCATGGAGAAGGTGATGTCCTTGTGGTGATACTGGCGGAACCAGGGGTCCATCTTCAGGTAGTGGCACATGTCGTTCATCCAGCCCATGTTCCACTTCAGGTTGAAGCCTAAGCCCCCGATGTCGGCGGGCCGGGTCACCATGGGCCAGGCGGTGGATTCCTCGGCGATCATCAGCACGCCGGGGTCCACGGAAAAGGCCATGGCGTTCAGCTCCCGCAGGAAGTCGATGGCCTCCAGATTCTCATGTCCGCCGTATTTGTTGGGCGTCCAGGCGCCGCCCTGTCGGTCGTAGTCCAGATACAGCATGGACGCCACGGCGTCCACCCGCAGGCCGTCGATGTGATATTCCTCCAGCCAGAACCGGGCGGAGGAGAACAGGAAGCTCTTGACCTCGGGACGGCCGTAGTCAAAGACCCGGGTGCCCCAGGAGGCGTGCTCCCACTTGTTGGGGTCGCTGTACTCGTAGCAGCAGCTGCCGTCGAACTGGTAGAGGCCCTGCTCGTCCTTGCAGAAGTGGGCGGGCACCCAGTCCAGAATGACGGAGATGCCGTTTTTGTGCATGTGGTCCACGAACCACATGAAGTCATGGGGCGTGCCGAACCGGGAGGTGGGGGCGAAATACCCGGTGCTCTGGTAGCCCCAGGAGTCGTCCAGCGGATGCTCCGTCACCGGCAGCAGCTCGATGGCGGTGTAGCCCATCTCCTTCACGTAGTCCGCCAGCTGTTTGGCCAGATCCCGGTAGTCGATGAAGTCGCCGTTGTCCCGCCTGCGCCAGGAGCCCAGGTGGACCTCGTAGATATTCAGGGGGGAATCGTAGACCTGGTGCTTCTGCTTTTTCTCCCGGAAGGACTTGTCCGTCCATTTGAAGCCGCCGATGTCATACAGCTTGCTGGCGGTGGCGGGCCGGGTCTCCGTGTGGAAACCGTAGGGGTCCGCCTTCATATGTACCTTGCCGTCGCAGCCCAGGACGGCATATTTATAAGCGGTGTAAGGTTCCAGGCCGGGGATGAAACCCTCCCAGATCTCTCCCTTCCGGGTGAGGCGGTTCGCGTCCTGGTTCCAGCCGTTGAAGTCTCCGACCACGGACACGCTCTGGGCGTGGGGCGCCCAGACCCGGAACATCCATCCGGCCTTCCCTCTCCGTTCGGCCGGATGGGCGCCGAACCAGCGCCACCCGTCGGTCAGCGTGCCGCCATGGAACAGCGCGGCCTGATCGTCTTTTGCGTTTTTCGCCATGAGTGCTCCTCTCCCCGCCGGATGCCCGGGGGTCTTTCGTTGTTTATTTGCAGAATTTTCCTATGGGCACAGTGCGTTGTATTATATATATTATACGTCCTGCCCGAAAAAGCGTCAAGGACAGTCCCGTCAAAAAAGAGCTGTTCTTTTGGTTTATTCAGCCAATTTCTTTGCCATTTTCACGATATTTTTTGTTTACCTTTAGCAAATTTTTCAAATCTTTCCACGATTTTACAGCCTTTTTACTTTCCCGGACCTCTTATTGATTTTACCGTGTCTGTCTGTTACAATAAGTTGAATTTTGTCATATCCCTTCGGAGGTCTCATTTTTATGCTGGACAACGTGGTCTCCCTGTTTACCAACTTCAAGGTGGAGGGCTTTCCCCTGTGGGTGATCCTTCTCATCTGCGCAGGCGTTTTCCTGGCTTCCTTTATGGACGCTATCGCCGGAGGCGGCGGCATCATCTCCGTGCCCACCTACCTCATCGCTTTCTCCGGTCTGCCCGCCTATTACGCCCTGGGCACCAACAAGCTCTCGGCGGGCATCGGGACGGTGTTCTCCACCGCCCGGTTCATCAAAAACGGATATGTGAACTGGCGGCTGGTCACTCCCGCCATCTTCCTGGCGCTGCTGGGCTCCATGGGCGGCACCTGGCTCCAGCTCCGCACCCCGGATGTGATTTTGAAATACCTGCTGCTGGTGGTCCTGCCGGTGGTGGCCTTCGTCACGCTGCGGAACCGGGAGTGGCCCGACGAGCCGGGCAAGATGGACTTCAAAAAGCAGGCCGCCATCGTTTGGGCAGGCGCCCTGGCCATCGGCATTTACGACGGGTATTACGGCCCCGGCACCGGCACCTTTCTGATGCTCATTTTCATCCGCCTTGCTAAAATGGACACCCGCCATGCCGCCGGCAGCGCCAAGGTCATCAACCTGTCCTCCAATATCGGCAGCCTGTGCGCTGCTCTGGCGGCCGGCAAGGTGTTCGTCGGCGTGGGGTTGATCGCCTCTGTTGCCTCCATCGCGGGGCACTATATCGGCTCCGGTCTCGCCATCAAAAACGGCAGCAAAATCGTCCGTCCCACTGTCATCGCCGTTTTGCTTCTGCTGACGCTGAAGGTGGGCAGTGAGCTGCTGTTCCCCGAATTCTGGAACTGAAGCCCCTTTCCCCGGAAAACTCAATATCCCTACCAAAGCCCGACGTCCGCCGGGCTTTTTTGCGCGCCTCTCCCCTGTTTTTGACCGCCGGGCAGCAGGGAAAAGGGAAAAACGGAACATAATAATGGGGCATCAAACAATGCGAGGTAAGCGTATGAAAAAAACATGGACCCTCCCCATGCAGATCCTGCTCGCCCTGGTTCTGGGCATCGCGGCCGGCCTGGTCTGCGGGCTCGCGGGCCTCGGCGATTTTACCGTGAATTACCTGAAGCCCTTCGGCGATATATTTGTCAACCTGCTGAAGTTCATCGTGGTCCCCGTGGTGCTGTTCTCCATGATCGGCGGCATCCTGTCCATGGACGACATGAAGAAGGTCGGCGCCGCCGGCGTCAGGACCGTGGCCTATTTCCTGTGCAGCACCGCCGTCGCCTGCGTCATCGGCCTGGCGCTGGCAAGCCTCTTCGACAGCGCCGGCCTGTTTCCCAACCTGGCCGGCGATGCCCAGTCCGCCGAATATGAGGCCGCGGAGTACGGCGGCTTCCTGTCCACTCTGGTCTCCATTTTTCCCACCAACATGTGGCAGTCCTTCTCCAGCGCCAACATGCTGCAGGTCATTGTCATCGCCCTGCTTTTCGGCGGCTCCATCATGGCCGCCGGTGAAAAGGCCAGACTGTGCCGGGACATCGTGGCCTCCGTCTACGCCGTGATCGAAAAGCTGATGGCCTTCGTCATCGGCCTGGCCCCCATCGGCGTGTTCACCTATATAGCCTGGGTGGTCGCCACCCAGGGCACCGCCATTCTGGGTTCCCTGGCCCTGGTGCTGCTGTGCGCCTATATCGGCTATATCGTCCACGCCGTAGTGGTGTACTCCGTTTCCGCCAAGGTCTTTGCCGGCGTCAGTCCCGCCGCCTTCTTCAAGGGCGCTTCTGCCGCCATGATCCTCGCCTTCACCTCCGCCTCCTCCGCCGCCACCCTGCCGGTGTCCAAGGAGTGCGCCGACAGCATGGGCGCCGACAGCGGCATCTCCGCCTTCGTGCTGCCTCTGGGCGCTACTATCAACATGGACGGCACCGCCATTTACCAGTGCGTGGCCGCCGTGTTCCTGGCCTCCTGCGCCGGGATGCGCCTGTCCATCGGCCAGATGGCCCTGGTGGTCGTCACCGCGACCCTGGCCTCTGTCGGCACCGCGGGCGTCTCCGGCGCCGGCATGCTCATGCTGGCTATGGTGCTGGAGGCCATCGGCATCCCCGTGTCCTATATCGGTCTCATCGTCGCCGTGGACCGGCTGTTCGACATGGGCCGCACCTGCCTGAATGTCACCGGCGATATTGCCTGTTCCCTGTGCGTTTCCAGGTGGGCGGGCAAAAAGGCGTAGATCCCGGCACTTTTTCACGGTTTCCAAATATCTCCAGCCGTCCCTCCGGCATAAGGCGGAAAATATTGAGGATACTACCAGTTGTCAACTGATACAGCAATTCACGAAAAGGAGTTTTCGATATGAAGGCAACTGGAATCGTGCGGCGGATCGATGATTTGGGCCGGGTCGTCATTCCGAAGGAGATCCGCCGCACTATGCGCATCCGGGAGGGGGACCCCCTGGAGATCTACACCAGCCGGGACGGGGAGGTCATTTTCAAGAAATACTCCCTGCTGGGCGGTGTGGAGGATTTTGCCGGGCAGCTCTGCGAAACCATGAGCCGCTCCACCGGCTGCATCTGCGCCGTCACCGACCGGGACACCGTCATCGCCGTGGCCGGCGGCGGCAAGCGGGAGCTGTTGGGCAAGCGCATCACCCCGGAGCTGGAGCAGATCATGGAGAGCCGCCGCATCTACCAGTACAGCGGCGAGGACCAGCCCATCCCCGTCTCCGACAGCACCGACAAGCTGATGACCAGCGTGGCCGCCCCCATTCTGGCGGAGGGCGACCTGCTGGGACTGGTGCTGTTTATCGGAACCGCCCCCGGCACCGCCACCGGCGACGCGGAGTTCAAGCTGGCCCAGACCATCGCCGCGTTCCTGGGGCGGCATATGGAGGGCTGACCAACGGCAGGAGGCGGGCGCACCGGCGGCTCCCGCCTCCTGTTTTTCGCCCCTCTGCCCGCGCCCTGCGGACGGATGTTTTCCCCTCAAATAGTCCCTTTTCCCGGAACAACCCCCGTTTTTGGGCGGTTCTGCCGGAAAGCAGCAGAAATATTGGGGCAAAAAGTCGGCGGATTTTGTGGGATTTGACGTTGACAGCACCCTGTCCGCAATGGTAAACTCCAAACAACAAATCAATCATCGGCAAAGGCGCTGATGGAGAAAAGTACCGCAGACGTTCGGTTCAGTGAGCGGGGGACAGTGGAAACCCCGTACCAAAGAATCTGCGCGAAGAACACTCCGTAGCTGCAATCCGAACGCGGGTTTCCGTTAGTAAGTGCGACGAGTTGTGACCGTTACATCACACGGGCTTGTTGGAGCCTTGAAGGTGACCGTCCCCGTCAGAGGGGAGGTAAATTAGGTGGCACCGCGGATAGCAGCTATTCGTCCTAAAATTTTAGGATGTAGCTGCGTTTTTTTGTTATGCGGAGCATAACAAAACACTTTATGCGCCAACGCCTCGCCCCTTCGGGGCAACCGGCGGTTGATGCGCAAGTCTATCTGGAGGTGCTTTTATGTGTTCCATCATGGGTTTTTCCAAGAAGACCTACACCAAGGAAGAAATTCGTCCCTATTTTGACCGCACCGTCTCCCGCGGCCCCGACATGAGCCGCATCATTGAAACCCCGTCCGGTTACCTCTGCTTCCACCGCCTGGCCATCATGGGCCTGACGGAGGCCGGTATGCAGCCCTTTGAGCTGGACGGCGACTACGTGGTCTGCAACGGCGAGATCTACGGCTTCCGCCCCCTGAAGCGGCAGCTGGCTGAAAAAGGCTACGAGTTCAAAAGCGGCAGCGACTGTGAAATTCTGCTGCCCCTGTTCCGGGAATACGGCCTGTCCATGTTCTCCCGGCTGGACGCCGAGTTCGCCCTCATTATTTACGATTCCATGACCGACTCCCTCATCGCCGCCCGTGACCCCATCGGCATCCGCCCCCTGTTCTACGGCTACGACAAGGACGGCGCCATCATGTTCGCCAGCGAAGCCAAGAACCTCATCGGCCTGTGCAAGGAAGTCTGCCCCTTCCCTCCCGGCCACTATTACGCCTACGGCAAGTTCGTCCGCTACGCTGACCTGACCACCGTCCGCAGCTACTCCGGCGACGATTTGGAGACCGCCTGCAAGCATATCCGCGACAAGCTGATCGCCGGCGTTGACAAGCGGCTGGACGCCGACGCCCCCCTGGGCTTCCTGCTCTCCGGCGGCCTGGACTCCTCCCTGGTGTGCGCCATCAGCGCCATCGTGCTGGGAAAGAAAATCCGAACCTTCGCTATCGGCATGGATAAGGACGCCATCGACCTGAAGTACGCCCGGGAAGTCGCCGACTACATCGGCGCCGACCACACCGAGGTCTACATGACCCGCCAGCAGGTGCTGGACTCCCTGGAGGAGGTCATCGCCATGCTGGGCACGTGGGACATCACCACCATCCGGGCCAGCATGGGCATGTACCTGTGCTGCAAGGCCATCCATGAGCAGACCGACGTCCGCGTCCTGCTGACCGGCGAGATCTCCGACGAGCTGTTCGGCTACAAGTACACCGACTTCGCCCCCAGCGCCCAGGCCTTCCAGGACGAGGCCAAGAAGCGGGTGGATGAGCTTTACATGTACGATGTGCTCCGGGCCGACCGTTGCATTTCCGTCAACTCCCTGGAGGCCCGGGTTCCCTTCGGCGACCTGGACTTCGTAAAATACGTTATGAGCATCGATCCCAAGCTGAAGCTGAACACCTACGACATGGGCAAGTACCTGCTGCGCCACGCCTTCGAGAAGGACCACCTGCTGCCCGACGACATCCTGTGGCGCCAGAAGGCCGCCTTCTCCGACGCCGTGGGCCACTCTATGGTGGACGACCTGAAGGCCTACGCCGAGGAGAAATACACCGACGAGGAGTTCGAGACCCTGCGCCGCAAGTACGACTACTGCACGCCCTTCACCAAGGAGAGCCTGCTGTACCGCGAAATTTTCGAGAAGTATTATCCCGGCCAGGCACCGATGATCAAGGATTTCTGGATGCCCAACAAATCCTGGGAGGGCTGCAACGTCAACGACCCCTCCGCCCGTGTTTTGGCAAACTACGGTGCCAGCGGCAAGTAAAGCGGCAAAAAGTTAGAAGTATTACCTATTGTTTTCCCGCAATTTTATGATACGATTCTATATAGAAATATAGGAGGATGAAACGTATGAGTACACCTGAAAAGCTCCCCGAACTGTTCGGCAGCCTGGTCTTTAACGAGGAGACCATGAAGGAACGCCTCTCTTCCGCGTCTTACAGTGCCTGGAAGAAGTGCGTCACCGAGGGCACTTCCCTGGACATCGGCACCGCCAATGAGATCGCCGAGGCCATGAAGCAGTGGGCCGTGGAAAAGGGCGCCACCCATTTCACCCACTGGTTCCAGCCCATGACCGGCGTCACCGCCGAGAAGCACGACAGCTTCATCTCCCCCGTGGGCGGCGGCAAGATCATCATGGAATTCTCCGGCAAGGAGCTGGTCCGCGGCGAGCCCGACGCCTCCTCCTTCCCCTCCGGCGGCCTCCGCGCCACCTTCGAGGCCCGCGGCTACACCGCCTGGGACCCCACCTCCTTCGCCTTCATCAAGGAGGGCTCCCTGTGCATCCCCACCGTGTTCTGCTCTTACTCCGGCCATGCGCTGGATAAGAAGACCCCCCTGCTGCGCTCCATGGACGAGGTCTCCCGCCAGGCCATCCGCATCCTGCGGCTGTTCGGCGACACCGAGACCAAGCGCGTCACCGCCCAGGTCGGCCCCGAGCAGGAGTATTTCCTGATCGACAAGGAGCTGTACAACCAGCGCGAGGACCTGCGGATGACCGGCCGGACCCTGTTCGGCGCCAAGCCTCCCCGGGGCCAGGAGCTGGAGGATCACTACTTCGGCGCCATCAAGCCCCGCGTCGCTGCCTACATGAAGGACCTGGACGAGGAGCTGTGGAAGCTGGGTGTGCTGAGCAAGACCAAGCACAACGAGGTCGCTCCCTCCCAGCATGAGATGGCCCCCATCTTCTCCGACGCCAACACCGCCTGCGACCACAACCAGCTGGCCATGGAGATCATGAAGAAGGTGGCCGACAAGCACGGCCTGGTCTGCCTGCTCCATGAGAAGCCCTTCGCCGGCGTCAACGGCTCCGGCAAGCACGACAACTGGTCCCTGGGCACCGACACCGGCAAGAACCTGTTCAAGCCCGGCTCCACCCCCAGCCAGAACGCCCAGTTCCTGCTGTTCCTGGCCGCCTTCATCAAGGGCGTTGACGAGTATCAGGACTTCCTGCGGGCCACCGTCGCCTTCCCCGGCAACGACCACCGTCTGGGCGCCCAGGAGGCTCCTCCCGCCGTCATCTCCATCTTCCTTGGTGATGAGCTGAACGGCGTTGTGGAGTCCATCATCAAGGGCACCGAGTTCAAGGAGGCCGGCAAGCGCAACCTGGAGATCGGCGTGGACGTTCTGCCCGCCATCCCCCAGGACAACACCGACCGCAACCGTACCTCTCCCATGGCCTTCACCGGCAACAAGTTCGAGTTCCGTATGCTGGGCTCCTCCCAGTCCATCTCCGGCCCCAACATCGCCCTGAACACCATCATGGCCGAGGAGCTGAAGCAGTTCGCCGACGAGCTGGAGAAGTCCAAGGACTTCCAGGCCGACCTGTCCAAGCTCATCAAGAAGACCTTCACCGAGCATCAGCGCATCATCTTCAACGGCAACGGCTATGAGGACGCCTGGATCAAGGAGGCCGAGAAGCGCGGCCTGTGCAACCTGACCTCCACCGCCGACGCCCTGCCCATGTACACCGCCAAGAAGAATGTGGACCTGTTCGTCAAGCACGGCATCTACACCAAGGAAGAGATCAATGCCCGTGCCGAGATCCACATTGAGAACTACTCCACCGTCATCTCCATCGAGGCAAACACCATGGTGGATATGATCCGTCACGACATCCTGCCCGCCGTCTCCGGCTACGCCACCGACCTGTGCGAGCGCGCCGCCAGCAAGGACGCCCTGGGCGTTGCCTGCAAGTACGAGACCTCCACCGCCAAGGAGATCGCCAAGCTGACCGACTCTCTGATGGCCGACTGCGACAAGCTGGAGAAGGACATGGCCAAGATGCCCGCCGACGCAAAGAAGGCTATGGTCTACTGCCACGACACCATCATTGCCGACATGACCAAGGCCCGCGAAGCCGCCGACAAGCTGGAGACCCTGACCGCCAGTGACTACTGGCCGTTCCCCGTGTACTCCGACCTGCTGTTCAGCGTCTGATACTTTCCAAGGGGGAGTCCGCTCCCCCACCCCCTCTTCTTTTTTCTTTTTCATTTTCTTCCTTTTTAAAAAACAAGCGCAACGGAGCGCCGAAGCTCCGTTGCGCTTGTTTTTGATTTTGTCCGGCCTCGAGCCGGAATCGGGGAGGTCAACACTCCCCTGTTCCCCTCTTTCTTTTGGCCCCGCCGTGCTTCCCAGCGGCGGGGCCGCCCTTCTTTTTTCAGCGTTTTCCGCCGGACTTATACCAGACTTCCATGAAAAGTGGACAAAGTCTGCATGAGACGGCGTCTGCGCTCTTTGCGCAGATGGGTGACGCTTTAAGCGGCGCCTTTCCAATAAAAAGTATCTGCTTTTTATTGGAAAACAGTATTACAAAATAAGATCAAACCCCAGCGCCAGAAGTGCGGTAAAGATCCCGCAGATGCCGACAGCAAGGCCGCTCATGGCGCCCTCCGTCTCGCCCATCTCCAGGGCCTTGGCCGTGCCCAGGGCATGGCTGCAGGTGCCGATGCCCAGGCCCGCCGCCACGGGGTCCTTTACCCGGAACAGCTTCACCAGGAAGGGCGCCGCCAGATTGCCCAGGATGCCGGTGACGATGACCGCCGCCACCGTGATAGGGACGATGCCGCCGTGTCCCTCCGACACGGCCGTGGCGATGGGCGTCGTCACGGATTTGGGCAGCAGGGACGCCGTCATGTCCTTATCCAGACCGAACAGGCGGCTCAATACCAGAATGCTGCCGATGGACGTCACCGTGCCGGCCAGACATCCCGCCAGCACCGGCAGCCAGTACTTTTTCAGCAGGTCCATCTTGGCATAGACCGTCACCGCCATGCAGGCCGTGGCTGGCCCCAGAAACAGATTGATGAGGCTGCCGCCCTGGTAATAGTCCTCATAGGGGATATGGAACACCGTCAGGACGGCGATGATCAGGGCCACCGTGATGAGCATGCTGTTGCAGACCACAAGGCCCGTCTTTTTCTGGGCCCTGACACCCACCCAGTAGGCCACGATGGTCAGCGTGATGCCAAAAAAGGGAGAGCTTGCCAGTTCACTCATTCCGCCGCCCCCTTCCGCTTCTCCAGCAGGCGGCAGGTCAGCCGCACGGCCCACGCCGCGGCAGCAAAGGTCAGCACCGTGGAGACCACGCAGATCACCAGAAACGGCGCGGCGTTGTCCCGGATCACATCGATGTAATTCACAATGCTGACAGACACCGGGACGAAGAAAAAGCTCAGATTCCCCAGCAGAAAGTCCGCCTTTTCCCGGATATGGTCCACCTTGACCGCTTTCAGCACCAGCAGCGCCAGCAGCAGCAAAAGGCTGATGACACTGGCGGGAAACGAAAAGGGCAGCACCGCCTCGATGCACTGGCTGACCCAGTACAGGCCAAACACAATACCGATCTGCAGTAAAATCTTCAACTCTACCACGACCTTTTTGCAAAATCCGTTTTCTATTGTATGGGTTTGGCCGTTGGAAGTCAAACGAATTTCCACTTTTCGGCAGATCGGGCAAGGCCCCGCCGCAAATGCGGCGGGGTCTTGTCAGATCTGTCAAAGATATTTCTTCAATTCTTCCCGAAAATCCGGGTGGGCGATGGAGATCAGGGCCCTGGCCCGCTCCAGGGTGCTTTTGTAGCGCAAGTCCACCACGCCGTACTCGGTGGCGACATACTGGACGCAGGTGCGGGGCGTGGTGACGATGCTGCCGGGCGCCAGCTGGGGAACGATCTTGGAGTGAAGCACGCCCTGCCGGTCCCGGTAGCTGGAGCGCAGGGCAATGATGCTCTTGCCCCCCTTGGACCACTGGGCGCCCAGCACCCACTCCAGCTGGCCGCCGGTGCCGGAATACTGGCGGGGGCCGATGCTCTCCGCGTTCACCTGGCCGGTGAGGTCGATCTCCATGGCGTTGTTGATGGACACCACCCTGTCATTCCGGGCGATGTTCCGGGGGTCGTTGGTCCACTGGATCTCCTTCTGGCAGAAGGCCGGGTTGTCCCGGGCGAAGTCCCACAGCCGCCTGTCCCCGATGAAGTAAGCTCCCGCCGAGCGGCCGGGGCAGGTCTGCTTGCGGCTGTTGTTGATGATGCCCCGTTCCATCAGGTCCACCACGCAATTGCTGATAACCTCTGTCTGGATGCCCAGGTCCTTTTTCCCGGCGTAGGCCAGGCACTCGCCCACGGCGTTGGCAAGACCTCCAAGACCGAACTGAACACAGGCGCCGTCGGGCACCAGCTCCGCGATGTGGCCGGCGATGACCCGGTCGATCTCCGCCGTGGGCACCGGCGGCGTCTCGGCCACAGGACGGCTGTTCTCCAGAAGTATGTCCGCCTCGGATACGTGGAACAGCATGTGGGCCTCGCCGTCACTGGCAAAGAAGGGCAGCTGGTCATTGATCTCCACGATGACTACCTCCGCCTGCTCCAGGGCCCGGCGGGAAACATCGCTGCCCCACAGGGAGCGGCTCATCCAGCCCTGTTCATTCGGTGCGGAGCAGGTGATGGCCACCACCCTGGGGCTCCGGGAGATCTGCCAGTCTCCGGTTGCGCTGAGATGTGTAGGCACAAATTGAATGTTTCCCTGGGACGCCAGCACCCGCTCTCCGGAGAAAAAGTTACTGTGGAAGGTCAGCAGATCCTTGTTCTCCGGTGCCAGCAGCGAGGTGTCCAGAGGCAGAAACAGACCGTTGACCTGCACACGGCCCCCTATGACCCGCAGGTGCTTGGTCAGCGCCGCGTCAAATGCGTAAGGCCAGTTGGCAGAGGCCGACATCACCAACACGTCCCCGTCCCGGATGCAGGCGGCTGCCTCCTCCGGCGTCATCAGCAGGGCCCGGTACTGCTCCTGCCAGCTCCCGTGCCCCGCCATACGTCCCTTTCGAACCGGCATACATGAACGCATAACATCCTCCCAGATACGATTTGATCTTTTGCCGTACAATGTTAAAATCATACTCCTTTCTGTAAAAAAACGCAACGGTGCCAGACCCATCTCGAAAAAATGTTATAAATATCGAAAATCCATGAATTTTTCCTTGCAACTCCTGACGCCCCATGTTATACTGTGGCCGTTCAGGAGCTTTGGAGGTAACTGCCATGCAAAAACGCAGCCATACCCTTCTGGCCTCCGCCCTTCTGCGGAGTCAGGAAGGCTTTGACGCCAGACGGTTTGAGCTGGCTTTTCTGTTCGGCTCTTTCCAGCCGGACTGCAATCCTTTCAGTTACCTGAAGGGCTCCCTCCGGGCCAGGAAGTTCGGCGGGCACAACTACACCAATTCCCACGATTATATCATCGCCCACATCGAACGCCTGCAGCGGCGCCGCACCGCATGGACCATGTGGCAGTATTACACGCTGGGCAAGCTGACCCATTATCTGGCGGATGCTTTCACCTATCCCCACAACGAAAATTTCCCCGACACCATGCTGGACCACCACCGCTACGAGACGGACCTCCGCCAGTATCTGGCAGGCTACCTGGCCCACAAAAACCCCCGGCGGCTGAAGAGCTGCCAGGAGCTGACCGCCGCCCTGGAGGAGCTTCACGAACAGTACATGGCCGCTCACGCCACCATGAACCGGGATATTCGCTATATCCTGCAAGCCACGGAATTGCTGATGGCAGGCTGTGTTCCCACCGCCTGATTTCGTCAGAAAGCGCATTTCCCCCGTTCTTTTTCCGTTTATTTTTGGATAGATTTACAATTTCCTTTTCCCGGCCGAAGTGTTATGCTTTAAACATCTAAAGAACCCAGAAGGAGCACCGCCTGTTATGACCAACACCGCCCGCACTGCTGAATACCGCTACTTTAGCTTTACCTACTTTTATGGTAAGGCTTATTTCGGTTTGGCTGAAAGCGTGCGTGTGTAAGTCGGTTTTCCAAAAACTGTTCGTACATGAAGGCCCGCAGCCAACCGGCTGCGGGCCTTTTTCACACCAATACCCGTCAAAATAAGGAGGAACTTATTATGATCGTCATTCTGAAACAAAATCCAAACCGTGACCAGCTGGAAAGCCTCATCGCCTGGCTCCAGGAAAAAGGCGTCACCATCCACACCAGCATCGGCGAAGCCCACACCATCCTGGGTCTGGTGGGAGACACCTCCAAGCTGGACATCGACCTGATCTCCGCCCTGGACATCGTAGAGGATGTGAAGCGCGTCCAGGAGCCTTACAAGAACGCCAACCGCAAGTTCCACCCCGAGGACACCGTCATCCAGGTGGGCAACACCCAGATCGGCGGCGGCAACCTGACCATCATGGCGGGCCCCTGCTCCGTGGAGAGCGAGGAACAGGTGGTGGCCATCGCCAAGGCTGTCAAGGCCAGCGGCGCAACCATGCTCCGCGGCGGCGCCTTCAAGCCCCGCACCTCCCCCTACTCCTTCCAGGGCCTGGGCGCCACGGGCCTCGAGTACCTGAAGATCGCCCGGCAGGAGACCGGCCTGCCCATCGTCACCGAGCTGATGGACCTAAGCCAGCTGCCCCTGTTCAAGGATGTGGACGTCATCCAGATCGGCGCCCGGAACATGCAGAACTTCGATCTGCTGAAGGCTGTGGGCCATCAGGACAAGCCCGTGATGATCAAGCGCGGTATGTCCGCCACCTATGAGGAGTGGCTGATGAGCGCCGAGTACGTCATGGCCGGCGGCAACGAAAACGTCATCCTCTGCGAGCGCGGCATCCGCACCTTTGAGAGCTACACCCGCAACACTCTGGATCTGGCGGCCATTCCCGTTCTGAAAAAGCTGACCCATCTGCCCATCATCATCGACCCCAGCCACGCCACCGGCAAGAGCTGGCTGGTGGAGCCCCTGGCCATGGGCGCCGTGGCCACCGGAGCCGACGGCCTCCAGATCGAGGTCCACAACGACCCCGCCCATGCCCTGTGCGACGGCCCCCAGTCCCTGAAGCCCGAGGTGTTCGATCCCCTGGCCAGAAAGCTGCTGAAGCTCCACGAAATGATGAAGACCCTGGAGGGCTGAGCGCATGAAGGTTGGTATCGTCGGCCTGGGGCTCATCGGCGGCTCCATGGCAAAAAGCACCAAGGCCCGCACCGCCCACACGGTCTGGGGCGTTGACCTGGACGCCGAGACTATGACCATGGCCCGGATGTGCGGCGCCATCGACGCACCGCTGACGGATGAAAACCTGCCCCAGTGTGACCTGATCCTGGTGGCCATCCGTCCCGGCGCCGCCGTTGAATGGGTGCGGCGGAACGCGGACATCATCAGCCGGTCCGCCATACTGGTAGACCTGTGCGGTGTGAAGCGCGTTGTGGTGGAGGGCATCGGCCCCATCGCCGAGCAGCACGGCTTCGCCTACATCGGCGGCCATCCCATGGCCGGTAAGGAACGGGGGGGCTTTACCGCCGCCACCGATGACCTGTATGTGGGCGCCTCCATGATCCTGACGCCGGACCGGCGGACGGATATGCAGCTTCTGGAAACGCTGAAGAGCTTTTTCCTGGACATCGGCTTTGCCGGCCTGACCTTCTCCGACCCGGAGGAGCATGACCGCATCATCGCCTTTACCTCCCAGCTGGCCCATATCACCTCCAGCGCCTACGTGAAGTCTCCCGAGGCCCAGCGCCGCCGGGGCTTCTCCGCCGGAAGCTTCCAGGACATGACCCGCGTGGCCCGGCTGGACGAGGACATGTGGACGGAGCTGTTCCTGGACGACGCCGACTACCTGACGAAGGAGCTGGGCGAGCTGATCCGCCACCTGACGGAATATCAGGAGGCTCTGGAGGCCCGGGACGCGGAAAAGCTCCGCGCCCTGCTGAAGGATGGCCGGGAAAAGAAGGCCACCGCGGGCGGGAACTGACGCCTTCGAGGGGGAGCAGGCTCCCCCTTGACCTCCCCCACCCCCAGTGACATCGGTCACTGGTGTGTGCGCCCCAGGGTCGCACGGGTCAAGGTATTTCTGTCAGGCACATGTCCTGACAAAAATGATTGAAATTTCTTCATTCGCCGCTGGCGAATAAACTGGGGGAAAGCGGCGAAGCGCCGCCTGTGGCGGAAGAAGCGAGCCGCTTTCGAGGCAGCGGCACGATTGGCGGCTCCGGCAGGAGCCGGGAATCGTAACGCCGCAACGGTGCTAACCGAAGGTTTCCCCTAGACCCCTTTCCTGTGGGGGCTCCCCCAGAAATTTTGTTTCCATATTATAATAAGGAGGGACCCTATGTCCTCCATTCAGACCATCCAAGTCCATACCGCCCCCGCCTATGAAGTGTCCATCGGCGGCGGGCTGCTGCATACCTGCGGCCAGCGCCTCCGGGAGGTGCTGGCCCCCTGCCGCGTTGCCGTCATCACCGACAGCACCGTGGCCCCCTTATATCTCAAGACGGTGACCGGCAGCCTGGAGGGTGCCGGGTTCACCGTCTGTTCTTATATCTTCCCCGCCGGGGAAGGCAGCAAGAATTTTACCACGCTGTCCGCTATTCTGGAATTTCTGGCGAAGCAGCGGCTGACCCGCACGGACTGCGTCGCGGCCCTGGGCGGCGGCGTTACCGGAGACATGGCCGGCTTTGCCGCCGCCTGCTACCTCCGGGGCATCCGCTGCGTCCAGCTGCCCACCACCCTTCTCTCCGCCGTGGATTCCTCCGTGGGCGGCAAGACCGCCATCGACCTGAAGGCGGGCAAAAACCTGGCGGGAGCGTTCCTGCAGCCCGCCGCCGTGCTGTGCGACACCGACTGCCTCCGCTCCCTGCCTCCGGAGGTCTTTGCCGACGGCGCCGCTGAAGCCATCAAGACCGGCGTGCTGGATGACGAGAGCCTGTTCGCCCTCTTTGAGGACGGCACCCTCACCGCCGCGCCGGAGGAGGTCATCGCCCGGTGCGTGGGGTACAAGGCCGGGGTCGTGGAGCGGGACGAAAAGGAGCAGGGCGAGCGCCGCCTGCTGAACCTGGGCCACACGGTGGGCCACGCCATTGAAAAATGCAGCGGCTACGCCATCCCCCACGGCCACGCCGTGGCGGCGGGTCTGGCCGTCATCGCCCGAAGCGCCGAGGCCCTGGGCTGGACCGAGGAGCCCGTCGCCGCCCGCATCGCCGCCTGCCTTGCCAAAAACGGCCTGCCCACCGGCACGGATTTCTCCGCCGAAGCTCTGGCCGAGGCTGCTCTGGCGGACAAGAAGCGCACAGGCGGGGACATCACGCTGGTCATTCCGAAAAAAATCGGCGTCTGTGAATTGAAGAAAGTCCCGGTGGCGGAGCTGCTGCCTATCATCCGGGCGGGACTGGAGGGCTGAAATGGACATTCGCATCATCCCCCAAAAGCTGCGCGGCGCTGTAACGCCTCCCGCCAGCAAGTCCATGGCCCACCGGGCGGTGCTGGCAATGGCGCTGGCAGGCGGAACAGGCACCCTCTCCAATCTCAGCGACTCCCAGGACATTCAGGCCACGAAACGCTGCGTGGCGGCATTGAAAGACCCCCGGCCCGAGGGCGAACTGCCCTTCCTGGACTGCGGCGAATCCGGTTCCACCCTCCGCTTTCTCATTCCCATCGCCCTGGCGGTGGCGGGTGGCGGCGTGTTCACCGGGCACGGCCGCCTGATGGAGCGGCCCCAGCAGCCTTACTTCGATATTTTTGACGAAAAGGGGATTTTTTACGGGCAAACGGACGGCGTGCTCACCGTCCGGGGCACGCTGACCCCCGGCGTGTACCGTCTTCCCGGCAATGTGTCCAGCCAGTTCGTTACGGGCCTGCTGTACGCCCTGCCTCTGCTGCCGGGAGACTCCACCATAGAAATCACTACGCCGCTGGAGTCCGGCGGATATGTGGACATGACGCTGGACATGCTGGAAAAGTTCGGCATTTCGGTGCAAAACAAGAACTATGCGGTGTTTCATATTCCCGGAAATCAGGTATACCAAGGCCGGGACATCACCGTGGAGGGCGACTGGTCCCAGGCGGGTTTCTGGTACGCCGCAAACTTTTTGGATAACCAGGTCGCCATTCAGGGCCTGAACGCCGATTCCACCCAGGGGGACCGGGTGGTGGCCTCCCTCTACTGGAAGCTGGCAAAGCCCGGGGATACGGACATCGATGTGTCCGGCTGCCCCGACCTGCTGCCGCCCCTGGCGGTGATGGCGGCGGTGCGGAGCGGGACCACCCGCTTTGTGAACGCCGCGCGGCTCCGCATCAAGGAGAGCGACCGCCTCGCCACCACCGCCGCTCTGCTGAACGCCCTGGGCGGACACGCGGAGGAAGGGCCGGACAGCCTGACCGTCCGCGGCGTTCCCGCCTTTTCCGGCGGCACCGTGGACGGTGCCAACGACCACCGCATCGTCATGGCGGCGGCCATCGCCGCCACCCGCTCCTCCGCCCCGGTGACCATTCTGGGGGCGGAAGCGGTCCGAAAATCCTACCCCTCCTTCTGGGAGGACTACAAACAGCTGGGAGGTGTTTTTGATGTCTTCTGAATTCGGAAAGCTGCTGCGGGTGTCGGTGTTCGGCCAGTCCCACGGCAAGGCTATCGGTGTGAACATTGACGGTCTCCCTGCGGGAGAAGCCATCGACATGGACGCTCTGAACGCTTTCCTGGACCGGCGGAAGCCGGGAAAGAGCCGTCTGTCCACACAGAGACGGGAAGCGGACGCCCCCATTTTTTTATCAGGGATAGAAAAGGGTGTCACCTGCGGTTCACCGCTGTGCGCCATGATTGAGAACAGCGACCAGCATTCCTCGGATTACAGTGAGCTTGCCGATAATCCCCGGCCCTCCCACGCGGACTACACCGCCTGGGTGAAGTGGGGCGGGCAGGCCGACATGCGGGGCGGCGGCCACTTCTCCGGCCGCCTGACGGCTCCGCTGTGCATCGCCGGCGGCATCGCCAAGCAAATTCTGGCCCGCCGGGGCGTGTATGTGGGGGCCCACCTGTCCTCCGTCGGCACGGAAAACGATTCCGCTTTCCCCCTGCGGCCCACCGCCGTCCTCTTTGACGAGGTGGCCGCCAAGCCTTTCCCCGTGCTGGACGACCGGGCCGGGGAGCGGATGCAGGCCCTCATTCTGGAGGCCCGGCAGAACCTGGACTCCGTGGGCGGCGTCATTGAATGCGCCGCCGTCGGCATCCCCGCCGGGCTGGGCGACCCCATGTTCGACGGTATCGAGAACCGCCTGGCGGCGGCCCTGTTCGGCATCCCCGCCGTGAAGGGCGTGGAGTTTGGCCTGGGCTTCGGCTCCGCCCGGCTCCACGGCTCGGAGAACAACGACCCCTTCACCGTGGAAAACGGGCAGATCGTCACGGAGACGAACCGCGCCGGAGGCATCCTGGGCGGCATCACCACCGGAATGCCCATCACGCTGCGGGTGGCCATCAAGCCCACCCCGTCCATTTCCCAGGCCCAGCGGACCGTCAGCCTGTCGGCAAAAGAGCCGGCGGAGCTGGTGATCCGGGGCCGCCACGACCCATGCATCGCCCACCGGGCCGTCCCGGTGGTGGAGGCCGTCACCGCGACGGTATTACTTGATCTACTTTTGGAGGGACATCATGGAACTTTCTGAAATTCGCACAAAAATCGACGCCGTGGACGACCAGCTGCTGGACCTGTTCCTGCAGCGCATGGAATTGTCCGAAGAGGTGGCCGCCTATAAAAACGAGCACAACCTGCCCATTTTGAACAAGGCCAGAGAGCGGGAGATCCTGGCCAAGGTCACGGAAAAATCCGGCGAGAAGGAGCGGTATGCCTACCACCTGTTCTCCACCCTCTTTGAGCTGGCCCGCTCCCGGCAGGCGGAGCTGATCAACGCTCCCACCCGGGTCCAGTCCCAGGTGGAAGCATCCCTGGCCGCCGGCGGCCCCGTGTTCCCTCAGACGGGCCTGGTGGCCTGCCAGGGCGTGGAGGGCGCCAACTCCCAAGTGGCCTGCGACCGCATCCTGCCCCGGGGCAACATCGTGTACGTCAAGACCTTTGAGGCGGTGGTCTCCGCCGTGGAATCCGGCCTGTGCAAATTCGGCGTGCTGCCCATCGAGAACAGCTCCAATGGCTCCGTCCGCGCCGTTTACACCCTGCTGCAGGAGCACAACCTCTCCGTTGTCCGCTCCACCCGGCTGTGCATCCGCCACGAACTGCTGGCCAAACCGGGCGTGAAGATGAGCGATATTACGGAAATTTACTCCCATGAGCAGGCGCTGGGGCAGTGCAGCAAGTTCCTGAACGGTCTCAACGGCGTCCGGGTCATCCCCTGCGACAACACCGCCATGGCCGCCAAGATGGTTGCCGAGAGCGGAAACCGCCACGCCGCCGCCATCTCCTCCCATCCCTGCGCCGCGCTGTACGGCCTGGAGTGCATCAGCGACGCCATTCAGGACAGCGACAACAACTACACCCGGTTCTTCTGCATCGCGAAAGACCCCGTCATCTACGCCGGCGCCAACCGCATCAGCCTCATCATCGCCTGCGACAACAAGCCCGGCGCCCTGTATGAGATCCTGTCCAAGCTGGCCGCATTGAACATCAACATGACCAAGCTGGAATCCTGCCCGGTCAGCGGCCGGAATTTTGAGTTCATCTTCTTCCTGGAGCTGGAGGCCTCCGTTCAGGACCCCAGCGTTCTGCCCATGCTCCGGGAACTGGAACGCAGCTGCGCCAGCTTCAATTTCCTGGGCAGCTACACGGAAGTCTGAGCCATGGCCGGGAAAATTTACGGCCTGCTGGGACGCAAGCTGGGGCACAGCTGGTCCGTGCCCATCCACACCGCCCTGGGCTGCGGAGGCTACCGGCTCATAGAGCTGGAGCCGGAGGAGCTGGAGGGCTTTCTCAGCCAGCCGAACATCGGCGGGCTGAATGTCACCATCCCCTACAAGCGGGATGTGATGCCTTTCTGCGACGTCATCGACCCGCTGGCCCAGGCCATCGGCAGCGTCAACACCCTGACCCGCCGGGCCGACGGGAAGCTGTACGCCTTCAACACTGACGCCGCCGGCTTCTGCTGGATGGTGGAGCGGGCAGGCATCTCCTTCGCCGGGAAAAAGGCGGTGGTGCTGGGCAGCGGCGGCGCTTCCCTCACCGCCGTGGCCTGCGCGAAAAAGCTGGGCGCCCGGGAGGTGGCGGTCATATCCCGCTCCGGGCCTGACAACTACACCAACCTGGACCGCCACGATGACGCGGACATCGTGGTGAACACTACGCCGGTTGGGATGTACCCCAACACCGGCGCCGCGGCGGTGGACCTGACGGCTTTTCCCCGCTGCCGGGGCGTGCTGGACGTAGTCTACAACCCCCGGCGCACTGCTCTGCTGCTGCAGGCCGAGGCGCTGGGCATCCCCTGCTCCGACGGACTGCCCATGCTGGTTGCCCAGGCCAAGGCCGCGGAAGAGCATTTCTTTGAAAAGTCCATTCCGGACAGCGAAAATGAGCGTATCCTGGCCATGCTGCGGCAGGAGTGCACCAACATCGTCCTCATCGGAATGCCCGGCTGCGGAAAATCCACTGTCGGCCAGGCGCTGGCGGAGCTGACGGGCCGGGAGGCCATCGACATCGACCAGCGCATCGTGGAACGGACCGGCCGCCCCATCCCGGAGATCTTCGCCCAGGACGGCGAGGCCTCTTTCCGGGCGCTGGAGCGAGAGGAGACGGCGGAGGCCGGCAAGCTGTCCGGCAAAATCATTCTGACCGGCGGCGGCGTCATCAAGGATGAGCGGAACTACGCTTCCCTGCATCAAAACTGCCGCATTTACCACCTCATCCGGGACTTGAACGTCCTGCCCACCGACGGCCGTCCCCTGTCCCAGGGGGCCGACCTTGGTGCCATGTGGAGAGAGCGGGAGCCGCTGTACACCCGGTTCCGGGACGCGGTCATCCGGAACGACGGCACGGTCCGGGAAGCCGCGCAGGAAATTTGGAGGGATTTTTGTGAAAATTCTGGTACTTAACGGGCCCAACATGAACATGCTGGGCATCCGCCAGCCGGAGATCTACGGCAAGGCCACCTATCAGGACCTGTGCGGCATGCTTCAGGCTGAGGCGGACAAGCTGGGCGTGGAGATCAGCTTCTTCCAGTCCAACCATGAGGGCGCGCTGGTGGACGCCATCCAGCAGGCCTATTTCGACAAGGTGGACGGCATCATCATCAATCCGGCGGCCTACACCCACACCAGCGTGGCGCTGCTGGACGCAGTAAAGGCGGTGGGCATCCCCACGGTGGAGGTCCACGTCTCCGACCCGGACAGCCGGGAGGAGTTCCGGCATGTATCCTACATTCGTGCCGCCTGCGTGGGGACCATCCGGGGCCACGGCCTGCCGGGGTATCTGGAAGCCCTTCATCTTCTGTGCGGGAGAAACTAAGCAGCCAAAACACCGCAGTTTAAATGAACTGCGGTGTTTTTTTCGCAAAAAAGGACTGCCGCGGAAGCGGCAGTCCTTTTTTCATAACGGAGACTGGCAAAACTCCGTCATTCACTTGAAATTACTTCTTGGCCTCAGCGGGCTTCTTGTTGGACAGAGCCTTGACACCCTCGATGACCAGAACCACAGCCAGGATCACCAGGACGGCAGAGAACAGGCACTGCAGAACGTCGGCGGCCACGGTGGGATTCTCGGGAGGAGTGATCAGACGGCCCAGCTTGGTCTTGAAGGTGATGATCAGGGAGGTCACGGTAGCGGCCAGCATGAACACCATGGGGATGTAGAACATCTTGTTGTTCTTGCCGATGTTGCCCAGCCAGGCAGCGGAGGCCAGCAGAGCCAGAGCAGCCAGCAGCTGGTTAGCAGCACCGAACAGGGGCCAAATCAGGCTGTAACCACCGGTCATCAGGATGCCGCCGATCACGACGGTGATGAGGGTAGCCACAAAGGGATTGGAGATGGCCTTCTTGAAGCCGGTCAGGTTCTCCACGCTCTCGCCCTCGTCCACGAAGAACTCCTGGAGCATGTAACGGGCCAGACGGGTGGCAGTATCCAGAGAGGTCAGGCAGAAAGCGGAGACAGCCAGGATCAGCACGGAGTACATGACATCATAGGGCAGGCCCATGGTCTGCAGCATGGTGGCAATACCGGTGGCGAACACCTGGGTGGGAGTGCCGGAAGGCATAGCGCCGTCAGCGAACAGGAAGGACACGCAGATCAGGGAGATCACGGCCAGGCCGCACTCGATCAGCATGCCGCCGTAGCCGATAGCCATGGCGTCCTTTTCGTTGTCCAGCTGCTTAGCGGTGGTACCGGAGCCGACCAGAGAATGGAAGCCGGAGATAGCGCCGCAGGCCACGGTGATGAACAGAACGGGGAACAGCTGGCTGTTGCCGTTGATGCCGCCGAAGCCGGTGAAAGCGGGCAGGTTCATGGTGGGGTGAGCCACCACGATGCCCAGGACAGCCAGGATGATCATACCGTACAGCAGGAAGCTGTTCAGGTAGTCACGGGGCTGCAGCAGGATCCAAACAGGAGTGACGGAGGCGATCAGGATGTAAGCCAGAACGAAGATCTCCCAGAAGGTCTTGCTCAGGTGGATGGGGCACAGGTAACCAACGACAATGCAGAGCACCAGAGCAGCCACGCCGATGACGGTGGACACACCCAGAGGAGCATTGCGGCGATAGACCAGGAAGCCGAACACGATAGCCAGCACGATGAACAGCATGGAGATCATGGCGGTACGGCCGTTAGCCAGGTTGTAAGCGTCGCTGCCTGCCGGGCCGGAAGCAAAGGTGCCGACCACGATGGAACCGAAAGCGGCAACCACCAGCAACAGGGTCAGGTAAGCGAACACCAGGAACAGCTTCTTGCCACGACGGCCGATGTTGACCTCGATGACGTGGCCGATGGACTTGCCCTCATGACGGATGGAGGAGAACAGAGCGGCAAAGTCATGGGTGGCGCCGAAGAAAACGCCGCCGATCAGGATCCACAGCAGAACGGGCACCCAACCGAAGATAGCGGCCTGAATGGGGCCGTTGATGGGGCCGGCGCCTGCGATGGAGGCGAAGTGGTGGCCCAGCAGGACAGGCGCCTTAGCGGCGACGTAGTCATTGCCGTCAGCCATGGTGTGAGCGGGGGTCTCCTTGGAAGGATCGACACCCCACTGCTTAGCCAGCCATCTGCCATAGAACAGATAGCCGCAGACCAGCACGACGATGCTGATCAGCAGGATAACGAGTGAGTTCATACATACTCTCCCTTCTTAATTCGCCTTGGGCGCGAAATTGCGTTCCAAGGTCTTCCGGGCTTCCTTCCCGGCTGGATTGGAAAAGAAGCTCTGCGTGGAACATTCCATTGCTGCTATGTGATACTCCATCCAGCCGTGGAGTGCCAGCCGAAAGTTTTTCCGGAAGCGGGTCTTCTGGATCAGCTTCTTCGCCTCCGGGTCCATGGTGTCCGCCAGGATCACCAGGGTCACGTAAGAGAACATGTGCTCGCCGCTGGGCTCGATCTTGCCCATGCCCGCCTGCCGGGACAGCTCGATCTGGTTTTTCAGCGTTTCCGCGTCCAGATGCTCCGTCACATAGAAGTAGACGTATTCGTGCTGCTCTGTGGCATAGACCACGTGGGCCTTTGTAGCGATGTAGTTCTCCTCGCGGAAGTGGTAGAACGCGGTGGCAGGGAACTGCCCTCCCTCCACAGGAACATCCCGCTCGATATCGAAGTAATAGGAGTAGGCATCCAGCAGCTTTTCCAGCCGCTCCTGCAGAGTCATTTCCATGGGCTTCCCCCTGTCATCAGAATAAAAGTCGCAGATTTCCACTTATGACAGTTATTATACACGCTCTTTCTGAATTTGTTAAGAGGGTTTGTTCAAATTTGTGTACAATTTGTGAATAACCTTATAAAAATTGTGGATTATAGAGATGCTTTTTCTATTTTTTCCCATTTTTTGCATCCGTTCTGCGCAATTTTTTCTCTTGTTTTTGTTTATTTTGCCTTCATGTTCAGGCATTTTCCTGATTCCGCACCAAATCGGCTCTTGACGCGGGAGGGCAGTTTTTTAACGCGGACCGCCTTTTCTTTACGGGCGCTGAACGGCAAAAGGCGGCGCGATGCGCCGCCTTTGGAGCTTCTGATGCCGCAGTTAATCCTGCAGCGTATTGATGAGGTGCTTCATGTGGATGCTCATGGCATGGCGGGCGCCGACCTCGTCCCGCTTTAACAGGAAATCCAGAATGAGCCGGTTGTCATTGACCGCGATGTCCTGCATGTGCTGCCGGTTCTGGGAGATCTGCAGAATTTCATTGACGGCACTGTTGATGATCGGGTACAGCCGCCGCATATACTCATTGTGGGACGCCTTGATGATGGCCCAGTGGAACTCCTGGTCCGCCAGGGGCCAGTCTCCCCCCTCGGCGGCGATGTGCTCCATCCACTGGGCTTTCTTTTCGATCTGGGCCAGCTCGTCATCCGTGGCCCGCAGGCAGGCCAGGGCCACCGTAGCCGGCTCAAAGATCAGGCGCATCTCGAACAGGTCCTTCGCCCGCACCCGGGACCGGAGCCCCGCCAGGCTCGTCAGGTCCAGTCCAGCGGCAGGCAGCTGGTCACTGACGAACGTTCCCTTGCCCCGGCGGATCTCCAGCACCCCCTGGGCCACCAGAAATGAGATCGCCTCCCGCAGCGTGGTGCGGCTGACCTGCAGCTCCTCGCTGAGCTCATTTTCGTTAGGCAGCTTGCTGCCCGGCGTATAGCGGCGCTCATCCACGATCATCTCATAAAGCCGGTCCGCGGTCTGCTCCGACAATTTTACCTTTCTGATCTCCGCCATAATACCTTCCTCCGTCGGTTTTCTACATAATTTATATCATAATTCTTTTTTCAAAAAAAGCAAGCGGCACTTGACATCATATTATTCGAGGTATACAATGACATCATACAACGCAAATCAAAATCATACAACATGTACAGGAGGTGTTTCAGTGTCCGCTTCAGCTGTCTGTTCCCACCGCATTTCCATCGTCACCGGACATTACGGCACCGGCAAGACCGAGTTTGCCGTGAACCTGGCGCTGGCTCTGGCGGCGGAGGGTGCCTCCGTGATGCTGGCCGACCTGGACATCGTCAATCCTTACTTCCGCTCCCGGGAGCGGCGGGATCTGCTGGAGAACGTCGGCATCCGGCTCATCTCCTCCTCCCAGGCCTGCTCCGACGCCGACGTCCCCGCCCTGCCGGCGGAGCTGCTGGCCATTTTGGAGAACCGGGATATCCGGGGCGTGCTGGACATTGGCGGCGACCCTGTGGGCGCCCGGGTCCTGGCCAGGTTCCAGCCCAAGATCGTCCAGGAGGACTACCAGCTCATCTACGTGCTCAACGCCAACCGCCCGGAGGTCCGGACCGCGGAGGCCGCCATCGCCTACCTGCGGGGGATCGAGGCCACCACCGGGCTTGTCTGCTCCGGCATCGTCAACAACACCCACCTGTGCGGCGAGACCACCGAGGAGGAGATCCGTAAGGGCGCGGCCCTGGCGGAGAGCGTCTCCAGGGAGACCAATATTCCCATCCTCTGCCACGTGGCCGAGGAAAAATTCGTCCCAGCTCTGTCCGATCTGCCGGAAACCGTGTTTCCGATCACCATTAAAATGAAAAAGCCGTGGGAATGACCGCGGCAGAAGGGGAAGGAGGACCACATCGTTATGTCTGCGAAAGTCACATTTAATTCCGACCGCTGCAAAGGGTGCGAGCTGTGCACCACCGTGTGTCCCAAGCACATCGTCGCCATCGACATGAATGTCATCAACCGCAAGGGCTATCATCCCGCCACCGTGACCGACATGGACCAGTGCATCGGCTGCGCCAGCTGCGCCAAGATCTGCCCGGATTCCATCATCACCGTGGAAAAATTGTAAAGAAGGAGGTCATCAACCATGGCAAAGGAATTATGGAAGGGTAACGAAGCCATCGCCGAGGCTGCCATCCGCGCCGGCTGCGACTGCTTCTTCGGTTATCCCATCACTCCCCAGAGCGAAGTCCCTGAGTATATGTCCGTGCACCTGCCCAAGGCCGGCGGCGTGTTCGTGCAGTCCGAGTCCGAGCTGGCCGCTATCAACATGGTATACGGCGCCGCCGGCGCCGGCATGCGGGCCATGACTTCCTCTTCCTCTCCCGGCATCAGCCTGAAGCAGGAGGGCATTACATATCTGGCAGGCGCCGAGCTGCCCGCCGTCATCATCAACTGCATGCGCGGCGGTCCCGGCCTGGGCACCATCCAGCCCGGCCAGGGCGACTATTTCCAGGCCACCCGCGGCGGCGGCAACGGTGACTACCGCACCGTGGTCCTGGCCCCCTCCAACGTGCAGGAGACCGTGGACTTCGTCCAGGAGGCCTTCGACATTGCCGACATGTACCGCAACCCCGTCATGGTGCTCTGCGACGGTCTGATCGGCCAGATGATGGAGCCCATTGAGTGGAAGCCCATCCCCAAGCGGGACCTGCCCCCCAAGGACTGGGCGGCCGGCGGCCGCAAGGGTCGGGCCGACCACAACTTCATCACCTCTATCTTCCTGGATGCCGAGGAGTGCGAGTCCCACAACGACCGCCTGACGGCCAAGTACGCCGAGATGGAGGAAAAGGAAGTCCGCTGGGAGGAAGTCCAGTGCGAGGACGCGGAGGTCCTCATCACCGCTTACGGCACCCCCGCCCGTATTGCCCTGACCGCGCTGGAGACTCTGCGCTCCGAGGGCATCAAGGCAGGCCTGTTCCGCCCCATCACCCTGTGGCCCTTCCCCGAAAAGGCGCTGCACGCGCTGGCGGGCCAGGAGCACATCAAGGCGGTCCTGGACGTGGAAATGAGCACCACCGGCCAGATGCTGGACGACGTCCGGCTGGCTGTGGAGGGTCAGAAGCCCATCAGCTATCTGGGTCACGCCGGCGGCGTCATGCCCACCGTGGAAGAAATGATCGAATCGGCCAGAAAAGCCTTGAAGGAGGTCAAGTGATATGGCAGTCGTATATGAAAAGTCCAAAGGCTTGACGGATGCCGAACTGCATTACTGCCCCGGCTGTCATCACGGCATCATTCACAAGCTGGTAGCCGAATCCCTGGTGGAGCTGGGACTGCTGGACGGCGCCATCGGCGTCTGCCCCGTGGGCTGCTCCGTGTTTGCCTACAAGTATTTCGCCTGTGACATGCTGGAGGCCTCCCATGGCCGCGCCCCCGCCGTTGCCACCGGCATCAAGCGCACCCATCCCGACCAGGCGGTGTTCACCTATCAGGGCGACGGCGACCTGGCCTCCATCGGCGCCGCCGAGATCGTCCACGCCGCCATGCGCGGTGAGAAGTTCACCACCATTTTCGTCAACAACGCCATTTACGGCATGACCGGCGGCCAGATGGCGCCCACCACCCTGATCGGCCAGCGGGCCACCACCTGTCAGAGCGGCCGTACCGTGGAGCAGGCCGGTATGCCCATCCGCGTGGCCGAGATGCTGTCCACTCTGGACGGCTGCGTCTACGCCGAGCGCGTCTGCGTCACCGACATCGCCAACCTCAACAAGGCCAAGAAAGCCATCAAGACGGCGTTCCAGAAGCAGATGGCCGGCGAGGGCTTCACCTTCGTGGAAGTCCTGTCCACCTGCCCCACCAACTGGGGCATGACGCCGCTGAAGGCCAACCAGTGGCTGAAGGAGAACATGGCCGCGTATTATCCTCTGGGCGTCATCAAGGATAAGCCTATTAACGCGGAGGTGAAATAAGATGAAGAAGCAGATCATCATTTCCGGTTTCGGCGGCCAGGGCGGTCTGGCCATCGGCAAGAACCTGGCGGAGGCCGGCATGGACGAGGGCCTGAACGTCACCTGGGCGCCCTCCTACGGCCCCGAGATGCGCGGCGGCACCGCCAACTGCTCCGTGGTCCTCTCCGACCATCCCGTGGGCTCCCCCGTGTTCGCCCGCTGCACGGAGCTGATCGCCCTGAACGAGCCCTCCCTCATCAAGTTCGAGGAAGGCGTCCTCCCCGGCGGCACGGTCTTTGTCAACAGCGACGTGGTCACCGACAAGGTGAGCCGTCCGGACCTGACCGCCTACTACATCCCCTGCGCCAAGATCGCCGAGGAAGTGGGCAACCCCAAGGTGGGCAACATGGTCATGCTGGGCGCTTACGTGGCGGCCACCAAGATCCTGAAGCCCGAGACCATCGAGAAGATGATCGAGACCATGTTTACCGGTCCCAAGGCCAAGTTCATCCCCCTGAACATCGAGGCTTTCCGCCGCGGCATGGCCTGCGTGCAGTAAACCCTCTATCTCCTCCGGCGAGCCGGCGGCGATCCCGCTGGCCCGCCGGGGCTCTCTCCCTGTATTCCGGTCATTCTGTGCATTTTACCGATTGACTTTGTTCCGCTATCAGCGTATAAATGAAAGTGGAAACGGCGAATATGTCTGCCGCCGAATACGGGACGATATGGAAGTTTGACTTTCGCCATTTCGCTTTGTGCGGAATCGTGCGGAAGTCTTTTGTCGTTTTGTGCCAAAAAAACTTCAATTTTTCATAGAAGGAGAGTTTGTTATGCTGGATATCAAGATCACCAAAACAACCAACCCCAAGGTCAAGCCCGACGAGAGCAAGCTGGGCTTCGGCAAAGTTTTCTCCGATCATATGTTCCTGATGGACTACGCCCCCGACAAGGGCTGGTACGACGCCCGCATCGTGCCCTACGCCCCCTTCGTGCTGGACCCCGCCTGCGTGGTGTTCCATTACGCACAGGAGCTGTTTGAGGGCATGAAGGCCTACCGCACCGCCGGGAACGACATCCAGCTGTTCCGCCCTGAGTGCAACGGCCAGCGGATGCAGGACTCCTGCGACCGTATGTGCATCCCCCAGATCCCCGTGGACGATTACGTCCAGGCTGTCAAGGCCCTGGTGGAGATCGACAAGGACTGGGTCCCCCACTCTGAGGGCGCTTCCCTGTACATCCGTCCCTTCATCATCGCCACCGATGTCGGCATGGGCGTCCACGCCAGCAAGAACTACACCTTCTGCATCATCTGCTCTCCCTCCGGCGCCTACTACGCCAGCGGCATCGACCCCGTCCGCATCTACGTCGAAGACGAGTACATCCGTGCCGCCCCCGGCCTGACCGGATTCACCAAGTGCGGCGGCAACTACGCCGCCTCCATCAAGGCCGGCGAGCTGGCCGAGCAGAAGGGCTTCGCCCAGGTGCTGTGGCTGGACGGCGTGGAGAAGAAGTACGTCGAGGAAGTCGGCGCCATGAACATCTTCTTCATGATCGACGGCAAGATCTACACCGCCGCCTGCGTGGGCACCGTGCTGCCCGGCGTCACCCGCCGCAGCTGCATCGAGCTGCTGAAGGACTGGGGCTATGAGGTCATCGAGGGCAAGCTGGCCATCGCCGACATCATGAAGGCCGGCCATGAGGGCCACCTGGACGAGGTCTTCGGCACCGGCACCGCCGCCGTCGTCTCCCCCGTCAAGGAGCTGGACTGGAAGGGCGACAAGGTGGACATCTCCGGCGGCAAGATCGGCCCCGTCACCCAGAGACTGTACGACACCATGACCGGCATCCAGTGGGGCAAGCTGCCCGACACCAAGGGCTGGATCGTTCCCGTCTGCAAGGGCTGATACCTTATATAATAAAAGAGAGGCGCGATGCGCCTCTCTCTTTTTATGTGTGAATGGATCACTCCGCCGCTTTCCAGGCGGTCTCCAGCGCAATTTCCATCATTTCATGGAAAGAGTCCTGCCGCTCCTCGGCGGACAGGGCCTCGCCGGTAAAGATGTGGTCGGAGATGGTCAGGATGCTGAGGGCCTTCTTGCCCAGCCGCTGGGCCGTCCAGTACAGGCCCGCCGTCTCCATCTCCACCGCCAGGATGCCGAACTTGCGGTAGGTCTCCCCCGCCTCAGGGTTGTCGTTATAGAACTGGTCGGCGGTGAACACCTGGCCCACATCCGCCCGGACGCCCAGCTTTTCCGCGGCGGCCACGGCGTCCCGCAGCATGGCGTAGTCGGCGGTGGCGCAGAGCTGGCCGGGGAAACGGTACTGGTCGGCAAAGTGGGAGTTGGTGGATGCGCCCATGGCGATGACCACATCCCGCACCTTCACATCGTCGCCGATGCCGCCGGCGGAGCCGATGCGGATGATGGATTCCACGCCGTAGAAGTTATACAGCTCATAGGTATACAGGCCGATGGAGGGCACGCCCATGCCGTGGCCCATGACGGAAATTTTCTTGCCCTTGTAGGTGCCGGTGTAGCCCAGCATGTTGCGGACGGTGTTGAAGCAGACCGGGTCTTCCAGATAGTGCTCCGCCACGTACTTGGCCCGCAGAGGGTCGCCGGGCATCAGCATGACCTTGGCAACGTTGGTTTCCTCCGCCGCGATGCAGGCGGAGGGGGATTCTTTGACCGCCATTTTTGAGTCCTCCTTGTATAGTTGATGTCGGATTTTACTTTTTGTTGTCAAACAGGGCCGCCAGGCTCTCGGTATATGGCGCCCGGCAGATGCCCTTCTCCGTGATGATGCCCGTGATGAGGCTGTGGTCCGTCACGTCGAAGGCCGGGTTGTAGCACTTCACATCCCGCAGGGCCATGGGCTTTTCATACCACATATTTTTGATTTCCTCCGGGTCCCGCTCCTCGATGGGGATGTGGTCCCCGTCGGGGCAGTTCATGTCGATGGTGCTGGTGGGGCCCAGCACGTAGAAGGGGATGCCGTAGTGCTTCGCCAGAATCGCCACGCCGCTGGTGCCGATCTTGTTGGCGGTGTCGCCGTTGGCGGCCACCCGGTCGCAGCCCACGAAGCAGGCCTGCACCCAGCCGTTCTTCATCACGATGGAGGCCATGTTGTCGCAAATCAGCGTCACATCCACCCCCGCCCGCTGCAGCTCGTAGCTGGTGAGCCGGGCGCCCTGAAGCAGGGGCCGGGTCTCGTCGGAAAAGACGCGGAATTTCATGCCCCGCTCTGTTCCCAGCAGGATGGGCCCCAGCGCCGTGCCGTACCGGGAGGTGGCAAGAGGCCCCGCGTTGCAGTGGGTCAGGATGCCGTCGCCGTCCTTCACCACCGTCAATCCGTACTCGGAGATGGCGGCACACTTGGCGATGTCGTCGGCGTGGATGGCCGCCGCCTTTTCGTACAGCGCCTCCAGCAGCGCCGGGCGGGACAGGGACAGGTTTTCCTGCGCCGTTTTCAGCATCTCCCGGATGGCCCAGCTCAGATTTACCGCCGTGGGGCGGGAGCTGTTCAGATAAGCGCCGTATTTCTCCAGTGTGCTGTAAAACTCCTCCCCTTGCGGGATGCTCCGTGCCAGCACATACATGGAGTAGGCGGCGCAGATGCCGATGGCCGGGGCGCCCCGGACCTTCAGCGTCTTGATGGCGTCGTACATCTCCTCCGCCGTGGTCAGACGGAGGAATTTTTCCTCATTGGGCAGCAATGTCTGGTCCAGGATGACCAGCTCCTCCGCCGCCTTGTCGTAGCGGATATTCTCCACATGGGTCACTTTCCGCAGCTTTTCATCCATGGCGCACCTCCCGCAATGTCTGATACATCCCCCGCAGACCCTGGAGGCGGGCAACTTCCTCCTCTGTCAGCGGGACGCCGCCGCCCAACAGCTGGGCGTTCAGCACGATCTTCGCCGTATGCTCCACCGTCTCCAGCCGGTCGAAAGCCTCCCACAGATCGCCGCCCCAGGCCAGGGCGCCGTGGTTTGCCAGCAGCAGGGCGTTGTGGTCCGCCAGATAAGGGCGGACGCTTTCGGGCACCTCCCGGGTGGAGAGCATGGCAAAAGAGGGGGTACAGGGCACCTGCCCCAGCCCCGCCACCAGCTCGGAGAGGTAGGGCGTCTCCAGCCCCCGGCGGCAGACGGCAAAGGCCGTGGATACTGGCGGATGGGCGTGGACCACGGCGTTCACATCCGGCCTGCCCCGGTAGACCTCCAGGTGCATTTTGCCCTCGGAGGAGGGGTGGCGGTTACCCTCTACCACTGTGCCGTCCAGGTCCGTCACCAGCAGCATCTCCGGAGTCATCCGGCCCTTGCTGACGCCGGAGGGGGTGATCAGCAGCCGGTTTTCCGCCACCTTTACGGAGATGTTGCCGTCGTTGGCGGCAACATACCCCCGGTCATACAGCAGCTTTCCGACCCGGCAGACGGCCTCCCGTTCTTCCCGAAAGGTCATCGCTCACACCCGCCGGATGTAGTCGGCCTTCCGGGGCTTGGGGGTGGGGGCGGGGCCGTCAGCATAGCCCAGGACGCAGATGCCCACGCCCCGGTACTTCTCGTCCAGGCCCCACTTTTTCAGCAGTTCCTTACCGGCGGGCATGTCGAAATACTCCATGCAGCGGTTGATCCAGCAGGAGCCCACGCCGAGGGACGCGGCGGCGGTCATCAGGTTGCCCATCACCAGGGAGCCGTCCTGGAGCCAGTTGGCGGCCTCGCCGTCCGCCAGCACCACGACTGCCGTGGGCGCCCCGTAGAAGGGGTCCGCACCGGGCTTGCCCTGAATTTCGGCGTTGGCGCGGGAGAGCATGGAGATGGTCTCCGCGTCCTGCACCACCACCATGACGGCGGACTGCAGCCCCTTGCCGCTGGCGGCCCAGGTGCCGGCCTCCAGAATGGCGTTCAATTCCTCGTCCCTGATCTGCTCCGCCTTGTACTTGCGGATGCTGCGGCGCTCTTTCAGAACCTTCAGTGTCTCATTCATCGTCAAAACTTCCTTTCCAAGCATTGTCACACGGCGCCGAAAACAGACCGCATGATCTCTCTGCACGTTTGGTACATCAAAATGGTGTCAATTCCATAGGCCAGAAAATCCAGCCCCTCGGCAAACAATTCCCGGACGAACACCGGGTCCAGCCCCAGCGCGCCCACCGGAACGCCGCCCTTTCCGGCACGGCGGACCATCTCCAAAAGGGCCTCCCGCACCTCCGGCGCGTTGGTATCCCCTTTCAGCCCCATGGCCACCGACAGGTCCACCGGCCCCAGAAACACCGCCGTCAGGCCGGGCGTGCGAATGATCTCGTCAAAGTTCTTCACGCCCTCCGGCGACTCCACCAGGGCGATCACGGCGGTCTCCCGGTTGGCGGTCTCATAGTAGTCGCTGCCGCCGGCGCCGTAGCGGTTGGCCCGCACGCCGGGACAGGCCCCCCGGATGCCCTCCGGCGTGAATTTGGAGAGCGCCACGGCCTGGGCCGCCTGCTCCGCCGTGTCGATATTGGGCACAATGACGCCCGCCGCGCCCAGATCCAGCGATTTTTTGATCCAGACCGCGTCCAGGGCCGGCACCCGCACCAGCATGGACAGTCCGGCGGCCTCTCCCGCCCGGACCAGCTCCGCCGCCTTCTCCGTTCCATAGTAGGTGTGTTCCAGGTCAATCGCAGCAAACCGGAATCCCGCGTAGGCGGCCGCCTCGATAAATTCCGGCGACGCGGACTGCACAAACGTGCCTAAAAACGGTTTCCCCTCCGCCAAAAGTTTCCCAAACGGTATCACAGGTCTTCCCTCTTCCTCTCTTAATAGCATGATTCTACCACGTTTTATAGGAGATGCCAAAGAATATTTCCGCGATCCGCAAAATTTAATGGTTTTGGGGCTGGCTTTTTTCCCATGTTTTCTATATGATATACAATCATATCCCAAAAAAAGCAAGGAGTTGACCTTATATGCCCCAGCCCCTCTCCGAGCGCACCGCCAGCTTTACCGACTCCGTCATCCGCCGGATGACCCGCATTTCCCTGCAATACGGCGCCGTGAACCTGTCCCAGGGCTTCCCCGACTTCGACCCGCCCAAGGCCATTCTGGACCGTCTGGCGGAGGTGGCCCATGAGGGACCCCACCAGTACGCCATCACCTGGGGCGCCCAGAACTTCCGGGAGGCGCTGGCGAAAAAGCAGAGCCACTATATGGGCCGCTCCATCGACCCCAACAGCGAGATCGTGGCCACCTGCGGCTCCACCGAGGCCATGATGTGCGCCATGATGACCGTCACCAACCCCGGTGACAAGGTCATCGTCTTCTCCCCCTTCTATGAGAACTACGGGGCGGATACCATCCTCTCCGGCGCCGAGCCCATCTACGTGCCCCTGGTGCCCCCGGCCTTCACCTTCGACCCGGAGGTGCTGGAGGACGCCTTCCGCCAGCATCCCAAGGCGCTGGTGCTGTGCAACCCCTCCAACCCCTGCGGCCGGGTGTTCACCCGGGAGGAGCTGCTGGTCATTGCAAACCTGGCTGAAAAATACGACACCTACGTCATCACCGACGAGGTGTATGAGCACATCGTCTACGCGCCCCATACCCATACCTATTTTGCCACCCTGCCGGGGATGTGGGAGCGGACCCTCTCCTGTTCCTCCCTGTCCAAGACCTACTCCATCACCGGCTGGCGGCTGGGCTACATCATCGCCCCGGCGGAGATCATCGAGCGGGCCAAGAAGGTCCACGACTTCCTGACCGTGGGCTGCGCGGCGCCGCTGATGGAGGCCGTCATGCCCGCCCTGGGCTTTGGTCAGGACTACTACGACGACCTGCTGGCCAAGTACACCCATAAGAAAGAGCTGTTCCTGCGGGGGCTGGATACCCTGGGCATCACCCACAACGACCCCCAGGGCGCCTACTACGTCCTGCTGGACATCAGCGATTTCGGCTACGACAGCGACCTCCAATTCTGCGAGGACCTGGCCCAGAAGGTGGGCGTGGGCGCCGTGCCCGGCTCCAGCTTCTTCCGGGAGCCGGTGAACCACCTCATCCGGATGCACTTCGCCAAGAACGACGAAACGCTGAACGAGGCCCTGACCCGGCTGGAATCCATGAAAAAGCTGAAAAAATGACGCAGGCGCCCCGGCCTTCGGCCGGGGCGCTTCCATGTTTCCCATATCGACATTTTTCGCGTCGTCTGCTATACTGGGTCTATCAACGCAAAGGGGAGTCCCTATGGAACGAAACTTCTTGCCCATCTCCCGGGCGGATATGAAGCGCCGGGGCTGGGAACAGTGCGATTTTGTATATGTCATCGGCGACGCCTACGTGGACCATCCCACCTTCGGCCACGCCATCATCTCCCGGGTGCTGGAGGACGCGGGCTACAAGGTGGGCATCATCTCCCAGCCGGACTGGAAGGACCCGGAGAGCATCCTGGCCCTGGGGGAGCCCCGCCTCGGCTTTCTGGTGATGAGCGGCAACATGGACTCCATGGTGAACCACTACTCCGTGTCAAAGCGCCGCCGCAAAACGGACGCTTTCACCCCCGGCGGCGTCACCGGCAAGCGGCCGGACCACGCCGCTGTGGTGTACTGCAACCTCATCCGCCGGACCTTCCCCCACAAGCCCGTCATTGTCGGCGGCATTGAGGCCAGCCTCCGCCGCCTGGCCCACTACGACTACTGGTCCGACTCCCTGAAGCGCTCCCTGCTGCTGGACTCCCAGGCGGACCTGCTGCTCTACGGCATGGGGGAGCGGAGCATCCTGGAGGTGGCGGAGGCCCTGGACAGCGGCCTGGACATCTCCGACATCACTTATGTCCGCGGCTCCGTCTACAAGACCCGGAGTTTGGAGAGCGTCTACGACGCCCTGACTTTGCCCTCCTACGAAGCCCTGTGCGCTGACCGGCGGACCTATGCCGAGAGCTTTTACAGGCAATACTGCAACACCGACCCCTTCATCGCCAAGCGGCTGGCGGAGCCCTACGAAAAGGAGGGCTGCTGGGTGGTCCAGAACCCGCCCCAGGAGCCGCTGACCACGGAGGAGATGGACCACGTCTACGCCCTGCCCTACATGCGGACCTACCACCCCTCCTATGAAAAGGCGGGCGGCGTCCCCGCCATCGAGGAGGTCAAGTTCAGCCTGACGAGCAACCGGGGGTGCTTCGGCGGCTGCTCCTTCTGCGCCCTGACCTTCCACCAGGGCCGCATCGTCCAGACCCGGAGCCACGAGGCCATTATCGACGAGGCCAGGGAAGTCATCGCCGACCCGGATTTCAAGGGCTACATCCACGACGTGGGCGGCCCCACCGCCAACTTCCGCCATCCCAGCTGCCAGAAGCAGCTGACGAAGGGCGTCTGCCCCAACCGCCAGTGTTTGTTCCCCACGCCCTGCAAGAATCTGCAGGTGGACCACCGGGACTATCTGGAGCTGCTGCGGAAGCTCCGGGCGCTGCCGGGGGTGAAAAAGGTGTTCATCCGCAGCGGCATCCGGTTCGACTATCTGCTCTGCGACAAGGATGACACTTTCTTAAAGGAAATGGTGAAGCACCACATCTCCGGCCAGCTGAAGGTCGCGCCGGAGCACGTGTCCGACCCGGTGCTGAAAATGATGGGCAAGCCCCCCAACGCCGTCTATCAGAAATTTATCGCCAAATACCAGCGGCTCAACGAAAAGCTGGGCATGAAGCAGTACGTGGTGCCCTACCTTATGAGCAGTCACCCCGGCTCCACACTGAAGGAGGCCGTCAAGCTGGCGGAGTACCTGCGGGACCTGGGCTATATGCCGGAGCAGGTCCAGGACTTCTACCCCACCCCCTCCACCATCTCCACCGTCATGTACTACACCGGCCTGGACCCCCGGACCATGGAGCCGGTGTATGTCCCCACCAATCCCCATGAAAAGGCCATGCAGCGGGCGCTCATCCAGTACCGGGACCCGAAGAATTACGCTCTCGTCCGGGAGGCCCTGGAAAAGGCGGGACGGCAGGACCTGATCGGCTTCGGCAGGGAATGCCTCATCCGGCCCTATCCGCCGAAGAAGGACGCCGGAAAGTCCGGCGGCAGAACGGGCACCGGAAAGCCCACCGGAAAGGAGCCGCCCCGGAAAAGCGGGAAGGCCCCTCAAAAAGGCAAGCCCGCCCCCCCGCGGGAAAACCGTCCCCGCCGGAAGAAACGGTAACGGAAAACGCCCATCATGGGCGTTTTCTTTTTCGCATAAGCGCCATTTCCCCCGCATAGGATGAACCAACAAGAGGCGGGGAGTGAAGGTGTTTTGAAGGAAAACATGGAGGAGCGGGCGGAACGCCTGGCTCTTTACATCATAGAGAACCGGACCACGGTCCGCGCCGCCGCGCAGAAATTCGGCATCAGCAAAAGTACGGTACACAAGGACATTTCCGAGCGGCTGCCCCTGTTCAACCGCCCGCTGTACTTACAGGTCAAAGAAGTGCTGGACGTCAACAAGGCCCAGCGGCACATCCGGGGCGGCATCGCCACCCGGAAGAAGTACCGGGGCATCTGAGAGGCGGTCCTATGGAAAAATACGCGCGGGAGCAGGACCAGCCGGGCCCGCTGCCCTACCGTCCGTCCGCCGGGACATCCGTATTCACCGAGCCGGAGGTGCGCCGCTGGCCCCATCCGGTAGAGGGCACGCCGCCGGCGGAAAACCTTTCCCAAAAACCGCCCGGCGACGGGATGCTCCACTATATCCGCTGCGCCCTCTCCTACCAGAACCAGACGCTGGCGGACATCAAGGCCCTGCTGGAACAGATCGCGGCAAATATGGCTGAAAAATAGCGGCTCCGCCGCTATTTTTCTCAGGCTGCCGAAAAAGTCCGCTGACTTTTCCGGCAGCCTTCACAATGCCTCGCTTTTTGGCCTGCTTCGCAGTTCAAAAAGTTGCCGCTTTGCGGCGCAAACGCCTGTTAACACAGGCTTTTTGCAGGCATTTGATTCCACACGAAGGGGCTCCCGCCCCCTCGTACTCCCCCTGCGGGAAAATCCGTTTGCTCCCGAAACTGGTTTTAGGGCACACCGCGAAAAATAGCGGCTCCGCCGCTATTTTTCTCTTGTGTTTTTTGGGGACGGGCTATATAATGAGGTGCAGTATTATGTAAATCGACTGCTTTCGAGTAAAGGAGCGTTGTTTCCCATGTCCAAGCCCCGCCACCTCCGCAAACGCAGGCGCAGGCCCGCCTATCTCCTTCTGCTGCTGGCAGTGCTGGTGTTTGCCGTTGTTTACGCCGGCGCGTACTGTCTGTTCCGGGCGCCGGAGCAAAAGCAGGAAGCGCCGCTCCCCGTGGTCTCCGCCGAAGCCGGCGGCGTCCAGGACACCCCGGAGGAGACCCCGGACCTCCGCTCCCATTACGAGCGGAAAGCGGACTTCTACACCATTCTGGTCTCCGGCGTGGACGACGGCAACGGCGGCAGCGACACCAACATTCTCCTGGCGGTAGACGCCGCCAACGACTACATATACGGCGTCAGCATCCCCCGGGATTCCAAGGCCGTATTCAACGGCAAAAATCACAAGATCAACGCCGCCTACAACACCGGAGGCATGGAGATGCTGGCCGACGTGGTCTCCCGGCAGCTGGGCATTCCCGTGGACTACACCGTGCTGGTGGACCTGCGGGGCTTTGAGGCCCTGGTGAACGCCATCGGCGGTGTGGATTTCTACATCCCCGTGGATATGGACTACGACGACCCCGTCCAGGACCTGCACATCCACTTCTCCAAGGGCTCCGCCCACCTGAACGGTGCTGACGCGTTGAAAGTTGTCCGCTTCCGCCACAACAACGACGGCACCGGCTACGGCAGCGAGGACCTGGGGCGGATGCAGACCCAGCAGAACTTTTTGAAGACCGTCGCCAAGCAGACGCTGACCGTGTCCAACCTCACGAAGATCGACAGCTTCGTGAAAATTTTCCAGCAGTATGTGGAGACCGACCTGACCTTAGGCAATCTGGCCTGGCTGGGCCGGGAGGCCATCGCCATCGGCGCTGAAAACATCGACTTCTCCACCCTCCCCGGCGAGTGGAAATCCCCTTACATCTACCTGGACCAGGAAGCCACGCTGACTCTGGTGAACCAATACCTGAACCCCTACGTGGAGGACCGGACGGCGGAGGACCTGCAGATCCCCGGCTGAGCCGCCGCCCCAAAGAAAGGAGCCTGCCGTGAAAAAGCGCATTTCCCTCTTGCTGGCGCTGTGCCTGCTGCTGACCGTCCCCGCCCAGGCCGCCGAGAACTCCATGGACAACTTTGTCCGGAGCAAGACCTATGCCGGGCAGTTTTCCGACCTGCCCGCCGACTCCGTCTTTTACAGCAACGTCTCCGCCCTGTATGAATACGGCCTGTCTGTGGGAAAGCCGGACGGGACTTACGGCTTAAAGGACTCCCTGACAGTGGGACAAGCCGTCATCTTCGCCGGGCGCATCCGCAGCCTGTACCGTACCGGCGAAGCGGAGCTGGGCCCCGCCGCCTTCCGGGCGGAGGGGATGTCCACCGCCGAGCCCTATCTCCGCTACCTCCAGGCGGAGGGCATCCTGGGCACGGAGCTGGACGGGCAGCTGACCCAGGCCGCCACCCGGGCCCAGATGGCCCACGTGCTGGCGAACCTCCTGCCCCAGGAATCTCTTCCGTCCATCAACGACGAGCTGGTGACGGAGGGGTACGCCACCCGCCGCTTCATCACGGATGTGACCGAATACACGCCCTACTATCAGGACATTCTGTCCCTGTACCGCTCCGGCGTCTGTGCGGGCGTGGATGAGCACGGCGCCTTCCTGCCGGACAGCCTCATCACCCGGGGCGCGGCCGCCGCCATGCTGACCCGGCTGGCCGACCCCAGTCTGCGGATCACCCTGGCCTGGGACCTCTCCTACGCTTACACCGCCCAGGGGACGACGCTGGCAAGCCTGGTGGAGCCGGGTGCCTACACCGCCGCTCCCGCCACCGCCGACGAAGTTGACAGCGCCGTCCGCTACATGCTCTCCCGGGGGGAAAACACCCTGACGCTCCGCTATTCCGCCCTCTCCGCTGTGAAGGCCCGCCAGGTGATGCAGCAGGCGCTGGCCGCTGTAAAGCTCCGCTGCGAACAGGGCTACAATTCCGTGTCCTGCTCCTACTCCCCCACGGGGGAAATGACGCTGACCTTCTCCGCCGCCGGAGCCGGGGACCGGGTGCAGGAGTACCGCGCCGCCGCCATAGAGACCGCCATCGCGGTCCACGATGAGCTGTGGAACAGCCAACAGATCACCCCCCACATGACAGAGCTGGAAAAGGCCCGGGTCTATTACACCTGGATCTGCGACAACTGCGTGTACGACTATCAGGCCGGCGACGAGTCCCTCAGCCACACGCCGTACAGCCTCTTTACCCTGGGCACCGCCGTCTGCGACGGGTACACCGGGGCCTACAACCTGCTTTTGAAGCTGGAGGGCATCGAGTGCACCTCCTTATCCAACAGCTCCCACATCTGGACCGTGGCCACCCTGGACGGCACGGAATACCACATCGACACCACCTGGGGAGACAGCGGCCGCGTCATCAACTACAACTACTTCGCCATGACGGAGGCACAGTCCCGGGCGGAGCATCCCTGGTAATATGTATGAAAAAAGACCGTGAAACACTCGTTTCACGGTCCTTTCTTATTGCAATGCCCGGGCCGCCGCGTCCCGGTAATACACCACCAACATATCCACCACGGTGCCGTAGGACTGGATGCCCCGCTCCTCGCCGTAGGCTTTCAGCATCCCGTCGTAGACCTTGTTGGACGCCTTCTGCGCCGCTGTGTCCCGGAACTGGTCCCAGTAGGCGGTGTTGTCCTCCAGGTCGGCCTTTACCGTCTCCGGCAGGACGTCCCGGATGGACCAGTAGGTCTCCGGCGCGATCCGGTACAGGGCGTTGCCCAGGTAGATGTATCCCATCAACCAGCCGGAATAGGCGTATGTGTCATTCCCGCAGGTGGTGGAGGCCAGGATCGCCAGGAAATTGCACTCCTGCTCCGAGGCATAGCCCCGCTGGTGGGCCATCTCATGGGCCGCCGTAGCGGGCAGCATGCAGGCGGGGCTGTCGATGTTGACGTTGGCCTCGCCGGTGTAGGGACAGTACACGCCGGTGAAATCCAGGGCGCTCATCACCCGGGACAGCCGCACCGGTTTCACGCCCAGGTCGTTGAACTCCAGAAACGGAAACTGCTTTTCCAGCTCGTCGTAGGCGTGGGGGCTGTCCGAGAGGATGTCCTCCCGGGGGACGGCGAACAGGCCGTTTTCGTCCCGCGCCACAGTGCCCGCCGTCAGAGCGGTCTGGCGGGCGAAGTACACCGTCACCGCCAGCAGGTCCTCCGCCGCCACGGGCTGGGCGTAGATGCCGGAGCGCTCCTGGAAGCTGTCGGTATAGTAGTCCGCGCCCCAGAACCAGCAGAACACCGCGCCCAGAGTCAGGGCTCCGCAGGCGGCGCCCAGCAGGGCGGTGTATGTCCGGCGGAGATGGCCGCCTTTTCCGGCCCGGACCACCGCGACGACGCTCCACACCACATAGGCGATGACGGCGAGCACCAGCAGAACGCACAGCAGCTCCGCCACCGAGAAATCCACCAGGTAGCACAGCCGCCCGATGAAACGGCGGATGGGGGTGGAAACATGGTGTACAAAGCCGTTCATCGCCGCCCGGCTCTCCCGGAGCAGAACAAACAGCGCCAGCAGAAGCAAATCGGCCAGCAGCCAGATATGGAATTTTTGATACCGCAGGAAAAAGTTTTTCATGTGTTATTCTGCCGCAGCCAGAAGCTGCTTGGTATAGTCCTCTTTGGGATGGTCAAAAATCTCGTCCACCGTCCCCTGCTCCACGATGCGGCCGTTTTTCATCACCAGCACCCGGTCGCAGAGCTGATACACCACGTTCAGGTCGTGGGAGATGAACAGGTAACTCAGGTCCAGCTCGTCCCGCAGGGTTTTCAGGAGCTTTAAGATCTGGGCCTGAATGGTCACGTCCAGGGCGCTGACCGGCTCGTCGGCAATGAGGAACTTCGGCCGCTGGATGAGGGCCGTGGCAATGCTGACCCGCTGGCGCTGACCGCCGGAAAGCTCCGCCGGCTTCGCTTCCAAGACTTCCTCCGGCAGCTCCACCCGCCGCAGCATCTCCCGGACCCGGCGCTTGCGCTCCGGGGCGTCGTACTTACCGTAGATGCGCAGGGGTTCTTCCATAATCCACTCCACCGTATAGGCGGGGTTCAGGGAGCTGTACGGGTCCTGAAAAATCATCTGGGGCCGCTTCGTGTAGTGGGTAATGCTGCCCTGGTCGGGCTGGATGATGCCCAGAATTGCCCGGGACAGGGTGGATTTGCCCGTGCCGGACTCCCCCACCAGACCCAGTATCTCGCCATCATGGACATCGAAGGTCACGTCATGGAGGACCTCCTGATAGGTCCCCTTGCGGAACCGGCCGCCCTCATGGTAGCCGCCGCTGACGTGGGAGACGGAGAGCACCAGTTCCTCGTTCATGGGGCGTCCTCCTTCCGCTTGCGGGTGGGGATGGCGGCGATGAGCCGCTGGGTATAGGGATGCCGGGGATGGTGGAACACCTCGTCGGTGTCCCCCTCCTCCACCAGGACGCCCCGCTGCATCACCGCCACCCGGCGGCACAGCTTGCGCACCACGTTCAGATTGTGGGAGATGAACAGCATGGACATCCCGGATTCCCGGTTCAGTTTTTTCAAAAGCTCCAGAATTTGGGCCTGGATGGTCACATCCAGGGCAGTCGTGGGCTCGTCCAGCAGCAGCAGCTTTGGCCGCTGGACAATGGCCGCGGCGATCATGGCCCGCTGGAGCATGCCGCCGGAGAGCTCATGGGGGTACTTCTCGTACACCGCCTCCGGTTCCGGCAGCTCCACGGCGGCCAGGGCCTCCAGCGCCAGGGCGCGGCGCTCCTGCTTGGTTTTGTCGGTATGGATATGGAGGACCTCCTCCACCTGACGGCCAATTTTCATCAGGGGGTCCATGGCCGTCATCGGCTCCTGGAACACCACGCCCATGTCCCGGCCCTGGACCTGCCGCAGCAGGGCGCGGTCGGCGTGGAGCAGTTCCGTGCCGTCCAGCAGCACCTGGCCGGAGTAGTCGCAGCTTTTCCGGGGCAGCAAGCCCGCCACGCTCATAGCGGTGACGCTCTTGCCGGAGCCGGATTCCCCCACCAGGCCCAAAATCTCGCCGTCATGGATGGTAAGGGACACGCCCGCCACCGCTTCCCGGTCCCGGTTGCGGAATTTCACGTGCAGGTCACGAATTTCCAGCATCAGGCCACCCCCTTGTCCCGGCGCTGCAGGCCCTCGCCGATGAGTCCCACGCCGAACACCATCAGCACGATCATAAGGCCCGTGCCGATGACGTACCAGGGGGCGTTCAGCATCCCCTGGGCCTCGGAGAGCATGTAGCCGAGAGACGCGTCCGGCGGGGTCACGCCGATGCAGAGAAAGCTCATGGACGCCTCCGCCAGCACCGCGTTGTTGAAGCCGATGGTGACGGCAGGCAGCAGCACGGAGACGGTATTGGGCAGGATATGGACCACCAGGATGCGGGCGGGCGACGCCCCCATCAGCCGGGCGCTTTTCACATAGTTCGCGTCCCGCAGGCCGGCAAAGGCCGTACGGGTGATGCGGGCGAAGCTGGGGATGAACACCAGCCCCAGGGCCAGAATGACATTGCGCTTTTTGCCGGGGCCCAGGATGGAGATGACCACCAGGGCCAGCAGGATGCTGGGGAACGCCGTCAGCGCGTCGTTCAGGCGCATCAGAATTTCGTCGGCCAGGCCGCCGAAGTAGCCCGTCAGGGCGCCGATGGCCGTGCCGCAGACGGCGCCGATGGCCACCGTGGACAGGGCGATAACGGACGTGGTCCCCGCGCCCTGGAGCACCCGGCTGAAAATATCCCGGCCGAATTTATCGGTGCCCATCAGGTGGCGGAGAGACGGCCCCGCCAGCTTGGGGCCGACGGACATGGCCTGGGGGTCGTAGGGCGTCCAGAACATGCCCAGCAAAATCAGCGCCGCCAGGAAACCGGTCAGGAGCAGGCCCACCCGCAGGTAGCCGTTCATTTTTTCCTTTTTCATGCGTCACCCCCCAATCTCAGGCGGGGGTCGATGCACTGGTTCACGATGTCCGCCACCGTGCCAGCCAGCACCACCCAGAACGCCAAAATCACCACGATGGCCTGCACCGTGGGATAGTCCCGGTTGGAGATGGAGGTCACCAGCATCCGCCCCAGGCCGGGGATGGCAAAGACCTGCTCCACCACGATGCTGCCCGCCACGATCTCCGCCATAGTCTGGGCCAGGAAGGTCACCACCGGCACCAGGGCGTTTTTCAGCACATGGCGCCGCAGCACGCCGCCCCGGTCATTGCCCCGGGAGATGGCGGTGCGGACATAGTCCTTCTGCATCTCGCCCATGATGGTGCTGCGGAGCATCCGAACCGTCATGGCGATGCGGGGAATGGCGATGGCCACCGCCGCGAAGAACAGGTATTTCAGGGCGCTGCCGAAATGCCCCAGTCCCGGAAAATTCCCCGGCACGAACCAGTGCAGCATCACGCCGAAGACCCAGGAGAGCAGGATGCCGGTAAAGAAGGGCGGCACGGCCATGCAGAGCTGGTTCACCGACGTCCGCACGCCGTCCAGCCGCCCGCCGGCCCGCCGGGCCGACCACAGCCCCAGGGGGATAGACACCACGGTGATGAGCAGGAAGCTCAAAACGCTGAGGCACAGCGTCACCAGTACCTTTGGGCCGATCAGGTCCCACACGGGCTGCTTGTAATTATAGGAAGTGCCCAGGTCTCCGGTGAAGAAGCCCAGCAGCCACTCGCCGTAGCGCACCGGGAAGGGCCGGTTCAGGCCCAGCTCCTCCTGGAGGGCCGCCACCTTTTCCGGGGTGGCTTCGGTGCCCAGCATGGCGGTGGCCGGGTCGCCGGAGATCAGGTCAAAGGCCAAAAACGTCAAAAAAGAGACGATGACCATGGTGACGAGCAGCATCAACACACGTTTTGCCGCGTACTTCATAGGTCATCGTCTCCTTTCTCTCTTTGGGAGCAGGAATTAAGCTGTGTAATGGAGGTTCGCCAGGTCCAGCACATAGATGGGATAGAAGGTCACGCCTTCCACGCCCTTCCGGACGGCCACCAGGTCCGCCAGGTCCTGGATGTAGACGTTGGCGGCGTTCTCGGTGAGGTTCGCCAGCATCTGCTTGTAGATGGCGGTCTGCTCCGCGTCGTCATAGGCGGTCAGGGTCTGCTGGAACAGCGCGTCGTACTCTGCGTTGTTGTAATTGATGAAGTTCTTGCCGTAGTCGGAGGTGAACCGCTCCAGCAGGGCACGGGCGGTCATGGTGGAGGCGTCCACGCCCACCACGGTAGACTGGAACTGCCGTCCGGCGTACACGTCGGACACCCAGCTCTCCCACTCGATGGGCTCGATGGCGGCGTTGACACCGATCTGGGCCAGCTGCTGCACCAGCACCTCAGCGGTGTCCATGTGGGGCTTGTAGTTGCTGGGCACGGTGATGGTCATGTCGAAGCCGTCGGGATAGCCGGCCTCCGCCAGCAGAGCCTTGGCCTTCTCCACATCACGGGTGTAGTAGTTGGTCAGGCTGTCGTCAAAATACTTGCCGAAGGCGGGATACATGCTGGAACCGATGGGGCTGCCATAGCCGTCAAAGGCCAGGTCGATGATCTCTTGCTTGTCCACGGCATAGCACAGGGCCTGCCGGACGCGGACATCGTCAAAGGGGGCCACGGCGTTGTTCAGGTACATGGCCTGGACCAGGTTCATAGTGCCCTCGGCCACGTTGAAGTCCTTCTCCAGCTGGGCCACCTGGGTGCTGGTCAGATGGGCGCACAGGTCGATGGCGCCGCTCTGGAGGCTCATCATCAGGCTGTCCGCGTTCTCCATGATCTTCAGGGTGACCTTGTCCAACTGGGCGGGGGTGCCCCAGTAGCCGTCGAACTTCTCCAGCACCACGGAATCCTGGGCGGTACGGGAGACAAACTTGAAGGGGCCGGTGCCCACGGGGTCGGTGTCCTGCTTGTCGTAATCCGCGGGCAGGATAGCGGTGGTCATGTAGGAAATGAACTCATTGCTGGCTTCGGAAATGGTGATGGCAACGGTCTTGTCATCCGGCGTCTCAATGGCCTGAATAACAGAAAACGCCTCCACCTGGACAATCCCTGTCTCAGTGGCGGCGGCACAGCGCTGGATGGAGTATACCACATCCTCCGCCGTCACCGTTTCACCGTTATGGAACTGCACGCCTTCCCGCAGGTGGAAGGTGTAGGTCATCCGGTCCTCGGATACCTCGTAGCGTTCGGCGATGGCAGGGGTCAGATCTCCGTCTGGAGTGGGCTTCATCAGCCCCTCGAACACATTGAACATGACTTCTCGGGTTCCTGCCTTCACGGTTTTGTGAGGGTCAAGACTGTCGTCAAGATCCTGTGCGATACCAATGACTAGTTCATTGGTATCTGCCCGGCCCTTCTGCGTCTCCGCTGCGCTGCCGTCTCCGCATCCGCTGAGTACGGTGCCCAGGAGGGTCATCAGAAGAACGAGCGCCAAAAATTTCTTCTTCATGTCGCATTCTCCTTTACATCACTGCCGCTGCCGCGGTCAGTGTGGCCTGTAGGCCATGACAGAAATTTCGGCTCTATTCAGTTGTCTGTGCAAATGAGCCTTGCGGGTGTTCGTTATTTTCCTGACAAACACCCACAAGGCTGTATTGTACACGATGGCGTCTTTGATTGCAAGAACTTTTTTCGTGTTTTGGTATTTACTGCTGTTTTTTGCCCTCGTCCGGCACGTCCCTGTGGTACGCGTCGGTCTGCACCGGCAGGTCCTTTTTCCGCAGGCGCATTTCCGTGAAGAAGGTGGCGGCGCTGTACAGGCAAGCGCATACCGGCACGCCGAAGAACATCCCCGGCAGGCCGAAAAAGCTGCCGCCGATCAAAATGGCGATGATGACCCACAGGCTGGAAAGGCCGGTCTTGTCCCCCAGAATTTTGGGGCCGATGACGTTGCCGTCCAGCTGCTGGAGGGCCAGAACGAAGATGACGAAGTAGAGCGCCTTCATGGGGGACACCAGCAGGATCAGGAACGTGCTGGGGATTGCGCCCAGGAAGGGGCCGAAGAACGGGATGATATTGGTGACGCCCACAAACACCGACACCAGCGGCGTATAGGGAATTTTCAGGGCGGAACAGCCGATGAAGCACAGGATGCCGATGATGAGGGAATCCAGCAGCTTGCCCCGGACAAAACCGGAGAAAATGTCGTCCACCTTGTGGACGCCCCGCAGCACCCAGTGCACCTTGTCTTTCGGGCACAGGCTGTAAACGACCTTGCGGGCGTGGGCAGCGCACAGCTCCTTGGTGGCCAGCAGGTAGATGGAGACGATAAAGCCCACCAGCAGGTCCATCAGGAAATTCACCGCGCCCACGATGCCGCCGGCGGCGGCCACCATGACGGTCTGGGCCTGGGGCAGGACCTCCTTGGTCAGCCAGGTGTTGATGTCCGTGTAGTAGGTGTTCAGCTGGGTCGCCACCCACTGCTCCAGCGCCGGGTTGCTCTCCAGCAGCTCCTCGATCCAGCCGCTGACCGTGCGGTAATACGTCTCGGCGTTGCTGATGAGCTGGAAAATGCTCTTATAGAGCTCCGGGATCAGCACCGAGGCCAGCAGGTACAGCAGGAAGCCAATGACCGTCCAGGTCAGCAGGATGCTCACCGCCCGGAGGGTCAGCGCGGCCCGGCGGCTGCGGCCCGCAGCGGCCTGAGCCTGGGGGGACAGCCGTTCAAAAAAGCTGACCATGGGCGCCAGCAGGTAGGCCATGAAGCTGCCGTACAGGATCGGCGCAATGGCTTCCAGAAATTGCCCGCAGAATTTTTGAAGTGCCCGGTGGCCGAACAGGGTATCATAAAACAGCAGGATGGCGGCCACCGTGCAGAATACCGTCAGCCCCAGCTGCACATATCGCTTCTTCTGCGGCATGACGCCACCCCCCCTATATCAACACTTTACAGCATTATTCTACACGCCGGGAACGGGAATTGCAATCCTGTTTTTCCCGTGGTATACTGGCTTTACGCTTTCTTTACGACTGTGTTTTTTCTCGTTTTCGTCTGTTTCATACAGGGAGGTCTTATGTTGGAGCAGAAAAAACTATTGATGATCGTCAACCCCCGGGCCGGCCGGAACAAGTCCCGCAGTCCCCTGTTTGACGCCGCCTCCATTTTCTGCCGGGCGGGCTACCTGCTGTCCATCCGCGGCACCGACGCCCCCGGCGAGGCCAAGGAGATCGCCGCCGGGGAAGGCGGCGGCTACGACGCTGTGGTGGCCGTGGGCGGCGACGGCACGCTGAACGAGGTGGTCTCCGGCCTGATGCGGCTGGACCGGCGTCCCCTGCTGGGCTATCTGGCCCAGGGGAGCACCAACGACTTTGCCGCCAGCCTCCACATCTCCGGCAAGCCCGCCGTGGCTGCGGAGGCCATGATGTCCGCCGCGCCCCGGCAGCTGGACATTGGCCGCTGGAACGAGCGGTATTTCGTCTATGTGGCCTCTTTCGGCGCGTTCGCGAAAAGCTCCTATTCCGCGCCTCAGGCCGCCAAAAACGCCCTGGGCCACTTTGCCTATATCCTGGAGGGCATGAAGGACCTGAACACCCTGCGGCCCTATCAGGTCAAGCTCACCGCCGACGGTGAGGTGCTGGATGGGGAGTACCTGTTCGGCGCCGTGTGCAACTCCACCTCCATCGGCGGGCTGATGAAGCTGAACCCGGAGCGGGTGGTGCTGGACGACGGGAAATTCGAGCTGCTGCTCATCCCCAATCCCCGGACCGCCCAGGACCTGCAGAACCTGGTGCTGGCCCTGCTGAATCAGCAGTACGACAGCCAGGGCCTGGTATTCCGCCATGTCTCCCATATCCATCTGGAGACGGACGAGGATCTGCCCTGGTCCCTGGACGGCGAATACGCCGCTAGCGCCCCGGCGGTGGAGATCGTCAACTGCCAGCGGGCTGTGACTATGCTGCTGGGATGAGGGAGCTGGAGGAACTGCGCCGCCGTTTCGACGGCCACGCGCCCGGACTGATGGGCGCCCGGCACAGCTATGCCGTGCTCTGCCCGCTGGTGGAAAGGGCGGACGGGCTCCACCTGCTGTTTGAGGTGCGGGCTGCGGGATTGCGCCAGGGCGGGGAGGTCTGCTTCCCCGGCGGCCGGGCGGAGGCGGGAGAATCCCCCGTCGCCTGCGCCCTGCGGGAGACGGAGGAGGAGCTGTCCATTCCGGCCCCGGAAGTGACGGTCCTGGGCACACCGGATTTTATCTGTAATCAGAGGGGCTTTTTGCTGCACCCGGTGCTGGGGTTGGTCTCCCAGGCGGGTCTGGAGGCCCTGCGTCCCTCTCCGGCGGAGGTGGCGGAGGTATTCACCGTCCCCCTGGCCTTTTTCCGGGACACGGAACCGGAGCTTTACGCCTACGACCTGCTCCCCCGGGGGCCGGAGGGCTTTCCCTATGAGGAGCTGGGCATTTCCCCGGACTATCCATGGAGCCGTGGCCGGGTGGAGGTGCCCGTGTGGCGGTATCAGGGCCATGTCATCTGGGGCATGACCGGCCGCATTGTACGGGAGCTGACCAGAAAATAAGAAAACCGCCTGCCGGAGCAGGCGGTTTTTTTGATGGGACTTCACATGACCAGAACCACCACATAGGCGGCATACAGGGCCAGCATCAGCACGCCCTGCCAGCGGTAGAACTTCCCCTTCAGCAGGGGCGGCACCACCGCGATGCAGCACAGCAGCAGGCACGCCGGCAGGTCCAGGGAGGTCGTCTGGCTGCCGATGGTCAGCCGCCCGCCGGACACGGCGGAGCAGATGGGCAAAATCATGGTCAGGTCGATGACATTGGCGCCGATGATATTGCCAACGGACATGGAGGCTTCCTTTTTGATGATGGCGGTCAGTGTCGTCACCAACTCCGGCAGAGAGGTGCCGATGGCCACCATGGTGACGCCGATGATGCTGGAGGGTACGCCTAGCAGCAGCGCCAGCTCGCTGCCATAGTTGATAAGCAGCTGAGAGCCGGCTACGATGGCCGCGAGGCCGATGACGAACATGCCCAGCTTCATCACCATCTGCCGGTGGGAGGTGGTCCGCCGGGCGGGGTGCTCGGCACGGCTGGCCGCCATGCCGCTCCGGGCGTCCACAATGTTGTTCCACAGGTACACCGCGAACACCGCGAACAGCAGAAGGCTGGGCAGGAAGGGCAGCACGCCGCCCCGGCACAGCACTACCAGCAGCGCGGCGCCGCAGACCATCAGAACGGCCTTCAGGTTGAACTGCTTCTTGCTCACCACCGAGGGGATGCACACCACGGAGATGCCCAAAATCAGTCCCAGATTGGCGGTGACGGAGCCCACGGCGTTGCCCACCGCCAGGTCCACCTCTCCCTGAAGCACGCCGGTGACGGACACCGTCAGCTCCGGCAGGGTGGTGGCCAGGGACACGATGGTGGCGCCGATGATGAACCGGGGCACACCCGTGGCCTCCGCGATCCAGACGGCGCCGTCCAGGAACCAGTCGCCGCCCTTGACGATCAGCAGCAGACCCACCAGGAATAACAAAACTGTCACCCAAATATTCATACTTCCTCCAATTTTATCGCAAAAAAACAGCGAGACTTTTCCTGTACACAGATATGCGGCGGCCGCAATACGATGTACAGTAAAAGTCTCGCCTTCTCGACATGCCCCGGGCAGCGGTCTCCCGCCGCCGTGATGACGGACCACACCACGCTCAAACGCGCAGGCTACTCCCTTTTACAGCAAGTATTATATAAACACCTTTTCTGTTTGTCAATGTCTGTTTTTCCACGAATTATCCCAAAAATTCCGGATCAAAGGCAATATTTTTGACCAGGATCACACGGCCGTCCTCCGCGGCGCCGGCGCTCCGGAAGCCGTAGTCGGTGAAAAACGCGTGGGCGCCGCTGTCCCGGCCCAAAGCCACGGACAATTCCTCTCCGCCGCGGCTTCTCGCCAGCAGCACCGCCTGCCCGACGAGCTGCCCGCCGAAGCCCCGCATCCGGCAGTCCTCCCGGATGCAGGCCAGGGTGATCCAGCCCGGCTCCGGCCCGACCTGTACCAGGCCCACCGGGCGCTCGGCCAGATAGCCCACCAGCGTTGTCCGCTCCGCGGCGTCCAACATGAGTTTTTCCCGGTCAAAGGGCCGCGGGCCGCTCCAGGCGGCGGATACGGTATCCGCGAACCAGTCCGCCTGCTCCTCCAGCCGCAGGGGTTGGAACCACAAGCCCGGTTCCAGGGCATTGGCCCGCTTGCGGACCTTCTCTCCCGCCAGGAATTCCGGCGTTTGCAGATGGCTGTTGTCGTCCCGGAATATCACCCGCAGTTCGCCGTTTTCCGCCTCCAGCAGGGAGACGGCGGTGTTATCGCCGTGGGGCGTCTGTCCCGCCTCCTCCAGAGAGTAGCCCTGGGCCGCCGCCAGCAGCAGGCGGATGGCGTAGCCGTGGGAGAATACCGCCACGGTGCGGCCTTCGTTTTCCGCCGCGATCTTCCGGACGGCGACCAGCATCCGGTCCAGCACCTGCCCGGGCGTCTCGGCCCCCTCGATGTGCCATTTGGTGAACTCCCGGCTGAAATACGCCATTTGCTCCGGGTCACAGCGGTAGATGTCGCCCCAGGTGCGCTGCTCCCAGATGCCCACGTTGATCTCCCGCAGAGCCGGGACCCGGTGCAGGGGCAGCCCCTTGGGCTTGTAGATGGCGCTGGCAGTGGCGCAGGTACGGTACAGGTCGCTGGAATAGACCGCGTCAATATGGACATCCGCGAACCGCTTTTCCAGGGCCCGGACCTGCCGCCAGCCCCGGTCGGTGAGATTGCTGTTTTTCTGGCCCTGCGCGATCCGGTACAGGTTGCCCTCCGCCTCCGCGTGGCGGATGAGATAAATGCTCGTCATAATGCCTCCAAAGAACAATCAAATTAAAAACAGTATAGCGCACGGAAAACAGTTTGGCAAATTTTCCGCGGTTTTTTTGTCAGATTTGGGCCATACTAGCTCCGTGCCGATAAAGGAGTGACTGAATATGAAGATGTGTACCGGATTTTGGGTCGGTATGAGCGCCGGATTGATGGCCGGCGCCGCGGTGGGGATGATGGTGCCCTGCGGCAGGGATTCCATGAAAACACAGGTGGGCAAAAGTATCCACAAACTGGGTGTCGCTGTAGATCACGCCGTGGACAACATCGTTTCCGAAATGCGGTGAGGCAGGGCCGGGGAAAAAGGATCCTTTCCCCGGCCTCCTCATTTTTTGAAAAAAAGCCAAAATAGGGCTTGACTTTGGCGGTTCCTCTGCTATAATAATAACGCTGTCGCTTCACGGCAGCGCACAAGTTCATCATCCGTCGAAGATGCTTGACAGCTATGGAGAAGTCGCCTAGTTGGTCGAGGGCGCATGATTGGAAATCATGTAGGCCCCTAAAGGGTCTCGAGGGTTCGAATCCCTCCTTCTCCGCCACAGAAAGCCACCTTATTTGTTGGAAATAGGGTGGTTTTTCTTTTGCTTTCTGCGGTTTTCTAGCGAATAAAGTTCGCATCGATAACAACGTATTTTCGCTATACCCCTAACTTTACCCCAAACAGCTAAAAATACCCCGCCAGATGGTCAAATCCGGCGGGGCTGCTTTATGCCTTTTTGGCTGTCAGGTTGTCATAGTAACTCTGCATCCGGGCGGCTGTGTCCTTCTTCATCTGGTCGCTGCTGTGCGCATATACATTCAGCGTAAAGCTGGCGGTAGCGTGTCCCAACAAGTCCTGTACGCTCTTTATATCGGCCCCAGAGGCAATCGCAACGGTGGCTGCGGTGTGCCGGAGATCGTGGGGGCGTGCGTCCGGCCTGCCGATGCTGGCAGCAATCCGCTTGAACGTTTTATAGAAGGTCGATATAGCAAGATGCCCGCCCATTTCATCCGTGAATACCAGATTATCCGGGTTGCTCCACAGCTCACCGGCGGCGAGGCGGTTCTCTGCTTGCCGTTTCCGCTCTGCCCGCAAATACTGGAACGCAATTTCCGGCGGCTCAATCTGCCGGGGCTTTCCGCTCTTTGTGCTGGGGGCGATATAGTAGGCAGCGCCCTTCTTTTTTTCGTGCTGGAGCTGCTGGCTGATGGTGATCCGCCGCGCTTCAAAGTCCACCTGTGACCACGACAGGCCCAGGCACTCACCTTCCCTGAGGCCAGCGAACAAGCACAGAGCATACGCGTTCTCCATCTGGTGTCCAGCAATGGCTTTCAGGAACAGCGGAATTTCCGCGTCCGTCAGCGGCTTGATTTCCTTTTGCGTGGTCTTTGGAAGCTCCGCCGCGTCACAAGGGTTAACCTGTATCATGCCCTGCTTCTGCGCCACAGAAAACGCCTTATGAAGGATTGCGGCAACGTTCTTCACAGTCTTTGGGGACAACCCGGCGGCGGTCATGCCGTTGTATAGCTTCTGAACGTGGACGCCCTTCACGGCTTGCACCTTCAGCGCACCGATGGCCGGTTTAATGTGGTTCTTGATTGCCACCTCGTAGCTGCTATATGTCAGCGGCTTCACCTTGACGGCACAGAAAGTTTTCATCCATTCATCGAGCCATTCGGAGACCGTGGTTTTGTCCGGGGCCTGATAGGTTCCATTGTCAACCGCCCTCTGGATGGCGGTCATTTTCTTTCTGACCTCCGCCTGAGTTTTCCCATAAACACTTTTGCGGTCTGGCTTTCCTGTTCCTGGGTCTGTGCCGATAGTGATTCTGGCCTCCCATGTTCCGTCTGACCTCTGTCTGATGCTCCCGGCGCCCTGCGCGGCTCTGGTGTTTGATTTTCTCGCCATTGCAATTCCTCCAATTTTCATATATGATAGGAGGGCAGTAGGCCGTCAAAGTTTACTGCCCTTATAACCGTCCCTGGTGTTGGTAGCACCGGGGGCGGCTTTTATTGAAATCAATCATTTAATGGGTAATCACAATCTTGTTGGATGCAGAACTCACTAACGCAACGCTCTGCAACAGACGCAAATAATTTTTCGGCAGAGTACAGTAATGATTTAACCGCAAGTCCAGAATGGACAATAGATTGAGTGCCGTTACTTAACTTGAAGAGTTTCTTCCGCAAATCTTCAAGTGCGCCAAAATCGTACTCTTCTGGAATATCGTCTTCTTTGTACAGTAAGGTGCGAATAAGTGTTATTGCAGATATGGCCTCATAAAATTCGTTGTCTGAAATAACCATTTGTAATGTATTTTTCTCGGCATTTAAATTAGTATCAAGAAACATAATGTATTTGATAAAATTATCTGGTAGCCCAAGTGATGCTGCTGATTGTTCGTTTCCCTCAACAGATTTAATATCAGACAAACCCAAAAGATAATCCGCACTTACACCAAAATAAACCGCCAAATCATGCAAAGTCTTTGCATCTGGCAACGTATCTCCTGTTTCATATAGTCCAATGGTAGACTTTGATACGCCGAGATCGCGGGCAAGCGTAGCCTGTGATATGCCCTTTTTCTCACGCAGTTCTCGCAACTGTGACGGAAAAAGGGCTTCTTTATTTTTTTTCGATGAATACTTTACCCCCTGCTTCTCTGCTTCCTTCTTGGTGATAGGAAATATTAACCGTTCCATAAAATTCCTCCATCGTTGGACTGAAAAACTTGTTTTAACATAAAAATGGAATGAAATTATTGCTGGAATGAATTTGTGGGTGTATCATAATGGTGACCAGAGAATCATGCTGTATATATCATATACTATCACAGTTTGATTTGAAGTCAATACTATTTTGAAAGGAGACATAAATTTTGGAAAACCTGGAGCGTCTGGCCTATACGGCTACGGAGGCGGCACAAGTGGCGAGCGTAAGCCGTCCTACGATTTATCGGTGGATGCATCTTGAAGGATTCCCTGTTGCACACATTGGAGGATGCACCCGAATCCCGGCGCAAGCGTTCAAACATTGGCTGAACGAACAGGCAGGGGTGAACGTGGATGAGTGAGAAGACAAAAAATGCCCGCCCTGCTGGTGGCACAGCAGGACAGGCGGCGGAGAACAATGCAGGGTGCAAAATTCCCCAGGACGATTATACAACGGACGCAGGCCCCATTTCAAGGCTTCTATCTCACGGCAGGGAAAACGCTGTGCCTCTCCGTCACCTTACCGCCATGACAAAACTTGACGGGCGTACAGTGCGAGCCATGATTGCGGAGGAGCGTCTGGCCGGAGCGCCCATCCTAGCCGATAATTCAACGGGGTATTTTTTGCCCGCCAGTGAGGACGAAAAGGCACAATTTATCCGCAGCATGAAGCACAGGGCGAAGGAAATCGAGCGCGCGGCGGAAGCCATAGAAAAATCTGGGAGGTGACGGCAACGGACATTCAAGAAGTATTGCGCTATTTTGATGGCGTAAAGAAATGCGGTGAAAGCCAGTATATGGCCCGTTGCCCTTGCCATGACGATAAAAAGCAAAGTCTCTCCATCGGGCGCGGGCAGAAGGGCGTTGTGCTGAAATGTCAGGCCGGATGTGATACACGGGACATCATTGCACGTGTCGGATTAAAGCCCCGTGACCTGTTCTATGATTCGCAGGAAAAGCCGCAGGAGAAAAGACGGATTGTTGCAACGTATGATTACCCTGGCGGCGTTCAGAAAATCCGATATTCGGACAAGTCATTTTCATGGAGACAGCCAGACGGAAAAGGCGGATGGATTTATAGCAGAAAAGGCATAAAGCCTAGCCTTTACATATCTGGTGAACTGTCTGACGGTATCGCCGTGGTTGAAGGCGAGAAGGACGCCGACAACCTTCACCGTCTGGGATGGGATGCTGTGAGCGGAGCGGATGGCGCAGGGCCGGGGAAATGGAAACAAGAGTACACAGAGCAGCTAAAGGGCCTTTCTGTATGCATCTTCCAGGATAACGACGATGTGGGAAAGGCTTACGCCCAGGAAACCGCCGCCGCGTTACATAATGTCTGCAAATCCGTATATTTGTTTGACCTTTCCAAAGTGTGGCCGGACATTCCGTTGCACGGCGATGTGTCGGATTTGGTTGAAAAATTCGGAGATGAAAAGGCGTGTGAGATGATTGCACAGCTTGCCACATCAACGCCGGAATGGGAACCGGCACCGCCTGAAGAAGATCCGTTTTTATCCTGCTTCAAGACGCTGGACACATTTGATGAAGAAGAAGCAACATGGCTTGTACCCGGCTGGATTCCAGAGGGACAAATAACCCTGATGGCGGCTGACGGCGGAATAGGAAAGACCACGCTATGGTGCAACCTGATTGCAGCAATCAGCAGCGGGCGGCGGTGCATCTTAGACCCGCCAGATCATACCAGGGTAGCGCAGAAAGTGGCTTTTCTGACCACGGAGGACAGCGTGCGGAAGAAGCTGAAAAAGAAGCTGCGCCTTGCTGGTGCTAACATGAGCAACGTCATTACACCGGACTTTCTGGCGGACAAAGATGGCGTTTTGCGTGGCTTAAAATTTGGCACCAACGAAATGGAGCGGTTTATAAAGCATTTCCGACCTTCTCTGTGCGTCTTTGACCCGGTGCAAGGGTTTGTGCCTCCAGACATTAACATGGGCAGTCGCAACGCTATGCGAGACTGTATGGCCCCTTTAATCAGCCTGGGGGAAGAAACCGGTACAACATTTATTGTAGTGTGTCACACCAACAAGCGCAAGGGAGCCTTTGGACGTGATCGCATTGCGGACAGCGCCGACTTGTGGGATGTGTCCCGCTCCGTGATGATGGCCGGATATACAGAGGATCAGGGCATTCGATATCTTTCAAACGAGAAGAATAATTACTGCGAGCTTCAAGAAACCTTGCTTTTTTCCATTGACAGCGATGGACAGGCCCAGGCAGAGGGGAGAAGCTGGAAACGGGATAGAGAGTACACGCAAGAAAGCGCTGCAAATGTTTCTGCCCCAAAACGTGAGGATTGCAAAGATTGGGTATTGCATGAGCTGGATGAAGCCGGGGGAGCTATGCCATCTAAAGACATGGATGACAAGGCAACGCTTGCCGGGTACAGCTTTAGAACGCTCCGCCGAGCAAAGGAAGATTTGAAGAAAACGGGTGAAATTAAATATTTCCAGACAGGCGGAGGAAAGGAAAAAACGTGGCACATTCAAAAGGCCAGCGTATTTACGGAGCTTCCAGATGATACAGAAACACCGTGGTCAAATGACCTGTTAAATTAACGCTCTCCGTCAGGAACACGAAGATGGACAAATGACCTCTTAAACCATTGATATTACTACGTTTTTTTCATTTGACCAGGTGGTCAAGTGACCTCTTAAAATGGTCAAGTGAGCGAGTTTCATTTGACCAGGTGGTCAAGTGACGAAAGCCTTGATATACAAGGGAAAATCGGTCATTTGTCCATTTTCTGTGATAGACACGGGAGTGGTCAAGTGAGAGAGGTGAAAAAATGACCGTCATGGACGCCAGCGCCGCAACCGGGATTAGTCCACGAACGATACGGGCGCATATCCGCAAAGGGACACTTCCTGCAATTCAGCTGATAAACGGAAGATTCGACATTCGGCCGAAAGATTTATATGAATGGCACGTTTGGATGTATCGGACAAGCCGTGCAACCATGTTTCCATCATGGCGTAGCGAAAAGTTTGTGAGGGATTTTGGATTGTGTGAGAGGCAGAAGCAGAACGAGTACAACGATTTCTGGAAATGCCTTCGCAATAATCTTGGTTTCCGTAAATAGGGGAGGCAACGGAATGAAGGTCAAAATAAGCTACACGGCCAGCGAGGCCAAGAAGGCGGATGCGTTGGCGGCAGATATCAAAAAGAGGCTGCCGAATGCCAACGTCAAGAGGAGCGATCGACATCCTCCGTACCGCCATATATACATCTCATATTGTTCAGAAAACACTTGTTTTTTCAAGGAAAATGTGGTAAAATAATCTTAAAGAGTACCGCCCACATAGGGTTAGCTGAAAGGCACGGGAAATGGCTGAAAGGCCGTTTCCTGTGCTTTTTTATTTGCCGAAGGAGGTGCGTGTGGTGGATAGCAGCGAGATTGCGAAGGCTGTGCAGGCCGGAGAAAGCGGCACACTGGAACTATGGATAGCTGTTCGCCGCCTTGCCCTCAAGTTTGCTATACGGTGGGAGAGGGCACTTGATGGACAGTCTGGCATGGAGCGAGACGATTTCATGCAAGTAGCCTTCATCGCCATGCTGGACGCCGTAAAGTCATGGGACTCGCAAGCCGGATCATTCAGTACCTGGTTTGTAATCATTCTTAAGGGTGCCTTCACGGAAGCAGCGGGCCTACGGACGGCAAGAGAGCGGAATGACCCACTTCGCTCTGCACAATCTCTGGATGCACCCGTGACCGACGAAAATGGGGAAGAGGTCGAAGGTTCAGACATCGTACCGGATCCTGCCGCTGAACGGCCATTTGAAGATGTGGCGGAACTGGACTTCACGGAAAAGCGCCGGAAGGCCGTGGAAGCGGCTCTTGCAAGCCTGCCTGAGCATCTACAAGAAACAATACGAGCGAAATACTACCGTGGAGAAAAGGCAAACAACAAGGACGTCAACGCCGCTCTGCGAGCGCTTCGGCATCCTTTGATAACAAATGGCTTAAGGCCGTATCTGAACTAAGACGGGCCGAAATGGGCCGGAAAGGAGGGGTAATGTGACCGCAAAACAGGCAAAGGCGCTTTCAGCGCTGCTGAACAATCCAACGCAGGAACGGGCAGCCGCAGCGGCTGGCATCGGCATAAGCACCTTGAAGCGATACCTTGCGGATCCTGATTTTCAGGCGGAGTACCAGAAAGCCATGTCAAAGCTGATTGAAGGTGCCGCAACGCAGGCAAAGCAAAGCCTCTCCCCTGCTCTTTCCTGCCTGCGTGAGATCGTGAACGACGGCAAGAAATCGGATATGGCGAGGATTCAGGCAGCACGGTCGCTGCTAGAGTATGGCCTGCGGCTTACCGAAGTGTATGACCTCAGTCAGCGTATTGACCGCCTGGAAGAGCTGGCGGATGGAGGCAACCAATGAGATACAAAGACCTTTCCAAACGCCTTGACGATCTTGAGGTAGCCCTGCATGGGAAAACATTCTTCTGGACGGACAGGAACGGCAAACAAGCCGGGGACTGGCTGAAATTTTTGAAAGCGATCCAATACCCGGAGGAGGAATGGGAAAAGACGAAGGGTGCGAAGCTCCCGCCGGAGAAATGCCCGCTCATTTCTTTCGATATGTCGCAGATGGATAAACTGCCGATGGCGCAGCAGATGGGCCTGTCCGTCTTAATGGTATCTGTTGGCTTCCCTGCTCTGGAGCTTGTAACGCTCCCTGATGGGAGGGAAGTATGGCAGCGCAAAAGCGGAATCGTGAAACTGGAGGTTTTTGATGAACAGAAAACTTGACAGAGAGTTTGAGGTTCTTGACCGCCTCAAAGGTGGAGAGATTACATGGACAGACCTCACTGGAACGCACACAGGCACATGGGAGGAATTCAAGGGCGCTGTATTCTTCCGCCTGATTGGACGCCTGGAGCCGCTGAACAAGGAGGATTGCCCGCTGGTGTCCTTTGATATGGGCCAGCTCGACGGGCTGGATAACACCGTCAAGGGCGGTATTTACGTTCTTTTGCGGTGGATTGGATTTCTGAACGAAAATTCCTTCGAATCTTTAATCAAAAGTATCTAATGGAGGTAGTCACCATGTGGAATACTCCTTATGCGCGCCGTGTTTATTATACCGGAACACCAAGCAAAGACCAGAATCCAAACGCCTCCCTGATGTGGTGCGAGACAGCCCATGACGCCCACGGCAAAGAATGGAATAAGATCGCTCAGAAGCAATTTGAAAAAGGAATGGGAAAATAATTTCTGAATCACGCAAAAAATCATTACATAAAGGAGATTTATTATGAATACTTATGTTTCCAAAATGAAGGATGTCCTTTCCGGCTTTTATCCCCAGATGAAGCGGAAGCGTGAAGAAAAGGCGGAAGCCAAAGAGCGGTACAGCGCTGACGTCGCGGCGCAGGAAATCGACCGCATCGACAGAGAAGCGACCGCGCTTCGCAATGCCACGATGGACAAGCTCCAGCAGCTGCATGATGAAGGTGTGGCCCAGGCTCAGCGTTGGGGCAATCTGGACGGCTCTATGATCACTGATGATATTAATTTGCTGAAAGGCGGCTTCGATCTGGACTGTCAGCAGGTTGAGAACCTGGTGGAGCGCTACCGCAGCAACGGCACCATGATGACCGCTATTGCCTCCTACGCAGGCAGTCATGGGATGATCGGCATGAACATTCCCACCGTTGATAAAAAAGTGAAAGCGTGGGAAGTTGTTCTGCTCAACGCAAAGGATATCATGGATATGTGCATTTCCGGGACTGTCGGCTGGATGGGCGGCGAAAGTGCCGACAAGACCATCCAGGATATGATCGACCGCTTCGGAACGAGCCAGAACCCCGGCAGCGGGCTTGACATTGCGTATAAGATGCTGGAGCAGTAATGTATCCTGATATTCTTTTCTAAATCAGAAAGGGGAGCCGCCCGACGGGGTAGCTCCCTTTTCACGTTTAACGGGCCTGTGAGTGTTGCCACAAGCGCCCGCACCTGTTACTATGTCATGCTGCATTGGACTTTCTAAGAAACTCTCGCCGGATGTACTCAACAAGGGAATCAAGATCAGACCTCAGAGCGCCGGCCTCTCCGGAGATCGAACGGGTTCTCTTTATCATGCGCTTCAACTGGCCCTTGCTCTGCCGCATAATGGTTTCCTTGATGTTGCGGCAATCGTGACCCTCTTCCTCTGACATCATAGCCATCATAGCGAGGATGCACAAGTAATTCGTTCCATCCTCTCGCAGCTCACTGGCTTTCGCTTCGATTTCATTGATGCTCATTTTTACATCCTCCTTGTTATTTTTGGGAACTCCGGCGGCGGTGGTCGTTAGGGCTGTGGCCTCATCTGCTTCCCATTCCCTATACCGTTCCGCCCTTATCCGCGATCTCGGTGTTAGGCTTCAACGATTGCCGGTGTCTGAACTGTTTTCGTTTGTTCCCTTGCTATGGTTACATTATATCACGCTATCGTTATACTTCAATAGGTAGAGTATATAAAGATAGCGTTATATTCCTGTGCATTTTGTACATTGCTATCGTTATATGCTTATGGTAAAATAAACAATACAGGGAGGTGGTGCAATGGCAGTATCAAAGGCGCAAAAGGCAGCTACCGCAAAATATGAAGCAAAGGTATATGACAAAGTTTTGGTAAGGCTACCGCGTGGAAAGAAAAACGAGATTGAAGAACACATAAAGCCAAAGGGCGAAAGCCTCAACGGGTTTATCTCCACGGCGATTGACGAAAAACTGGAACGGGACAAAGAAAAAGCCGGGGAGTAACATCCCCGGTTTTACTATATATGGAAGAAATTTTACCCCAACTTTTACCCCTTACAGCTTTTTCAACGTTTTACGGCATTTTACAGATAATCCACGAAGGCGTTGAAAACACTACATTTCTTTAACCGTATTTTACAGCATTTTTCGCATCGTTTAAAATTCGAATCCCTCCTTCTCCGCCAAAAAGAACACCCGCCGGGTGTTCTTTTTTTGTCTGAAACGCAGGATAGGATTCTGGCTCACGCCCGTTGATTTTCACCGCCGCTGTGCTAAAATAAGGAAAACGAATAAGAAAGAAGTGACCTCCCATGAAAACCGGTCTGGTCCTGGAGGGCGGCGCCCTGCGGACTATTTTTTCCTCCGGCGCATGTGACGCCTTCCTGGATAAAGAGCTTCCCCTGCCGGACTATACCGTCGGCGTCTCCGCCGGTATCGCTTACGGCGTCAGCTACCTCTCCCGGCAGAGCCGCCGGAATCTGAAGCTGGTGACAACTTACGCGGGTGACCGGCGCTACATGGGCTGGCGGAATATGGCAGACCGCAAAAACCGCTCCTATTTCGGCCTGAAATTTGCCTACGAGACCATCCCCAACCAGCTTCTTCCCTTCGACTATGACACCTTTGAAGCCTATCCCGGCACGGTGGAGGCCGTGGTCACCAACCTGAACACCGGCGAGGCGGAATACCTGCCCGTCCCCCGGCGGGACGCCCACAACCTGCTGCTCCAGGCCACCTGCGCCATCCCCATGATGTTCCCCATCATCGAGATCGACGGTCAGCCCTACCTGGACGGCGGCTGCGCCGACGCCATCCCCTGGCGCCGTGCCTTTGACGCGGGCTGTGACCGGGTGGTGGTCATCCTGACCCGGGAGAGGGATTACCATAAGGACGCCGACGGTTCCATCCGCATGATCGGGCGGCACTTCCGCAAGTACCCAAATTTTGTGGAGACCATGCGCACCCGGGCGGAGCGGTACAACGCCAGCCGGGAGGAGCTGTTCGACCTGGAGGCCCAGGGAAAGATCAAGGTCATCGCCCCCGAGGACACCCTGGGCTGCAGCCGCACGGAAAAGGACCTGGAGATCCTGCGGGCCCTGTGGCAGTCCGGCTATTTCGCCGGCTCCCGCCGCGCCGAGGAAATTCGGTCATTCTGGACAAAAGAATAAACTTCCGTCCCTCAAAACCGGCGCAGAAAACGGCGCCGGTTTTTTGCAGGCAAACGCTTTCGGTTTATATTAATTGAACAAATATTTCATATAAATTTGACTTATCACATGAAATTTTACGTAAATTTTGCATTTGGTCATTCCGCCGATTTCTACCTTCGCCTCTTACATATATAATAAGGATGTCTCATAAATTGAACCGCGCCCCTTCGGACGGAGGGGAAATCAATAAAGGAGTATCGGAATGGATATTTTCTCCCTGTTTACGCTCTGCGGCGGTCTGGCCTTCTTCCTCTACGGCATGACCACCATGTCAAAAAGCCTGGAAAAAATGGCCGGCGGCAAGCTGGAGCGGCTGCTGAAACGCATGACCTCCAACCCCTTCAAGAGCCTGCTGCTGGGCGCCGGCATCACCATCGCCATCCAGTCCTCCTCCGCCATGACGGTGATGCTGGTGGGCCTGGTGAACTCCGGCGTCATGGAGCTGGGCCAGACCATCGGCGTCATCATGGGCTCCAACATCGGCACCACGTTGACGGCATGGATCTTGTCCCTGGCGGGCATCGAGAGCGAGAGCGTGTTCGTGAACCTCCTGAAGCCGGAGAACTTCTCCCCCGTCATCGCCCTGGTGGGCATCATCCTCATCATGGGCTCCAAAAAGCAGAAGCGGCGGGACATCGGCCGCATTCTGGTGGGCTTCTCCATCCTGATGTACGGCATGGAGCTGATGAAGGACTCCGTCAGCCCCCTGGCGGATATGCCGGAGTTTTCCAGCCTGCTGACCGCCTTCAACAATCCCCTGCTGGGCGTGCTGGTGGGCGCCGTGTTCACCGGCGTCATCCAGTCCTCCGCCGCGTCGGTGGGCATTCTGCAGGCCCTGGCCATGACCGGCTCCATCACCTACGGCATGGCGGTCCCTATCATCATGGGCCAGAACATCGGCACCTGCGTCACCGCCCTCATCTCCTCCATCGGCGTCAACCGCAATGCCAAGCGGGTGTCCGTCATCCACATCTCCTTCAACGTCATCGGCACCGTGGTGGGGCTCATCCTGTTCTACGGCGGCAACCTGCTGTTCCACTTCCCCTTCATGAACGCCGCCGTGGGCGCCGTGGGCATCGCCTTCTGCCACACGGTGTTCAACGTGTTCACCACGCTGCTGCTCCTGCCCTTCTCCCGCCAGCTGGAAAAGCTGGCGCGGAGGGCCATCTCTGACGAGACCCGGTCCGAGCAGTTTGCCTTCCTGGACCCCCTGCTGCTGCGGACCCCCGGCGTGGCCATCAGCGAGTGTGTGTCCATGACCAACCAGATGGGCGCTGTGGCTCACGAAAACCTGCTGGACGCCGTCCGGCAGCTGTCGGACTATCAGGAGGCCCGTGAGGCCCTCATTACCGAAAATGAGGACAAGCTGGACATTTACGAGGACCGCCTGGGCGACTATCTGGTGAAAATTTCCCAGCACGGTGTGTCCATGAGCGACATCCGCACCGTCTCCCGGCTGCTCCACGCCATCGGCGACTTCGAGCGCATCGGCGACCACGCCCTGAACCTCCAGGAATCCGCCCGGGAGCTCCACGAAAAGGACCTCCACTTCTCCGACGCCGCCAAGGAGGAACTGGAAGTGCTGCTCACCGCCCTGAACGACATCATGGCCCTGGCCTTCGACAGCTTTGCCGCCAACGACCCCATGGCCGCCCGGGAGGTGGAGCCGCTGGAGGAGACCATCGACCAGCTCATTGATGAGATCAAGGTGCGCCACATCCACCGGCTCCAGACGGGAGAGTGCACCATTCAGCTGGGCTTTGTTCTCAATGACCTGCTGACCAACTTCGAGCGCGTCTCCGACCACTGCTCCAACATCGCCGTCTGTGTCATCGAAAGCCAGGCGGACGACCTGGACCCCCACGCTTATATCAGCCGTCTCAAGACGGACCAGAGTTTCGCCGCCGGATTGGACCGGGACATGGCAAAATACCGTCTGCCCCAGGCATAAAAAATACCGCGCAGGGTTTCCGGGCCTATCGACAGGCAAAAACGTCCCGCTATGCGGGACGTTTTGTCATTCCTCCAGGAACCTTGCCGCCATCAGGGCGGCCACGGCGCCGTCGGCCGCCGCCGTCACCACCTGCCGCACCGCTTTCGTGCGGACGTCCCCGGCCGCGAACACGCCGGAAACCGCCGTCCGGGTGGTCTCGTCCGCCGGGAGATAGCCCCCCGCGTCCAGCGCGATCTGCCCCCGCAGCAGCTCCGTGTTCGGTTTCCGTCCGGCGGCGATGAACACCCCGGCGCAGGGCAGCTCCCGCTGCGGGCCCTCCGGCAGCTCCCGGTAGGCGATGCCCGTCACCGCTTTGGCGCCCAGAATGGCCTCCGTCTGGACGTTCCGGAGGAAGGTGATATTTCCGGCGCTCTCCAGCTGCTCCGTCAGCCGCCGCTCCGCCCGGAGGGTGTCCCGCCGGTGCAGCAGATACACCCGGCGGCACAGGCGGGACAGCGTCAGGGCCTCCGACACGGCGGAGCTGCCGCCGCCCACCACCGCCACATCCTTGCCTTTAAAAAACGCGCCGTCACAGGCGGCACACCAGCTGACGCCCCGGCCCCGCAGGGCCTCCTCCCCCGGAATGCCCAGAGCGCGGGGCGAGGCCCCGGCGGCATAGATGAGCGTCCCGCTCCGATACGCGCCCTGCCCGGTCTTCACCTGCCGCTCCCGCAGGCAGACCTCCGCCGCCCGCTCATTCCGGAACTCCGCGCCGGCCTGCTCCGCGTCCCGGCGCATATCCGCCGCCAGCTCCGGCCCGCCCCGGGCCCCGGCGCCGGGATAGTTCTCCACCGTTTCCGCAATGCCCAGCTGTCCGCCCGGCTCGCCGCCGGTGAGCACCAGCGTCCGCAGCCCCGCCCGGGCGGCATACAGCCCGGCGGCGCACCCCGCCGGGCCGCCGCCCACGATCACCACATCATACATCCTTTTTTCCTCCTTACCCGGTATAGTATGGGCGGGATCCGCAGAAAATACCCCCATTGACTACGGAAACGGAGGAGATCGCCATGTCTGCCGATCTGAAGAACAGCGAGACGCTGAAAAACCTGATGCGGGCCTTTGCCGGAGAGAGCCAGGCCCGGAACCGCTACACCTTCGCCGCCGGGCTTTGCCGCCAGCAGAAGATGCATGTGCTGGAGGCCGTGTTCCTCTTTACCGCGGGACAGGAAAAGGAGCACGCGGAGATTTTCTACAACCACATGAAGGCCGTCGGCGGTGCCACCGTCCACATCGACGGCGGGTATCCGGTCCATGTAACCAACGATGCGCTCCAGCTCCTGCGGGACGCCCGCCACAACGAGTACGAGGAGTTTGACCCGGTGTACCCCTCCTTTGGAGAAACCGCCCGGGCCGAGGGCTTCCCGGAGGTCGCCGCGTCCTTTGAACAGATCGCCAAAATCGAAAAGGCCCACGGCGACCGCTTCGGCCTTCTCGGAGACCTGCTGGCGGGCGGAAAGCTGTTCGTGTCGGACGTCAAATGCGGCTGGATGTGCCTGAACTGCGGCTATATCACTGAAAGCCTGGAAGCGCCCAAGATGTGCCCCGTCTGCAGCCACGACCAGGGCTTTTTCATCCGTCTGGAGATGGCGCCCTACTGCAAAAAGCCACAGGAATAAACCGTGGAAACGTAAAAAGTACCGGGAGTTGGGCGCTCCCGGTACTTTTTTATCCATACAGATGCCGCGGCAGGACGGCAAGGGTGGGCGGTGTTGAAAGACCCGTCCCCCGCAAGGCCATCGTCCAGGGTGCAGCCGGTTCCGCTGTGATGCCGAACACGCTCAGAGCCAGACTCTGACGATCTGTCCGTCCCACTCCTCCCAGTGCGGAGTCAAAGCTGACGGGTCAGCCGCCGTATCCGGCGCCGGAGTTTCAACCACCAGTTTGTATCCCACCGCCGCGTAGAGATACCCCGAAGGGTCACGGACCTCGCCGTTGCGGACCGGCAGCGGATTTGGCGCCGGAACAAGACGGCCATTCACCAATTTCCCATACGTCATGGCTCCCATCTCCCTCCCCCGCCATTTTGCAGGAAGCCTCGCCATCCGAAGCACTTCGGCAGCGGCTCTCCCTTCTTGCTGTTTACCGGCCATAAAGCAGCCATCGGGTTTTCCTTTATTGAACCACATCCTCCCTGTCGAACTGTGTCGGTTTTTGCTTCTTTACGGAAGGCAGTGATGCCAGTTATCTTATCCGGCATCACTTTGTTGTACAGGAAGATACATCGAACGCCCAAAGGGAGCCTTTTATCCAGACTATTTGGAGGCGGAATATGAAACAGATACAGGCAAATTCAAAAAACACACTGGTGCTGGGACGGCAAGGTGAAAACCTTGCCCGGCAAGTGGTCTTCGACTTGTCTGACTGGATGTCAGAATACGGTCAGGGCTTGGCGGAATTGATCGCCCAGCGGCCGGGGGACACCGCCCCGTACCCGGCGGCAGCCGTCCAGGAGGGGAGCACGCTGGTGTGGACGCTGACGGCCGCGGATGTGGAGCGTCCCCGCGGCGGCTGCTGTGAGCTGCGGTACTATGTCGGCGAGGCGCTGGTAAAATCCAGGATCTGGCAAACTTATGTGGAACCCGCTATGGACACGCCCGCCGGAGAAGCGCCTCCGGCGCCGGAACAGGCTTGGTTTGAGCAGGTACTCACCGCCGGTGACGGCGCCAAGGCATCCGCGGAAGCCGCCGCGGACGCCCAAGCCAAGGCCGAGAACGCCCGGCAGAGTGCGGAGAATGCCCGGGACAGAGCGGAAACGGCCGCCATCAAGCAGCCATATCCCAGCGCCGAAACGGGCACCTGGTGGGTATGGGATGCTGATACGGCATCTTACGCGGACAGCGGAGCGCCGATCGCGGACCAGCCCAGAGTGGTGCGCGTCACCGGCGCGGAGCTGACCCTGACTCTCGCCAACAACACGGAGACGCGCTGCGCTGACCCGGTAACATCCTTGACCATTCAGGGATTTGCCGCCGGCGACGAGGGCAGAGCGGAGCAATGGGGCCTGGTGTTCACGGCCTCGGCGGAAGGCATCACCGTCACCGTGCCGGATACGCTGATCTGGGCCGTGGCGGAGCCTGTTTTCACGGCTGGCAGCACCTACTGGCTGAGCGTGGTGCCCCTGGGCGGCAAATATCTGGCGGCATGGACGGAGGTGCCTGATGAATCGTGACCTACATCATACGATGACGGCCCAGTATGCCGCGCCGAAGGTATCCGGGAATGGGGTGGTGCGCTGGGACGGCGGCGTCAAGTGCGTATTGCCGTCGGTCAAGCTGTGCGGAGCTGCGGCGCAGGACGGTACGCCAACGCCGGATGCGCCTGTCATGCCGGTGTGCAATGATGGCGTTTTTCAGGCACACGGCGATACGATTTTGGGAACAACAAAACTTAATACACTTGATTTTGGTTGGCGTAAAAATACAGATAATGAGTTTGGTATGACCGATGCATATTCCTACTACGAAATTCAAGCTAAACCAAACACCACATATTGTTTCATTGCTCCATATGGTGTTTTCGGACAGAGCGAAGGATTCACATTTTTGTGTAATAATCGAGCCGGGTCGAACAGAGCACCGATTTACAGAAGCTCAAAGCCGGAACAATGTCATACATTTGGGAAGATCATGACAGATGATACCGGGGTGCTGTATATAGTTTCAACTGGATTTACCAGCACTTTGAACGTTACAAGAGCTTTTTGGCTCACCGAATGGGATGGCGGACAGGCTGCCGCGCCGGAGCTGTGGGCGGTCCCCGGAACGGAGTACATGGATGAATGGGACGCACAGACCGGACGGGGCGTGCGACGGTGCGCGGTCATTGGCAGCTACTCCGGAGAGCAGATCACCACGCCGTACATCAGCTCGACCGGAGAGCTGTCGGAGGGAGCGATGGTGGTCTATGGTATCCCGGACAAGCCATTTGCTGCGGAACCTGCCAGACTGGTCCAGCCAAACGGACCCGGGCAGATCACCCAGGTGTCCGGTGCTGTCCCTGGCTGCCCCATCGAGGCGGCTTATCTCACCCACAGTTAAGGAGGTGCCTATGTACGGAAAACTGATCAACGGCCGGCTTGTTCCGGCGCCCAATCCCCTCCATATCAACCGGGGGCTGGTCTATAACCCCAGCAGCTATCTGTACGAGGCGGTAGGCTATCGCCTCGTTGTGGACACACCGCAGCCGGAACAGCCGGAGGATGATGCGGCCGTCTATTACACATCCCACTGGGAGGAGCAGGCCGGCCAGATCGTCCGGGTGTGGGAGGAACAGCAAGAGGCGGAACAGGCAGGAAAGAATGCTGCTGCGTCCATTTGATCGACTTTACACCGGGTGCGGAATTTACGCATCTCTGTCTGGGGAGGTCCCGGAGGACTTCGCGGGGAAAAGGGTTCCGCCATGCCAAGGAACATGCAAAAAGCCGTCCTCTCAGCGTGGCTGAGAGGACGGCTTTTTATGATTGAGAAATACAGCCGTCTTGCGGAACCTTTGGGGATGAGAGCTTTTCGGGCCAAGTTTCGTCTGCCCGGCTCAGAACCGATACATTGCGCAGCACCCGTCGATGAACGCCTGCATTTCCGGCAGCTTCTGATGCACGTCCTTTGCCAGCGCGATCTGGCAGCGGGCACGGACCAGATTGTGGGTGGGATAGTCGATGTTGAAATATTTGTCTCCCACAATATAATCGTCCAGGAAGCGGCTGGCCAGTTCCACCGTGATGTCGAACACGCTCAGCGCCAGAGTCCCGCGTTCCGCCTCCGTCAGCAGGTCCGCCGTCTGGGAGAGAAAGCCCTCGGTAAACGCCCGGAAGCGCTCCGGATCACATTCCGCCTCCTCCGCATGCGGGCAGTCCTCCGCCACCCGGTTAGCGGCAAAACGGACGCCGTCGCCGAAGTCATGGCCCACCAGACCGGGCATCACCGTATCCAGGTCCACGATGACCAGCGCCTCATCCGTGTCCTTGTTGAACAGCACGTTGTTGATCTTCGTATCGTTATGGGTGACCCGCAGGGGCAGCTTTCCGGCCTCATGCAGCCGGGTCAGCGTTTCCGCCTCTCCCCGGACGGAGGCGATATAGGCCAGCTCCTCCCGGACTTCCGCCGCCCGGCCCAACGGGTCCCGCTCCGCGTCCGCGAACAGTGTCTCCAGCCGCTTAGGTGTATTGTGGAAATTGGGGATGGTCGCGTACAGGCCGGTCACGGGAAAATCAGCCAGTTTCCGCTGAAACGCCCCAAAAGCCTCTCCGGTCCGCCGCAGGACTTCCACGTTCTTGCTTTCGCTGTAAGTCACGGACGGAATGTAATTCGTCAGCCGCCAGAAGCCGCCCTCCTCATCGTACACATACGTCTTCCGCTCCCTGGTGTGGTGGAAATGCAGCGCCACGCCCTCCTGCTTCTTGGCCCGGATGTGCTCCGTGATGAGGTCCGCGTTGTGCATCAGCTCCTCCGGCCGGCGGAAAGCATAGGTGTTCACCCGCTGCACGATGTAATGCTTGGGCGAGCCGTCCGGCTGGCGGTAGGTGACCTTGTAGGTCTGGTTCACATTGCCGACCTTGATCTTCTCGTATCCCAGATAGTCGCCTTTGATTCGGAAGGCCCGGCCGATCTCTTCTAATTTCTTATCCATTTCCACGAAATGGGTCCTCCATTTATGTTCCTGTTTCAGTCTCTTCCAAACAGGTCTCTCGTATAGACCTTTTCCTTCACATCATCCAGGCAGTGATCGTAGCGGTTGGCAATGATAGAACCGCTCCTTTGCTTGAACGCCTCCAGATCATTGACCACTCTGCTGCCGAAAAATGTTGTGCCGTTCTCCAAAGTGGGTTCATAGATGATCACGGTTGCTCCCTTTGCCTTGATCCGCTTCATAACGCCCTGAATAGAGGACTGGCGGAAGTTATCGGAATGCGACTTCATCGTCAAGCGAAAGACGCCAACCACAACGGGATGCTCTTTGCTGGGGTCAAACTCCTCGCTGGCCTCATATGCTCCGGCGATCTCCAGAACGCGGTCCGCGATGAAGTCCTTACGGGTGCGGTTGCTCTCCACGATGGCTTCGATCAAATTCTCCGGGACATCGGTATAATTGGCAAGAAGCTGCTTGGTGTCTTTGGGCAGGCAATAACCGCCGTAACCAAAGCTGGGATTATTATAATGGTTGCCGATGCGCGGGTCAAGACACACACCTTCAATAATCTGCCGCGTATTCAGTCCTTTCATCGCAGCATAGGTATCCAGCTCGTTGAAGTAGCTGACACGCAAGGCCAAATATGTATTTGCAAACAGTTTGACCGCTTCAGCTTCCGTGAATCCCATAATCAAGGTATCAATATTCTCCTTGACGGCGCCCTCCTGCAGCAGACCGGCAAAGGTTTTTGCCGCCTTGACCAGGCGTGGGTTCTCAGCATCCGTGCCGACAATGATGCGGCTCGGGTAGAGGTTGTCATACAAAGCCTTGCTTTCACGCAAAAACTCCGGGCTAAAGATGATGTTGTCGCAATGATATTTTTCGCGGACACTTGCAGTGAAGCCAACCGGAATGGTAGATTTGATGACCATGATGGCATCCGGATTGTACTCGAGCACCAGTTTGATCACAGCCTCCACCGCGGATGTGTCAAAGAAGTTCTTTTTGCTGTCATAATTCGTCGGCGTAGCGATCACCACAAAGTCGGCATTCTTATAGGCAGCTTCCGCGTCCAGCGTCGCAGACAGATCCAGTTTCTTTTCCGCCAGGTATTTTTCAGCATACGCATCCTGGACAGTCGCCTTTTTTTGATTGATCAGATCCACCCGCTCCGGCAGGACGTCCACAGCCGTCACATGGTTGTGCTGCGCCAAAAGTACCGCCAAAGAAAGGCCCACATAGCCAGTCCCGGCAACCGCAATGTTTTTATTACTCATAGTGTTCTCCGCTGTCTTTAAAATGGTCAGTCATGCAAGTAGAAATCCTTATACCACTCCGCAAATTTTCTCAGGCCATCGCGGAGGCCCGTATTGGGTTTAAACCCAAAGTCCCGCTCCAAAGCAGTCGTATCCGCATATGTAACAGGAACGTCTCCCGGCTGCATGGGGACAAGTTCTTTATGCGCCTCAAAATCATAATCCGCGGGCAAAACCTTCGCCCGAATCAATTCTTCCTGCAGGATCGTCACGAAATCCAGCAGGTTTTCCGGCTGGTTATTGCCGATGTTATAGATCGCATAGGGTGGGACCGGAAGGCCGTCTTCCCCGTTCCTGCGCTCCGGAGCGCCCTGCATCACACGGATCACGCCCTCGACAATGTCATCGATGTAAGTAAAGTCGCGCTTACAGTTGCCATAGTTGAAGATTTGTATTTTTTCGCCTTTCAGCAGTTTATCAGTAAATCCAAAGTAAGCCATATCCGGACGGCCCGCAGGACCGTAGACTGTAAAAAACCGCAGGCCAGTGGATGGAAGATCGTACAGTTTCGAGTAGGCGTGAGCCAACAATTCATTGCTCTTCTTCGTTGCGGCATAAAGGGACACAGGGTTATCCGCCTTGTCATCGGTGGAATAAGGCACTTTCTGATTGCTTCCATACACGGATGAGGAAGACGCATAAACCAGGTGCTCCACGCCTCTTTCCCCATTGTCATAAGAATGGCGGCAAGCCTCCAGGATGTGATAGAATCCGACAAGATTGCTCTGAATATATGCGTCCGGGTTTGTAATGGAATAGCGGACGCCTGCCTGCGCAGCCAGGTTCACAACAATTTCCGGCCTATGTTCTGTGAAAATCCGGTTCAGCAGATCCTGGTCGGCCAAATCACCCATGTAGAATTGATAAGCGGCATCATGGTGCTCCGCCGCACATTTCTCGATCTCAGAAAGTCTCCATTCTTTGATCGACACATCGTAGTAGTCATTCATATTGTCAAGGCCGACAATGCTGACCGGCGACTGGGTGCGAAGCAGTTCCAGCACCAGATTGCTGCCGATGAATCCGGCGGAGCCGGTCACAAAAACCGTTTTGTTCTTTAAATCTATCTTCCGCATATTGTCTGATCTCCCGTTTTCATGACGATAAAAGAAGTCCCCTATATAAACCCGATCCCCTTTATAACGCCCCGGACGGACCTCCGGCAGAAGTTACCGGAGTTCAGCGTTTAAGCAGAGTACTCCTATCCCTTCCCACTCCGAGGCGCTATTCTGCGCGCCATCGCAATGATGTCGGTGCGGTAAAACAGCATATTGGCCAAAGCCGTTACCAATACCGCTATCACGGTCACTGCAATGGCGGAAATGATCCAATCCATGCTGCAGCAAATATTCCTGTTTTCAAGCACCTTGCCGCCTATAACGCAAATGATCGTGAAAGCAGCCCCATTTACCGCTTCTCGCCTCACGAAGAGCCCAAACGGTCTATGAAGTATATGATTCGATAAAAACCACGCATAATAAATCGTCCGAAAAACCATAGCCGCAAGCGTCGCGGCCGCGACGCCGACGAGTCCATAACAAAAGACTAAAACGATGGACAACACGATATTCATGCCGGCTTCTCCATACGCCGCCGGTTTTGTCTGCCTGAATTGATTAGCCGCTACCGTCATATAGTGGTATGGCATTCTAAGGCAATACACCAGTTCCGACAGCACCAGGAAAACCGCAAGCAACGGAACACGGTAATTTGTGTCGGAAATACCTTTTGTGTAAATTTGAACAAAGGGAAGAATCATCACAAAAGTTACAGAAAACATGATAACGGCTACAACAGAGATCAGTGTTTCATAATAGCCAAACGTTGCTTCCAGCTTTTCGCGTTCCCCCTTCGCGTACATATTGCCGAAAACCGACTCAAGTCCATTGGCAAACGATGACGTGATACTCCGAACGCTTGAAACGACCATGCTGTAAACAGAATACACGGCAACCGCTTTCAAGTTTACAAACAAAGTGAGGACCACCACGTCCGTATTGCAATGCAGAAAATACGCAATATGCTGGCCCAGGGCCGTCCACTTTTGGCTTAATACCGCTGTCTTTCCGCACTGTTTACGCGGCAATATGCTATATTTGCGCTTTACATACAGGAACAGCGCCGCCGGTTTCAGTGTAAACACACAACTGCTGACGAATTTAACCGTTATCATATCGCAGTTCATGCGCGTCAATAGAATGACCAGCATCGCATTGACCGCTGTCACCAGGATCGTAATGATATTGATGACATAGTGTCTTTGATCAGCCTGAACAACAATAGAGTTTGCTATGCCGAAAAAGTATTGTGCCAATGTCGAGAGGCTGATCACCATGACGAGCTGGAATGAAAACATCCACTCTAATTTGCTGTCTGTAACGATCCTGTTATAGAAAACCGCCAGAACAACCGTATAAATAACAAAACAAATACCGACGGTCTTGAAAAACTTCTTGATCTCATGGTACACATTGCTGAGCTCCTGTATATCGCCATTCGCCAACGGCTGATACAGCCCGGCACGGGCAACGCCGGACACCCCGCCTTCCAGAAGTGATATATAGGCCAGAAAATGAGCGATGGAAGTAGTTGCTCCATATAGTTCCGATCCAAATGACCGAAGCAGCAATTGAGGAACGATCAGGCCACAAATCATCGAGACAATTTGTGAAATCAAGGATGTACTGATATTCCACTTGGCTTTTTGGGTTCTTGATGCCATCCGGGGCCTCCCTTAATATATCCCAGTGATCATTTATCTCAGTTTTTTGAGCAATATCTTCTTTCTTCGGCCTTTCCGATGGCGGGATACTCTTTCGCGGGCTTATACTCCAGGTTCAAAACAGGGCCTCAAATACGCTTTCTTCATCGCTTAACAGCTTCTGTTCTTTCCTGTCATCGCTCAAATCGCGTTTACAATGTATTTTTCGGAAGCCTTATCCCGCAGATGGATCACGCCGGGACTTCCAAGCACGATCGCGCCGTCAGGAACGTCACAATTCACGAATGTATTCGATGCGATCAGCACGTCGTTGCCGATCGTAACTCCCCCGACGACCGTGGCATTCAATCCAATATAGCAATTATCCCCGATGACCGGTGTACCGACCTTGCCGGTTTTGCTGTTCCCAATCGTAGCGCCCTTCAACATGGTCAGGTTTTTTCCGACAACCGCCTTGCTATTGATCGTGATCGCATGCGGATGCAGAAACAACAGCCCTGGCCCGATTTTAGCTGTTGGCGGTAAATCAATCGTCTGTTTCTTTGCCAAAACACGGTTCAATACCCGCACTACATACTTCATGGGACCGGGGGCATCATAATACCGATAATACACGACGCGGCGGAATGCCCGGTTTCTGAGAAACGTCCTGATCAACGTCTGTGTGTCACGCTTTCCTGTGTACCTGTATAAATCCTGACGAACATCCGTCATGTTATCACCATCTTTATCATGTTTCTCAACTTGAGGCTCAGCCTGTACTTACAATATATCCACAGAAACTGCCGTTTTTTCACCATAGCGTATTCTTTGAGGTCCGGACCGCTCAGCGAATCAAAGGGGATCTGTTCCATCACTTTTTTGAATACAGGCATTTCAAGGGCGGCAGCAAGCGTCTGTTTGTAGTCCCAATAATCAGGGCAAACTGCCGCGTACCTTCTGAAATAACGGATCATTCCCCGGTAATAGTTTGAATAAAACGCGTCGAATACTGCTTTCGGCACATTCATCTCCATCAGTATTGACAATACGTATGACCTTACGGCTTCAAAATCGTTTATGTATTTCTTTTTAAAATTTCTGCCGCGCCCCGTGGGGCTCAGTCTATAATCGTACAGCGCTTTATCAAGATACAAAATGGTATCTGCGTTTTTCAGCAGATTCATCGACTGAAGCAAGTCTTCTCCCTTCTTATCCGCAAACATTCCATAATCATAATCAATATCCATGATGGAACGTTTCACGCATTTGCTCCAGAGGGTATTCAGCCTTGACGAAGCCACAAAAACTTCCATAAACTCTGCTTTGTTTTCTCTTGTAAACAAGGCATGATCGGCAAACACGCCCTGATCCGCATAGATCAGCCTGCCGTCATCCCTCACCCGGTTAAACCGGAACAGGAGCATATCTATCGGCTGCTTGTCCAGCTCTGCCGCGACCGTTTCCAGTAAATTCGGTTCCCAGTAATCATCCGAATCCAGGAACAGTACATATTCGCCCTGCGCGCGTTTGATCGCATACCTTCTCGTCAATAACAAGCCTTCATTTTGCTTCGAAAAATACCTGATACGCGGGTCTTGCTTCGCATACCGTTCACAGATAAGCGGGCTGCCATCCGCAGAGCCATCGTTGGTGAGGATCAACTCGTAGTCACTGTAATTTTGAGACAGTACGCTCTCTATGCACTGCTCCAGATATCGCTCCACATTGTAAACCGGAACAAGTATGCTAAACTTCATTTCTTCCACCCACTCGTGTTTTTTTGATCAGATAGTAGATCACCGTCACGATCAATATTTGGCCCGGAACAAATGCAAAATAGTTTCTGGAAGCATTGATCAACACACAGGTAACCGTACCTAAATACGCCAGGTCTATCCTGCTCTTCAGTTCATTCTCCGCTTTACTGATCACATATCCAACCAGCCCAAAATAACCGGCGACACCGGCAACGCCTAAATTCAAGTAACTTTCTATCACCTGATTGAATCCATAGCCGGGAAACATTTTACGAATATCCGAAGTGGCGATTTTGTGGGAAAACGGAACGATCATATTGATGACCGGTTGGATGTAGGACATGCCCCAGAGGGGGCTGATCGTCTTATGGTCGAGGCCTTCGAGAACATATACGGAAGTTCTGATCTGCATTCCCGTCTCGGTGAATACGGAGACGAAGTCCCACTTCGCACTTCCCAGGTTCCCGGCGATGCCAACGGATCGAAGAAGCGTAATTGACGGAATAACGAAGAAAAGCAAAAACGCGCTCAACAGGATAAGTTTTACATCGATCTTCTTTCCGAGGCTGCCCTGCAGCCCGATGACCGCCAGCAAAGCGTAAAGAAACTCGCCCTTATTTCCATTGAAAGCAAAAATCAAAACGATAAGCAGCCATAAAAACCATCCGGTCTTTCTTTCACGTATTGTACCGGAGGCCGCGAGGTAAATGCTCGATGCGTAGAATACAATCAGTATGTATGCGTAGATGCCGCTTGTGTATGCGGAGCTCCGCATAAACCCCTCATATGTGCTCACCAGCCTTGTGCTGCCGAATAGGACATGATAAGCGAAGTACAAGAGCACGATCAAGAATCCCGCAGCAGAGGCGCGAAACATTTTTTGATTCATGCCGCCATCTGCGGGGCGATTTTTTTCCGGCCTTTTTACGCGCTTGACCGCCGTCATTCTCTTTGCGGTCTCAAAGCAAATGATTGCAAAGTTGCCTAAGAGTATCGCTTTCACCAGCATGCTGCTTCTTAAAAACCGCAGCGTGTAATCGTGGTAATTTGAAAGTACTTCACGTCCAAAAATAGTGTATGGAATGACTAAGCCGAATTGAGTCGCTATTGTATACAGTAACAGCACAGACGAAAGAGACAGCCTGTGATCATAAATCGTATATATGCTGATGAGTATGAGAACAATGGTCACCGCCGCGATCGCCGCCGCCATCCGAACGTTCATGGATGTCCCAAACAGCAGCGCAAACAAAGCCACGATCCCATCCAGCAAAAACAGGAATGTAAATCTATCAATCTTCATCATAACGCCTTTACTTCGCTGAAGTATTTATACCAAGATTGACATATTGACTCCAGGGAATGTGTTTCTCTGATCCTGAATGCCATATTCTGCATTTCCTCCCGCAGCTCAGCCGGCTGGTTTACAAGATGCAGGATCGCCGTCTTCAGGGCCTCCTTATCGCCAACAGGAACCAGTATCCCATTCACGCCGTTCCGGATCAACTCCCTCGGTCCGCCGCATGGACAGTCCGTTGAAATGCACGGCAAGCCAAGCGCCATGGCTTCCATAAGTGCGTTGGGCATCCCCTCAAAATCCGAACACAGCACAAATAGACCCGCCTCGTATATCTCATCAAATACCTTATCCGTAGAGCCCGGAAGGGATACCTTGTCCTGCAGTTTTAACGCTGAGATCAATTCATTCAGCCGCTCTCTTTCCGCCCCTTCTCCCCAGATGATCAGTTGATAGTCACAGATGAACGGCTGAAGCTCATAAAAGGCTTCGATCAGAATTCTCTGGTTTTTCTGTCTACTCAGTCTGCCAACGGAAACGATCGTTTTTTTCCGCTCTCCTGCGTATGGTGCCGTCGGCATCCTTTCCGCGCTGAACAGAGGATTGGGGATAACGGCCGATCTTCCGGCGACCGAGCCTCCATAGAACGCCTGCGCTTCTTTTGTCTGAAAAACATACGCATCAGCCCATTTCATAAAGCATCTTGACAAAACTCTTATGATGCTTTTTCCGGCAAAATGAGCGGGATCGTTCCTTTCAGAAACGATGTGCTTTGCATGCGTGATCAGGCAGGCCGGAACCGTATAAACCGCCATGGGAACCCCCATGCTGAGCACAATATCCGGACGGCACTCGTGGATGACAGAGATCAAACCGAGGATTTTGGAGGTTCCTTTTTCAATCTGCCTGTATGGAATGGCCGACGTGTCATATTTGTTCCCATCAAAATCCTCAAGTGATACGACCAGGGCGGAATGCTCCTCTGTCTGATTCATCCAACTGGCCAAATTGATTGCTACCCGCTGTGTTCCCCCGATACCAGCATTACTTATAACAATCAATACTTTCATTCTTTACCTCGATATTCCTGTAACTCAGCTGATACCGGCAATGCCCCAGTGAAGAAAGGTGCTTGCCTATATTGATCGTCGAGCCTTTTTGAGCCGACCACTCGTTATTCAGTCTTGCTGTACATTCCCCTTTGCAATTCACATTGCATCCCTTTTTTATGCTCAGGCTCAGAAATTTCATTCTATTGCCTATGACGCGAAGCAGAGAAAGCAGCTGATGCATCACTCTCACACCTTTCCGGCGTATTCTCTGAAAAATCTTGTTCTTCTCTCAGCCAAAAGATCACGTTGGTAGTTTTTTGCCTCGCGAAAGTTCAACTTTGCCATCGCTTTAGCCGTTTCCTGATCCCTCATATGGAGCAGGCAAGCGCAGATCTCTTCTATTTCATTCTTCCCGTTGGAAAAGATGCACGCATCGGATAACAGCTCAGGTATTCCCGCGGTCCTCGCTCCAATACACGGTATTCCTCTGCTCATAGCCTCTATGACAGAGCGCGGCAGCCCTTCCTGTCTGCTGGGCTGGGCATAGATGTCGATGGAGTCCAGCCATCCGAATACTTCACTGTGGGGCAGCTGGCCTACGATGTCGACCTGATCCTCAACATCATTGGCTTTCGCTACCCGCCTGAGACGATCCCCCGTGCCTCCGCCAATGACAGAATATCTGAACTGCGTGATCCCCTGTTTCTTCAATTTTCCCATGGCTTCAATGACAAACTGCTGACCTTTATACGGGACATCCAGACCGGCCGCTGTTCCAATGGTCAGTACGCTGTCAGAAGTATAGCTTTCAATTTTCCTTAACCGCCTTTGTAAAACGGATTCCTCCATCTCCATGAGCTCAACATTTGAACAGCTGACGCTTTTTCCCCGCGTCGGATACCTGCTCTGGAGGAACCGATTCGTCACATACAAGACAAACGGGGCTTTCTTCACCCTTGAGCGCATCATTTGTGCCGCAGCCGGGGCCACGATCTTCCCTTTTACGCTGTAATTCCAGTATGAATCCCAGGGACAGCCAACAACTTCTATGAGGTACTGCTTTTTCTGCTTTCGGCATAGATCTACGCCAAGATTTCCGATCACACTTGGCAAACGAATAAAAATCAGGTCTGCTTCGCTGATCTCTCTGCAAAGTATTTCTTTTGCCGCTTTCGTTCCGGCTATCAATCCTGTTACGGATGAAAGATCAGGGCATTCACAAACAGTTATATTGGGATCGGACAGCCTGCTCATTCGCTTCGCCGCCTGTGATGCTTCCGTATCGCGCGTGCGGATGACCAGCTTCAGTTTGTCAGCTACCTTAAAATACCTTTCAAACATCCGATCATCGAGAATGCTGTCATAGTAGTTCCCATTCTCATCCTTATACATAGGGCCGTCATAGCAGAACAATGCTTTCATGCGCTTTTTCCTCACTCATGATTGCTTCAAAAGGGCTTTTCGGTCACGGAGTATATACGCAAACAGCTGCTTTTGTTCAAACATGCCGGCAGCGAATTCCGCGCCTTTTGTCCCCATCCGTTTCGCTTCCTCCTGGTTTTCGCAGATACGCTTCATTGCCCTGTGTAATTCTTTGCTGTTCGCCTTCTGAACAACGATCCCAGTCTCATGTTCGACCATTGCATCCGTAGGCCCCGGAATATCCGTAATAACCACGGGTAAGCCCATTGCCTCTGCCTCGATGACTCCCATGCCGAAACCTTCACGGTAACTGGGAAGAAGATAGCAGTCCGCTGCCGAGAGGTATTTCTCGACCTCATCAGTGAACCCGGTAAACACGACCCGGCTGCTGCTCTGCGCTTTCTGATACAATTCCCGGTTTACCGTCTGATCGACCTCATTCCAGCCGACCATCATCAGCCACGCATCATCAAATTGGGAAAATGCTTCGAACAGTTCGTTTACACCTTTGTCTCTGGTAATTCTCCCCACAAATATGAACACAAACGCCTCGGCAGGAATGTGGTATTTCCTTCTGATCTCATCACGGAACGGTTCCCTTTTTGTAATATCAAATTTTTCCAAATTTACTCCCACAGCGCTTCCATTCCAGACCACCGACCCTTGATCGGGGGGATACAGGCCTTCACGGTGAGCGAAATCCAAATTGCTCCTGCTGTCAGGTTCGATCCAGGTGGACAGCCAGCAGACATATTTCTCCTCCTGTTTGAAGATCCACCTTTTGATCCCTCTGAAGCCAACATAAGCCAATCCCCACTGGCAATACAGCCTTACCGGTATCCGCGCTCTTTTGGCCGCCATAGCCGCGTACAGCGACGCATTCGGCGTTGCATACTGAACCAGGTCAAAATGTTCTTCTCTAAAGAATTTTTCCATCTCCAGCATGGCCTTTATGCCTGACAGGTGAATCCCGCGAGCCATTGGAACAGCGTGATAGTGAAGATAGGGAGGCAGCGACTTTCTAAACTCCGGGTCCTCGTCGCAGACAAGCGTAATGTCCCAGTCCGTATGCCCATGGAGATAAACAGCGATCGGGATCACGAATGCCTTCATTGTCATCGAGACAGTGGTAACAAAGCACAGCTTCTTCATGTCCTGATCCACATCACTTTCTCTTTTTCGCGGGAACCCCCATATATGTCCCTGCTTCCGCGATGTTTTGAACGACCACGGCACCGGCGCCGATCATACAGCCGCCGCAGATGCTGATGTTGTTTTTAACAGTGGAACCAGCGCCGATCCAGGTGCTCTTTCCGATCCGTACCATGCCGCAAAGGTGGGCACCAACAGCTACGTGCACATAGTCATCCAGTTTGCAGTCATGGTCTACCGATGAACAAGTGTTGATGATGACTCCGTCCCCAATGGTCGTGCCGGAATTGATGACCGCGCCCGCCATCACAACACAGCCATTGCCAATGGCAACATCTCCGCCGATGACAGCCCGGGGATGAATGAGCGTTACGCTTTTTTTCAGTCTGCCGGTTATCTTCTCCCGAATCTGGGCATCGCCTATCGCCACAAAAAAATCCGCATCCCCGTCCGCCACATCATCCGTTTTACCGATGATCCGATACGGATAGGCAGCAGGTGGGTGATCATCCGCAAACACGATCTCATCCCATACGCCCATTTGTTCCGCAATATCCGCGCACACTTTCCCATGTCCGCTGGCGCCTATCATAATCAATCGTTTCAATACGGTCCCCTCCAATTGCTTGTCATTCCGTCAGGGGTTCCCATAAACTCCTCCATTGTCGCCGATGTCCGGGAACTGATTCCTTCTTGCTTTATGAAAGCTTTGCCAACAGTCTGAAAAACGATCTTAACATCACCCAAAAAAGTCACATGGTTCACATACCATACATCCATCGCGAACTTATCTTCCCATGAAACATCGTTCCGGCCATGCACCTGCGCATACCCTGATAAGCCCGGTCTGACATCGTGCCGGTGCTTTTGTTCACTGTTATATCGCGGCAAATATTGGACCAGCAGAGGCCTTGGCCCAACCACACTCATATCGCCTTTCATAATGTTGAACGCTTCAGGCAATTCATCCAGACTGGTCTTCCGAAGGAACCGGCCATACTTGTTTAACCGCACGTCATCGGGAAGCAGGTTGCCATTTTTGTCCTTCTGATTGCTCATTGACCGGAATTTGATCAATTTGAATAGTTTCCCATCCTTTCCGGGACGTTCCTGGGTGAAGAACGGATTTCCGCCCATGAAGATCACACCCAGTACCATGAGGATCAAATACAGCCAACTGAACACAACAACGGCCGCCAATCCGCACAGAAAATCGATAGGCCGTTTCAAATATTTTTCGTATGGTCCATACGGTTTATGACTCACATGCATCGACCTCTCACGCTTTTATTCTTTCGCGAACCGCAGCAGCAAGCTGAGCGCCCCGGATGCGCCGGAAGCCCTGTCCCCCGGGTAAGGGCCACCTGTACGCAAGGATCGCTGCGCCATAAAGCATCATGGAGTTTGAAGCGTCCAGCCCGATTTTTTACCCGGTCTCTTTTTCAGGTGAAACAGGTATCACGCAAAGCAGCCTTTGATGATCTCAATGATCCGGTCCTGCTGTTCCGGCGTCATCTTGTTATCACTGGGCAGGCACAGCCCCCGGCTAAAAATGTCTGCCCCAACATCCTCGGCGCCGCCTGCAATACAGGCGTTTGTCCTGGCCCTCATATAGCCCTGTGTGCCGACAAATGGATTCATATGGTACATTGGCTGCATGTGCATGGGCTTCCAGACAGGGCGGCCTTCCGCATGATACCTCGCCAGCGTCTCCAAAATCTCCGTGGGACAGCTCTTGCCCGGCTCGCTCACATACAACGCCTCTGTTTCGCTGCGCACCTGACGGCACATGGCCTCCTCATTGATCAGCAGGCAGCTCAGCCAGAAGTTTGGCTCGGAATGTTCCGCGTCATAGGGATTCATCGTCACAGGCAGGTCCTGCAAGCCCTCCTGATACCGCATATAGATGGCCTTTTTCTGGGCGATATGCTCCTCCAAATGCGGGTATTGGCCCCGAACCACACCGGCGATCACGTTGCTCATGCGGTAGTTGTAGCCCAATTCCTCATGCTGGTACCACGGTGCGTTCTCCCGGGCCTGGGTGGACCACTTGCGCGCCTTGTTTGCCGCATGCAAATCATCCGTCAGCAGCATGCCGCCGGAGGAGCCGGTGATGATCTTATTGCCGTTGAAGCTGATGCAGCTATACTTGCCGAAGGTCCCCGTCTGAGCGCCCTTATAGGCAGCGCCCAGAGATTCAGCGGCATCCTCCACCATGACTGCCCCATGCTTATCACAGACGGCTCTCAGCTCATCGACTTTCCCCGGTGTGCCATAGAGGTGCGCAAGGACCACCACCTTTACATCCGGATACAGCTCAAACGCTTTTTCCAGGGCCACGGGGTCCATGTTCCAGGTATCCCGTTCCGTGTCGATGAACACCGGCACGCCGCCCTCATAGACAACGGGGTTGACCGTGGCGTCAAAGGTCATGTCTGAACAGAACACCTTGTCCCCCGGCTTCACACCCGCCAGCTTCACAGCGAGATGCAGGGCCGCCGTGCCTGATGAGAGGGCCACCGCATACTTGCGGCCCACTTTTTCGCAGGTGATCCTCTCGATCTCATTGATATTCGCGCCCACGGTGGACATCCAGTTGGTCTCATAGGCTTCGGTCACATATTTCAATTCCTCTCCATGCATGGTAGGTGAGGAAAGCCAAATCTTCTCTTCAAAAGGTTTCCATTCCATCTTCAGTTCCTTCTCTCATCGCTGTAACCGCCGTTTCTGCTTTAAAAAATACTTGCCGGTCCCTATGGACGCGCCCGGGGCGGACAGCCACAGCCAGCGGCCCAAAACCTGATGTGTGCTGGTTTCTCACCGATCCAGCTCGCAGCGGCAGTATCGCATCATCATCGCCGCCACCTGCGCGCGGGTCGCCAGACCGTGGGGATCCAGACGGCCGTCGGTCTTGCCCTGAATGATGCCGTTCTCCACGGCCCACTTCATGGCATCCCTGGCGTAGTCAGAAACATTGGCCGCGTCAGGGAAGTTCAGCCCGGCGCCCGTGACATCCGGACTGCCGGCATAGCGGTACAGCATGGCCGCCAGCTGCTGGCGGGTGATGACCTGGTCGGGTCTGTAAGTGCCGTCGCCGTAGCCGGTAACGATCCCGTTATCGCTGGCCCAGGAAACGCCGCCGGCATAATAGGCCTTCTCATTCACGTCAGTGAACACATCCTCCGCAGAGGTCTCCGGCTGGCTCTCCAGGCGGTACAGAACAGTTGCCAGCATACTGCGGGTCATGGCACGGTTGGGCGCGAAAGCGGTCTCATTGACGCCCTGGAACAGGTTGCGGGCAGACGCGAAGGAAACGGCGTCATTGGCCCAATGCCCTTCAGGAACATCCTGAAAGGACTTGCTGTTATCCACGATCTTCACATTGGCGGAGCCTTCCATCTCCATCTTCAGGCCGTCTTCCGTCACGACGGACTTGGGCACCAGGGTCTCATTGCCCTGCCCGTCCACAATGACCGCGACCAGACCGGGATCCGGCTTTGCAACAGGCAGATTCACCTTGACGGAACCGCTGCCGACGGGCAGATTCACCGCGACCGTGGGGCGTTGTCCTGCTCCTTGGCCGCGGAGACTGCCACAGGAATCTGCACCGGCTGATGATTTTCATCAGACTCCGTCACATCCTTCCAGGACACATGCGCCTCCGCTCTGGTGACTGTGCCGTTCTTGGGATCGGTGGTGGTGACCTTGCTGGCGGTGGTGCCGTTGGCATTGGAGGCGTTCACCGTCTCCCTGGGCGTCACAGTGCCGTCCTTCCTGATCTCGGTGACGGTCCTGCCCTCGCTCTTCACGCCGTCGGAAGCGACCGTCTTGCTGGTGACCGTCTCCGTCACGGTGCCGGTGGACGGATTGCGGGTCACGGTGGTGCTGGTGCTCGTGGTGCTCTCCACAGTCGTACCATCGGTCCTGGTTGTGACGGATGTGGCCGCGGACCGGCTGGAGCTGGCGCTGACGGTCTGCGTAATATTCTCCGCGTCCGGCCCGCTGATGCTGACCTCCAGATAATAGGTCGTCGCCGCCAGGGCGGTCCGCGGAAGAAGCATACACAGCATCAGCAGCATTGCAAGGGCTTTTGTGAGCTTTGGTTTCATCTTCAAACCAACCCGTTCTCCTCCAGCTTTGCCATGTACCACGCTTTTTTCAGGCTTTTTTCGTTGGCATAGGTATCGACCACGGTATCCACCAGGGTCATATCGCCCTGATTTTCCCGAATGAGCTTTTCCATGGCCGCAACAAGGGCATCCATTTTCCCGTCGCATTCCTTCTCCAGCTCCGCCGCCTGATCCATGTACCGGCCCGCCATCTTCATCAGGCCGGGCTTTGTCCGTTTTTCCGCCGGCAGGTCGGTATACTCTGCTTTTGCCGCGTCATACAGGTTCTCCAGCGCCATCGTGTACTCTTCCCGAAGGACATAGACCTTGGCGATCATGGCGGACAGCTCCTTCTGGTACGGGGACTCCGTAGGTTTCTGCGCCGGCGCTGCGGCATCCCCTGTTTCGGCGGGTATCTCAGCCGCTTGATCCCCGGATGACGGCGCGGTCTGTCCGCCGGCGTCCTGCAGCCGCTCCGCCAGTTCCTCCCGGCTCATCGCGCCGTCCCGCAGGGCTTGGCGTTCTTCCTCCGTGACCTCCCGCACCACGATCTCCGGCGCGGCTTCCACCGCGTCACGGATCACCTGCCGGTTCTCCACCAGCTTTTCCTCCAGCTCCCCGGAGGTATACTGGACCGCGTCCGTGACCGCTCTGACGTTCTCCCTCTGCCATCCGTACAGCCCCGCCAGCAATGCAGCCAGCAGCACCAGCACGGCGCAGATGACTTTCCTCCATCGCTTCAAACCAGTTCCTCCACGTTGCGGGAATACGCCTCGGAATCCGCTTGTTCCTCCCCGGCCTCCGGCGGCGCCACGAGGCTGTTGACCTCCTCCGGGTCACGGTAGGTCGGTATCATCTCCCGCAGCAGGGCGATCAGGTCCCGCGGTCTCCTGTTTTCCGCGATGGCCGCATCCAGCCGCGCCAGGTCGTCCATCATGGTCTCTTGGGAGATCGCATGCTGCTGCTCAATAAAAATCTTCTCGTTGCTGGTCCTGGAGAGGTTCTCGCTCCGCATCAGCAGCTCCTCATAGAGCTTCTCGCCGGGCCGCAGGCCCACCTCCTGAATATCGATGTCCTTGTAGGGTTCCAGCCCGGACAGGCGGATCAGGTTTTCCGCCAATGTCAGAATTTTGACCGGCTCGCCCATGTCCAGCACGAAGATCTGGCTATGCTTTGCCATGGCGCCGGCCTCCATGACCAGCTGGGCGGCCTCGGGAATCGTCATAAAATAGCGGATGATGCGCTTGTCCGTAATGGTGACGGGGCCGCCTTCTTCGATCTGCCGCTTGAACAGCGGCACCACGGAGCCGTTGGAGCCCAGCACATTGCCGAACCGCACCGCGCAGAATTCCGTGGGGCTGTCCGCCTTGCTCTGCAAAATCATCTCGCAGAAGCGCTTGGTGGCGCCCATGCAGTTCGTGGGGTTCACCGCCTTGTCCGTGGAGATCATCACGAACTTCCTGACGCCGAACTTCTCCGACGCCCGTATCACATGATACGTGCCGAAAATATTGTTCTTGACCGCCTCCTCCGGGCACTCCTCCATCAGCGGCACATGCTTGTGGGCGGCGGCATGGAACACGATGTCCGGCCGGTGGAACTGAAAAAGCCGGTCAATTTTTTCCCCATCCCGGATGGAGGCGATCTCCACCCTCAGGTCCAGCCGGCTGCCCCAGGTGCGGCGCAGCTCCTGCTGGATGTCATAGGCGTTGTTTTCATAAATATCCAGTATGATCAGGCGCTTCGGGCGGTATTTGGCGATCTGGCGGCAGAGTTCACTGCCGATGGAGCCGCCGCCGCCTGTGACCAGCACCGTTTTGTTTTCCAGAAAGTTCCGCAGCACCTCCGTATCCAGCTTGACCGGGTCCCGGCCCAGCAGGTCCTCCACCTGCACGTCCTTTACCGCCGCCAGGCTAACCTCGCCGTTCACCAGCTGGTAGATCCCCGGCAGGCTCCGCACCCGGCAGCCGGTTTGCTGGCAGATGTTCAGGATCTCCTTTTTCTGCTTTCCAGGCGCGGCAGGGATCGCCAGGATGATCTGGGTGATGCGCTCCTTTGCGGCCATTTCCAGAATGTTATCCCGGCCGCCGACAACGGGCGCGTTCTCAATGAACTTTCCCTGCTTGGCCGGATCGTCGTCGATGACGCAGCAGACCGTGCCGTTCAGCTGGCTGGCAGTGGCGATCTCCCGCAGGAGCATCCGCCCCGCCTCGCCGGCGCCGATCAGCATGATGCGTTCGCCGTTCGCCTGTCTGTTCTGCGCGGAATACTCCATTGCCCGGAAGAAGCGAATGGAACACCGTATCCCGATCAGCAGGAACATCTGACACAGCAGTTCAATGAACAGGACGCTCCGGGGCTGGCGGTAACCCAGAAGCCACGCCGGAACGTGGAACGCCGCATAAGCCAGGCATACCGACGATGCCATTTCCAGCACATCCCGGGCGCTGACATACCGCCACAGATAGCGGTACATTCTCCGCAGCCGGAAGACGGCCAGCGTCACCGCGATCTGAATGGGCAGCGTCCGCACCCACGGGTCCAAATATGCGTGGGGGATGCTGCCAAAGGAAAAATCAAACCGAACCAAAAGCGCCAGGCCGCCGGAAGCCATCACGATCACGGCGTCCGCGAGCATGATCAGCAGCGTCCGTGCCGCCTGATTGTCCTTAACTGCCTTCATCTGATACTCCTAAAATACGCACGCAATCACAGAGGTCTTGCTTACTTTTTCCGGACAGGCCGCTTTTCACAGGTTTGGCGGCTGTTCCGCCAGCTCGTCCGTTCTCCGGGACATGTCCCGCAGGAATACCTCCCCCAGTTTCCGCCCCAGCACCGCCGCGCCAGGCCCCAGATCAGGCGGACGGTGAACCGTGTCGTGGCAGTCCGAGGCGATCAGCTGCGCCTTTTGCTCCCGCAGGAGCTTCAGCGCCTTCCCCCGGCGCAGCGGGCGGAGCAGAGGCCCCGCGCTGACTTGGACCGGCACCCCCAGGGACACCAGCTCCGCGATGTGCTCCGGCTTCTGGTACCTGAGATACCGTTCCGCGTGGGCGATCACAGGCGTGATGCCCGTCCTGCCCATCAGTTCATAGAGCTGCCGGAACATCTGGCCGTTCCAGGGCGTGAACGGCAATTCCAGCAGCAGGTTCCGGCTGCGGCCCATGCACAGCCCGGGCAGCTCCGGCATGTCCGGCAAATTGGGGACCCAGGCCACCTCCGCCCCCAGGATCAGCCGGGGCATGGCCCGCGCTTCCGCCTCCGGCAGCGCCGCCAGCGCGTCCCGCAGTCTCTCCGCCGAGGCGCGGCGCCGGGCCAAAAACTGCTCCGGCCGTTCCCGGTCCCGGTAAAAGTGGGGCGTCAGCACCACGGCGTCCACGCCCTGGTCCCGCTCCATGCGGAGCATTTCCAGGCTCGTCTCCACGGACACGGCGCCGTCATCCATCCCCGGCAGGATATGGGTGTGGAGGTCCGTCATGGCTCCGCCCGCTCCTGTCCGCTCTGGCGGCCGTATCCGTCCGCACAGCCGTGCCTGTACCGATAGCTGTAATAGTCGTATTTCCGGTACTTTTTATAACGGTACCTGCCGTAACCGGACTGTTCCGGGTCAACGCCGTTGAGCACAAAGCCCAGCAGCTTTGCCCGCGTGTACTCCAGCTGGCCCACCGCATGGATGACCGCTCCCCGCTCCGACTGGTTGGCCCGGACCACAAACAGCACGCCGTCCGTCTGGGGCGCCAGGACCACCGCGTCCGTCACTATGTTGATAGGCGGCGTGTCCAGGATGATGCAGTCGTACTTCTCCCGCAGCCGGTCCAGCAGCTTCTTCATCCGGTCCGACCCCAGCAGCTCCGAGGGATTGGGCGGGATGTCTCCGGGCAGGAGGACGTCGATGGTGTTGTAGCGCTTTAAAATAGACTTCTCCAGCAGGCTTGGGTCTAAAAGCAGGTTCGTCAGTCCCGCCAGAGAGCTGAGGTCCAGCAGGCGGCCCAGCTTGGGACGGCGCAGGTCGCAGTCGATCAGCAGCACCTTCTTGTCCGCCTCCGCGAAGGACAGGGCCAGGTTGATGGCGGTAACGCTCTTTCCCTCCCCCTGAAGGGCGGACGTTACCACGACGACCCGGCTTGTCCCCTCGCCGGCCAGGGAGAAGGTCACATTGGTCCGAAGGGTCTTATACGCCTCACGGATAAAGAAATCGCTGTGGGCGGACAGGATACACCGGCGTTCTTCCTGGATACGAAGGGCGCTGTCCTTTCTGGAGTCCTGTTTTCCGGCCCCGCGCAGCAGCTCCAGCAGTTCCATCAGCGCTTCCCTCCTTTCGCCATGGTAGCAGGCTCCGTCTTATAGCCGTATTTCTCATGGTGATTTCCATTGTCCAAGGTCTCAACGTCAGGGATCTGACCCAGAATGGGGACATCGAACAGTGCCATCAGGTCCTCGTCGTCCTTGATGCGCACATCCAGAAGGAACATCACCGTCAGGTAAGCCGCGGCCAGAACGCAGCCGATCAGCCCTCCCATCACGGTGTTTTTGCTGTAACTGGGCGTATAGCGGCTCTCCGGCACCTTGGCATAGTCAATGATGCGGGCAGAGCTGCCCTCCACCAGGTCAGAGATCTCCCGGGGCGCCACCTCCGCCATGACATTCGCCACCCGGGCGGCCTCCTCCGGATCGGGGCTGGTGATGTAGAGCTTAAAGATCTCCGTGTCATTTACCTGGGAAGCCGTAAGCATCTCCCGCAGCTCCTTCACCGAATAGACGCCGTCCAGTCTATCTGACACCAGCTCCAGCACCCGGTCGCTCTGAGCAATATTGATGTAAGTATTCACCAGTTTTTGGGAGGCATCTAGGTTGCTGGAGGTCACATAGTCCACTGTCTGGTTGTTGCGGGCGTTATTGACATACACCGAAACGCTAGATTGATACATTTGAGTGATAAAATTCACGGTAACTATAAGCGCAATGCAGGCACCCGCCAGTCCGCACGCCAAAATCAGCCACCACTTGTGGAGATACGCCATCAGCAGCTTCATCAGATCGATCTCCATTACGTCTTTTTCAGCCATTTTCTCTCTCATAATTTCCCTCTGAACCGGCGGCTTTTGCGCCGTTTTTTGTATGCTTTACGATCTTTCCTGCAGCCCTTGCCCCGGCATATCGCTTCTTGGGCGGCGGTGTGAGACCTCTCTTGGAGGCCCGGAGCTCATATTCGGTCATCAAAGCATAGATGAAGACATGTTAATTTTACCATGCAAATCGCGAAATTACAATATTCGACATTTTTCGACATCCGTGATACTTGAAAAGAGCAGCATGGTCTTGGGGCGCTTATCAGCCATCTGCCTCTTCCCTTTTTTGCCGTATCGTGCTATGATCAGCCCATTCCACGAATTCCCGGAGGCATCCATGAAAACCATTCGAAAGTATTTGCTCTGGATCCCGGCACTCCTCTGGTATCGGCTGATCTGGAACTTTTCCGCCCAGCCCGCCAGCATCTCAGGCGACCTGTCAGACCGTCTGCTGTGGCGGCTGCTGGCGCTTCTCTCTCCAGCCTTTTCCGCCGGGGACTTCTCCGTCCGGAATGCCGCGGTAGAGCTGCTGTCCTTCTTTGAGCGGAAAGCCGCCCACATGTTCTTATACTTTACCCTGATCCTGCTTCTGTGGCTGGCTCTCGTCCCCCTGCTGCGCTCCAAAGGCCGCCAAGTCCTTGTGTCCGCTGTGCTATGCACGGCTCTGGCAGCGCTGGACGAGTATCACCAGACCATGGTGCCCGGCCGCAGCGGTCAAGTGCGGGATGTGCTCATCGACCTGTCCGGCGCCGCTCTTGCCCTGCTGCTGGTGACCTTGATCCAGTGGTCCATCCGCCGCCGGAAAGAGGGTCCGCGCGGACTTTCCGTCCGGCTCCCGGTTCTGGCCGGGACGCTGCTGTCGGCGGGCATCGCACTTTTCCCGGCCTCGTTCAGCAGTCTGCCCGCCTTTTCCCGGGCGGCTCAGCGGTTTATACCGGCATTTTCCGGCCTGGCGCCGGTACTGCGGGAAGTCTGCCTGCTGGCCGCCTGCGGGCTGCTGGGCTGCTGTTCCGCCCTGTCAGCGATTTTGCGGATCCGCCGCCTCTCCCTGGCCGCCGGAGGATCTTTTCTCGCGGCAATTCTGCTTTCCGCCGTGGTCTCCGCTCCGCTGGGCAGAGCGATGGCCGTTCCCGCCGTATCCTTGGCGCTGCTGGGCTGCGGGCTCTTTTGGACCTTCTGGCTGCCGGGCTTTATTTCAAGCAGGCGGAAGGCAAGGGCTGATCGGCAGAACCGGGCATAAAAACATCAGCACGTCCTTTGCTCAGTAATGAGCGAGGGACGTGCTGTTTCATCGGCAGCCTCCCGGCCTTCCGTGGAGCCGCCGCCTTTTCATGTTTTTTATGACGTACGAATGGCCATCGGGAAGGCCGCGGAAATACGCAAAAAAATCCCGTAACCATTGCGGTTACGGGATTTCGTTCTGGTGGACGATACAGGACTCGAATTTCAAAAATGCCGTGTTAAGTAGTCCCTTCTAGTACCAAAGTCCTTTATTTGCAATGGTTTGCGGATTTTCCATGTTTTATCTTGTACCATGTAGTACCGGGTAGTATTAGGTACTTAAGGGAGAAAATAAGGGAGAAAACGAAAAGGATCGAGTAAAACTTTTATGTGTTAAGCAGAACGTACCACGCAATCTGAACATTTATATTCAAGCAAATATGATCCCTGCTGTCAAAAAGGAAAAAACCTAATGGCAGCAGGGAATTTTTGTATTTTGCTGGGGCAGCCATATGAAAAGCTGGTTTTGCCACGAGATATAAGGCGGGAGAGGTCAATGTTCGCAACGTGGGTACGGTTCTTTTTTATCGGTAATCCCAAGTAGGTAGTCAATGCTGGTATGGTAGTAATCGGCAAGAGCAATGAGTACATCGGTAGGAATATCACGCTTGCCCATTTCGTAGTTGGAGTAACAGACCTGTGTACACTTCAAATAGTCAGCAATGTCTTTTTGAGGTTTGTCTGCATCTTCACGTAAATCCCGTAGTCGCTTATACATTGTGTGCTCCTTCTTTAACAGGCTACACACAAAATTATATGTAAAACGTTTTGTTATATTGCTCTGCAAAACAAAATGGGTCTCAACTTTTATCACGAATTTACCTGCCGGAAATTATACAGTCGCGGTTCTTTGTGATGCTCCAAACGCCAAATATACTAACGCTAACTATTATTTATACTATCTTGAGTCACCACTAGATTCGGCGTCTTCATTCAAAGATTTCGGTGATATTGATACAAAATATCAGAGCGATGTTGAGTATGTGGCTGAAAAAGGAAACCCAACGGATGCCTGTAAGCCTCCACGTGTGGTAAAAAAAGAAATTCAGCCGCTAGACGAAGTCCAAGTAGCAGAATTTCTGAAAACTATTCAAGGACACCCCCACGAATATCTGTACAAGATCACGCTATTCACTGGGATGCGTGAAGGAGAAGTACTTGGCCTTACCTGGGACTGTCTGGACTTGGACCGTGGAACACTTCTTATCAAGCAGCAACTTCGCCGGGAACAGCAAAAGGGCGGCAAGTACTATTTCTCACCGCCCAAAAACAATAAAAGCCGGGTTCTCTCCCTGGCCCCGTCTGTTGTTCAGTTGTTTCGCTTGCAGAAGCTAAAGCAGAATGGGATGCGCCTAGAAGCCGGGAACAGCTGGGAGGAAAACAACCTGATTTTCTCCAACCAGACCGGAGGCTTTCTTTCCTACCGCACTGTCTATGATTGCTTTAAGCGAATTGTAGACAAGATCGGCTCTCCCTCTACCCGATTTCACGATTTACGCCATACCTACGCTGTTCTGGCAATCAAAAGCGGAGATGACATCAAGACTGTTCAAGAGAATTTGGGCCATGCTACCGCCGCTTTCACACTCGATGTCTATGGACATGTGACTGCTCAAATGCGAAGGGACAGTGCTGACCGTATGGAACAAGTCATCAAGAGTGTTTCGGCTGGATAATTGAAATAAGGGAGAAAATAAGGGAGAAAAGTCAAACAGGCAGCAAAAAACCTCCCAAAGCCTTGCGGCTCTAGGAGGTTATCTGGTGGACGATACAGGACTCGAACCTGTGACCCCCTGCACGTCAAGCAGGTGCTCTAGCCAGCTGAGCTAATCGTCCGAAGCGGAACGAATATAGGATACACGACCGGGCTTGTTTTGTCAACACCTTTCTTGCATTTTTTATTTTTTTTTGCTATACTGCCGCCAAAGGACAGGAGGGATGCGAAATGGAACAGACCGCACTGGTCACCGGCGCCTCCCGGGGCATCGGCAGGGCTGTGGCCCTGGAGCTTGCCCGGAGGGGCTGGAACGTCTGCGTGAATTACCTGGAACGGCGGGACGACGCCCTGGCCGTGGCGGCGCTCATCGAGGCGGAAGGCCGTCACGCCCTGGCCATCCAGGCGGATGTGGCGGACCGAGGGGCCGTGGAAGCCATGGTCCGGGACGCCCGGGCGGGGCTGGGGCCCATCTCCCTGCTGGTGAACAACGCCGGCATCTCTCCCCACGGCCTGTTTCAGGATACCGACGACGCCACCTGGGACCGGACGCTGGCGGTGAACCTCACCGGCGCCAAAAACACCATCCAGGCGGTGCTGCCCCACATGCTCTCCGAAAAGCGGGGCTGCATCGTGAACATCTCCTCCATCTGGGGCCTGCGGGGGGCGAGCTGCGAGGTGGCCTACGCCTGCTCCAAGGCCGCCGTCATCGGCCTGACCCGCTCCCTGGCACTGGAGCTGGCCCCCTCCGGCATCCGGGTCAACTGCGTGGCCCCGGGCTGCATCGACACGGACATGGTGCGGGTGCTGGGGCAGGAGACCCGGGAGATGCTGGTGGAGGAGACGCCCCTGGGCCGGCTGGGAACGCCGGAGGACATTGCCCACGCCGTGGCCTTCTTCGCGGAGGAGGAGTCCTCCTTCCTCACCGGGCAGGTGCTGACCGCCGACGGCGGATTCATCGTATAAACCGCAAAAGACCCGCTGCGAGCTGCAGCGGGTCTTTTTTCATTCTTTGCCCGGCAGGGGCAGCGTGTGCAGGATCACCCGGCCGAAGCACACCAGCGTCCGGCCGCCGCCGGGCAGCAGCACCTGGTCGGCGTCCGCCCGGGCCCGGTTCAGGGAAAACAGGTACACCACGCCCGCCGGGTCCTTGTAATACTGCTTGCAGAATATGTCCCCGTCCACGCAGAAGATGCCCACATCCCCCGCCTGCAGCGGGTCCCGGTTCACATAGGCCACCGAGCCGTCCCCGATGAAGGGGGCCATGGAGTCGCCCTGGATGCGCACGGCAAACTCCGCCGCCGGGGGCACGTCGTCCTCCACGGGAATATAGTCGAAGTCCTCGCCGAACACCGGGGCGGCATAGCCCGCCGCGGCAGGGCTCCGGTACAGGGGGATCATACGGGGCTCCTGGTCCGCCTTTCCCGCCTCCAGGTCGTCCCGGTAGGCGCACAGCGCGTCCACCACGGAGCCCACCGTCTCCTTCCCCATGGGAGACAGGCCCCGGTACTGCTCCAAAAGCTGCCGCTCCCGGCGGCTCAGGGCCGCTCCGCCCGCCCGGAAGCTGTCCTGAAACAGCGTGTTGGGGTCGGTCTCCAGGCTGTCGAACAGCCGGAGCAAAACCTCCTCCCGGGGAAAGCTGATGCCGGCCTCGTAATTGCCCACGGTGGACTGGGAGACTCCCAGCTGTTTCGCCAGCGCCGCCTGGGAAAGTCCCAGACCCTCCCGGCACTCCTGGATGCGTTTTCCCAGGCTCATACGAAGACTCCTCTCAGTCGTTTTTTCCATCATACCTTATACATCTGGTCATGTCAAATTATTTTAACAAGAATCTTGTTAAACCCCTTGACATAATAGAACATATGTGCTAGCATTTCCGTTGTAAACAAGATTCTTGTTAAAAATAAATAGTCAATCAAGTTTATTGTTATTCCGCGTGTAAAAAACCGCCACACCTAATGGTGTAGCGGTTTTGGGATGCCGGCCGCCAATACGCAGCACATTCAGGACTTTCAGCCCCTGTGATCAGTCTTTCAGGCCCAATGCCTTCATATCCGAATCGGACAGGGAGCCCTTTTCGATGTATCGCGCCAGGGCCTCATTATACTTCTTCATTGCTGCCTGATAGCTGTCAAACTGGAAGGAGGCATTGCCGCCGGCGTTGGTGACATTGGCAAAATTATTGGCAATGGAATAGTACGCATTTGCCGTTCCCCCATTGTACTGAACGACCTTTGCCATATACACATCGTACTTTTCATTGCGGTAGCCGATCACGGGAATATAGGTGCCGGCCGTAACCGCGCTGGCCTCGACAGAGGACCAGTAGATCGCGGGAGTAGTCAGCATATCCTTTGATGAGGGATCCTTGGCATAAATTTGCCATGTGACCGCGCCGTACTCCGCCAAATCAAAGTCTTTCTCCGCCGCATACTCCAAAAACTTCTTGGTTCCCCCACCCTGCGCAGCGGATTCGTTTGAATTGATGACATTGTACTTGTATGTGCTGCCGTCCTTCTCCAAAATTTCGGTCAGTATCTCTTGGGTCAGGAACCGTTCTGCCTCCGATTTGCTGATGTAGGCGCTCCGGCTCAGGGGGAGGGGCTTCTTCTGGCCGCCGCCCCAGTCGATATAGATCTGGCCGTCCCGAAAATAGACCGTGCAGATGCCATTTGCCTTGGGAGCCTTCAGCCAATGCTCATCGTCCGCATAGGCGATACCGCCCACCACCAGATCGTCCGTTTTTGTGGTCCAGCCGTCCTTCGCCTGGGTCAAAGCAACCGTTGCAAGATAGTAACCAATACTCTCATTATATAGGGGAGAGGCGGTATCCTCTGTTATGGCTGCTGTCATCACTTCCGCATAAGCGCTTCTTGCATTCGCCAGATCAACCATTTCTCTGCTTTTTTCGAGCTGACCTGAAAAAACAGGGACCGCGATTGCCGTGAGCACTGAAATGATCGCCACGACTATAAGGAGTTCCGCAAGAGTAAAGCCTTTTTTCTCCATTGTAGCCCCCCTTTTTCCAAAAAATGCAAATAGTTTAACATTTTATTATTTTAACACGAACAGAAGGTTTTGTCTATTCAAAATAGGTGCGGGAGGTTTTCCCCCATTTTCATGGCTCACCCCGCGCACCTGTATAACCGGCGGACCGTATTGGTGGGCGAGTCCAGCCAAAAAAATTACCGACCACCCTGACGGATGATCGGCAATTGGTGGGGGAAGGTGGATTCGAACCACCGAAGTCAGTGACAACAGATTTACAGTCTGCCCCATTTGACCGCTCTGGAATTCCCCCATATTCAATTGGAGCTGGTGGACGGATTCGAACCCCCGACCTGCTGATTACAAATCAGCTGCTCTACCAGCTGAGCTACACCAGCAAGCATCAGTTCCAACAGCAGGATTTATATTACCAGAAGGGACTTGGTTTGTCAACAATTTTTTTATTCTTTTTTTGAGGAGGCATCATTTTTGCTGCACACTGAAAAACGCCGGAGACGGCAAACCCTGCGCTGCACCCTGTGCGGCCGGGAGATCACCGTGGGTGAGGAATACTGGGCCTGCAACGGCAGCCGCGTCTGCTCCGCCTGCCTGCCGGAGTTCGCCCGGCAGGAGCTGTCCCCCTGCCATGAGATACGGGGAAAGGAGGCGGCGCTGTGACACTTTTGGAAATGTCCGTCCAATACGCCGAAAACGCGGAGCGGCTCCGCGCCCGCATCCGGGAGCTGCGGGCCGAGGAGCGGCAGCAAACGGACCCGGAGGCCGCCCGCAGGCTGCGCCAGCGCATCGACGTTCTGACGCCCATCCTGCGGGAGTGCCGGGAGCTGGCGGTCCTGACCGCACGATATTATGACAGGAGTTATCACAAACATGAACGCTACACCCTTTGACACCAGAAGCAGCGAATGGGCCGGCGACATGACCGTCTGGCTCCGGGAAAACGCCAACGACAACCAGGAGCAGATCGAGCGGCTCCTGCGGAACCTCCGCAAAGCCCGGATACAGGAGCTGACGCCCCGCCAGCAGGAGATCCTCTCCCTGCGCTACGAACAGGACATGCGGGTGACGGAGATCGCCCGGACGCTGGGCCTGAACCGCTCCACCGTCTCCCGGACCCTGAAGCGGGCCCAGGACCGGCTGCGCCGCTGTCTCCAGTACGCACTATAAACTTCCCTCTTGTGGTTTTCCGCCGCAGGCCGTATAATCGGCAGTAGCAGGGCATCCTAAATCACAGACGGGAGGTACCTCTATGCTTTATAATACTCTGCACAACCGCTGGCTGCGGATCGTCGCCGCCGTGGTGGGCGAGCTGATCGCCGCCGCCGCGCTGAACCTGTTCATCGTCCCGCTGAACCTTTACACCGGCGGCATCATGGGCGTGTGCCAGCTCATCCGTACCTTTCTGCAGACGCTGCTGGGTGTGACCTTCGGCGCTTACGACATCGCCGGTATCCTGTACTTCCTGGTAAACGTCCCCATCCTGCTGTTCGCCTACAAATCCCTGGGCCTGGGCCTGGTGGCAAAGACCATCATCTGCACCGTGTCCTACTCCCTGTTTTACAGCATCATCCCCATCCCATCCGCCCCCATTGTGGATGATTACCTGACCGCCTGCCTGCTGGGCGGCATCCTCACCGGCATCGGCAGCGGCATCGTGCTGACCTGCGGGTGCAGCAGCGGCGGCCTGGACGTCATCGGCCTGTGCCTGAGCAAGCGGGGCAGCAGCTTCACCGTGGGCAAGTTCTCCCTGACCTTCAACGTGTTTTTGTACACCGCCTGCCTGATTCTGTTCAGCCCGGAGGTGGCCATCTACTCCGTCATCTACAACTTCTTCGCCTCTATGGTGCTGGACCGGATGCACCAGCAGAACGTCAACGTTATGGCGCTGATCTTCACCCATGCCGACGAGCACATTCTGGGCCAGTTCATCATCGACAAGCTGAACCGGGGCGTCACCTACTGGAACGGCACCGGCGCCTACACCGGGCAGGGCGTGCACGTGCTCTGCGTCAGCCTTTCCAAGTATGAGATCGAGGAGCTGCTCCACGCCGTCCGCTCCATCGACCCCCAGGCGTTTCTGACGGTGCAGGAGGGCGTCCATGTCTACGGCAATTTCCGCAAGAAGCTGGAGTGACAGTATGCATACCGAACATCACATCGCGGTGCTGGCCGGCACGCCGGTGGACACCCAAATGGGCGTGGACTGTCTTGCCAGGGCGGGCCTCGCGGGGCTGGCCTTTCCCATGGCCTCCGACCCCCGGCGGCAGACCGCCTTTCAAATCTCCTCCCAGGGGGAGAAAACGGCGGCGGTGCGGGCCGTGCTGGAGACAGCGAAAGGCCAGGGCTGCCGGAAGGCCTTTATTTACTGCAACTCCCTGTCCGGCTCCGTGGACTTCACCCCCCTGGCGGCGGAGACGGGCATGGACATCGTGACGCCGCTGGACATCTACCGGGAGCTGGCGCCCAGGTACCGCCGCCTGGGGCTCATCGCCGCCAACGCCCAGGGGCTGGCGGGCATCGAACGGACGCTGTTTGCCGCCAATCCGGAGCTGGACCTGCTGGGAGCCTGTATGCTGCCGGCGGTGCTGTCCATCGAGGCGGGGGAGCCGCCGGAGGAGCTGGTGGAGCGCCACCGCCTGCCGGAGCTGGCGGAGTGGTTCCGTCTCAGCGGCATGGAGGCCCTGGTGCTGGGCTGTACACACTTCCCTTATTTTAAAGAGGCGCTGGCAAAGCGGACAAGCCTGCCGCTCATCGACCCGGCGGAGGAAATGATACATAGGATCATGGAATGAAGGAGCGCCCTCCCGTGCTGAACGACACGGGAGGGCGTATTGATCTTGCTCACCATGCAAAAAGACCTCATCCATTCGGATGAGGTCTTTTCTGGAGCGGGCAACGAGGCTCGAACTCGCTTCCCGGCATCCCACAAATGGCCTGCGTCCATTTGCGGGAACCCTACCTCACCTCAGATTCAAAACGCGCTTCGCGCGTACAGGTGGAGGCCGCGAGTTCGAGCCGAAAACTCTATGCAAAAAGACCTCATCCATTCGGATGAGGTCTTTTCTGGAGCGGGCAACGAGGCTCGAACTCGCTACCTCCACCTTGGCAAGGTGGCGCTCTACCAGATGAGCTATGCCCGCGAGAACAAGGTGTATTCTAGCAGATGATTTACACCTTGTCAAGCATCTTTTTTAATTTTCTTCTTTTTCTTCGCCGTCCGCGGCTTCCTCCGGGGGAAGGTCGGTCTCTTCTTCCGGTTCCTCACTCATATTCCGTTCCAGGAAGGCCGCGAGCTCCTCCTCCGACGGCTCCAGCAGGAATTCCACCAGCCCCACGGGGCCCTCCGCCGGGTAGTAGTTCACCACCCAGGGCGTCTCCTCCGTCAATCCGTGCTCCTCCCGCACCTGGGCCACGGCGCTCTCAATGCCGCTCTGTCCGTCCTGGCCCCAGTAGCCGATGCGCACCGCCAGCTCCGTCCTGCCGTCCTCCAGCGCCGACTCAAGCAGGCTGGAGACAGCCTCCGGCCGGGTGGCGTTCACCACCGCCTGGATCTGCTCCGCCGTCCGGCGGTAGCCGATCTGGACGGCGATCTCGTAATAGCCCCGCTGGGACTGGCTGGAGGACGTGATATACGCCACCGCATAGGCGCCCAGCGGTGTCTCCTCCTGGATCTCCACCGTGGCCCGCTCCAGGGTATCCGCCACGGACACGTCATCCCCGAAGTTATACAGGCGAATGGCCGCGTTCTCCGTGTGCTGGCCGATGAGCAGCAGGAGGTCGTTCACGATGTCCTGATAGTTCTCCGCCCGCAAAGTGCCGGCGGCCTCGCTCTCCCAGAACTTGCTGCTGTGAGGCTCCGTGGTGCTGTACTCCCGCGCCAGAAGCGGCGTGCAGCCCGTCAGGAGCAGCGCCGCCAGCAGCAGCGCGGCCCAGCGCCCCCTCACAGGCCCAGGTCCTCGTCCACCAGGACGATCTCCACTTCCCCGCCGACGCTGGGCCCCCACAGCACCACCAGGCTCCGGCAGATGCGCTCCGGGCTCCTGCAGTCATAGCAGCGGTCGCCCTTCACGGCGCAGGGGGTCTTTTTCCCCATCCGCTGGGCGTTCTTCGGGGCGGCGATGTTCCGCGCCCGCCACAGCGCCTCGTCGTAGGTGGGGGCCAGCTTGTTCTTGCCGATGATAAAGTAAACCTTCCTGTGGCCGTACAGCGTGGCGGCCACCCGGTTGCCCGCGCCGTCGATGTTGATGACCTCGCCGGTCTCCGCTAAGCCGTTGGCGGAGGTGATATACACAGCGGCATGGGCGGCTTTCACCCGGGCCTCCTCGCCGTCGGTCCAGTGCCAGTGGACCTCGTTATGGGCAGCCAGCTTCTCATGGAGGCCCATCTCCCGCACCGTCATGGAGCCGCCGATGCCCACGGACACGCCGTCGATGCTCCTGTCCAGATAGGCGGCGGCTTCGGCGGCGGTGGAGAAGGTGCTGACGGCAAAGCCCCGGGCCTCCAGGTTCTTTTTCACGTTTTCAAATGCCATGATGTGTTCCTCCTTGTCAGTCCAGCAGGCCCAGCTGCTGTTCCTCGGAATCCTCCTGCCGCAGCAGCGCGCCGGCGGCGGGGACCGCCCGGACCCGGTAGCGGCTCTGATTGGAAATGGACGTCTCCTCCAGAGGCTTCACCGTGTCCAGATGATACTTGGGTTTCAGGTTCATCACCGCCACGCCCTGGGTGGTGCGGGTGGTCTTGGGGGCAAGCAGGGCGGTGTGGAAGATCAGGCAGCGGGGTTCGGTGGAGTACACCGCCAGCTCCCGGTCCTGGTCGATGCGCAGAATGGCCGCCAGGGGCGACTTGTCGGAATAGGCGCCGGTGAGCTTGCGCCGGTTGGAGGTGGTCTGGTAGGCCGTCAGGTCCACCCGGGCCGCCTTGCCGTTTTCAAAGAAGAACAGCATGGCGCCGGAGTAGTCTCCCGGCAGCACGGCGTAAACCGGCGTTTCTCCGGCGTCCATCCCCAGCTTGGCGGGCAGATAGTCGCCCAGGACGCTGGCCTTGGTGTCGTCGAACTCGGAAAGGCGGGTCTTGTACACCTGGCACTTGTCCGTGAAGAACATGATCTCGGCGGCGGAGGTGGTCTCGAAGCTCTGGCGCAGGCCGTCGCCCTCCTTGTACTTCTGCTCGCCGCCCATGCGCAGAGACAGGGGCGTGATCTTCTTGAAATACCCTTCACGGGACAGGAACACGTTGACGGGATACTCCTCCGCGGCCTCCTCCTCTTCGTAGGTTTCGATCTCATGGCCGTAGACGATGGAGGTGCGGCGGGGCTCCCCGTACTTCTTCGCCACCTGCTCCAGCTCCTCCACGATGATCTTCTTCACCCGCTTGGGGCTGTTCAGCGTGTCCTCCAGGTCCTCGATCTCGTCCTGGAGGGCGGCGGTCTCGTTGACCCGCTTGAGGATATACTCCTTGTTGATGTTGCGCAGCTTGATCTCCGCCACGAACTCCGCCTGGATCTGGTCGATGCCGAAGCCGATCATCAGGTTGGGGATGACCTCGGCCTCCTCCTCCGTCTCCCGGATGATCTTGATGGCCTTGTCGATGTCCAGCAGGATGCGCTTGAGGCCCTTCAAAAGGTGCAGCTTGTCCTGCTTCTTTTTCAGGACGAAGTAGATGCGGCGGCGCACGGACTCCGTCCGCCAGGCGGTCCACTCCTCCAGGATCTGCCGGACGCCCAGCACCTGGGGGCTGCCGGCGATCAGCACGTTGAAGTTGCAGGCGAAGGAGTCCTCCAGGGTGGTAGCCTTGAAGAGCTTTGCCATCAGCTTGTCCGGGTCCACGCCCCGCTTGAGGTCGATGGCCAGCTTCAAACCGGAGAGGTCCGTCTCGTCCCGCATGTCGGCGATCTCTTTCGCCTTGCCCGCCTTGATGAGCTCCGCCACCTTGTCCAGAATGGCCTCCACGGTGGTAGAGTAGGGAATTTCGTAAATTTCAATGAGGTTTTCGGATTTCACATAGCGGTACTTTGCCCGCACCCGGACGCTGCCCCGGCCGGTATCGTAAATGTCCCGCAGGGCGGCGGGGTCGCAGATCAGCTCGCCGCCGGTGGGGAAATCCGGGGCCAGCAGGGTCTCGGTCAGGTCGCAGTCCGGGTTTTTCAGGTAGGCAATGGTGGTGTCGCAGACCTCTTTCAGGTTGAAGCCGCAGAACTGGGACGCCATGCCCACTGCGATGCCGCTGTTGGCGGACACCAGGATGTTTGGGAAGGTGGTGGGCAGCAGGGCCGGCTCCTTCATGGTGTTGTCGTAGTTGTCCACGAAGTCCACGGTGTCGCTGTCGATGTCCCGGAACAGCTCGGCGCAGATGGCCGTCAGCTTGGCCTCCGTGTACCGGGGGGCGGCGCAGGACATATCCCGGGAGTAGCTCTTGCCGAAGTTGCCCTTGGAGTCCACAAAGGGCGTCAGCAATGCGCCGTAGCCCCGGGACAGGCGCACCATGGTGTCGTAGATGGCGGCGTCGCCGTGGGGGTTCAGGCGCATGGTCTGGCCCACGATATTAGCGGACTTCGTCCGGGCCCCCGTCAGCAGGCCCATCTTGTACATGGTGTACAGGAGCTTGCGGTGGGAGGGCTTGAAGCCGTCGATCTCCGGGATGGCCCGGGAGACGATGACGCTCATGGCGTAGGGCATGTAGTTGGTCTCCAGGGTGTCGGTGATGGGCTGCTCCACCACCGCCGCGTGGAGGCCCATCACGTTGGGCGATACGCCGGGTTTCTTGGAGGGGGTCTTGTCGTTCTTCTTCATGTCAGTACCTCAAAAGCGGCGGCCGGGATACCGTTGGGGGCCGTCCTTTTTTCATTACATCGTTTAATAAATGTATCATACCATTTTTTCCGGAAAAAGGCAACCAAAGCCGGGTATTTCAAATTTTGGTTTGGTTTTGAGTTTGATTTTTTTCCTTCTCCAAAAAGAAAATCGTGAGGACACCGCTTCGTAGAATCGGCCCATTCAAGAAGACGAATGACTTTGGCTGCGAGCAGACTCCCGCTGAGGCACAAAGGAGTGAAGGGAGCGACTGCACAGGAGCTTTATCCTTACTAAAAATATCGGACGATTTTTTTATAACTTCGTCCAATATCATTGCATAATTCGTTCGATTCTAATATGCTATACATAGAGGATACAAGGAGGAATTGAATCATGTCAATCACTGCAACTGAATTAAAAAACAATCTTGGGAAGTATCTGATGCTTGCGGCAACAGAGGATATTTTTATCACCAAAAATGGCAAGGTCGTTGCGAAGCTGTCCAATCCACATCAGGACAGAGTAGACATGGCCAAATCTCTGTTTGGGATTCTGCCTGCTGACATTACCTTGGAAGAAGCAAAAACAGAAAGGTTCAACCAGATATGAGAGTTGTCATTGACACCTGTATGATCGTGGATGCGCTCCAAGCCCGTGAACCGTTCTATCAGGATGCGCAGTCGATTTTCCTGCTCTGTGCCAACCAACAATTCGAAGGTTTTTTGACGGCAAAGTCCATTACCGACATTTACCACCTGACGCATCGGCAGACACATAGCGATCAAGCTGCGCGCGATGTCCTGTCTAAACTTTGCGCTTTATTCGGGTTGCTGGATACGACAGAGCTAGACATTCGCAAGGCGATTTTCTCTGAAATCTCCGATTTTGCAGATGCGGTCATGGTAGAAACGGCTATGCGCTCTGATATGGACGGTATTGTGACACGAAACACAGAGGATTATAAAAAAGCGCCACTCTCCGTTTACGCACCGTCAGATTTTGTGAAATTACTGACAGAGGAAACAAACAGCGATCGCGAGGATTGATCGTTCAGCAGATGCCGACTTTCGGGCGGCATCTGCTTTTTCTTGCCGTACCGATCTTGCCCTTGGGAAGAAACGGAGTTCAACTTTTCGGCCTCTGAAATCACACTGCCAGAACGCAAAGAGTCGCTTACACAGCCACATAATAAGGTTTCAACCACACCAAATCTTACAGCGGTTGGGATATGAAGTTTACCGCCCATCCACACCAGATTCAATATAGCCTGCCAAAGTCTCCCCCATCTATTGACACTCTTTTCACAAAAAACTATAATAAATCACAATCACTGTGAAAAAGAGGTGCGGAATGCTCACAGTACAGAATTTCTCCCACGACCCCTTTTATAACCAGGCCTTTGAGGAGTACGTGTTCCAGACTTTCCGGGAGGACGATGTGTTCCTCCTGTGGCAGAACAGCCCCGCCGTCATCGTGGGCAGCTTCCAGAACATCTGCCGGGAGGTCCACGTGGAGACCCTGCGGCGGCTGGGCATTCCCGTGGTGCGCCGCATGAGCGGCGGCGGCACGGTGTACCACGACCTGGGCAACGTGAATTACACCTACATCTCCCGGCAGGACGGCATGGTGGACTACGACCGCTGCCTTCAGCCCGTCATCAACGCCCTGAACGACATCGGCGTCCCGGCCCGGAAAAACCGCACCTGCGACATCGCCATCGGAGAGGAAAAAATCTCCGGCAGCGCCCAGCGCTCCGCCGGAGGGCGGGTGCTCCACCACGGGACGCTGCTGTTCCAGTCCGACCTGACGGTGCTGGACCACATCACCACCCACCACAAAAACGACTGCTTCCAGTCCAAGGGGACGGCCTCGGCCATCTGCACCGTTACCAATATCGTTGACCACCTGGCTGTGCCTATGACTCTGGAGGAATTCAAGCAGCGGCTCCTGGACCGGATGGTTCCCCCCGGCTGTCCCCGGCTGACCCTGACGGCGGAGCAGGACGCGGAGGTCTGCCGCCTGCGGGACGAGAAGTACCATTCCTGGGAGTGGACCTGGGGCAGGACGCCCGCCTTTACCTACGAAAAGTCCGGCACCTTTGCCGGGGCGCCCATCCGGGTGGCCTACCAAGCCAGAAAAGGCATCGTGTCCAACGCTGAAATTGAATGCGCCGCCCTGGACGGAGGCGAGGCCGCCCGGCTGCTGAACGGCGCCCGGCTGGACCCGGAGGGCTTTGACGAAATCTGCCGCACTTTAGTGGGCAAGCGTGCAGAAGAACTGATGGACTGGCTGCTGTAAAGCCTTTCTATATACACAAACATATACAAAACCGCGCTCAGCGCGGAGAAGGGATGAATCACCAATGGAAAAAGAACTGACGATGCCGAAGCTGCGCCCCGAGATGGAAAACGGCGTGCTGTGCGCCTGGCTGAAGGAGGAGGGCGACACCGTCACCGCCGGCGAGCCCCTGTTTGAGATCGAGACCGACAAGGTGGTCAACCAGATCGAGGCCACGGAGAGCGGCGTGCTGAAAAAGCAGCTCTTCGAGGAGGGCGACACGGTCAACGTGGAGACCCCGGTGGCCATTCTGGAGACCAAGTGAGGCGGGTCCCATGGAAAAGAAACCTGAGTGGCTGAAGGTCCGCTACAATCAGGAGGCCGTCAATGAGGTGGCGGAGCTGATGCGGGACCTGAAGCTGAACACCGTCTGCAAGGAGGCCAACTGCCCCAACCTGGGCGAGTGCTACCGCAAGCACACCTCCACCTTTATGATTCTGGGCAGCATCTGCACCCGGAACTGCCGGTTCTGCAACGTCACCACCGGCCACCCCCTGCCCCCGGACCCGGAGGAGCCTATGAACGTGGCGAAGGCCGCCAAGAAGCTGGGGCTGCGCCATGTCGTCCTCACCTGCTCCACCCGGGACGACCTGCCTGACGGCGGCGCGGAGCAGTTCGCGAAGTGCGTCCGGGCCATCCGGGAGGTCTGCCCCGGCACCACCGTGGAGACCCTCATCTCCGACATGAAGGGCAACACCGACGCGCTGGACATCGTCATCGCCGCCCACCCGGAGGTGCTGAACCACAACGTGGAGACGGTGAAGGAGCTGCAGTCCGCCGTGCGGCCCCAGGCCCGGTATCAGCGTTCTCTGGACGTGCTGCGCTACTGCAAGCAGAAGGACCCCACCCTTTTGACCAAGACCGGCTTCATGGTGGGCCTGGGTGAGACCGAGGACCAGATCAGCCGACTGATGGACGACATTCTGGAAACCGGCTGCGACATCCTCACCATCGGCCAATACCTGCAGCCCTCTCCCCAGCACTACCCCCTGGCCCGGTACGCAACGCCGGAGGATTTCGCCCGCTACAAGGAAATGGCCCTCGCCAAGGGCTTCCGCCATGTGGCTTCCGCGCCCCTGGCACGCAGCTCCTACAAGGCGTGGGAGGTTTTGGAGGACGTCCATGATCTATATTGAGACCGGCTCCTCCGACGTTTACTACAACTTCGGTGTGGAGACCTACTTCACGCTGGAAAAGTGGCTGCCGGACACGGTGTTTCTGTTCTGGCGGACCACTCCGACCCTGATGGTGGGCAAGTACCAGAACGTGCTGGAGGAGATCAACAAGCCCTACGCCGATGCCCACGGCATCCACATCGTCCGCCGCATGAGCGGCGGCGGCACCATCTACACGGACCTGGGCGGCTGGCAGTTCTCCTTCATCCAGCACAAGGAGGCCGGGGAGATCGAGTTCCAGCAGTACATCGCCCCGGTCATCGGCGCCCTGGCGGAGCTGGGGGTCCACGCGGAGTTCAACGGCCGCAACGACCTGACCATTGACGGCAAGAAGTTCTCCGGCAACGCCCAGTACCGGCTGGGGGACTGCATCGTCCACCACGGCTCGCTGCTGTTCGACACGGACATCCGCCAGATGGTGGAGTCTACCACCGTGGACAGCTATAAGATCCTCTCCAAGAGCATCAAGTCCGTCCGGGACCGGGTGACCAACATCGCCGAGCACCTCCCGGCCCCCATGGACCCGGAGACCTTCAAGGAATGCATGGTGCGGCACATCATGGGCGGCAGCGACGCCGTCTATGAAATCACCCCGGAGGACGACCAGCGCATCCGGGAGCTGGCGGACGAGCGGTTCCGCCGCTGGGAGTGCATCTACGGCGCCGACCCCAAGTTCAACATCGAACGCACCGGTCGCTTAGCCGGGGGCAAGATGCAGTTCAAGATCGACGTCCAGAAGGGCGTCATCAAAAGCGCCGCCGTCTACGGCGACTTCTTCTCCACCCTGGACGCCGAGACCATCTGCGCGGCCCTGGTGGGCTGCCGCTATGAGCGCAGCGCCGTGCTGGAGGCCCTGCAAGCCCACGGCATCGACGGCGCGGTCTACCGCATCTCCACCCGGGAGATGGCCGAGGTCATCGCGGACTGATACCACACAGAAAAAGAGCACCTTTCGGTGCTCTTTTTTGTTGGTATCAGGAAATATCTGCCATCTCTAAATACTTGTAGCCGTTTTCCGCGATGTGGTCCTTCCGGCCCTGGAGGTTGTCGCCCAGCAGCAGGTCGAACACCTCCGCCGTCCGCTCCACGTCCTCCGGCATCACCCGGATGAGGCGGCGGGTCTCCGGGTTCATGGTGGTGAGCCACATCATGTCCGGGTCGTTTTCGCCAAGGCCCTTGGAGCGGTCAATCTTATACTTCTTCCCCTCCAAGTCCTTCACGATGTCGTTCTTCTCCTTGTCGGAGTAGGCGAACCAGGTCTTGTCGCCGCAGTTGATCTCAAAGAGGGGGGTCTCGGCGATATACACGTACCCCTCCCGGATGAGGGTGGGGGTCAGGCGGTACAGCATGGTCAGCACCAGCGTGCGGATCTGGAAGCCGTCCACGTCGCCGTCGGTGCAGATGACCACCTTGTTCCACCGCAGGTTATTGATGTCGAAGGCCGCCACGTCCTTGACGTGCTTGTTCTGCACCTCCACGCCGCAGCCCAGGACCTTGATGAGGTCCACGATGATGTCGCTCTTGAAAATGCGGGCGTAGTCCGCCTTCAGGCAGTTCAGAATTTTGCCCCGGATAGGCATGATGCCCTGGTACTCCGAGTCCCGGGCCAGCTTTACGCTGCCCAGAGCGGAGTCGCCCTCCACGATATAGATCTCCCGCTTCGTCACATCCTTGGTGCGGCAGTCCACGAACTTCTGCACCCGGTTGGCGATGTCGATATTGCCGGAGAGCTTCTTCTTGATGTTCAGCCGGGTCTGCTCCGCCTTTTCCCGGCTGCGCTTGTTCAGCAGCACCTGCTCGGCGATCTTCTCCGCGTCGAAGTGGTTCTCGATGAAGTAGATCTCCAGATTCGTGCGCAGGAACTCCGTCATGGCCTCCTGGACGAACTTGTTGGTGATGGCCTTCTTCGTCTGGTTCTCGTAGCTGGTCTGGGTGGAGAAGTTGTTGGAGACCAGCACCAGGCAGTCCTCAATGTCCGCCCAGGTGATCTTGCTCTCGTTCTTCTGGTACTTGTTCTGGTCCCGCAGGTACTTGTCGATGGCGGAGACAAAGGCCGACTTCGTGGCCTTTTCCGGGCTGCCGCCGTGCTCCAGCCAGGAGGAGTTGTGGTAGTGCTCGATGACCTGGACCTTATTGGAGAAGCAGCAGGCCACCGACAGTTTCACCTTGTACTCCGTCTTGTCCGCCCGGTCCCGGCCCCGCTTTTCCGCCTGCCAGAACACGGGAGAGGTCAGGCTCCCCTCTCCTGCCAGCTCCGTCACGTAGTCCGTGATGCCGTTTTCGTAGAGGAATTCCGTCTCCTCGAACTTCCCCGGCTCCGTCTCGTTGCGGAAGCGGAAGGTGATGCCCTCGTTCACCACCGCCTGGCGCTTCATCACGTCGGTGAAGTAGTCCGCCGGGATGGCGATGTCCGTGAACACATCCAGGTCGGGCAGCCACCGGGTGCGGGTGCCGGTCCTGCGGCTCTGGTTCTTGGGCAGGGGGGTCTTCTCCAGCTTCCCCACGATCTCGCCCCGCTCGAAGTGGAGCGTGTACTCCTGGCCGTCCCGCCAGACGGTGACATCCATATACCGGGAGGCGTACTGGGTGGCGCAGGCGCCCAGGCCGTTGAGTCCCAGGGAGTACTCGTAGTTGTCGCCGGAGGCGTTGTCGTACTTGCCGCCGGCGTAGAGCTCGCAGTACACCAGCTCCCAGTTGTACCGCTGCTCCTTCTCGTTCCAGTCCACCGGGCAGCCCCGGCCCGCGTCCTCCACCTGGATAGAGCGGTCCAGGAACCGGGTGACGGTGATGGTCTTGCCGTGGCCCTCCCGGGCCTCGTCGATGGAGTTGGAGAGGATCTCAAACACCGCGTGCTCGCAGCCGTCCAGACCGTCGGAGCCGAAAATGACGCCGGGCCGTTTCCGGACCCGGTCCGCGCCCTTCAGGGACGAAATACTCTCGTTGCCGTAATCCTGCTTTTTTGCTGCCATAGTTCCTCCAAAAAGGCAAATCCTGCCTGAATCTCAATATATAGTATTGTATCACACCCCGTCCACAGGTTCAAGTGTCCCGCCGGGAAACGGTCCTTTCCCCTCTCCCGGCCCGGTTTTTCAAGGAAATGTTGTTGCGCAACGTTTCCCATAACCGGATTGTCACCTTCACAAACCGTTCATAATCCAGAGTTTTTCACATTCTCCACAGAGTTTTCCACACCGTTATGTCAACTCTGTAATTCGACAAAAAATACCCGCTTTCCCCACCCCGCCACCGCCGCTCTCCCTCCCGCAACTCCCGGTTGCGGCCCTGCCAGCCCGGGCTGGTTGCGGTCCGCCCCGCCGTCTGGTATGATACGGACAGAGAGGAGGGGTGTCATGGAACTGAAGGACATCCTGGTCCAGGAACGGAAAAAGCGGGGCTGGAGCCAGGAGGAGCTGGCGGCGCGGGTGCAGGTATCCCGGCAGGCGGTGAGCAAGTGGGAGACCGGAGACGCCCTGCCGGACCTTCCCAAGCTGCTGGCCCTGGCGGACGCCCTGAGGCTGTCCCTGGACGCCCTGTGCGGCCGGGAGGCCCCGGCGGAAGCGGTATCTCCCGCGCCGGAGACACCGGCGCCCGCATCGAAATACCGCTGGGTTTGGCCCATCCTGTGCGGCGTTCTGGCGGTATGCCTGCTGGTGTGCGGCGTGTGGATGTGGAGCCGGCGGAACACGGTCCCGGCGGAGGCGGCACAGGCGGCAAGCACGCTGCCGGATACGCTGACTGTCTCCGGGGTAAACTTCATCGGAGAGGACGACGACCGTGTTTCTTTCCGCTGTGTTCCAAGTGTGGTCAGCGAGGAATACACCTATCAAATCACTTTCGCCGATTTTGGCGGCCCGCCCCAGACCTTTGATGTCTCCCCCAGCGGTGGGGTATGCGCGGGGACCGTGTCCGTCACAGGCGGAGGGGCCTTCGATGTGGCTCTGGTCATCAGCAGCGGGGCGGAAAGCCGGACAGTCATGCTGGCAACAGGTCTGGGGTTTCACAAGGGCGGCGCCAGCTGGACGCCCCCGGATACATAAAAAGGAGAGACGCGCCGCGTCTCTCCTTTTCTCACGCCAGTCCGAACAGCATCAGAATCACGCCGTAGATCACCGACGCCAACGTGCCGAACACGATGACCGGCCCGGCCTCGTCGTCGCAAAGTCCGCTTACCTCCGTTTCCGCCTTTCGGCGAAAACTCCGCACGCTCCCTTGCTCCTCCTCTTCCCGCAGAAAACGCTCCGCTGGTTTTCTGTGGGAGCCCTGCTGTGGTTCACCGTGGCCGGCCTCATTTCTACTGGAACAGCATCAGTATCACGCCGTAGATCACCGACGCCAACGTGCCGAACACGATGACCGGCCCGGCCACGGTGAACATCTTGGCGGCCATGCCGGTGACGAAGCCCTCGCTCTTGAAGTCGATGGCCGGGGACACCACGGCGTTAGCAAAGCCCGTGATGGGCACCAGGGTGCCGGCGCCGCCGTAACGGGCCAGTTTGTTGTAGAGGTTGAAGCCGGTCAGCAGCGCCGACAGCAGCACCATGCAGACGGAAGTGGCGGTGCCCGCGTCCTCCTGGTTCAGCCCCACGGCGCTCCAGCCGTCCTGGATGGCCTGGCCCACCACGCAGATCAGCCCGCCGATGACGAAGGCCAGCGCCACATCCTTGAAAATAGGGGATTTTTTCGCCTTTTGCTGTACATAGTCCTGATATTCCTTGGGTGACATATCCATATGCGGTTCCTCCTCCCGGAAGTCTTTTCTAGTATGGCCGCCCGGCCGGGAAATATGCGTTCTTGCAAATGCCGCCCAAAAGCGGTACACTGTTGGCATATTGTTTGAAAGGAGACCCGCCATGAGACCCGCCGGCAAGCCCCTGGGGCTGTACATCCACATTCCTTTCTGTAAAAGCAAATGCGTCTACTGCGACTTCTACTCCCTGGCCGGGAACGAGGGCCGCATGGACGACTACACGGACGCCCTCTGCGCCCACCTGACGGAGACGGCCCCCTTTGCCGCCGGACACACCGTGGACACCGTCTACTTCGGCGGCGGCACCCCCAGCTATCTAGGAGAAAAGCGGCTGGTGAAAATTCTGAAAACCGTTCAGAAAAAATACCACGTCTCCAAGGACGCGGAGGTCACCCTGGAGGCCAACCCGGACTCCGCCGGGGACTGGAAGTACCTGAAGGCCCTGCGGAAGGCGGGGGTGAACCGCCTCTCCCTGGGGATGCAGTCCGCAAGTGACGAGGAACTGCGCGCCATCGGCCGGGTACATATCATGGCCCAGGTCCGCGCCGCTGTGGAGGCCGCCCGCAAGGCCAAGATCGACAACCTGTCCCTGGACCTCATCTACGGCCTGCCGGGTCAGACCATGGCGCGGTGGCAGGAAAACCTCACCGCCGCCGTGGATCTGGCGCCGGAGCACCTCTCCTGCTACGGGCTGAAGGTGGAGGAAGGCACGCCCCTTTACGCCCGCCGGGACAGCGCCGACCTGCCGGGGGACGAGGAGCAGGCCGACATGTACCTCTGGACAGTGGACTACCTTGCCCGCCACGGCTACCGGCAATACGAAATTTCCAACTTCGCCCGGCCAGGCCGGGAGTCCCGGCACAACCTGAAATACTGGACCCTGGGGGAGTACGCCGGCTTCGGCCCCGGCGCCCACTCCGACTTCGGCGGCGTGCGGTACGCCTACGAAAAGGACCTCACAGGCTACATCCGGGGCGTCCGGGAAGGGACCCCCATGCTGTCGGAAAACGATACCATCCCGGACATGGACCGGGACACCGAATGGGTGATGCTGGGTCTGCGGACGGTCTGCGGCCTGGACCCCGCGGACTACGAGCGCCGCTTCCGCCGCCGCTTCACCTGCTTCCTCCCGTTTCTCAAAGAGTGCGAAAAGGCGGGTTACGCCGTCTTCGAGGACGGCCGCTGGCGCCTGACCCCCACCGGCTTTCTGGTGTCCAACCAAATCATCGGCGGGATGCTGGACGCTATGGCGGCGGAAAAGCAGCGCCGGGCCGATGCCGCCGCCCGGGGCGACTTCCGTATCCATTTAGATTGAGAAAGGAGCTTTCATGCACGTCTATTCCGCGGGCCAATGGGTCCTGCTGTTTTTCTTCTACTGCTTCTGCGGCTGGGTCTGGGAGAGCTGCTACGTCTCCGTCTGCCAGCGCCGCTGGGTGAACCGGGGCTTTCTCCGGGGGCCGCTGCTGCCCATCTACGGCTCCGGCGCCATCATCATCCTGTTCGCCACGCTGCCGGTGGCGGGGAACCTGATACTGGTGTGGCTCCTGGGCATGCTGGCTGCTACGGCGCTGGAATACGTCACCGGCGCCGCCATGGAAGCCCTGTTCAAGGTCCGCTACTGGGACTACTCCGACAAAAAGTGCAACCTGAACGGCCACATCTGCCTGTCCAGCTCCATCGCCTGGGGCTTTTTCTCTATCCTGCTGGTGAAGTTCATCCATCCGCCCATCGCGCGGCTGCTGGCGGATGTGCCCGCCTGGCTGGTGGACCCCCTAGCGCTGGCGCTGACCGTTGTATTTACCGTGGACGTGGTCCAGTCCGTCCAGGCCGCCCTGGACCTCAGGGAGGTGCTGTCCAAGCTGACGGAGGAGAACGAGGACCTGCGGCGTCTGGCCAAGCGGGCCGAGGTGGCCGCCGCCTTTGCCGAGGATGACCTGCGCCGCTTCCGGGAGAAGACCGAGCTGGAGAAGCGGCTGCTCCAGAGCCGGATGGAGGCGGAGCTGGAGGAGCAGCGCCAGGCCCGGGAGGAGCGCCGGGACCGCCGCCAGGAGCGGCTGGAGGATTCCCTCCGCCGCCGCACGGAGGTCAAGCTGGACATCCTGGACACCATCTCCGACGCGCTGGAGTCCTGCCGGGACCACCTGGCCGACATCCCCGACCTCACCGCCGACGCCCTGGCGGAGCGCCGCGCCGACCTGACCGAGGCCATCGAGAAGGTCCGGGACCGGAAGGCCGCCATCCGCGCCCGCACCGCCCGCACGTATCAGCGCTCCCTGCGCATCCTGCGGGCCAACCCCTCCGCCAAGGCCCGTCAGGAGCTGAGCGAGGCCCTGGACGCCCTGCGGAAGCTGGGCGACCGGAAATAAGAGAAAGTCCCCGCGCCGTTCACAGGCGTGGGGACTTTTTTCATGTTTCGGGCTTCTCCTGCCGGGCCATTACGCCCAGAATATCCTGATAGCGCCGGATGATATCGCCGTAGCTCTCCCTCCGGTGGGGCAGGAGGCACTTGCTGCAGTCCTTGCGCCCGTTTTCCAGATAGGTGAAATTGCCGCCGCAGTCCCTGCCCAGAACATACAGGGGGCAGTAACAGAACAGGCAGTTGAACTCCGTCCCCTCCGGCACCGGATGGCAGGGGAAATATTCGCAGGCTGTGTTGGTGAAGAAGGAGTACCCCTTCCCGTACCACGCCGGGCGCTCCGTTTCCTTGCTAGGCATCAAACTGTACCTCCTCTCGCCGCCGTCAGCCCTGCCAGCCCCGGCTGGCGGGGTCCAGCTGTCCGGCGGCGGTATAGAGCAGGGCGTTGCAGATGGCCGCCGCCACGTTGCTGCCCCCCTTGCGGCCAAGGGCCACGATAGCGGGCACACCGCACCGCCGGCAGGCCGCCAGCAGCCGCTCCTTGCTCTCCACCACGTTCACAAAGCCCACCGGCACGCCGATGACCAGGGAGGGCCGGCTCCCGGCCTCCAGCAGCTCCGCGATTTTCAGCAGCGCCGTGGGGGCGTTGCCCACCGCCAGCACCGCGTCGGGGTACTCCGCCAGTGCCCGCTCCATGGACACGGCGGCCCGGGTGGTCTCGCGCTCCCTCGCCTCCGCAGCCACGGCGGGCTCCGCCATCAGGCAGAGGGCCTTTCCCCCCAGCTTGGAGAGGGCCGGCTTGCTGACCCCGGCCAGGGCCATGTTGGTGTCGGTCACCAGGGTGCGGCCCCGGCGGAGCGCCTCCACGCCCCGGGCCACGGCGCCGTCCGTGAAGCGGAGGTTCTCCGCGTAGTCAAGATCCGCCGTGGCGTGGATGACCCGCTTGACCACCGCCGCCGTCTCCTCCGGCAGGACGATGCCCCGCGCCTCCAGCTCCCGCCGGATGATGGACAGGCTGGTGCGCTCAATATCCCCGGGCTTTGTATGCATCATCGGTCTCCTCCCTTTCCGTCCACAATTTGCCAGAGGGCCTCCATGTCCAGCGCCTTGCGCAGCTCCGCCGCCAGCAGGTCATACTGCCGCTCCTGGTACGCCCGGTGGGAGACGGGAACCGCCGCCTCCGTCGGGATGTTCTTCCGGGCGCAGAGCCAGGCCGCCAGCTTCTCCGTCAGCTCTCCGCTGTCGAACAGGCCGTGGAGATAGGTGCCGAACACATTCCCGCTTCGGCAGCCGTCCTCCCTGCCGTCCTCCCTGCCGTCCTCCCTGCCGTCCTCCAGGCGGCAGAAGGGCGCGCCCCGGACTTCCGTCACGCCCATGTGAATTTCATAGCCCTCCAGCCGTGCCCCGGCAAAGGGCCCCTCCGCCCGGGCCCGGATTCGGGTCCGGGTCTTTTTCCCGGCAAATACCGTCCGGCAGGGCAGCAGCTCCATGCCCCGCAGGGAGCCTTGGGCGCTCTCCACGCCCTCCGGGTCCTCCAGCAGCTCGCCCAGCATCTGATAGCCGCCGCAGACGCCCAGCACCGGCGTGCCGGCGGCGGCCAGCTTGCGGATGGCTGCCTCCAGGCCGTTTTCCCGCAGCCACAGCAGGTCCGCCATAGTGCTCTTGGTCCCCGGCAGCACCACCAGGTCCGGCGCGCCCAGGCCGCCGGCCCGGTCCACATACCGCACCCCCAGGGCGGGGTGGACCTCCAGCGGGGAAAAGTCCGTAAAGTTGGAGATGCGGGGCAGGCGGATGACCGCGATGTCGATGGGCCGGTGCGTTTCCTCCCGCCCCAGGCGGGGCGCCAGGGAGTCCTCGTCGTCAAGGTCCACCGGCAGGTAAGGCACGACGCCCAGCACCGGGACGCCGGTCAGCTTCTCCAGCTGGGCAAGGCCCGGCCGCAGGATCTCCGGGTCGCCCCGGAATTTGTTGATGATGAGCCCTTTGACCCGCGCCCGCTCTTCGGGCCGCAGCAGGGCCACCGTGCCGTAGAGCTGGGCGAACACGCCGCCCCGGTCGATGTCCCCCGCCAGCAGCACCGGCGCGTCCACCAGCTCCGCAAGGCCCATGTTGACGATGTCGTCCGCCCGGAGGTTGATCTCCGCCGGGGAGCCCGCGCCCTCGATGACGATGAGGTCGTTTTCCGCCGCCAGGCTCTCGTAGGCCGCCAGAATTTCGGGTATTAACTGCTTTTTATAGCGGAAATATTCCGCCGCCGTCATCTGGCCCCGGACCTCTCCCAGGACGATGACCTGGCTGCCGGTGTCGCTGGAGGGCTTCAGCAGAATGGGATTCATCCGCACGTCCGCCTCCAGCCCCGCCGCCTGCGCCTGCATGACCTGGGCCCGGCCCATCTCCAGCCCCTCCGCCGTCACATAGCTGTTGAGGGCCATGTTCTGGCTTTTGAAGGGCGCCGCCCGCAGGCCCTCCTGCCGGAAGAGGCGGCACAGTCCGGCGCACAGCAAACTCTTGCCCGCCCCGGACATGGTGCCCTGCACCATGATGCACTTCGCCCGGCTCATCGCAGCACCTCCTCCAGCGCCTCCACCAGGCGCTGATTCTCCTCATGTGTCCGCACCGCCGCGCGGTACCAGCTATCATCCAGCCCCTCAAAATTGCCGCAGCAGCGCAGCAAAATGCCCCGTTCCGTCAGGGGGGCGGACAGCTCCCTGGGGGACGCGAACAGCAGATAATTGGCCTCGCCGGGGACGACCCGCATCCCCAGCCGCCGCAGCTCCGCCGCCAGCCGGGGCCGCTCCGCCGCCAGCAGCTCCCGCACTTGGAGGACATACTCTGTCTCCCGCAGAGCCGCCGCCCCCGCCGCCTGGGCCAGGGAGGACACCGGCCAGGGCTGGCCCGCCCGGCGCATCCGCTCCAGAAGCTCCGTGTCGGCGCAGAGGGCATAGCCCAGCCGCACGCCCGCCATGGCGTAGAGCTTTGTGAAGGCCTTCAGAATCAGCAAGTTCGGGAACTTCCCCAAATCGCCCTTTCTGGTGTGGGCCTCCGGCGCGTCCAGAAAAGCGCCGAAGCACTCGTCCAGCACCACCAGCGTCCCGGTCTCCCGGCACCGCTCCAGGATGCGTGTCAGCAACGCCGGGTCGGTGGTCACGCCGGTGGGGTTGTTGGGCTCGCAGAGAAACACCATGTTCGTCTCCGGCGTGACGGCGTTCAGAAAATCTATATCCAGAGAAAAGTTTTTTTCCTCTTTCAGGCGGAACTGCTCCACGGCACAATCGGTCAGGGCCAGCGCCTCCTGATACCCGGCGAAGGTGGGGGCCGTCACCAGCGCCCGCCGGGGCCGCCGGGCCAGCACCGCCCGGAAAATCAGGTCCGCCGCGCCGTTTCCGCAGAGGATGTGCTCCGCCGGGACGTTCTCATGCGCCGAGAGCGCGGCCCGCAGCCCCCGGCACAGGGGGTCCGGGTAGCGGTCCGCCTGCGCCGCCGCGTCCCGCAAAGCCGCCTGCACGTCGGTTGGGACGCCCAGGGGGCTGATGCTGGCCGAAAAGTCCAGCGGCAGACGGCCGTGGGCATCAGCAAAGCCCGCCCAGTCGCCGCCGTGTATCAAATTCTCACGCATACGCTCACCCCGGCAAACAGAACATCACAAGGCACCGCGCCGCCCCCAGGACCGCCAGCGCCAGAAAGGAGGCGGCGTACAGCATCCGGTCAGCCCGCAGAATGTCCGCAGCCTCCACCGGACGCAGGTCGTCGCCGATGGTGGGCTTGTCATACAGCTGCCCAAAATACCAGGCGGGCCCCGCCAGCCGGACGCCCAGCGCTCCGGCGCAGGCGGATTCCGTCTGGGCGGAATTGGGGCTGGCGTGGCATCGGCGGTCCCGCCGCCAGACGCGCCACGCGTCCCTCCAGTCCTGCCCGGTCAGCGCGGCGGCGGCGATCCAGAAAAGGGCCGCCATGCGGGACGGGAGGTAATTGGCCGCGTCGTCCAGCCTCGCCGCCGCCCGGCCGAACCACAGGTATTTCTCGTTTTTGTAGCCCACCATGCTGTCCATGGTGTTGATTGCTTTGTACGTAAGCGCCAGCGGCGCACCGCCCAGCAGCATGTAGACCAGCGGCGCCGCCACGCCGTCGGAGAAGTTCTCCGCCACCGTCTCCACGGCGGCTTTGATGACGCCCTCCGCCGTCAGCCGCTCCGTGTCCCGGCCCACGATGCGCCCCACCGCCTTTTGGGCAGCAGGCAGGTCCTCCGTTTGAAGCGTCCGCCAGACGTTCCGGCTCTCCGCCGCCAGGCCCCGCATCGCCAACGCCTGCCAGCACCAGAGCGTCTGCACCGCAAAGCCCGCCAGCGGGTGAAGCCGCGATGCCAGCAGGCAGACGCCGCCGGAGAGGAGCAGCGTGAGGAGCGGCAGTCCCGCCGCCAGACACAGCCCCGCCCGGAATTCCCCCTCCGGTGTCCCGGGGAAAGCGGCCCGCAGGCGCTTTTCCGCCCAGGTGATGGCCTTTCCCATGTACACCACCGGGTGGGGCATCCACGATGGGTCCCCCAGAAAACAGTCGAGGATAAAGCCGCACACCACGGCCATCAGAATCAGCATATGCCTTCGCCTTTCGTATACCGTACTTCCCGCAAAAGCCGCAGCTTTCGCTCGGACTGCCAGAGGTCTTCCTCCCAGTCCAGCACATATCCGCCGCCGCAGGGGGCGTTCCAGTCAAAATACCCCCGTTCCGGCAGGGCGAACCGCTCCATCACCGCCATCAGCACGCCGCCGTGGGCTACCACCGTCAGGCAGTTCTCCTTCCGCGCCAGCCCGTCCTCCATCAGCCGCTCCGCCGCGCCGCAGACCCGGGCGGAAAACGCCGCCCAGTCCTCGCCGCCGGGGCAGCGGCCCATACAGCCGCCGTCCACCCAGGCCCGGTAGTCCGGGTCGTGCTCCATCTCCACATAATTCCGGCCCTCAAAGGCGCCGAAATCCATTTCCGCCAGGTCTTTCACCACAATTTGTTCCGCACCAGGAAAGAGCTTCGCCGCCGTCTGTCCCGTCCGGCACAGGGGCGAGACGTACACCACAGGCGGCGTGAACTCCGCCTGCCGCAGCTCCGCTTCTCCCTCCGGGGACAGGGGGACGTCCGTCCGCCCCTGGTAGCGGTGCTCCCCGTTCCAGGCCGTTCGGCCATGGCGCAGCAGCCAGACCTTCATGGCAGTTCTCCTTTCAGCACCATGGAAATGCCGCAGAACACCCGGGCCACCGTCTCCGCCCGCTGGGCCAGCAGGCAGTTCAGCCGGCCCGCCGCCTCCCGTGCGGCCCGCTCGTCGGGGCTTACCGGCACCACGCCGCCGCCTACCTCCGTGGCGATGACCACGTCATATTTCGCCAGCTCCTCCGCCAGGGCGGGCAGGTCCCCGCTTTTTGCCGCCAGGTCCTGCACGTCCCAGACAGCCCGGCGGGCCAGCTCCGCCGCGTCACAGCGGAGCAGCTCCATGGCAAGTTCTCTTTTTCCGCTGTACAGCGGGCCAAACAGAAAGATCACAGCAATTTCTCCCCATACTGGCACAGCACCAGGGCTGCCAGCATCCAGAATTCCGCCCGCTGCAAAAACCATCCGGCCAGGTCTCCGGAGAGGCCGCCGAACTGCTTTTGCAGCGTGCGGGCATAGTTGGCAAATACCGCCAGCGCCGCCAGGGTCATGGCCGCGCCGTACAAAATGTCAGATACCCACATCGTCACCACGGCACCAGCCGCCAGGACAGCCAGCACAACCCGTACCCGGCCCTTGTCCGCCGATGACGCGAAGGTGTGGGCCAGGCCCGTGTCCTTCGCCATGGGAAAGCAGGCGATGGACAGCCCCGAAAGACACCGGGACAGCACGAACCCCGCCGCCGCGCACAGGAGCGCCCGTCCGTCGGGCCGCAGGGCGCCGCAAAGCCCCAGATAGCCGCAGACGTACATGCACAGCCGGATGACCGCGAAGGCGCCGCAGTGGGCGTCCTTCAAGATCTCCCGCTTCCGCTCCGGCGGCGCGCAGCTGGCCAGGGCGTCGGCGGTGTCGGCGTAGCCGTCCAGGTGGATGCCCCCCGTGACGGCCATGGGCAGCAGGCAGAACCCCGCCGCCCGCAGCAGCGCCGGGAAGCCCAGCACGCCGCAGACTGCCGCCCAGCCCCACCAGGCAAGGCCGACCGCCGCGCCCACCAGCGGGAAGGCGCACAGGGCGTACCGCATGTTCCGCTGGTTCCATTCCGGCTGGGGCACCGGGATGGCCGAAAACATGGCAAAGGCCACGGCGATCGTCTCAAACAGCACCATCAGCAAGGCTCCTTTCCCTTGTAATACACCGGGATGCCGCAGGCCACCTCGCAGACGTTGTCCGCCAGGTCAGCCAGCATCCGGTTGACCCGGGCAAGCCGCCGCAGATACGCCATGGTCCCCTCTTCATAGCAACTGCCCCCGGCAAACACCTCGTTGGACACCACCACCATGTCTCCGCACTGGTCTTTCAAACGCGCCGCGCCCTCCAGGATGGTCTCCGCCGCCCGGTCTCCGCTGCCGTGAGGACTGTACATCTCGTTGGCGCAGAGATTGCCCACGCACTCCAGCAGCACCACGCTGTCCGGCGGAACGGTGACAGAGGCCAGATTTGTATAGCACTCCACCGTCTCAAACCGCTTCTCCGCCCGCATGCGGCGGTGCTTTTCGATGCGCGCCAGGCACTCGCCGTCAAAAGGCTCCATGGTGGCGATATAAATGCGCCTTTCATACGCGGAGGCCAGCACCAGGCGTTCCGCATATTCGCTCTTGCCGCTGGCGGCGCCGCCGATCACCAGGGTCATCATTGGCTGTCCCCCAGGGGCTGATAGGCCTCGATGCCGCCGTCGCGGAAGGTGTAGCAGCCCTGGTACACGGCGCAGGCCATATCCAGCAGCGGCATGGCCGCCACCGCGCCGGTGCCCTCGCCCAGGTGCATCCCGGCGGTGATAAGGGGCCGCTTGCCCAGCGCCTCCAGCACCATTTGTCCCGCAGGCTCGGCGGAGACGTGGCTCGCCAGCATAGCCTTGCCCGCCGCCGGGCAGAGCCGCAGGGCGCACAGGGCCGCCACAGCGCTGATGAACCCGTCGATGAGCACCGGGACCCGGTACAGCGCGCCGCCCAGGAACACGCCGCACAGCCCCGCGATGTCAAAGCCGCCCACTTTACACAGCACATCCAGAACGTCGTCCCGGTCCGGTCGGTTGCAGGCGATGGCCTGTTGGATGACCGCGATTTTCCTTGCCAGGCCCTCGTCGGAGAGTCCCGCGCCCCGGCCGGTCAGCTCCTCCGCCGGCCGCTCCAGCAGGACGCTGGTCACGGCGCTGGAGGTAGTGGTGTTGCCAATGCCCATCTCTCCGGTGGCCAGCAGTTGGGCCCCCTGCTCCGCCTGCTCCCGGACCAGCTCGATGCCCGTCAGCACCGCCTGCTCCGCCTGGGCCCGGGTCATGGCCGGGCCAACGGAAATATCCGCCGTGCCGTTTCCCACGCGGCGGGACAGCACCCCCGGCACGCCCGGAAAATCCTTCACGCCCATGTCCACAGTCACCACCCGGCAGTTCGCGACCCGTGCCATGCGGCACACGGAGGTCCGGCCCGCCGCCAGGTTTTCCGTCACGACGGCGGTGACGGAGGCCGGAGACTGGGTGACGCCCCGGCACACCACGCCGTTGTCGGCGCACAGCACCAGCACCGCCCGCTCCCGGAGGTCCACATCGGCGCTTCCCGTCAGGGCGGCGATGTCCTCCAGTGCCGTCTCCAGCAGGCCCAGGCCCCCCAGGGGCTTAGCGAGGCTGTTCCAGCGGCGGCTGGCCTCTGCCCGGGCCTCGGCGTCCTCCGGCCCGATACCTTTTAAAATTCCGTTCAGTTCCATGTCATCCCTCACGTTCCCGGTATCTCCGGGCAGCCGTCACGAACCGCTCCGCCAGTTGGGGCGTTCCCGCGAAATACAGATGGGGAAAGGCCGCGTACAGCGACTCCGAGACGAATCCGCAGTCCCAGCCCCGGCCCGACAGCGGCTTTTCCACCCGCAGGTCCCGGCCGTTCTCCGTGCTGTCCCAGTAGTGGAATTCATGCACTGGCACGGCCTCCCCCTGGCGGAACAGGAGGCTGTCGGTCCCGGCACGCAGCGTTCCGTAGCCGAACCGCACCAGCCGCGGGGTCTGGACACCCTGTCCGGGCAGAACTCCCGCCATGGGAAAGGCGTGGCCCTGCTCATCTTCCAGCGACTGTCCCAGGTAGAGGAAGCCGCCGCACTCCGCCACCGTGGGGAGTTTGCCGCTCACAGCCTCCCGCACCGACGCCAGCATCTCCCCGTTGGCCGACAGCCTTTCGGCGTACAGCTCCGGGTAGCCCCCCGGCAGATACAGTCCGCAGGCCCCGGCGGGCAGCGATTTGTCCCGCAGGGGGCTGAAAAACAGCAGCTTTGCCCCCGCCTGCTCCAAAACCTCCAGCGTCTCGGCATAGGTGAAGCAAAAGGCCTCGTCCCGGGCCACGGCGATGGGCACGCCGTTTTCCGCTTTCACGGGCGGTTCCGGGACAGACGGGGCCGCGCCGTCTTCGCACAGCGCCAGCAGGCGGCCCATGTCCACGTTACGCTCCAGCGATCCCGCCAGAACGTCCAGCCGCTGCGTCAAATTCTGAATTTCCGCCGCCGTGTACAGACCCAGATGGCGGCTCCCGAACGATGCCTCCTCCAGATGGGGCAGGCACCCCAGCACCGGGACGCCCGTCTCCCGCTCCAGCATGGGGCCGAGGCTCCGGCAGAGCGCAGGGGCGCAATCGTTGAGTATCACGCCCGCAATGCGGCTATTGGGCCGGAAGTCCCGCAGCCCCCGTATCCGGGCCGCCAGGGTCAGGCTGGCCCCCTTGGGCCGCACCACCAAAAGCACCGGCAAATCCAGGGTCCGGGCCACGTGCCAGGCGCTGGCCCGGTCCGTCACGCCGCCCACGCCGTCGTAAAGGCCCATGACCCCCTCGCACACAGCCGCGCCGTGGCCCGCCGTCCAGCGGCGAAAGTTTTGCCGCACCGCCGTCTCCTCCGCGAGGAAGATGTCCAGATTGTGACTCTCCACGCCCAGGACACCGCGGTGGAACATGGGGTCGATGTAGTCCGGCCCGCACTTGAAGGCGCAGGGGTCCAGCCCCCGCTTTTGAAGGGCCGTCAGCAGGGCGCAGGTGACGGCGGTCTTTCCGCTGCCGGAGGCCGGGGCTGCGATCAGCATGCGGATCATAGCGCCGCCTCCGCAGCTTCCGCGGAAATCAGGAACACCGGGTTGTTGGCCGTCAGCAGGTGCAGCGTCCCCGCCGTCTTCGTGCGGCTGACGCCGATCTGCGTCACCTCCGCTGTCAGGCCACGGGCGGTCAGGGCAGCAACGGCGGCGGACAGCGTCTCCAGCGCGATCGCGGAGACGCAGACGCGGGCGTTGGGGTTCTTCCCCAGCACCGTGTCCAGTACCGCTTCCAGATTCCCCTTGGTTCCGCCGATGAACACCGCGTCCGGCGTGGGGAGGGCCGCCAGCGCCTCCGGGGCCTTGCCCTCCACCAGCGTCAGGTTCCAGGCGCCGAACCGCTCCCGGTTGGCCCGGATGAGTGCGCAGGCCTCCTCCCGGCACTCCACCGCGTAGGCCCTGCCCTGCCGGGCCGAGAGCGCCAGCTCCACGGAGACGCTGCCGGTCCCCGCGCCCACATCCCACACGGTGTCCGTGGGCCGCACCGCCAGCTTGCCCAGGGCGGCGGCCCGGACCTCCTGCTTCGTCATAGGCACCTGGCTCCGCAGGAACGCGTCGTCCGGGAAGCCCGGCGCCCGGAGCGCCTGGGGCATGGGCGCCGCCTCCGCCAGCAGCACGGACAGGGGCACGAAGCTCTGCTCCGCAAGCTCCGCCGCCGTGCCGCACATGATACGCTCTGTCTCGTAGGAGAGGTTTTCCCCCACGGTCACATTCAAATCTCCCAGCCCCGCCTCTGTCAGGCGGCGGCATAATTCCGCCGGCCCCAGGGCCCCGCCGGTGAGGAAAAAGGCGGGCTTGCCCTCCATCACCGCCGCCACGACGTCGCAGTCCGTCCCGTGGGCGGAGCAGAGCGTCCAGTCCTGCCAGGGACGGCCCAGCCGGGCCGCCAGCAGCTGCACGCTGGAGACGCCGGGCAGCACCCGGCTCTTGATGCCCTTCTCCGCCAGCAGAGCCAGCAGGCCCCGGGCGCCGGAGTAAAAGCCCGTGTCGCCGCTGTATACCACGCAGGGCCGCTCCGCTCCGCTCTCCAGCAGGGCATCTAAAATCTGCCGGGGGCGGGCGGCCTCCACCCGCTTCGCCGTGCCGTTCTCCGGCACCGCCGCCAGCAGACGGCCCGCACCCAGCAGACAGTCCGCTCGACGCAGAGCCTCCAGGCCCTCCGCCGTCATGGTCGCCGCCGCGCCGCAGCCCAGGCCCACCAGTGTCACAAGCATTTCATCAACTCCTCACACGCTGCCGCGATCTCCTCAAAGGATTCCCCCGTCTCCTCCGGGCGGCGGATGAGCACCAGCTCGATGCCGGTGTTTTTCGCCGCCCGCAGCTTTTCCTCAAAGCCCCCGGCCTTGCCGCCGTCCTTCGTCACCAGATACGCGATGTGGAACTGGCGGATGAGGGCCTCGTTCAGCTCCGTGGAAAAAGGCCCCTGCATGGCAAGGATGTTGCGGTGGGGGATGCCCGCCCCCTCGCAGGCCGACAGGCTCTCATGGTTGGGCAGCACCCGGGGGTACAGCCGCTCCGACGGCAGGGCCGAAAAAGCGCCAAGCTCCTTGGAGCCGGTGGTGAGCAAGATGTTCCCCTCCCGGCCCGCCAGCAGCGCCGCCGCCTCTGCCGCGCTGCCCACCGCCGTGACGCCCGCGGTCTCGCTGGCCCCCCGCAGCAGACGGCGGCAGGGCACCCCCGCCTGGCTGCAGGCACGGCGGATGTTTTCCGTCACTGCCACGGCGTAAGGGTGGGTGGCGTCCACGCACAGATCGCTGCCCCCCAGCAGCTCTATCATTTCCTCCACGGTCTTTCGCCCCGTCAGAACGGTGACGCCGGGGGCCTGCCCCTGTTCTTCACAGCCGTATTCCGTGGCCACGCAGACCGTCACGTCCGCGCCCTTTTCCGCCAGCAGGCGGGAGAGCAAACGGCCCTCGGTGGTCCCGCTGAAAATCACAATTCTCATTTCTTTTCGTAACCTCTGGGCGTTACCATCCGCCCCTCCACGCAGCGGGTGCGGGAGGAGCCGACGAACACCGTTGTAAACATATCCACTTCCGCGTTTTGCAGCCGGTCCAGGGTCAGCAAACGGTGCTCCTGCCCCTGCCGGCCGATGTTCCGCACCCAGCCGCAGACCGTGTCCCCGCTGCGGCTCCGCAGCAGGATCTCGCAGGCCCGCCGCAGGTGGTCCTTCCGCTTTTTGGAACTGGGGTTGTACAGGCAGACGGCAAAATCAGCCTCCGCCGCGCAAGTAAGCCGCTTTTCAATGACCTCCCAGGGGGTCAGCAGGTCCGACAGGGAGATGACGCAGAAGTCGTGTCCCAGGGGTGCGCCCAGCACCGCGCCGCCGGAGAGGGCCGCCGTGACCCCGGCCACCACTTCCACCTCTACCTCCGGGTAGTCCGCCGCCAGCTCCAGCACCGGCCCTGCCATGCCGTAGACCCCCGCGTCGCCGCTGCAGACCATGGCCACCGTCCGGCCGCGATTGGCCGTCTCCAGTGCCCAGCGGCAGCGGTCGAGTTCCTGCTTCATCGGCGTGGTATAGGTTTCCTTGCCCGGATACAGCGGCGCCACCAGGTCCACATACACCGTGTAGCCGCAGAGCACCTCCGCCGCGTCCAGGGCGGTCCGGGCCTCCGCCGTCAGGTACTGTTCCCCGCCGGGGCCCAGCCCCACCACATAGACTTTACCCATGTTCCCATCTCCAATCCAGCCGGAACGGTTTCCGGGCCAGCGCCATGGTGACGCCGTTCCCGGCGTGCTTTCCCGTCAGCAGCGGGCCTCCCGCTGCCAGCACCGCGCTCCGCTCGCAGACATTGTCCACGCCCGTTGTCCGCTCCACAAAGGCCGAGGGGGTAAACGTCCCCTCCGTTTTCCGCAGCTCTTCCGCGGAATAGCAGGTCAGCGGCCAGCCGTGGGCGGCGCAGAAGTCCAGCAGGCCGGGTTCCTCCGCCTTGAGGTCAATGGTTGCCGCGGCACACACCGCCTCCGGCCAAAGGTTTTGTTCCCCGCACAGTTCCCGGAACGCCGTCTCCAGCGATTCCCGGGGCGTACCCCGGCGGCAGCCCACGCCCAGCACCAGCGCTTTCGGCGCCAGGCACAGCCCGCCCTCATGTCGGCGGACGTCCACCCGGACGTCCAAGTCCGCTCCGTCCGTCAGGGCCACACCTGCCGGGGGCGTACCCTCCACCGGCCACTCCGAGCGGACGCGGACGGTCCCGCCCGCCAAAATCCTGGCGGAGACCGCCTTGATGCCGTGGGGGTCCGTCACGGCGCAGTTCTGGCGCTTGGCCCACTCGTCCACGGCGAACAGGCCGCCTACGTCGGTGGCGGTGGTGATGACCGGCACCGCGCCGCAGATGGCGGCGATTTCCCGAGCCAGGTCGTTGGCCCCGCCCAGATGTCCGGACACCACCGGCACGGCAAAGCGGCCGCACTCGTCCACCGCCACCACCGCCGGGTCCCGGGCCTTGCTTTTCAGAAAGGGCGCCACCGCCCGGACCGCGATGCCTACCGCGCCCACGAACACCAGCGCGTCAAAGGAGGCAAATGCTTCCTCTGTCCACCGGGACAGAGAAAAATCCTCCATTCTCCGGGTACACGATGCCTCGCCGCCCAGCACGGCCCGCAGCCGCTCCGCCAGGGCGTGCCCCCTGTCCGTGAAGGACAGGTAGGCGATTCTCCGGGCGCTCACCGGCTGGCCTCCCGGAATTCCGTCGTGAAGGCCGGGTCGTACAGCTTGCTCCGCTCATACCGGCTGTCCAGGAAATCCCCCACCAGCACCAGCGCCGTCTTGCGGATGCCGTGTTCTTCTCCCGCCTGGGCCAGGGTCCCCACTGTGCAGCGCACGGTCTTCTCCTCCGGCCAGGTGGCCTTGTACACCAGGGCCGCCGGGGTGTCCTCCGTGTAGGCCCCTTTCAGCAGCTCCTCCTGGACCCGCTCCAGCATCCCGCCGGAGAGGAACACCGCCATGGACGCGCCGTGGCTGGCCATGGACGCCAGGCTCTCCGCCTCCGGCACCGGGGTGCGGCCCGCCAGCCGGGTGAGGATGACGCTCTGGCTGACGCCGGGCAGGGTGTATTCCGCCCGCAGGGCCGCCGCCGCGCCGCAGAAGCTGGAGACGCCGGGCACGTCGTCATAGGGGATGCCCAGCTCGTCCAGGGCGTCCATCTGCTCCCGGATGGCCCCGTAGACGCAGGGGTCCCCGGTGTGGAGGCGCACCGTGGTTTTGCCCGCCGCCTCCGCCTGTTTCATTACGCCGATGACCTGCTCCAGCGTCATTTCCGCGCTGTTGTGGACCTCACAGTCCGCCCGGGCCAGCTCCAGCAGCGCCGGGTTTACCAGGCTCCCGGCGTAGATGATGACGTCCGCCTGCTTCAAAAGCGCCGCGCCCCGCAGGGTGATGAGGTCCGGTGCTCCCGGCCCCGCGCCCACAAAATGTACCATGGCTGCTCACTCCTTTACGATCACTGTGGAAAAGTATCCGTGCCCGCCCTCCGGCCGGCTTTGGGAGAGGTCCGGGTACACCGTCTCCCCCGGCAGGCCGCAGTTCTGCACCAGCATGCTCTTGCCCAGCATATCACGTTCCGCCAGCGCGTCCAGGACGGCGGGCATCTGCCGGCCGGACTTCATCAGCACCTTCGTTCCGGGCTGGTCCAGCACCTCGTCCAGCGCCATGCCGCCGGGAGCGATGTGCAGCGGGCTGTTCATCTCCGTCAGGCTGACGCCCAGCCGGGCCGCCACCGCGCAGAAGCTGGGCACCCCGGGCACCATCACCGTCTCGTAGCCCTGCTCCCCCAGGATCTCCATCAGGTAGACGTAGGTGGCGTAAATGGAGACGTCCCCCAGGTTCAGCATCGCCACGTCCTGTCCCGCGTCCAGATAGGGCCGCACCGCCTCCGCAGCGTCCACATGGGCCGCGTGCTGCACCGCCTTGTCCCGCTCCATGCTGAAATACAGGGGCACGATGGTCTTCTCCCCCAGGTCCACGGCGGCGGAGGCGATGTCCAGGGCCAGCATCTCGCCGCTTTTCGTCCGGGGCGCCGCGATGACCGGGCACCGCTCCAGCAGATGGACGGCCTTCAGCGTCAGCAGCTCCGGGTCCCCCGGGCCGACGCCCACGCCGTAAAAAACGCCTTTTTTCATAGTTTTCTCCACTGTTCCATGATAATTTTCGCGGTCTCCGTCTGTCCGAGGAGCCCGTATTCATTGGAAAACAGGACCGCGCCCACTCGCAGCTTGTCCCCGACCCGGCGGTCCAGATGCTTTTGGATGGCCGCCAGCAGGCTCTCCAGCACGCTCTCCCGCAGTCCCGCTTCATCCAGCAGGGCGATGCAGGCGTCGGTAGTGGCCGCCTCCATCAGATTGCGGCAGAGGGCCGCCGAACCGCCGCAGACGGCGGCGTGGGCGCAGAAAAGCTCCATGCGGCAGTCCGCCCATTTGGAATGGGTGTTCATCACGCCCCCCGCCAGCTTCACCAGCTTGCCGATGTGCCCCACCACCAGCGCGGTGTGAAAGCCCTCGGACACCGCGATGTCCAGCGCCTCCCCTACGAAGTTGGAGAATTTCACCCGGGGGATGTCCGCCGGGATGAGCGCCGTCTCCTGTAAAAAGTCCAGGCCGTAATTGCCCGGGGTCAGCAGCAACCGCTTTGCGCCGGACACCGCCGCCTGGTGGATTTCTACGGCGATGGTATCCACAATGGCCTGGGCGCTCATGGGCTCCACGATACCGGAGGTGCCCAGGATGGAGATGCCGCCCTCAATGCCCAACGATGGGTTAAACGTCCGGCGGGCCAGTTCCTCGCCGTCCGGGACGGAGATGACGACGGAGAGTCCCCCCTCGTATCCCGTATCTTCACATACCGCCTGTACAGCGCTCGCAATCATTTGGCGGGGCACACGGTTGATGGCCGCCGCCCCCACGGGCTGGTCCAGCCCCGGCTTCGTCACCCGACCCACGCCTTTGCCGCCGTCAATGGCGATGCCGGAGGCCGTTTTCGTGACGGTGGCCACCACCAGATGGCCCGTGGTGACGTCGGCGTCGTCGCCGCCGTCCTTATAGACGGCGCAGCGGGCCGCGCCGTCCTCCAGCGCCCACTCCGCCGGTTCCACCTCCACGGCGACGCCCTTTGGGGTGACCAGCCGCAGCGTCTCCGGCGGCGCGCCGGTCAGCAGCAGCCGGGCGGCGCCCGCCGCCGCCAGCGCCGCGCAGGTGCCGGTGGTATAGCCGCAGCGCAGTTTTTTCTGTCCGCTTCGGATGTAATACTCAAATGCCATCTTTCCGCAATTCTTCCTCCAGATGGGCCCGGTACATGGCCTGGACCGCCGGCATCACGCCCAGCCCCCGCAGGGAGGCGCGGACGGCAAAGCCCTCCGCCTCCAGCCGGGACTTCCAGCTGTCCGGGTCCGCGCCCGCCATGTCGTTCAGGGCGTGGTCCCCGGCCACCAGCATCAGCGGCACCAGATGCACGGTTTTTCCGCTCCGGGCCCTGAGCTGCGCCAGCACGTCCCCGAAGGCGGGCCAACCCTCCACGGTCCCCACCAGCACGTCCGTCCGGCCCGCCAGACGGAACGCCGTCTGCAAAGCGGGGTACACCAAATCAGCCGCATGGTCCGTTCCGTGGCCGAACAGCACCAGGGTCTCGCCGTTTTGTTGAGGATAAGCCGCCGACAGGCCCGCCGCCAGCGCCCGCAAATCCTCCGTATCCGACAGAAGCGGTCTTCCGACGCGCAGGCTGTCGAACCTGTCCCGCCAGGGCGCCGCCTCCCGCTTCAATTTGTCATACTCATGGCCCCGCAGGATGTGGGTGGGCTGGAGCAAAACCTCCGTGACCCCCCGGCTCCGCAGCGCCTCCAGCGCCTCCGCCGGGCTGTACACCGTCTCGCCCCGCTCCCGCAGGATGCGGCGGATGGTGGGGCTGGTAAAGGCGCTGATAAACATTCTGTCCTGTGCCGCCTGCCGCAGCACGTTTTCCACCGCCGTGATGTTCTCCCGTCCGGCGGGCACGCTGGTGCCGAAGCTGACACAGACCACCGCTTTTTTCATACCGTCTCTCCTCCCTGTCTCCCGGAGACCGCCCGCTCAAACTCCTCCATGGTGCGGGGCCGTGGCCGGAGGCCCATCGCCCCCGCCGCCCGGAACAGCATGGGCCGCGCCAGGTGGCAATCGTCCAGCAGCGCCGTGTCCGAAAAAATTTCCTCCGGCGTCCGGTCCGCCGCCAGACAGCCGTCCCGGAACACCAGAATGCGCCGCGCCCAGCGCCACGCGAAATCTACATCATGGGTCGCTACCGCCAGGGCAAGGCCCTGCTCCCCCAGCACGTCCAGCGTTTCCTCCAGACGGAGGCAGTTCTCCGGGTCCAGGCTGGCCGCCGGCTCGTCCATCAGCAGCAGCTCCGGCTCCATGGCCAGGGCGTCGGCGATGGAGACCCGCTTCTTCTCTCCGCCGGAGAGGTACTGGGGCGCCCGCTGCCGCAGGTCCTCCAGACGCATCCGCTCCACCGCGCTGTCCATGCGGCGGCGGACCTCCTGCCGGGGTAGGCCCAGATTCATGGGGCCGAAGCTGATCTCCTCCTCCACGGTGCCGCCCAAAATCTGGACGTCCGGGTCCTGAAACACCAGCCCCACGCCCCGGCGCAGCCGGTTCAGCTCCTGTTTTTTCCTGCCCACCGGCTCCCCGTGGAAAAAGACGGCGCCCTCCTTCGGGCACAGCACGCCGTTTGCCAGCAGGAAAAAGGTGGACTTCCCGGCGCCGTTGCTGCCCAGCACCGCGATGCGCTCCCCGGCCCCAATGGAGACGGAGCAGTCCCGCAGCGCCAAGCGCCGCTCCGCGCCGTCCTCATAGGCAAAGGAGACGTGTTCAAACCGCAAAAGCTCCTCCATCAGCCGCCTCCTGTCATCATACAGACCGCCGTGCCCGCCAGCAGGCCGCCGAACAGCAGCGCCGCGGGCAGCGTCACGGGCTTTTCCCGCTCCAAAAAACGGATCTCTCCGTCGTAGCAGCGGCTCTCCATGGCGTCAAAGCAGGCCCCGGCGCGCCGGAAGCTGGCCGCCAGCAGGTTGCCGTACACCGCCCCGGTGGTCCGGATGCTCCGGGCAAAGGTGCTGTACCCCAGACGGCTGGCCGCCGCGTCCTGCATAGTCTCATAGGCGGACAGCAGCACGAAGAGATAGCGGTAGATCAAAACCGCCAGCTCCGTCATCACGGAGGGCACATGGGCCCGCCGCAGCACGGAGAGAATTTCCGGCATGGTGGTGGACAGGCTCAGAAAATACAGGCAGCTCATCGCCCCCAGCGCCCGGGCCATCACCAGCCGTGCCCGAACCTGGGCCGCAGCCGTGACCACCAGCCAGCCGTTCCAGAGGGGGATGGCCGCGACCCCGTCCATCACCGGGACGTAGTCCCACAGCAGTGCCAGACCGGAGAGCAGCAGAAAGGCCGCCGGCAGGCTGAGCAGGGCCAGATAATCATGGAAACGGATGCCGCCCCAAACCGTCAGAAACGCCATGATGAGGGCCAGCGCCAGCGGGACCCACGGAGAGGGAGACGCCACGCAGAGGACCAGCAGCAGCACGCATCCGCCGGTTTTCAGCGCCGGGGACCAGGCAAAATAGCGGGAGCGCCGGGCATAGACGTCGATGACCAGGACTCCGCCGTGGCTGTGGTGTCCAAATACCGCCAGCGCGCCGCCTGCCAGGACGCAGAGCGCCAGGGCAGCCGCCGTGGGCAGCGTGCCCACAAACAGGCTGAACAGGACGAAGCCCGCCAAAACCGCAGCCATTATGCCGCCCCGCCTTGCTCCGCCTTCCCGGAATATTTCTTCCGGGCCACCAGATAGCCGAAGCCGAAGGCGATGACGCCCACGCCGATGCCTGTCTGCAGGCAGAAGAACAGGCTCTCCACCTCGCCGGGCAGCTCGCCGCCGATGAGCTGCTCCAGCACGGGGGTGAACCAGGGCTCGTATCCCTCGCCCCGGATGGTCTCCACCATCTGGCTCCCGGCGTCGTCGCTGCCGCCGAATTCGGCGCCCTTCAGGGCAAAGAGGGGCACCAGGGCGATGACCAACACGGCAAGCAGGGACGCCGCCGCGATTTTTTGATTCTTGCTCATGTCAAACCTCCTTCGCGTAGCCGATGGCCCGCAGCTCCGGCATGGCGTAGCTCTCCATGCCCATGATGACCAGCATGGTCAGAAGGCCCTCGATGATTGCCAGAGGCAGCTGGGTCGGGGCGAACACCCCCAGAAACTCCACTGTGCTAGCGGCCACGCCGCCGTTATCGCTGGGATAGGCCATAGCCAGCTGTACACTGGTGACGCAGTAGGTGAACAGGTCGCCCACGGCAGCCGCCAGAAAGACATTCAGCTTTTTCGGCAGGTTCAGCTTTCTCCCCGCGTGGTAAAGGCCCCAGCTGACCAGCGGCCCGGCGATGGCCATGCTGAACGTGTTGGCCCCCAGGGTGGTCAGGCCGCCGTGGGCCAGCAGGATGGCCTGGAACACCAGCACGATGACGCCCAGCACCGCCGTGGCCGGCACGCCGAAGAGGATAGCCGCCAGGCCCGTTCCGGTCATATGGCTGCAGCTGCCGGTGACGGAGGGGATTTTCAGGGACGAGATCACAAAGACGAACGCCCCCGCCATGGCCAGCAGCAGCATGGCCTTCCGCTGCTCCTTCGCGATGCGGCGGATGGAGAGGACCCCCGCCGCCAGAAAGGGCAGGCAGATGACGCCCCAGATCACGCAGAAGGAGGGCGGCAGATAGCCCTCCATGATGTGCATGGCGGAGGCGGAGGGCACGCCGCACAGGGCCAGGCTCAGTACCGCGGTCAAAGCCACCGCTTGTTTTTCCCGTTTACGCATGTGATGACCTCATTTCTTATCAATTTTGCAGGGAACACCGGCTCTCCGGTGCTCCAAAACCGCCTCCGCGATGCCTTCGGCGGAGATGGACGGCGCCGTCAGGAACGGCTTTTCATACCGGGCGCGCAAAGCTCCGGCGGTAGCGCTCCCGATGCAGACGCATACGGCCCTCTCCGGGACGGCGCCGTGGAGGTTGAAATACCGCTCCACGCCCCCGGCGCTGGAAAAGGCCAGGTAGTCCAGGGTCTCCAAAACCTCTTTGGCCCCCTCCGCCGTGTCGGTATCGGTGCGCACCGTGTAGATGGGCACATCCCGCACCGGGACGCCCCGCCCGCGCAGCAGTTCCGGGAGCTGGGGCGTTCCCTCTTTGGAGCGCAGCAGCACCACATCTCCGGCCCCCCGCTCCGTCAGGACGGCGGCCAGGGCCTCGCTGGTGTAGACAGAGGGGCACAGGTCCGGCAAAATGCCGTGGCGCTCCAGCGCCGCGCCAGTGGCGGCGCCGATGACGGCGAACCTGCATCCGCTCATGCGCCGCAGGTCCACCCGCTCCCGCCCCAGGCGGCGAAAGAAGGTCTCCACGCCGTTGACGCTGGTGAACACCAGCCAGCGGCGGTCCCGGAACAGCTCCGTAAAGTCGAGCTCCGTGGGAAGCTCCTGAACCTCCGCCCGCTCCACCTGCCGGGTATTCGCGCCCAGAGGCTCCAGAGCGGAGCGCAGCCGCCGCGCCATTTCGTCCGTTCCGGTGAGGCCCACCCGGACGCCCGCCAGGGGCTTTTCCACCGTCCCGGAGAGGTCCAGCGCCGCCGTGCCGCCCACCACGATGACGGCGGGCGGGCGCACGTCCGCCTCCCGGGTCCGCCGGGCGATGGTGCCCAGCGTGGCCCGCACGGTCATGGGATGGGCCGCGTTTCCGCCGGAGACCACCGCCGCCGGGGTATCCGGGGACTTGCCCGCCGCCAGCAGGCTTTCCGCGATCTGCTCCAGATGGCGCAGGCCCATGAGGAACACCAGCGTTCCCTCCAGAGCCGCCAGATGCTCCGCCCCCTCCGGCAGGCCGCCGGCGGCGGTGTGGCCGGTGATGATATGCAAACTCCGGCTGACGCCCCGGTGGGTCACCGGGATGCCGGCGGCGGCGGGAATGGCGATGGCGGAGGAGATGCCCGGCACCTCCTCATAGGGGACGCCCGCCTCCCGCAGGGCCTGGGCCTCCTCGCCGCCCCTGCCGAACACAAAGGGGTCGCCGCCCTTTAAACGGGCCACGTTCCGCCCCGCCCGGGCCTGCTCCACCAGGACGCGGGAGATTTCCTCCTGGGGCGCCGAGTGCCTGCCGCACCGCTTGCCCATGTAAATGCGCTTGGCCTCCCGGGGAGCCTCCGCCAGCAGCGCGCTGTCGATGAGGTCGTCATACACCACCACGTCGCACTGCCGCAGCAGTTTCAGCCCCCGCACGGTAATGAGGTCCGCGCTGCCGCAGCCCGCGCCGATGAGCCAGACACAGCCTGTTTTTTCCGTCATACCGGCTCTCCCCTCTCCGCGTCGGCCAATCTCCGGCCCAGTTCCGCCTCCGTCAGGGGCCGTCCGGCCTCCATGCAGGCCACGGCCAGGGACGCCAGCAGCCGCCGGCGGGTCTCACCGTCCGGCACCGCCTGTCGCAGCGGCTCCCGGACGTCCTCCAGAAACTCCAGAATTTCCTCCAGGTTCTCCGGCAGCGCCTGGGCGAACCGGTCCCGGACCCAGGCCGCCGCCGCGGGCGACGCGCCGCTGGCGGAGACGCCCACGGACAGCTCCCCCCGCCGCAGCAGGGCGGGAAAGAGAAAGGTGCTGTCCTCCCGGCTGTCCGCCGCGTTCACCGGGATGCGCCGCTCTTTGCAAAGCTCCGCCACCCGGTGGTTCAGCCCCCGGTCGTTTGTGGCGGCCACGGCAAAACCGCAGCCCTCCAGGTCGGCCTCCTCAAAGGGCCGCCGCAGCAGCGCCACGCCCTCCAGTTCCTGAAACTCCGGGCGGAGCGCCGGGGCCACCACGGTCAGCCGGGGGCCATAGGGCAGGAGCTTTCGCGCCTTTCGCAGCGCCACCGCGCCGCCGCCCACGATGAGCCCGGTTTTTCCATTTAAATCCACAAAAAACGGAAAATACGCCATCATTCCGTCTCCTTCGATTCCTGTTTTTCCCGGCAGTAGTACAGCCAGCCGCTCTCTGTCGGGACCCGCCGCACCGTCACGCCGAAGGCCCGGTCCAGCTCGCCGCTGCCGAAAACCTCCTCCGGCGTACCCAGTTGGCGCAGGGTGCCCTCTGACAGCACCGCCAGCCGGTCCGCCTCCCGCAGGGCCAGGGACAGGTCGTGGAGCACCAGCACCACCGCCCTGCCCATGTCCGCCAGCCGCCGGGACACCGCCATGACCTCCAGCTGGTGCCGGACGTCCAGATAGGTCGTGGGCTCGTCCATAAAAATTGTCTCCGTGTCCTGGGCCAGGGCCATGGCCAGATACACCTTCTGCCGCTGACCGCCGCTGAGCTCCCCCACGGGCCGGTCGGCCAGGTCGCCCGCCCCCGCCCATTCCAGGGCCTTGCGCGCGGTCTCATAGTCCTCCGCCCGGTAGCGGCGGGGGTAGCCCAGGTAGGGGAACCGCCCGTGGAGCACCATCCGCCGGGCGGTGATGCTGGGAATTTCCCGGGACTGGGGCAGGTAGGCCGCTTTCCGGGCCACCTGCCGGGCCGTCAGACGCGCCAGGTCCACGCCGTCGTAAAGAATTTCTCCGCCCTGCCGGGGCAGGAGGCCCAGCGCCGTTTTCATCAGGGTGCTCTTGCCACAGCCGTTGGGCCCCAGCAGCACCGTCACCTGTCCCGGCGGAAAGGCCATGGACACCTCCCGGAGCACCGGCTTTCCGCCGTAGCCCACGGTCACGTTTTGCAGTTCAATCATGGAGCCGTCCCCTCCTTTGCAGCAGCCAGATGAAGAAGGGGCCGCCCGCCAGGGCCATGACGATGCCCACCGGAATTTCGTAGGGTGCGAAGAGCATGCGGCCCAGCAGGTCGCATCCGCCCAGCAGCGCCGCGCCCCCCAGGACGGAGGACACCAGCAGGGGGCCGCTCTCCTCGCCCACCAAGCGGCGCATGATGTGGGGCACGATGAGGCCCACAAAGCCCACCAGTCCCCCCACGCTGACCGCCGAGCCCGCCAGCACCGCCGCAAGGCCCAGCAGGACGATGCGCAGCCGCTCCGCCGGAAGGCCCAAACTCTGGGCCTGCTCCCTGCCCAAAAGCAGCACGTCCATTTCGTTGTGCAGGCTCAGGCTCAGCACAAAGCTCAGCAGCGCGGGCCACAGGGCGGGGAGCAACCGGGCCATGGAAACGCCGGAAAAGCCGCCGATGCGGAAGTCGGAGTAGCCGTTCAGGGCCTCCGGCACGAAGGTGACCACCGCGTCGATGCCGGCGCTGAAGATGCTGGACACCGCCACGCCCGCCAGCACCAGGGTGATTTTGGAGGCCCCCGTCCGCCGGGCGATGAGCAGCACCGTCATCACCCCCAGGAACGCCCCCGCCATGGCCGCCAGCGGCACCAGCTTCACCGCGGTGGGCGCGATGGCGCAGCACAGCGCCACCGTCAGTCCGGCCCCCGCGTTGACGCCGATGGTGCTGGGCGCCGCAAGAGCGTTGGACAGCACCCCCTGAATGATGGCGCCGGAGGCCGCCAGTGCGCCGCCCGCCAGCAGGCAGGCGCACAGCCGGGGCAGGCGCACATACCGGACGATGCGGAACGCCGTGGTCCCGCTTCCCCCGCCGGTCAGCGCCCGGAGCACCTCCGCCGGGGGCACCTTTTCCGCCCCCAGGCACAGGTTCAGCAGCGATACCGCCAGCACCAGCGCCGCCAGCGCCGCGTATATCCGCAAATAATTATCCTTCTGGATACAGGATGTCCGCCAATTTTTCATACGCCTCTCCCCACCTCGCGTTGGGCTTCACATTGTACAGCCGCTGGTCCATCACATGGTATCTGCCCTCCCGCACGGCGGTCAGCCCGTCCCAGGCGGGGTTGGACAGCAGGGTGGTCTCCAGCAGGCGTTCCGCCTTGGTGGTGTCCGTCCCCTGGATGACCACAAAGATATAGTCCGGGTCGGCCGCCAAAATCGTCTCCAGGCTGAGGTTCTCCAGCAGGCCGCTCTCGCTGTCCGCGATGTTGACGCAGCCCAGGTCCGCCAGCATTTCGCCCAGCACGGTGTCGCGGCTGTTCTTCACCTTGCAGCTGGAGCCTGTGGCCCGGACATACAGCACGCTGGGCCCGCTGCCGTCGGCCCGGGCTTTCGCCGCGTCGATCTGCGCCTGCACGTTCGTGCCGTAGGCCTCATAATTTTCCGGGCAGCCGGTGAGCCGGGTGCAGATGTCCAGCATCCGCAGGTAGTCCGCAAAGGAGCTGACGTTGAAGTACGCCGCCGGGATGCCGCTTTGCTCCAGCAGCTCCAGCAGCTCCAGGTCCGCCTCCGTCTTGGTGCTGCCGATGACGAAGTCCGGCTCCGCCGCCAACAGCAGCTCCGCGTTGGGCTCGGTGGTAGTCCCCAGGTTCGCCACCGTCTCCGGCAAATCCAGGTCGAACTGGGTCCAGCTGTCATTGGCCGCGGCCACCAGGGTGTCCCGGCCCCCGGCCAGACACCAGACGTCCGCGAAGCTGCCGATGAGGGCCGCCACCCGGCGGGGCTTCGCCACCGTCACCTCCCGGCCCAGGTCGTCGGTAAAGGTAACGGTCTCCGCCTGCGGCTCCGTTTCAGCAGGCACCGGCCCGCTGCCGCCGCAGGCCGAAAGCGCCGTCAGCAGCACGCCGCACAGCAGCGCGCAAAGCATTCGTTTCATATGGTCTCTCCTTCAGGTGTTTTTGCGGCGGAGACCGCCGCACTCCCAGCTTTCCCCTGTTCTAAAAGAAAAAACCGCGGCAGTCTGACGACTGCCGCGGCCGATATTTCCACAGCAAAAAGCAGTGAAGCGTCCCCGCCTCCCTGTCATACTTCCACAAAATAGGTCTCCTGACTTGCGGTAGGGAGGCGCATCTCCTGCGGCTTTGACCCACCTTCTCAGATCACTCCAATGGCGAACTCACGTTCAGCGCCCAAGGGCGTTTAGGTCAGGCCTCCCGCTTACAGTGCCGGCACGTTTCGGACTCTCACCGAATTTCCTCATCCCCGCATCTCCCGGGAGATGCGAAGTCAAATTGTGATATTCCATTTTTCAACCCATGATTTTCAAGAGCACTTTTATTTTATCGTATCCCGTGCGCTTCGTCAAGAACCGCCGGAAGAAACCGTTTCAAATCCCCCGCAGGTCAAAATCCGGGGTGTACTCCTCCCTGGCGGAGGTCCGCTCCTGGGTGAAGCCGTCGGTGATGCCGCAGTTTTCCATGTACTCCACCGCCGCGCGGTACTCCGCCCTTGTCACATGGCGGGCGAGATTCCCCGCCGCCCCCGGCTGGGGCGTGTACTGGCTCATTAAAGAGAACAGCACATCGCCGGGGCGGAAGGTCGCCGCCACCCAGTCGATGACGCGGCGGGTGTTCTCCAGCTCCCCCGGCAAAATCAAATGCCGGATGAGAACGCCCCGGGTCAGCAGGCCGTTTTCGATTTTGTAAGGCCCGGTCTGGCGGAACATCTCCAAAATGGCGGTACTGGCCCAGTCGAAGTAATCCTCCGCCGCCGAGTATTTTTTCGCGGGCCCCGGCAGGGCATATTTCAGGTCCGGCAGGTACACCTGGACCCTGCCCTCCAGCAGCCGCAGCGTCGACCGCTTTTCATACCCGCCGCAGTTCCACACCACCGGCACCGGCCAGGGCTCGTCCCCCAGCGCTTCCAGAATGACGGGTGTAAAGTGGGTAGGCGTGACAAGGTCCAGGCAGGCGGCCCCCTGGGAAATCAGCTCCTTGAAAATCTCCCGCAGGCGGGCGGCCGCGATGGGTTTCCCCACCTCCCCCTGGGAGATGGGCCCGTTCTGGCAGAAGCAGCACCGGAGGTTGCAGCCGGAGAAAAACACGGTCCCGGCGCCGTGCTCCCCTACAAGGCACGGCTCCTCCCACTGGTGCAGCATGGCCTTCGCCGCCACCGGAACGCTGGGCTGGCGGCACACGCCGCCCCGCTTTGTCTCCGTCCGCTCCGCCCCGCAGTTCCGGGGACACAGGTTACAAATCATAGCTTCGTGATGTCAAAGTCCGGGCCCAGGTTGCCCTCCCGCCAGTGCTTGCGGCACAGGCCGATGTACTGGTCGTTGGCGCCCAGCACCACCTGCTCGCCCTCCTTGAGGACCTTGCCCGTGGAATCGAACCGGGCGTTGAACATGGCCTTTTTGCCGCACCAGCAGATGGTCTTGACTTCCTCAATTTTGTCCGCCATCACCAGCAGCGCCTCGCTGCCGGGGAACAGGTCGCCCTTGAAGTCCGCCCGCAGGCCGTAGCAGATGACGGGGATGCCCAGGTCGTCCACGATGTACACCAGGTACATGACCTCCTCCTTCGTCAGGAACTGGGCCTCGTCCACGATGATGCAGGCGTTTTGCTGCAGCTCCATGATGGAAAGTTCCCGCATCTCGTCAAAGTAGATGCAGGGGTATTTCAGTCCGATGCGGGAGACCACCATATGGTCGCCGTCCCGGGTGTCCAGCCGGGGCTTCACCAGCAGCGTCTGCTGGCCCCGCTCCTCGTAGTTGAACCGGGCCATCAACGCGTTTGCCGTCTTGCTGGAGCCCATGGCTCCGTATTTGAAATAAAGCTGTGCCATTGTTTTCTCCCTTAATCCTCGTTTTTCTCTTGTTCCTTCCGCCGCACATGCCCCGCAAAGGTCTCCCCGCTCCGCCGGGGGAGGAAGGAAATCGGCGCCGGGGTCTCCCTGCCATGGTAATAACACCACAGCCACCGCAGGCACCACGCCAGCTTCCGCGCCAGCAGGAGCAGCAGCACCAGCAGCAAAATCTTAATGAGCTTCATCTTCGTCCACTTCTCTATAATCCACGGTGTACACCGGGCCCTTGAATTCCGGCTCTTTGGGCTTTTCACGCTTTGGCTGTCCACCGCCCTTGCTGCGGCGGTACAGCACCACCAGCGCCACAATCAGCGCAATGGGCACCGCCAGCCGCAGGGCCAGCGTCAAGAAGCCCAGCAGCAGCCGGAAAATCCCCAGCGGCAGGCCAACTAACCATCCCATGCTTCTCTATCCTTTCATCTGTTCCTTCGCCTCGGCGTAGTACCGGGCAAAGGCCGAGGGGACGGCGTGGGCCTCCAGCCCGTCCGCGTCCACCCACTCCCATTCCGCCGGGCCGTCCCCGGACACGCTCAGGGTGTAGCCCGTCATGTGCCACTCCACATGGGTGAAGATGTGCTTCGCCGTCAGCTTGTTTTTCCACTCCACGGCGGTCAGGCCCATGGCCTTCACCGCCTCCGCCGCAACCCGCTCGTCCAAAGCCCCCTCCACGTTGGGGAACTCCCACAGCCCCGCCAAAAGGCCGCTGTCGGGGCGGCGGCTCAGGGCAGCCTTGCCCTCCCGCAGCAGGAGGAACACGGTCTTTTCCTCCACCCTCCGGGCCTTTTTCGGTTTCTTGACCGGCAGGCTCTCCGCCGTGCCCCGGATGCGGCCCAGGCAGAAGTCCCGGGCGGGGCACGCGTCACACTTGGGCGGACCGTTTGGGACGCACACCGTGGCCCCCAGCTCCATCGTAGCCTGGTTGAACACGCGGATGCCCGCCGCCTCCGCCGGCATGACGGCCTGCACCCGCTCCCGGACGGTCTTTTTCGTCCTGGGGTCCAGGATGTCGTCATGGCAGTCGGTGAGCCTTGTCACCACCCGGAGGACGTTGCCGTCCACCGCCGCCTCCCGCCGCCCGAAGGCAGCCGAGGCGATGGCGCTGGCGGTGTAGTCCCCCACCCCCGGCAGTTTCAGCAGCCCCTCGTAGGTATCCGGGAAGCCGCCCATCTCCGCCACGGCTTTCGCCGCCTTCTGCAGATTCCGGGCGCGGCTGTAATAGCCCAGCCCCTCCCACAGCTTCATCAGGCGGTCCTCCGGGGCGTTTGCCAAAGCCTCCACCGAGGGGAAGGCTTCGAGAAACCGGGCGTAGTAGCCCAGAACCGCCGCCACACGGGTCTGCTGCAGCATGATCTCCGACACCCAGATGCGGTACGGGTCCTCCGTCCGCCGCCAGGGCAGGTCCCGGGCATTTTCCCGGTACCAGGCCAAAAGCGGCCCCGGCAGGGTCGCCAGCACGTTTTCAGTTGTCAACTCCTGTCGTTCCATGGTATTATCATACCATACCCGGCGGGGGATTTGCACCCCTCCGAAAGTTTTTTTGAAAAACCTCTTGACCTTCCCCTTTCTGGAAGGTGTACGATACCCTCAGAAACGAGGTGAACGGCTTGAAAATCAACGAAGTGGAGGCCCTGGTGGGCATCACGAAGAAGAACATCCGCTTTTACGAGGCCGAGGGATTGCTGGCCCCCCGGCGGAACAGCGACAACGGCTACCGGGACTACGGCGAGGCCGAGGTGGAGACCCTGCGGCGCATCAAGCTGCTGCGCAAGCTGGGCGTGCCGCTGGAGGACATCCGGCAGATGCTCTCCGGCGCCCACACGGTGGGAGACGGGATGCGCCGCCATCTGGTGACGCTGGAACGGGAGCGGCAGAATCTGGACGCCGCGGCGAAACTCTGCGGCGAGCTGGCGGACTGCCCGGACCGGCTGGACGCCCTGGACGCCGACGCGCTGCTGGAGAAAATGGCGGAGATGGAGCAATCCGGCACCACCTTCCAGAACAAGCAGTCCCAGGACATCCGGGTGCGGTATGTGGCCCCGGTGGTGGTGACGGTGCTGATGGTGCTGCTGATGCTGGGGCTCATCTGGCTGTTCCTCTGGGCCTTTGAGACGGACCCGGCGGGCGCGCCGCCCCTGCCGCTGCTGGCGGTGTTCATCGCCGTCCCGACGGTGGTAGCCCTGGGGGTCATCCTGTCCCTGGTGCAGCGCATCCGGGAGATCGGAAGGAGGGAGATCGACGATGCCAGGCAGTTCTGACCGGCGCAGAAAGCGCATCGGCTCCATCATTGCGGCCGTGTTCGTCCTGTTCTACGTCCTGCCCCTGGTCATCGGCTCCGTTTTTGCCGCCGTGACGTTTATCCGGGACGGCGAGTGCTTTGCCGCGATCCTGTTCCTGCTGATCTACAGCGTGCTGGGCGGGGCCGTGGTGATCGGCGTGCTCCTGGCCCTGCGCCAGCGCCTGAAAGAGATCAAGGGAGGCGAGGAAGATGACGCCGCCCAATACTGACCGGCAATCAAGCCGCCGGAAAAGCGCCCTCTGGAGCGCCGTGTTCAACACGGTGCTGCGGCTCATCGCGGCGGCGGTGCTGCTGTGGTGCCGCCGGGAGGTGGACAGCGCCGTGTTGTCCGTCGTACTGCTGGTGCTTGCTCTCATCAATCTGGGGACCATCGTCCCCTTGTGGATCAGTTTTCGTATACGCTTGAAAGAAATTGAAGGAGGAGAAGAAGATGCTGCTGCTGAATATTGACTATGTACCCGGTAAAGAGGTGGAGCCCCTGGGCCTGGTGAAGGGCACCGTGGTCCAGTCTAAAAACGTGGGCAAGGACTTCATGGCCGGCATGAAGACCCTGGTGGGCGGTGAGATCACCGGCTACACCGAGATGCTGACCGAGGCCCGCCAGATCGCCACTAAGCGGATGGTGGACGAGGCCACCGCCCTGGGCGCCGACGCCGTCATCAACGTCCGGTTCGGCTCTTCCGCCGTCATGCAGGGCGCGGCGGAAGTGATCGCCTACGGCACCGCCGTGAAGCTGAAATGACGCGGGTCACATTCCTGGCCCACAGCGGCTTTTGGGTGGAGCTGCCCAGCGTTACATTGTTATTTGACTGGTGGAAAGGGGAACTCCCGGTTTTGCGGCCGGGGGTCCCCCTGCTGGTCTTTTCCAGCCACCGCCATGAGGACCACTTCAACCCCGAAATTTTCCGGCTTGATGCCGACGCGTTTCTGCTGGGCAGCGACATCCGCCTGACGGCCCGGAACCTGGAAAAATGGGGCGTTTCCGAAGAAACAGCCGCCCGGTGCCTGCGCCTGGGGAAGCAGGACGCCGTCTCTCCCTTGCCCGGCGTCACGGTGGAGACCCTGCCCTCCACCGACGAGGGCGTGGCGTTTTTAGTGACGGCGGACGGGAAAACCGTTTTCCACGCCGGGGACCTGAACTGGTGGCACTGGGAGGGGGAGGACCCCGGCTGGAACCGGAACATGGAGGTCAATTTCCAGCGATACACGGAGCCCCTCCGGGGGCGGCGCATCGACCTGGCCATGCTGCCCCTGGACCCCCGGCTGGGGGAGGACGGTTTCCGGGGCCCCAAGTATTTTCTGGAGCTGGCGGACATCCGCCGCTTCCTGCCCATGCACCAGTGGGGGGATTTTGGTTTTACAGAGAAATTTCTGGCCCGGTATCCCGGCTTCGCGGCCCGGACGGTGCCCGTCAGCCGGGCGGGGCAGGACTTTACATTTGAGGAGGAAGATGTATGAAAATCGACGGCAACGAGCTGGCCATCCGGCAGAACGACCTGGACCGGGAGGGCCGCCACGAGGAGGCCATGGCCATCAAGCAGGAGTTTCTGCGGCAGGTACGGGAGAGCGGCGACCACTGCCCCTGCAAGGAAGCGTGCCCCCACCACGGCAACTGCTTTGAGTGCGTGACGCTCCACCGGGGCCACCGGGACCATCTGCCCATGTGCATGTGGGACATGGTGAATGAGCGGCTGCACAAGCTGTCGCTGATGACGGAGGGGACGCTGCGGGAGTATGAGGAGACGCATCAGTAAGAAGGGGGGCTTTTGCCCCCTTCTTTTCTGCCCATGGGTCGGAAAACGGGGGTTTTTCGCGCCACGGCGCGGGACGGAGTTTTCGCGCCACGGCGCGGGACGGAGTTTTCGCGCCACGGCGCGGGACGGAGTTTTCGCGCCACGGCGCAGGACGGGGGACGGCCCGGCTTCGCCGGGCGGGGATGCACCCCCCATTTTCTTTTTGAAACATCAAAAAGAAAATGCGCCGTGCACGGTGGAAAAGAAAAAATGTTTCGCGCAAAACGGCACTTTGTGCCTTTTTTGCTTGTGTACGGGGGTCCCAACAAGAGACATTGGGCATTTGGGGCTGGATCCAGCGTTGGGCGCGGGCCAAGCCTTGCTGAATCTTTCAGTCGTCAGCCCGCGACCGGGAATTGCGAAACCGGGGTGCAAAACCGACTTGACCTGCTTCTCTTTCCGCTGTCGCTGCCGCTCCCTATCCCCGGGAGGGGAATCCAAAGGGGAGGGGCCGCAGCCCCTCCCCTTTGAGTCGTTAGGGGGTGTGGGGGCGAGTCGAAACGCCCCCACGTTTCTGGAGGGGGTCACAGGGGGAGGGGTCTTTGCGCCAAAGACCTCTCCCCCTTTTCCCCCCGTCCCCCTGCGGAGGGGGCAAAACTCCTACGCCATAATGACCCCAATGGTCAAAAACGCCACCGTCAGAATGAGGAAATACGCAATGAGTTTCCAAACGTATTTCAGCCAGCGGTCGTAGGGCACATGCCCCAGCGCCAGCGCGCCCATGACCACCGCCGCCGTGGGGGTGATGATATTCACCAGGCCCGAGGCAGACTGGAACGCCGTCACCACCAGGTCGCCGCCCACCCCCGCGAACTTGCTCAGCGGCGCCATAATGGGCACCGACAGCGTGGCAAGGCCGGAGGAGGACGGGATGAGCACCGTCAGGGGCAGGTAGATGAGATACACCAGCACTACAAAGGCCACCGGCCCGGCGCCGGAGAGGGCCCGCTCGCCCCAGTTCAGAATGGTGTCGGTGATGGCGCCGTCGTTCATCAGCACCGTGATGCCCCGGCTGATGCCGATGATGAACGCCACGCTCAACAGCTCGCCGCAGCCGGAGACGAAGGTCTCGGTAATTTCCGTCTCCCCCATGCCGTCGATGAGCCCCACTACTACGCCGCCCACCAGGAACAGGGCGGAGAGCTCCGGGAACCACCAGCCTAAGGCCGGCAGGCCCACGCCCATCTCGTCAAAGGGGATGACGCCGTAGATCATAATGAGGAACACCAGGGCGAACACCGTCAGGATGACCTTGCGCTTGTTCGTCAGGGGCAGCGGCTCTCCGGCGGTGAAAGCCGGGGCGCTCTCCCCCGCCGCTACGGACAGGGCGGGCTGGCGCTTGACTTTCGCGGCGTAGGCCATCACGTACCAGATGGCCGCCCCCTCAAACACCACCCACTGGATGAGGCGCAGGAGGATGCCCTCTCCCAGGGAGACCCCGGCGAAGCCCGCCGCGATGCCCGTGGCGAAGGGGTTCACCGTGGAGCTGATGACCCCCGCGCCCGCCCCCAGCAATATGACGGAGATGGCCGTCACCGCGTCATAGCCCGCCGCCAGAAACACCGGGATGAGCAGCGGGAAGAACGCCATGGTCTCCTCCCACATGCCATACGTGGTGCCGCCCAGACCGAAGAGCAGCATCAAAATGGGGATGAGCCACTTCTCCCTATCGCCCAGCGCCCGGATGACGTGGCTGACGCCAGCGTCCACGGCGCCGGTCTTCATCACCACGCCCAAAAAGCCGCCCACCATCAGGATGAACACGCAGACGTCCACCGCGTCGTAAAAGCCGGAAAAGGCGGCTTTCAGCACCGCGCCCACGCCCTGGGGCGACTGGGCCACAGCGTGGTAGGTCCCCGCCTGGGGCACGCCGTCCACGTACTCATAGGAGCCCGCCGGGATGAACCAGGTGGCAAGGGCCACCAGGATGATCAGCAAAAACAGGATGGTAAACGCCGTGGGCATCCGAAATCGTTTTTTCTCCAAAGGGTCTCCCCCCGTTTCTTATTTTCCGATAGTCGCCACCATGACGGCCTTGATGGTGTGCATCCGGTTTTCCGCCTCGTCGAACACCACCGAGTGCTTGCTGCGGAACACCTCGTCGGTGACCTCCCGGATGTCCACACCCTTGTCCTGCCACTCCTTGGCCAGCTTCGTCTCAAAGTCGTGGAAGGAGGGCAGGCAGTGCATATACAGCACGTTGGGGTTGCCGGTGGCTTTCAATGTCTCCTCCGTCACCCGGAAGGGGGACAGCAGCTCCGCCCGCTCGGGGATGAGGGCCTCCTCGCCCATGGAGGCCCAGATGTCGCCGTATATGACGTCGGCGTCCTTCACGTCCTCCATGTGGTCGGTGATCTCAATGAGGCCGCCGTTCTCCCGGGCGGTGGCAAAGGTGCGCTTGATGAGGTCCTGGTCCATCTCCTTCGCCAGCTTCTCCGGGCCCAGGGCCACGAAGTGCATGCCCATTTTGGCCGCGCCGATCATCCATGCGTAGCACATGTTGTTCCGCACGTCGCCGGGGAACACCACCTTCACCTGGTTCAGGGGCTTGTGGCAGTGCTCCTCGATGGTCAGCATGTCCGCCAGAATTTGAGTGGGGTGGTCGGCGTCCGTGAGGCCGTTCCACACAGGTACGCCCGCCCACTTCGCCAGGTCCTCCACCACCTTTTGTTCGTAGCCCCGGTACTCGATGCCGTCGAAGAATCGGCCCAGGACCTTGGCGGAGTCCTCCAGGGACTCCTTTTTGCCCATCTGGGAGCTGTTCGCGTCCAGATAGGTGACGTGGGCGCCCTCCTGGGTGGCCGCCACCTCGAAGGAGCAGCGGGTGCGGGTGGAGGTCTTTTCAAAGAGCAGGACGATGTGCTTGCCCTTCATGGTGGGCTCGCAGATGCCCGCTCGGCGCTTGGCCTTCAGGTCGTGGGCCAGGTCCAGAAGATAACGGATTTCAGCGGGGGTAAAGTCCTCCAGAGTCAGAAAACTCCGGCCTTTCAAATTGACTGCCATGGTGTGTTCTCCTTTTCAAAAATGAAGTAAGTGGGGGGTACGGACAGGGCCGGCGCGCCGTCAGGCGCGGGACGATGTGCCGCTGGGCGGCACGAGGACGGCCCGGGGCCGTGGGGAATGCCGGCCCACGGGGCCGGGACGGGGGGATGCACCCCCCATTCTTTTTCGTCTTGCCGAAAAAGAATGCGCCGTGCACGGTGGAAGAAAAAGACGCTTGGGCGCAAAACCGGCGCCAGAAGGCGCCTTTTTTGCTTAAATGCGGGGGGCGTGCGAATCCATGCGGCAGAAACCTGCTAGGCTTCCGCCGAGTGCGCCGTACCGCCCAGGAACAGAGAACGTGCTCCCCCGCATTTGGCACTGCGCAGCGGCTTTCCGGGGTGGTCATCGTAAGGGCTTTACCATTAGCCCCGCGCGTTCCGCTTCGCTACGCGCTCCCCCAGTCTATCCCCGGGAGGGGAATCCAAAGGGGAGGGGCCGCAGCCCCGCCCCTTTGTGTCGTTAGGGGGTGTGGGGGAAACAGGCGAAGCGCCGCCAGCGGCGGATGAAGCGAGCCTGTTTCGAGGAAGCGGCGCGATTGGCGGCCCCGAAAAGGGGCCGGGAATCGCAATGCCGCGACGGTGTTGAAATTCGAAATCCCCCCGGGTTTCTCTTTGGGGGGGCGTGGGGGGACACTTCTCTTTTCAAAAGAGAAATGTCCCCCCTCCCCCCGTCTCCCCCTGAGGAGGGGGAAGAATTACTTCTCCTCAAACACAGACACGTACACCGTGCCCACGACCTCAAACCCCAGCTTCGCCTTGACCTGATAGCTGCCGAACGCTTTGATAGGCTCATCCAGCACCAGCTTCTGCTTGGGAATGTCGATGTCGAACTGCTTCTTCAGCCCCTCGGAGATTTCCTTGGTGGTGACGGCGCCGAACAGCCGTCCGCCGTTGCCCGCCTTGGCGGTGAGCTTCACCATGCACTCCTTCAGCTTCTCGGCGGTGGCCTCGGCCTCGGCCTTCTGCCGGGCCTCCTCCGCCTTCCGTGCCTTCTCCTTCAGGTTCATGGTGTTGATGGCGTCGGTGGTGGCGGGAATGGCCATCTTCCGGGGCAGGAGGAAATTCCGGGCGTAGCCCTCGGAGACCTCCACCATCTGGCCCTTCTTGCCCTGGCCCTTCACGTCCTGCTGTAAAATCACTTTCATGGGTTCTTCTCCTTATTATAATGTTATTTCTCGAAATAGTCGTCAATGGCGTCGGTCAGCTTCTGGCGCACGTCCAGCACGTTCGCGTTTTCCACCCTGCCTCCGGCGGTGGTGGAGTTGCCGCCGCCGCCCAGAGCCTCCAGGATGACCTGAACATTGATCTCGCCCAGGGAGCGGGCGGACATCAGCACGCTGCTGCCGTTGGTGTACACCACGAAGGACGCCTTGACCCCCTTGAGGGTCAGCAGCTCGTCGGCGGCCTGGGCCGCGGCGATGCGGTCCACGCCGTCCTGGGGAATGACGGCCAGGGCGATGTCGTCCCGGTACATCTCCGCCCGGCGGATGATGTCGTAGCGGGAGATCATGTCGTCCAGGTCGTTCTGGAACAGCCGCTGCACGTCCGCGGTGTCGGCCCCCGCCCGGCGCAGGAACGCCGCCGCCTCGAAGGTCCGGCCGCCGGTGCGCTGGGTGAAGTGCTTGGTGTCCAGCACGATGCCGGCAAGCAGCGCCTCCGCCTCATCCCGCAGGAGGTCGGCGGGCTCCACCATGTATTGCAGCAGCTCCGTCACCAGCTCCGCCGCTGAGGAGGCGTAGGGCTCGTGGAAGCTGAAGGCCGCGTTTTCGATATAGCTGGCGGCACGGCGGTGGTGGTCGATGACGGCCACCCGGTTGCAGCTCTCCAAAAGCTGCTGGCTCTCCACCATGTCGGGGCGGTTGGTGTCCACCACCACCAAAAGCGCGCCGGGGCGCATCTTCAAAAAGGCGTCCGCCGGGGTGACGAACACGCCGGCGTAGTCCGGCACGGAGCGCAGGCGGGCAAGGACGGCCCCCGCGGCGCTGTGCTCCGCGTCGATGACGATCTGGGCCCGCCTGCCCAGCTTCCGGGCGGCGCAGCACACGCCGACGGCGGCGCCCACGGCGTCCATGTCGGCGAAGCTGTGGCCCATGACGTAAATTTCCGACGCGTCCATCATCAGCTCGCTGAGGGCGTTGGCCATGACCCGGGATTTGACCTTGGTGCGCTTTTCCGTGCTCTTGGCCCGGCCGCCGTAGAACTCGAAGTCCACTTTGTTGCGGACCACCGCCTGGTCACCGCCCCGGCTCAGGGCCATCTCCACGGAGAGGTTGGCGTTCTTGTAGAGCTCGGGAATGCTGTCCGCGTCCTTGCCCATGCCGATAGACAGCGTGGGGTGGACGCCCTCGCCCACCTTGATGTCCCGGATGGCGTCCAGGACGGAGAACTTCTCCTCCACGAAGTGGGCGTAGTACTGTTCCTCAAAGATGAACAGGTAGCGGTCCCGCTCGGTTTTCAGCAGCAATCCGTCTCCCGCCGCCCAGTTGTTCAGCTTCTCGTCGATCTGGGCCAGGACCGCGCTGCGCTGGGTGTCCGGGCAGGATTTCATCAGGTCCTCGTAGTTGTCCACCATCATAATAGCCAGCACGGGGCGGGTGGCGGTGTAGGCCTCCTTCAGCTCGTCGGCCTCGGTGGTGTCCACCCAGTAGGTGGTGGCCACCAGGTTCTGCTCTCCGCCCCGGCCCTTGGCCCGGACGAGGCTGCCGTACACCCGGAAGCGGCGGCCGTTCATCACCACCCGCTCCGGGCACTCCTGCTTGCCCTCCAGCAGCCATTGAGCGGGGAAGTCGGGCACGGCGTCCTCCACCTTCATCTCAAAGAGGTGCTCCCGGACGCCCGCCAGCTGGAGGAAGTTCTCGTTGCTCCAGATGACCTCCCCGGTGTCGGGGCGGAAGACCATGATGGGCAGGGGGGAGTTGATGAGGGTGGATTTACTGGCCGTATCTACGCTGCCCGTCACGCTGTCGATGTACTGTAAGATGCCCTGACGACGCTTTTTATTTACCTCGGAGGAGTAAACGTACAGCGCCACGGTCGCCAGGCCCTCCACCAGGGCCAGGGGCCAGCTGACGGTGACGGCGGCTGCGGAAAAGACCAGCAGGCAGAAAAAGTACAGTTTCAAATTCGGTTCCAGCAAGCGTGAGAGTTTTTTGTTATTCATGCGCAGCGCTCCTTCACACCGGAAAACATACCAATAGATTTTATTAGTATAGCATTTCCGGTGGAAATGTGCAATGGAAAAGAGCGAAAATACTCCTCCGGGAAAGTTCGGATGAGGGGGAGTCGCCCACGGGGCGGGGG
>NZ_JAFBIS010000040.1 GCF_021531435.1 Oscillibacter valericigenes
CCACGCCATCCTATTGGCTCTCTCCGGTCAGGCGAGGGCCTGTTGGTAATGCCTGGGACCGGGGGTCCTGAATAGTTACAATAAAAGAATGTAGGCTGCATAAGCATGGTTACTTGTCTTTGTATAAATGTGAGGGCTATTAATGAGACCAGCCCGAAGCCTGAAGCGCGTGACGTGTCGGAGACTGTGATTGGGCGTGCGACAAACTCTTTTAATATGAGTATTAAAGCATATGGGAAGGGTAAAGCAAATACAGCGTTTCCGTTAGAAGCGGGGGAAACTGTAACGATTAAGGCGTCGTATACTCCATTTTCAGCAGGTGTAGACTTTGGTTTGATTGATGCGGACGGTGTTTTTCATTATATCAATGTGACAAACGGTAGCAGTGATGAAACTATCGAAATTGAAGAGAGAGGAAAGTACACATTTGCAGTCAGGAACAATTCGGGAAGCACGGTGAAGTTGTCTGGATTTGTGAAGTATAAAATGGAAGCAAAATGCCAGGAGAAATAAGGAGGAAAGTTTATGAAAAAGCTTGTCAGCTTGTTTTTGGCGCTTGGCCTGTGTCTGTCGCTGTGCGTTCCCGTGTTTGCGGCAGATGGCCTGAGCTGCTCCGGAAGCGTCAATGATTCTACAGTAAACTTACTTTCTAATCTGCAAGAAGTTGAGGATGCTTTTGGGATTTCACCCGCCAGCGAAACTACAGTATCTGATGACTCAGGTACACAGATTTGGGGGACAACTGATTATAGCTACAACATTCAAATCGCTCCCGGCCAGAATTCGGGTGAAGCGACTGTCTATTTCACCATGGATATTTCCGGGAATACATATCCAATTACCGCAACAGGAAAAGTCCGCGTTCATGAGATTAGTAGTGACTATACATTGATTCGGGGATTTTTGAGCAGTGGCATCACTATTGACGGAAAAGCGTACTTAGTAGATGTTGGCCTCAGCAAGTTGGCTCAGCAGGATACGATTAGCGCTGGTATTACAATCACTCCAGAAGATTTTGGCAGAGACGAGCATGCGGAACAGATATTTTTCAGCTTTGGAACCTCAGTGATGACAGATGATTTTGTGTCACAGTATTTGGAATATGTCAGCGACTGTCAGAACGAAGCCAGCGGTATTGTGTCCGCCGCGGCATCTTCCGGTTTGACATTTGTCAATAGCGCAAGGGGATCATTTAAGTCGACCGCAATTTTTTCTGGTTCCGGCACGGCATCATCCATTGAAGTATATCGAGATTCCAGCAATAAGCGGTTCATTGCGCGTCTAGGTTCTTTCGTTAAAAATATTGATGCTGATGATTTTGATGGGGCCCAGTTCATTTCCGCTGGTGTGCAGAATTATAGGATCGGTTTGAAGCGGGTGGGAAGCGATACAAGTATCGCCTCCATGGAGGGGACTACAGTCTTGAATGAAAATCAAGGAGATACAGATGTTTTAGGTACGCTTTTAGAGGGATTTATTTCTGTCCTGGGGAACTATGGCCTTCCAATTACTACTCTTATGAGTTTGATGAATAAAGCAAGGGGAGAGGTCAATTATTCCTATGACGGCGCAAATAGCTATGTTGACGTTACAGTCGACACACTGGGGCTGAATTTTGACAGTGCGAATAATTACTTTCCTGTTGGATTCAACATTTTGACAAACGGGCTCACCGGGACTTATACGGCGAATGCGCGGCTGACTTATTACGTTGACGCCTGGGAGGGGGTATTCTTGATCTATACCACTGATGCCACCACAGGCCGATTTACGGTTTCTTGAAAATGATGAAACGGAAAAACATACTTGTGTTTGCCGCCCTGACGGCCCTGGTGGCGGCCCTCGCGGTATACGGCGTCATGCAATATATCCACACGGTGCAGGAGGAGAAGCAACTGCGTATGGAAATCTCCGGCTATACGGTCGCCGGGGAAGCGCTTCTGGACGCCGCACGGGCGGACACCGCGAATGAGGACGCATACGCATGGAGATACCGGCAGATGCTGCTGGCGGCAGGCGCGGTCGAAGCGCGGTGGGATACCGCCATAGGGATGCGTTTCAGGGAGGACCGCTATGACCAGGGAAAGACGTTTGTGTTGGCTGTGATTGATACCCCCAGTATGTTCCTCCCTGTAAGTCTAGAAGAGGCTGGACAGGAGGAAGAAAGCCTTGCTATGCTGGAGGAGTATCTCCGCCTGCTGTCCGGCGCCAACGATGTCTTACGGACAGAGGGCATGAAGGCGTTTCTGACAGCTCTCTCGGAGAGCGGAGACGTTGCCGCATGGCTTGCCGCACTCAGTGCCTGAGCGTCCGCCTATCTGCTCTGGGTCCTGCGGAATGCTCCTGCCCTAAGTCAGACAGATGCGGCGTGGGTGGAACTGCTTACGCCTGCCAACGCCCCAGATGAATGCAGGATACCGAAAGATTGAAAACGCTGGCTCAGCAGAATGAGCCAGCGTTTTTATACGCCGTTAGCTTTGACGGTTACCAGAAAGCCGTTGGCGAACTCGGCAACCAGAGTTATGATCAGACCGCGGATACCAGTCAAGCCTCGCCGGATACTTCGGCGAGGCTTGATCCATGACCACATCGGTCACAACGGTCATATGGTTGCCTGTTTTAAGACAAGATGCTTTCTGTGAAAATATCTTTCAGCAGATCCGTGACACCCTGGGCAGACTGAATGGTTGCTATCATCAGAAGGTCGGTATCCATATCAGCAAAATTGATCTCATATCCGGCGTTGCGGATGAGCTGCGTCAGGAATGCGCGCTGGGTTCTGCCATTTCCCTCCCGGAAGGGATGCAAAGCGTTGGTGGAGCAATAGAAATCAACGATTTCCTCTACGAACTTGTCATGGGACAAACCATTGAAATAATTGCAGGTCCGAAGTCGCCCAAAAATCAGGGCAGCTTGATGTTCAATACTTTCAGCAGGGGTAAAATGAGTCCCTTTTTTGCTGATGTTCACAGTACGAACTTCGCCTGCCCATTCATACAGGTCAGAGAAGAGGAAACGGTGAATGGCCTTGTAGTGGTCGAAGTCGAATGCGGAAGACCGTGGTGTGTTCAACCATTCCGCATACCTTGCGGAGGAAATGACGCTTTCGATCTCATTCAGCTTTTCTTCGTCACGGATATCAAATTTATTGATGAGGATCGTCGTGCCGGGGTAACAGTTGGCAGAGATGGGGTCAATACTGTATCCCATATCACACCGCCTTTGCGGGGCGGGCCAGGATCTCCTTGACCAGGTCGGCCACAGAAACTTCGCCGCTCATGAGGCGGATGCAGTCTTTTTCCGTCTGCTCGGTCACGCGAAAGCCCTCCATGCGGGTGGAGGCCAATGCGCTGCGCAGCGCTTCGTATTCCCGTTCGCTCATGTCGACACCTCCATAGGTTGCATTTTACATGTGTATAGTGTATCATACTTTCACATATTTGAAAAGTGGGTTTTGCTCGGCGGGTTCCCGACCCACACTCCGACCCACAACAGGAAAAAATGGGGCGGGAAGGAAAGGGTACAAGAGCAGGTTTGTGCGAAAATTCCCCAGAGGAAAGCTCAAGAAAGGGCTGGAAAGCAGTGGCTTGAGAGTTTGGACACTCTTCGTAATCAGCAGGCCAGCGGTTCAAGTCCGCTCAGTAGCTCCAAGAAAATCCATGCCCTTGCGGCATGGATTTTTGCTTATCTGAAAGGAGCAAAAATCCATGAGCAGACGAGAGTACGCATTCCTGAAAAGCGCCCTTGTTTTCACCCGCATGGAGGGCTTTGAAGTAACAGAGCAGACAGTTTTGATATCCATGATGAAGCCAAGCTAAACGAGGTAGAAACGGTTCTGGTGTCTGCCCGCAGTGCGGAATGGATGGAGCATCAAAGCAGACAGTTTCGACTTTACCCATTGCAAGGCTGTCCGCCATTTTCTGTTTACTGACCCGTACGATTGGGCAGGTCACATCCGCATGGTGTATGGCATTGACGAGAGCATACAACTCTAATTATAATAAAATAATGGGGCATATACGCTTTGACGGCTCGCGGCCTTGGCGTGTGCCCACAGTTGTCCCCAAAAGGAAAGCTTGATGGAGTGGGCCGGAAAAACATGAGGTACTTTGAACCGTTACAAGGAACGGAGAGCGGCGGCTTGCGCGGTGCTGACCGGGCCAACGGGACATACACAGGCCCGGAGTGGGAGCGGACACATGAGCCGGTCCTGCGTGTGCGGATGATGTGATCCGCATATAGCGGGTTTGGGGTGCATCCGCAGGAAGAAAGGCAGTTTTATGAAACTTTTGATGCGTGCGTTTGCAAAACTTCTGTCGGGATTGCTCCTGATGGGGGCGCTGCTGTTTGGGCCGGCGGGCACCTGGCATTTTCCCGGCGCGTGGTGGCTCCTTGCACTGCTGTTCGTTCCCATGCCGGTAGTGGGAGCGGTGCTGTACCGCAGGGCGCCGGAGCTGCTGCGAAAGCGGCTGAACAGCCGGGAACAGGAGCCGGAGCAGCGGGCCGTCATTTTGCTGTCCAGTCTGATTTTTATAACCGGGTTCGTTCTGGCGGGGCTGGACTTCCGGTTTGGCTGGACGCGTCTGCCGGCGCCTGTGGTTGCTTTGGGGATGGTCCTGTTCTGCACGGGTTATGGGCTGTATGTGGAGGTGCTGCGGGAAAATGCCCATCTCTCCCGCACGGTGGAGGTACAGGAGGGGCAGAAGGTGATCGACACCGGGCTGTACGGCATCGTGCGGCACCCTATGTATCTGGCGGTGACGGTGCTGTTCCTCTCTATGCCGCTGGTGCTGGGCTCCGCTGCCGCGCTTCTGCCGTTCCTGTTTGTTCCGGCTGTTCTGGTGAAGCGCATCCGGAATGAGGAGCAGGTGCTGGAGGCGGGGCTGCCCGGCTACCGGGCATATGAGAAAAAAGTGAAGTACCGGATGGTACCCTTCCTCTGGTGAAAAAAGCTGCCGCCTGCGAACAGCAGACGGCAGCTTTTTTACGGCATTTTAACGGGTTTGTGTGTTAGGATCCAAAGAGGATCTCGCTCAGCGCGGCCAGCTTCCGGTTGCGCTCCGCCACCGCCTTCGCACCGTGGCCATCGGAGTAATCGAAAAAGCCTTCGCCGCTCTTGAGGCCCAGCTTTCCTTCCGCCTTTTTCTGCCGGAGCAGCGCCTGAGGCTCCTTGTCGTCGGCCAGGTCCGCGAACAGGTACTCGGAGATGCCGCAGAAGATGTCCAGGCCGCCCAGGTCGGCGGTCTCAAAGGGGCCGATGCAGGCGTAGCGCAGGCCCAGGCCGTATTTCATGGCCTTGTCCACATCCTCCATGGAGGCCGCGCCGGTCTCCACCATGTGCAGGGCTTCCCGCAGGACGGCGAACTGGAGCCGGTTCAGGGCGAAGCCCGGGACGTCTTTGACATGGATGGGCTTTTTGCCCAGGTCCTCCGCCAGGGCGTAGACGGTCTGCGCCGTTTCCGGGGCGGTGGATGTTCCGCTGATGACTTCAATGAGCGGGATGAGGTTGGCGGGGTTGATCCAGTGCATGCCGCAGAACCGCTCCGGAGCTCCGAAAGCCTGGGACAGGGCGGTGATGGACAGCCCCGAGGTGTTGGTGGCGACCAGGCAAGTCCCTTTCAGAAGCGGCTCGATCTGCCGGTAAAAGGCGTGCTTGACATCCATGTCCTCCGCGATGCTCTCCAGCACAAAGTCCGCGTCCCGGAAGCAATCCGGGTCGGTGGTCATGGTGAGCCTGGAAGCGGCCGCGTCCCGCTCCTCCGGCGGGACCGCCTCCAGATTTTCCGCTATAATGGACCGGCCTCTTTCCAGACCGGATTCACTGCGGTTCCAAAGCGCGACGGTGTATCCGTGAGAGGCGAATGTCTGGGCGATCAGCGTGCCCATGGTCCCGGCGCCGGCCACCGTGACCTTTTTGACCTTGGAAATTTCCATCGTTGACATCTCCTTTTGATTTCTGTATGATAAACACATTATTTACCATATTTATAAGCGAAAATGCGGCGCTTTTCAAGATGGAAACGTGAGGAGGCGTTGAAAGAGCGGCAAAATACGGCTCAAGAACTCCGTTGTTGGATAGCCTTCCGCCCTTGGAGCAGGGCAAAAACTACTACTCTGAACAGGTAAGGAGACATGCCAATGAGCAACGAACTGACCCGGGCTGACGAAATCATCGAGAGCTATGACTGCAATCAGGCGAATCTCATCGCCATTATGCAGGAGATCCAGGCAGAGTACAAGTACCTCAGTGAGGAAACTCTGACTTTGATCGCGGAAAAGCTGGGTGTCAGCACCGCCAAAGTGTACAGCGTGGCAACATTCTACGAGAACTTCTCCCTGGAGGCCAAGGGGCGGCACATCGTCAAGGTCTGCGCCGGCACCGCCTGCCATGTGCGCAAATCCGGCCCCATCTATGACGCCATCCATGACTACCTGGGCCTGACGGGGAAGAAAAAGACCTCCGCCGACGGTCTGTTTACCCTGGAGACCGTGGCGTGCCTCGGTGCCTGCGGACTGGCCCCCGTTATGACCATCGACGGCGAGGTCCACGCCAAAATGACCCCCGAAGCGGCGCTGGAGCTGCTGGAGGACATCCGCAAGAAGGAGGGAGCCGCCGTATGAGAAGCAGAGCGAAAATGACGCGGGACAGCTTCCATGTGTTCCAGGCCAATGCCCGGAACGCCCTGAAACAGAGCGAGCAGGTGACATCCGTCCTGATCTGTGCCGGCACCGGCTGCATTGCCGGCGGTGCCCTGAAAATTTACGACAACATCAAGGCCGAGTGCGAGAAGCGGGACCTGACGGTATATGTGGGCCTCAAGCACGACACCGATGAGGAGAAGAGCCTTCATGTGAAGATGAGCGGCTGCCACGGCTTCTGCGAGATGGGCCCCCTGGTCCACATCGAGCCGCTGGGCGTTATGTACATCCATGTCAAGCCCGAGGACTGCCATGAGATCATCGAAAAGACCGTCCTGGGCGGCGAGATCATCGACCGTCTGGTGTACCACCTGGACGGCGTGGCCTATCCCCGCCAGGAGGACATTCCTTTCTACAAGCGCCAGCACCGGGTGGTGCTGGAGAACTGCGGCCGCAGCGATGCCGAAGACATCGAGGAGTACATCGCCAAGGGCGGCTATTCCGGCTTTGAAAAGGCCCTGTTTGAGATGACCGACGAGGAGATCTGCAAGACCATCTCCGATTCCGGACTCCGTGGACGCGGCGGCGGCGGATTCCCCGCCGGCCGGAAGTGGGACGGCGCCCGGAAGCAGAAGTCTGAGAAGAAGTACGTGGTCTGCAACGGCGACGAGGGCGACCCCGGCGCGTTCATGGACCGCTCCATCATGGAGGGCAACCCCCACAGCGTACTGGAGGGCATGATGATCGCGGGCCTGGCCGTGGGCAGCGACGAGGGCTACATCTACGTCCGCGCCGAGTATCCCCTGGCCGTCAGCCGCCTGAAGGCCGCCATCGCCAAGGCCGAGGAATACGGCCTGCTGGGTGACCGCATCATGGGCACCGAATTCTCCTTCCGCATCCATGTGAATATGGGCGCCGGCGCTTTCGTCTGCGGCGAGGGCAGCGCCCTGACCGCCTCCATCGAGGGCAACCGTGGCATGCCCCGCGTCAAGCCGCCCCGCACCATCGAGCACGGCCTCTGGGCCGAGCCCACGGTGCTGAACAACGTGGAGACCTTTGCCAACGTGCCCCTCATCATCCGCAACGGCGTGGACTGGTACCACTCCATCGGCACACGCACCAGCCCCGGCACCAAGGCTTTCGCCCTGACCGGCAACGTGGTGAACACCGGCCTCATCGAGGTGCCCATGGGCACCACCATCCGGGAAGTGGTGTTCGACATCGGCGGCGGCATCCGGGGCGGCAAGAAGTTCAAGGCCGTCCAGATCGGCGGCCCCTCCGGCGGCGCTACCACCGCCAGCCAGGAGCATCTGGACCTGCCACTGGACTTTGACTCTCTCAAGGGCATCGGCGCCATGATTGGCTCCGGCGGCCTGGTGGTCATGGACGAGGACACCTGCATGGTGGAGACAGCCCGGTTCTTCATGGAGTTCACCCAGAAGGAGTCCTGCGGCAAATGCGTCCCCTGCCGGGAGGGCACGAAACGGATGCTGGAGATCTTGGACCGCATCATCGCCAACAAGGGCACCCTGGAGGACCTGGACCTGCTGGAGGAGCTGGCGGATACCATCAGCTCCACCGCCCTGTGCGGCCTGGGCCAGAGCGCCTGCAAGCCCGTCCAGAGTACCCTGAAATACTTCCGCAACGAGTATCTGGCCCACGTGGTGGACCATCACTGCCCCATCTGCAACCGGGAAAAGCCCCACCCCGTCATCGACGCGGAAAAGTGCAAGGGCTGCGGCAAGTGCCGGAAGAACTGCCCCATGGAGGCCATCGAGGGCGCTGTGAAGAAGGCCCATACCATCGACCCGGAGAAGTGCATCAACTGCGGCGCCTGTGTGAGCAGCTGTCCCTTCGGCGCCATCGAAGCATCAAAGGAGGGCTGACCTATGGCAAAGGGAATCATGTACATCGACGGCCAGCGGGTGCCCTTCGACGGGGAGAAAAACGTGCTGGCGGTCATCCGCAAGGCGGGCATCGACATGCCTACCTTCTGCTACTATTCGGAGCTGTCCACCTTCGGCGCCTGCCGGATGTGTGTGGTGGAGGACGAGAAAGGCAAGATCGACGCCTCCTGCTCCATGGAGCCCCGGGACGGCATGCGGATCCGCACCAACACCGCCCGGCTCTTAAAGCACCGGCGGATGATTTTGGAGCTGATGCTCTCCTCTCACTGCCGGGACTGCACCACCTGCGAGAAGAGCGGCAAGTGCCGTCTGCAGGATCTGGCGCTGCAGTTCGGCGTGCGGCACGTCCGCTTTGAGGATACCCGCCCCCACTACGAAAAAGACCATTCCTCTCCCGCCATCGTCCGGGACCCCAACAAGTGCATCCTCTGCGGCGACTGCGTCCGCGTTTGCGACGAGATGCAGGGCATGGGCATTTTGAACTTTGCCCACCGGGGCAGCGACCTGCAGGTGATGCCCGCTTTCGATCGGAAGCTGGCGGACACCCACTGCATCAGCTGCGGCCAGTGCGCCGCCGCCTGCCCCACCGGCGCCATCACCGTCCGGGACGAGATCGGCAAGGCCTGGCGGGTGCTGTACGATTCCACGAAGCGGGTGGTGTTCCAGATCGCTCCCGCCGTCCGTGTGGCCGTGGGCGAGGCCTTCGGCCTGGAACCCGGTGTCAATTCCATCGACAAGTTGGTCTCCGCCCTGAAAATGATGGGCGCCGACGAAGTGTACGACACCAATTTCGGCGCGGACCTGACTGTTCTGGAGGAGTCCGAGGAGTTTCTGGAGCGGCTGAAAAAGGGCGGCCCCTTCCCCATGTTCACCAGCTGCTGCCCCGCTTGGATCAAGTATGTGGAGAAGGAAGCACCCCAGTTCCTGAAGAATGTGTCTACCTGCAAGTCCCCCATGCAGATGTTTGCCGCGGTGCTGAAAGACCAGTACGCCAAAAAGGACGCGGAGGACGGGAAGACTACCTTCCACATCGCCATCATGCCCTGCACCGCCAAGAAGATGGAGGCCAGGCGGGATGAGTTCCAGCATGACGGCAAGCCTGATGTGGACCTGGTACTGACCACCCAGGAGATCATCACCATGATCAAGGAGTCCGGCATCCGGTTCGGCGAGCTGGAGGGCGAGGCCCCTGACCTGCCCTTCGGTATGGGCACCGGCGCCGCCACCATCTTCGGCACGACCGGCGGCGTGGCGGAGGCTGTGGCCCGCCGGGTGGTGGAAGATAAGTCCAAGAACACCCTCCAGGCCATCCAGTTCTCCGGCATCCGGGGCAGCGACGTCATCCGGGAGGTTTCCCTGCCCGTGGGCGACCGCGTGCTGCACATCGCCGTGGTCCACGGCCTGGTCAACGCCAAGAAGCTGCTCAAGGACATTGAGGAGGGCACCGCCTACTACGACTTGGTGGAGGTCATGACCTGCAAGACCGGCTGCGTCGGCGGCGCGGGCCAGCCCTATGGCCTGATCCCCGTCAAGCAGCAGCGTGCCGCGGGCCTCTACGAGGCGGACCGCACCTCCCTCATCAAGCGTTCCGAGCGGAACCCTATCGCGATGGAAATGCTGAACGGTTCCCTGAAAGGGCGGACCCATGAGCTGCTCCATGTCCACTATTCCGGCAAGGCGGAGCACTGAGACTGTAAGATATGAAAAAAGGAAGAGACAGGCGTTGCCTGTCTCTTCCTTTTTGGGCGCTTTAGGAACCAAAGCTTCGGATTTGATTTTGAATGAGGGTGCCCACCGTGTCCGCAAACTGCTCCAGGGAGCGGATGCGGGCGAAATTCCGGCCGTAGATGGTGTGGGCGGCGGGAACGTCCTCGTCGTCTCCGGTGAATACGCAGATGACGGCGATGTCCCGGTGGAGCAGGGAGCGGACCTCCATGGCGGTGTTCTGTATACCCACGTCGTCGGCATAGTCGCGGTAGGTACCGTCCCACAGGACCTTGATGACGTCATTGGGCTTGGCGTCAGACAGCAGGATGACCAGCCGGTGCTCGCAGGGGGAATCCTCCAGCTCCCGGCCCAGGGCCCGGATGCCCAGGCCGTCCCGGTTGCAGCCGGTTGTGAAGTAGTGGAAAATGCGCCCGTTGGCGTCCGTTTCCTTGTAGTCCCGGTAGCGGGTGAGGACGGTGTAGCCGCTGAGGGAGCAGAAGGAGGTGACCCGCACCGGGATGCCGCAGCGGGTCAGGCTCTCGGCGATCATGTAGCCCTGGGCCGCCACCGTCTCCTGGCGGTCCAGCTGGGAGGTGGAAGCGTCCAGCAGCAGGTCTACGGACAACTCACCGGGGTCTGTTTGCAGCAGCTTGGAGAACACCTTGTCGTCGTTCACATACACGCCCCGCCAGACCCGGCCCGCATCCAGGGCGCCCGAGGAAGAACGAACAACGGTGGGCTGGAGATAGGACATCATGGCGTTGCGGATGCGGGCGGTGAGCCGGGCGATAGTGGCCCGGTGGCGGGCCAGGTCCGCGTTGTAGGCCGCCCGGTTTTTCTCCATTTGCTTCAGCGCCGCCCGGCGTTGGGAGCCGGCATAGCCCCGGACGGCGGCGTCCAGCTCGTCGCCGCCCTTGGCGTAGTAGAGGTGGCAGCCCTTGTGGTCGTCGGTGCAGAGGGCTTCCTCCCGCTTGCTCATCTCCCGGAGCTCGTACAGGGGAGGTCCGAAAAAGTTTTGGATGTACTCCCGGAGGGCCGCCTCGCTCTGGGCCATGGTCAGGTCGGTGATGCGGCGCTGGGGTGGAGCGGCCTCCTTGCCGCCGTCCTGGGAGAGGTCCGTATGCTCGCCGAAGCCGTAGCCGAAGCCCCGGACGGCGGGGAGGTCCGGCTTCGTTTTCCGGTGGAAGCCAAAGAAGAAATGGCGCTTTTGATCGGCGGCCGCTTCTTTTGCTTGGGTCTCCTGTGGTGTAAAGTTAAAATACTTGCGCAGAAAATCCAGAATGTAGGCCGACAGGGCGGGGCCGTCCAGGTCCCGGGGGGCCTCCAGAGCGTCCAGCAGCTCCCGGTCATGGGGCTTCAGCGCGGGGTCCTCTCCCAGGGCGCGGCGGAAGTGGGCCACCGCCAGCACGTCCATCAGGCGGTCGGTGGGGTCTTTTTCACTCAGCGCAAATACCCGGCGGGCGTAGCTTTTCCGCAGGGCGGGCAGGGCGGGACGGCTGGCGG
>NZ_JAFBIS010000041.1 GCF_021531435.1 Oscillibacter valericigenes
CCAAGATGCATCTCAATCTTATCGTGAGGTTCTTCTTTTTTCAATTGGCGCGTTTTACGAGTTACAGGAATGCTCCGTTTTTGGTGATTATCGTGCGCCTAATCTTGCTTTTTGCCTTGCGTCCCGTTTCCGTTCCTTTTCAGCCTGTTCCTGCTGGTAAGCGGCCTCTAATATTCTGTCCGCCTGTTCCGGGCCAATGGCCCGCCTGACCCGCTCATAGTCCCTGACCTTTCCCTTTAGACTGTCCCTCTCGGCGCAGACCTCGTAAATCCTTTCTGATAAGGAACTATTTTTGCTGACCTCCCGGCCATAGTCCGCTTGCAGCCGCTCAAATTTGGATTTGAGGTCGCAGTAGGCCCGGTAGACAGACCGCAGCACCTTGACGATCTTCGCCCATAAGGGCTTGGCCTTTTTCTCCCGGTAGGCCCTGGCCGATTCCAGCGGTCCCGCTTCTGGCAAGACCTGTTCCGGGTCGCTGGAAAATTCCTCCGCCAGCTTCTCCATGCCTTTCAGCATGTGGGCCACATCGTTTAGTTTGGCCTTGGCCTGGGCCGCTTCCTTTTCGGCAGCTGCCGCCTCCCTGTTCCTTCGGTCAACCTCGGCCTGGGCCAGCACAGCCGCCTCCTGAAGCTGTGCAAGCCGCTCCTGTTCACACTTCACCTTGAACTGCGTGACCGTCAGATGTTCCTCGGAACTGCCACGCTCTCCACGCTCCAAGTCCGTGTAGCCAGCGGAGCGCATCTGCTGAAAGAAATCATCCTGCAAGACGCTGTACGACTTTCTCAGCACAGGCTTGCCCTTTGCTGTTCGTAATGGCTCCCCGGTGGCCTCGTCTACTGCGGGCTGGGATGCCCACTTTTTGCTCATGCTGACCTGCATAACGGTTTCTTTGACCTTGCCCACCAGGGATTTGTCCTTGCACCGCTTTGTCCATCGTATCTCCTTCTCCACCACCGGGATATAGACCACATGGAGGTGGTAGTGGTACACGTCCTCTCCCAGCGCCTCGGACATAGCCCGGTTGCGTTCGTCGGCGTGCATGACCGCCGACAAAATATACTGCTCTCCACCTACGATTTTGATTGCGGATTTGTATGCGTCGGTGTAAAATTGTTTTGCGAAGTCATAGCCGCCGTGATTGTAGAAGTAGGCGGAGTTCACATCAAAGACCAACTCACCGTATCGAAATGCGTCCGCCTTAATGCCACGGGTGGAGATCACACCATCGGCCTCCATTTGGGAGAACATCTCCTGATACCCTGCGGATGGGACCTTGAAATGGACATTGAGCGACGTCCGCTCTGGTACAATGTCCTGGTTGACATAGGAATCCTTCTCGCGTTCGTTGTGCTGCTGGGTGTTGCCGATTTTAGCAGCGGTCAGCCTCATATTTCTTGCGTTGGTGCGGTCAATGCCGTCGCCTCTCGCCATAGGCAAAAATCCTCCCATTTCAGATGTTTGGTTGTTGAAAATGGACGGGGGTTCGGGGAAGGCACTTCCTGCGGGAAGTGTAATAACCCACTATGACACTTTCGCCCCGTTGGTGCGAAAGTGCCGTGGGCTCTCCGAGGGGGTGCGGGGGCTTTGCCCCCGGCAACTGCGGTTGCCTCCCCCAGCAGGGCCGCCCTTTGAAAAGGGCGCCCTGCACCCCGCCTAAACTTTTCCACTCGCCGTTGGGCAGGTGGAAAGGCACAGCCTTTCCACCACCCGGCAAGTGTCCTCCGTGGGCCAAATATCAAGGGGTTCGGGTTGTATTGCCTTGCGGCAATCTCCACCCACAGGTATGCCCCCTTGACATTTGACCCCGCTCCCCGTGACAGCCGTGACGACCGTGACGATGTTTTGGACACCGCCCCCGCTCTCAAAAAAGCCGTCACAGCCGTCACGGTCGTCACGCTTGGGGAGGATCCAGGGTCAGGCTGATACTTCTCCCGGCGTGGGTGCGGGTGTTCTCATAGCGGATATGATAGTCCGTTGCCAGTTTCCCGGCCCGGACGTTCAGCCGCATCGCCAGGGCATTGGGCTTCATATCCACTTGCAGGGCTGCCGCCAACTCCGTGGCCGTACCGCCCCAGGACGGCCTCTCCGCCGTGATAAAGGCGGCTACGGCCTCCAGCACCGGGTCGGGGGGTTCTACCCACAACTCCGTTTCCATCCGCTCCAGTGTCCATGTCAGGTGTTCCTTGTCCTTAATGAGATAGAGCCGCTGGTCTTGCTGGTCACGTCCTACCACATCCAAGGTGGCGGTGCCGTCCGTCCGCTTCTCCTTCTGAAGAAGAAAGGCCCCGTCTGCTGCCCCCGACAGGCCGTTGGTGCCGGAGATCATATCAAACTTGTCGTCGGCCTGCTGCTTCCGAGTGTGATGTACCAGTAGGAGGCAGACGCCGCAAGCGTCAGCAAGGCGTTTCAGCTTTCCTACCACCTCATAATCGTTGGCGTAGCTGTACTTATCCCCGCCAGCCTCCCGAATCTTCTGAAGGGTGTCAATGATAATCAGTTTGGTGTCTGGGTGTTCCTGCACGAATCGCTTTAGCTGTTCCTCCAGCCCGTTGCCGACCTGCTTTGCGCAGATGGAAAAGAGGAGGTCGTTGGTGCCGTCCATGCCGAACATCCGGTAAAGCCGCTCCTGCAAGCGACGGTGATCGTCCTCCAGCGCCAGATAGAGGACAGTCCCCTTGTGAACGGGATAGTCCCACAGGGGGAGGCCCATGCTGACGTGGTAGGCAAGCTGGGCCATCAGAAACGACTTGCCTACCTTGGGCGCTCCCGCAAAGAGGTACGTCCCCGGATAGAGCAGACCGTCAATGACGGGCGGTCTGCTCTGATAGACGTTCTCGTACAACTCGTTCATGGAAATCGTGGGGAGATACGCCGGGTCGTTCATGCGCTGCATTTTCCGCAGCAGTTCCGCATAATTTTTTTCAGGGGGATTGTTTTCTGTCGTTTCCTCTGTTATACTTGCGGTAGGTGTTTGTGAAATGGGCTGTTCCCCGTCTGCGCCAACAGACGGAACCGGGACAGTCCTTTTCGTTTCTCTGGAATCCATCAATCTATCAATCCTCCTTCATGCCGCCCATGATAGCGGCGATCATCTGAATGGTGTCCAGCAGTTCATCGTCCACGCCAGCCCCGTCCTCGGCCCGCCGCAGTTCGTCCAGAACGGCGGCAAGCTGGTCACGCAGGGCTTTGTAGACCTTGGGATTACCCTGTACCACTACGTCCCGGCACAGGAGGCGTCTTGTGATGTAGTCCTGCTTTGTCAGGCCGGAGAGCCGCACAGCGGCCTCGATCTGTTCATCTTCCTCCGGGGACACCCGGAAGGCCACGGTCTTGTTCCTCCAGCGATTTTTGTTGTCTCGGTTTTTCAGTGACATGGTTACGTTCCCATCCTTTCAAAGTCCAGTTTGTCCGCCATCTCCGTCTGCCTTGTAGGAAACAGATGGGCGTAGCGGTAGGTGATATCGATACTCTCATGCCCCACCCGGTCAGCGATTGCCAGGGCGGTGAAGCCCATATCAATCAGCAGGGAAATGTGTGAATGTCGGAGGTCGTGAATTCTGATCCGCTTCACTCCCGCCGCTTTCGCACCTCTGTCCATTTCATGGTGGAGATAGTGCTTGCTGACAGGGAAAATCCGTTCATTTGCCCCGGTGCTGTAAAACATCTTTAAGTAGTCCTCCATCTCTCCACAGAGGAATTTGGGCATCTTAATGACACGGTTGCTCTTTTTCGTCTTAGGAGTGGTAATCACGTCCTTGCCCTTGAGCCGCTGATAGGATTTGCTGATGGACACTGTACCCGCCTCAAAGTCGAAGTCTGTTGGGGTGAGGGCCAGCAGTTCCCCCTCCCGGATACCGCACCAGTAGAGCATTTCAAAGGCATAGTAGGAGAGGGGCTTGTCCATCATGGCGTCGGCAAATTTCAGATACTCTTCCTTCGTCCAGAACAGCATTTCACGCCGTTCCTCCACCCCCATGTTCCCGGCCTTGGCCGCAGGATTGACCTGGAGGCCGTAGTAGCGGACAGCATGGTTAAAGAGGGCACTTAACTGATTGTGGACGGTTTTGAGATAGGTAGGGGAATAGGGTTTTCCCTTGGCGTCCGTTAACCCTCGGATCGCGTTCTGCCAGTCCATCACGTCCTTGGCGGTGATTTCCGACAATTTCCGTTTTCCAAAATACGGCAGGATTTTCTTCTGGATGATGCTTTCTTTTGTCAGCCAGGTGTTCAGTTTCAGCTTGGGCTTCATATCCTTCTCATAGAGCTGGGCGAAGCTCTCAAAGGTCATGTTCACATCGGCCTGCTTTTGCATCAGAAACTCCCGTTCCCACGCCTGGGCCTCTTTCTTGGTGGCAAAGCCACGCTTTAACTTCTGCTGGCGCTCTCCTTTCCAGTCCGTATAGCGGAATTGGACGTACCAAGTGCCGTTGGCCTTGTTCTTAAACGCCGCCATAGGTTAATCACTCCTTTCGCTCTGGCTTCTTGTGCCATAAAATTTTTCGTGGAAGAATTTGCGGTCGATGCGGCCTGAAATGGTAATACAGCCCGTCTTTTTCAACTCCGCATTCATAGAACGAATCAGCTTATAGGCATAGGGGACAGAAACCCCTAATTCCTCCGCTACCTCGTCCACCCGCATGAACATGGTGCTTGCCATTGTGCGCTCACCTCCTTTCATGGCCCCAGAACTAAGCCTTTATGCTTAACCTATTATAACTAAGCAAATTTGCTTTGTCAAGTGGCTTGCGGAATAATTTTTAACTTTTTTGTTTAAGATACTCTTGACTGTTACTAAGCGAATATGTTATACTACTTTCGACAGAAACCACCAGATAGGAGTTGGCATTTATGGCAATAGGAGAGCGCATCCATTTTTTCCGCACCCTCCGGGGTATGACACAGAAGTATCTTGGTATGGCGGTGGGCTTTCCAGAGCGTTCCGCCGATGTTCGTCTGGCACAGTACGAAACAGGCACCCGGACGCCGAAGGCCGACTTGACCGCTGCCCTGGCGCATACATTAGATGTATCGCCCCAGGCGTTGAGCGTCCCGGACATAGACAACTACATAGGTTTGGCCCATACGCTGTTCGCCTTGGAGGATGTTTACAGTCTGAAAGTGGTAGAGGCGGATGGACGTGCCTGCCTGCAAGCAGATATTTTTCAGGGAGGCCGTCAAGCCAGTGAGCTGAACAAAATCTTGATTGCGTGGCGGGAACAGGCGGCGAAGTTGGAGGCCGGGGAGATCACCAAGGAGGACTATGACCGCTGGCGCTACAACTACCCGAAGTACGACACCACCCAGCGGTGGGCCAAAGTCCCCTCGAAGGAATTAAGCGATGCTCTGATAAAAGGATTGAAGAAACAGAGAAAAGACAAATAACAAAAAAGGTCTTGCCGACTGGTGAAAGTCAGCAAGACCTTTTTCTTAGGATATGGAGGATTTACCCGCAAGCCACCCGTTATACGGGAGTGAACAAAGTAAATCCGGTTTTGGTATCTGCTATCAATTTGCTATCAAATGCCCCGTTTCCGCTTTAAGACCCCAGTGTTTTCAAGGCTTTGCGGGTTTTGTCAGTTATTCCCACTCAATTGTGGCGGGGGGTTTGGACGTGATGTCGTAGCAGATGCGGTTGATGCCCTGGACCTCGTTGACGATACGGGTGCTGATTTTGTCCAGCACGTCGTAGGGGATACGGGCCCAGTCGGCGGTCATGAAGTCCGCGGTGGTGACGGCCCGGAGAGCCAGGGTGTAGTCGTAGGTCCGGCCGTCGCCCATGACACCTACGGAGCGGGTATTGGTCAGAACGGCAAAATACTGGTTGAGGTTTTTGTCCTCGCCGGCCTTGGCGATCTCGTCCCGGAAGATGAAGTCGGCCAGGCGCAGGGTATCGGCCTTCTCCTTGGTAATGTCGCCGATGATGCGGATGGCGAGACCCGGGCCGGGGAAGGGCTGGCGGGTGACCAGATACTCAGGCAGGCCCAATTCGCGTCCCAGCTGGCGCACCTCGTCCTTGAACAGCAGCCGCAGGGGCTCGATGATCTCCTTAAAGTCCACGTAATCCGGCAGGCCGCCCACGTTGTGGTGGCTCTTGATGACGGCGGCGTCGCCGGCGCCGGATTCGATGACGTCGGGATAGATGGTGCCCTGGGCCAGGAAATCCACGGCGCCGATTTTTTTGGCCTCTTCCTCAAAGACCCGGATAAACTCCTCGCCGATGATCTTGCGCTTGCGCTCCGGCTCGCTGACGCCGGCCAGCTTCTCCAAAAAGCGGCTCTCCGCGTCAACACGGACGAAATTGATGTCCCACTTGGCAAAGGCGGCCTCCACCTCGTCGCCCTCGTTCAGGCGCATGAGACCGTGGTCCACAAACACGCAGGTGAGCTGCCGGCCGACCGCTTCCGCCAGCAGGGCGGCTACCACGGAGGAGTCCACACCGCCGCTGAGGGCCAGCAGCACCCGGCCGCTGCCCACTTTTTCCCGGACGGCGGCGATGGCGGTCTTCTTGTAGTCCTGCATGGACCAGTCGCCTGTGGCGCCGCAGACCTCGTAGAGGAAGTTGCGGATCATTTTGATGCCGTTTTCGGTGTGGTTGACCTCGGGATGGTACTGGACGCCGTAGAAGCCCCGGGACTCGTCGGCAATGGCGACGTTGGGGCAGGCGTCGGAATGGGCAGTCAGGGCAAAGCCCTCGGGGACTTTCGCCATATAGTCGCCGTGGCTCATCCAGGAGATGCCCTCCGCGCTCAGGCCCTTGAAGAGCTTGCAGGAGGTATCATAATAGGTGACGGTCTTGCCGTACTCCCGGGCGGAGTCGTCCTGGGCCTCGGTGACCTGACCGCCCAGGGTGTGGGCCATGAGCTGGCAGCCGTAGCAAATGCCTAAGATGGGCACGCCCCAGGTGAAGATAGCGGGGTCCACATGGGGAGAACTCTCCAGATAGACAGAGTTGGGGCCGCCGGTGAAAATGATGCCGATGGGGTCCATGGCCTTCAGCTCCGCCAGAGGCGTTGTGTAGGGCTTGACCTCGCAGTACACGCCGCACTCGCGGACCCGCCGGGCAATGAGCTGGTTATACTGCCCGCCAAAGTCCAGAACAATGACAGTTTGGTGAGACAAGAGGATTCCTCCTTCGGTAAAATGATGTTACTCTGGGGGTGTGCTCCGGCGGGAGGTCAGTCCTCGTCCCGGAACACGATATGGCCCGGCTCGGCGGACTCAATGATGGCCAGAGACTTCAGGTTCACGCCGGCGGCACGCAGGCGGTCGCCGCCGCCCTGAAAGCCCTTCTCCACGGCGCAGCCGATGCCAACCAGGGTGGCGCCGGCGGCGTCCACGATGTCGCACAGGCCCCGCATGGCCTCGCCGTTGGCCATGAAGTCGTCGATGATGAGGACCTTGTCATCCGCGGACATCCATTCCTTGCTGACCAGCAGAGTGACCTTTTTCTTATAGGTGTAGGAGAAGATGTCGCTCTGATACAGGCCGCCCTCGATGTTGTCGCTCTTGGCTTTCTTGGCGAAGATCATGGGCTTGTGGAAGTGCTGGGCGACGATGGCAGACAGGGCGATGCCGCTGGCCTCGGCGGTGAGGATCATAGTGACCTCATCCATGTTGAAGTGCTTGCCGAACTCCTCGGCAATGTGCTCCATCAATTCGGTATCAATGCGGTGGTTCAGGAAACCGTCCACCTTGATGATGTTGCCGGGAAGGACCTTGCCCTCTTTGACAATGCGGTCTTTTAACTCCTGCATAGGAATATCCCCCTCATGTTTTTTCTGTATTCTTTCCCACTTTTGAGGAAAATGCTGTTCGACCTCTATTATCTCGGATTACGCCGGGTTTTGCAACTGTTTTTCCACACAAAAACAACTTTTTCGACAGCGTTCCCTTGGGCGATATGCCTCTGAAATGAACAAAAACCGTCCCGGAGCGCAGAGCGCTCCGGGACAGCAAGTTACTTGCCTTCCAGCTGGTCGGCGGCGCCGTCCAGCCAGGTACCCTGGAAGGACTCGATGTCGCCGGCGTCAGTCAAAGAGGCCAGGGCCGGGTCGATGGGCATTTCCGCCAGGACCGGCAGATTGTGGCGCGCGGCAGCCTCGGCGGTCTTGCCCTCGCCGAACACATGGAGCTTTTTGCCGCAGTCCGGGCAGACTACATAGCTCATGTTTTCCACCAGGCCCACGATGGGCACCTCCATCATCTCCGCCATCTTGACGGCCTTTTCCACCACCATGCTCACCAGCTCCTGGGGGGAGGCCACGATGATGATACCGTCTAGAGGGATGGACTGGAACACAGACAACGACACGTCGCCGGTTCCGGGAGGCATATCCACGAACAGGTAGTCGCAGTTCCACAGCACGTCCGTCCAGAACTGCTGGACCACGCCGGAGATGACGGGGCCGCGCCAGATGACCGGGTCCGTCTCATTGGCCAGCAGCAGGTTGGTGGACATCACCTGGATGCCGGTGCGGGACTCCATGGGATAGAGACCCTCCTCGCTGCCCATGGCCTGGCCGTGGATGCCGAAGGCTTTGGGGATGGAGGGGCCGGTGACGTCGGCATCCAGCACGCCCACGGAGTAGCCCCGGCGGCGCATGGTGACGGCCAGCTGGCTGGTGACCATGGACTTGCCTACGCCGCCCTTGCCGGACACAACGCCATAGACCTTGCCCACCCGGGCGTTGGGATTGTGCTCCTTCAGCAGGGACTGGGGCTCCTGCCGCTCTCCGCAGCTCTCGCCGCAGGTGGAGCAGTTATGGGTGCATTCGCTCATAGATTTCATATCTCCTTATTTATAATTGTATGGCTGAAGGGTATCTTATACCTTTACGGCTCCGCCGTCAACCGCTGGACGGAAACTTCCCCATCTCCGGCGAAAAAGGCGGCCTCGCGGCTGTGACAGGTGAACAGCAGGATCTGGCGGCGTTTGCCCTCTTCCTTCAGCCAGCGCAGGGCGGCGGCGCAGCGGCCATTGTCAAAGGAGGCCAGAGCGTCGTCCAGGATGATGGGAGCCCGGTCCTCATCCGGCAGCACCAGGTCGCAGATCGCCAGCCGGACGGCCAGGTACAGCTGGTCGGCCGCTCCGGAGGACAGCAGGGCGGAGGGGCGGTAGACACTGTCTCCCGCGGGCTCCGCCGAGAGGTGGAACGCCCGGTCCAGCACGACACCGCTGTATTTGCCGCCGGTCAGCGCACTGAAAATTTCAGCGGCCCGGCGGCCCAGCTCCGGAGAGAAGCGGTTTTGCAGGGTGGTGTTGGCGGTATCCAGTGATTCCATGGCAAGGCGGATGGCCTCGTACTCGCCCTCCAGGGCGGCAATTTCTTCTTCCAGCCGGGCGGCTTCGGAGCGCAGGACCACCGGGTCGCCCAGGGCATGGAGCTGCCCTGTGAGGCGGTCGCCCTCGGAACGCGCGGCGGCCAGCTCCGTGCGGAGAGCGGCCAGTTCAGAAGTGACGGCCTCACGGCTCCGGGCGGGGGGCGCAACAGGCGCTCCGTCGTCGGCGGGAACGGGGGCTTTTTGAGCCAGCAGCTCCAGCCGCATCCGGGCCTCCCGGGCAGCGGCTTCGGCCTTCGTCAGCTCCTGGCGGCGGACGGCGCAGGCGCGGAGCAGGCTGTCAGCGGTGGAGCTGTCAAAGGCGGCAGGGGCGAAACGGCGGACCTCCAGCAGGATAGCCTGCTCGTTGGAGGAGAGCGTATTATACAGAGCCTCCGCGGTGGCGGATTTTCCGTTGGCGGCGGCTTGGGCCGCGTCCCGGGCCTCGTATAATTTACAATAGGTATCTGCCAGGGTTGCAATGGCGGCTGGATCTGCGGTGCCAAAGCGTTTTTCCAGGGCGGCGCACTGGGCTGACTGAATGGCCCGCTTGCGAAGGAGGTATGCGGCGCCTGCGGTAAAAAGCAGGATTATGACCAGAACAGCGGCGCTCAAGAGCTGGTTTTTCGTAAAGGAAGCTGTGGCAAAAAAAGCGGCCCATGCGGCGGCAACCCCCAAAATCAACGTTGCCAATCCCGGCCAGACGTTCCAGTTTACCGCCTTTGGAGGCTCTGAGGATTCCCTCTGGGCCTGCTCCGGCGTCTGCCCAGAAAAAGGACTTTCGTTTACGGCGGCTTCCGCCCGCAGCAGGGCCTTGGCAGCCTCATCCCGTTCGGCCCGGGCCTTGTCCACGGCTTTCCGGGTGGTCTCCAAATTGACCAAAGCGCCCCGGAGGCGGCCGATGGTCTCGTTTTCCGGGATGCGGTCCGCCTGAATGCTTTGTCGCAGCGTTTGGACGGTTTGCTCAGCCTGCGCAGCGGCGTCCTCCGCCTCCGCAAGGGCCTGGCGCTCTTGGGCGGCCTCCCAGCGGTCAAGGAGAGATAACTCTTCCACCAGCCCGCTTTCCCGGCGGGAGAGAACTTCCCCTTGCCGGCGCATGTCCTGAAGCCTGATCTCCAGAGCATTCAGCTCGGAGAGCTGGCGGCGGATCTCCTGCAATTCACCCTCCAGGACAGGGATCTGGCCCGTTTTGTTGTGGCGCCGGCGGTTCAGCTGCTTTTTCAGGGCGTCGGCGGCCTCCGTGTAAGAGGTGTCCTCCTCACCGGAAGTGATGAGGGCGGCGATGCGGCGCTCCAGGCCTGCGTCCTGCGTGATGGAAATGCCGGACTGACGGATAAAGGCGCTGCGCTCGTAGACCTCCCGGCTGACACCCAGCAGGGTATCGCCGCAGTTTTGGCCTGTCAGACCGGGAAAAGCGTCGCCGGTCCCGGCGTAGAGGGCTTGAAAATCGCCCATGGGGGCGGTCTGCCGGCGGGTATTGCGAAGAAGGGTCACCTCGTCGGTCCCCACCCGGCAGTCGATCCGGCCGCTCATGGCGGCGCCGCTCCAGGGGGCGTAGCGGTTCTTGTCCGCAATGAAGCCCGTCTTGTCCCGCTCCCGGCTGTTGATGCCGTACAGCATGGCCAGGAGAAAGGCGCACCAGGTGGATTTGCCTGTTTCGTTGGGAGCCTCCAGGATATTCAGACCATCCTTCAGCTCCAGCGTGCGGTTTTGCAGTTTGCCGAAAACGGCAGTCATGCGATGAATCAGCAGAACGATCACTCCCACGATATACATAATACATATAAACTAATCAACAAGGGCATTATAGCACTGTCGTCCGGATTTGCCCAGCCTGTTTTCCAATTTGCACAGAGGTCATACTGCAATAAGCGGGGCGAATAGGTAATATCAGCAAAACGAAAAAAAGAGTGAAAAAGGTGTTGACAAATTGGGATTGGTTTGGTATTCTAACAAAGCTGTCTGACAGCGCTGCTCCGGATGTGAGTCATTTGAAAACTTTGAAAAAAGTTAAAAAAATGATTGACAAATGAAGGAGAGGCTGTTATAATAGCAATGTTCCGCCGGAAAGTGGCGTGTACCTTGTAAATTAAACAACGTAACGAAAAGAAAGCACCAGACGGAGACAGTTCTTAGGAACTGTAACCAAAAGTTGCAAAGTCCGGGTTAAGTCAATTACCGGATGATGTAACTATAAAAAGATGAAGCTATGACAAATAGCTCTATGAAGGTTTGAACAGCAAAAGCTGTTTAGATACCATTTTATAGAGAGTTTGATCCTGGCTCAGGACGAACGCTGGCGGCGTGCTTAACACATGCAA
>NZ_JAFBIS010000042.1 GCF_021531435.1 Oscillibacter valericigenes
TGTGTCCTGCTGACTGCACCCGTGCTCTCATTTTCTACGTTTTGACGATTCAAATTTTTACCCCTGCTGAACAGTTACAATGAATCTAAATAAAGGAAAGCGAATTATCTATTTTGCAACAACAAGTGACAGCATGAAAGAACTGATATCGGAGCTGAATGAAAGAGGCATTCCAAATGATGATATTGGTATTGCCTATGCGGATGATAAGCAGAAAGATGAGAAATTTCCGCCTGAATTAGTAGCGAAGAAAAAAGGAATCCGTGAGGTAATGGAGACTCAAGAAATAGTGCCATCTGACATAAAAATTCTGATAACTACCAGCCAGAATAAAGAAGGCATCAACATTAATGATCTGGATATAAAGGATATGGTCGTTGAATCTCATCAACGAGATGAGGTCAGGCAAATGGCTGGCCGAGTCAGAAATGGCCTTGATAATTTGATAATTGTTACTGATGCCAAGCAACATAGTTCAAGTGGTGATCAGTTTATATTCCAGGTTAATAAAAATTGCAAAAATGGTTTGAACAATGCATTTCAATCATGGATTAGTGCAGATACGGCACGGAATTGCCTTGATGAAAAAAAGCAGGCCATTGCAAAAGCGGAAAAGATGTTCCGCTATCTACGATACGATTATTTTAGTAGTGAGTTTCGCTTATACACAGGACGCAAAGTTGGTGACGATATGGCTGAGGACTGTGAAAAAGCGTTTAGAAGATATGTCTCAAATTGGGAAGACGCTGAATATACAGGTGATCAATATGGATATAGTACCCTCTGTTCCTGGTTCCCAAGTGCCAATACCGTTTTATATGTGAATGCGTCAAATTTGCGCTCTGAGACAAAAAAACTTCTTGCTGATGTCGTGGGGAAGGTTATTACTAAAGATGAACGAGATTCAATCACCATAGAACTTCAAAAGATTGTAAAGGTGTATGGACCAGAGGATACAGGAATTTCCAGAGACTTCAAGAGCCTTGGCCCAGCTTTAGCAAAGTTGGGATATAGACTAGAAAATGCTGCTGACGCAAGACATGGAACTGCATTTGTCATATACAAGGAGGATATAATAAAATGAAACGTATTTTTACGTTTTTCTTAGCGATTATGTTGGCTTTCTCATGTGTTTGCTTTTCTGCGATAGCAGTAGAGGATACAACGCCGTTTGAAGATATTATGGAACAAGACTATTACTATAATTCTGTACTTTGGGCGGTGGAGAACGGGATTACCGGCGGAGTCACAGAGAATTTGTTTAAGCCAGCGGCCTCTTGTACTCGTGCACAGGTTGTTACGTTCCTGTGGCGTGCAAATGGTAGGCCAGAACCAGCCGCGCAGTCAAATCCTTTTAAGGATATCACAGAAGATGACTACTTCTATAAGGCTGTTCTATGGGCTGTTGAAAAAGAGATTACTGGTGGCGTTTCCATAGATAGATTTGCTCCAAATCAGCATTGTACTAGAGCCCATGCAATTACGTTTCTCTGGCGTTCTAAGGGATGCCCGATGGAATCCTTGGATAGCCCTATGATGGAACAGTATTCTGGTGAGTATTTTTATAATGCGCTCAAATGGGCAGAAAAAAGCGGCTTAATTTGGGAAGATTCAGACTATTTTGAACCAAGAGAAGATTGCCCCCGAGCAGATATTGTTACATATATTCACTATGTAGCAAATCCTAATGCAGTTCCGAATAGCATGTCATCTGCGTCCTGGATAGATCATATCAATAAGTATTATTATATCAATCTTGTGGGAACGTATGATACCGAATACGGCGACGATACGGCGCCACTTCAAATCGGAAACGCTGGTGAATTGGCGGCATTCGCTACTTTTTCAAATAGCTCCATGAAACGAAATTTCTCCAGTAAATATGTCATGCTCACTCAAGATATTGATTTGGGAATGTACGAATGGGTACCCATTAGTAAGCCGATAGAATCCAAGGACAATGGGGCAGCCTTTTATAATGGTGGTGGCTTTATGGGAACTTTTTCCGGAGGAAACTACTTGATAAAAAATTTAAACGTCAATAGAAAAAATAGTAGCATCCTTGGGTTGTTTGGCGCATTGAACTGTGGAACTATTAGGGATGTTTCTGTATCAGGAAATATCATTGGGAATTGGAATGTGGGCGGCATTGCGGCTTATAACATGAATGGCAAAATTATAAATTGCAATAGTTGCATGACACTTAAAAGTGATGGTTATTGTGTAGGCGGTATTGTCGGACAGAACTGTGGTGGTAGTATTACTGATTGCTCTTTTTCTGGAACCATTGCTGGAAATAAAACAAATAGCGGAAATGTTGGTGGTATTGCTGGCTGGTGTGGTAACGGCATAGTGGAAAAATGTATGACTAGCGGAACAGTAACTGGAAATTTCCGTGTTGGCGGGATTGTTGGTCGCTTGCAATCCAATAGTAGTGTTTTAAACTGTATTTGTACCGGAAAGGTTTCGGGTGTACGGTACTATGACGTTTTTGTTGGTATGAACGATGGTAAAAATAATGTGATTTCTGGATGTACCACATATATATGATAATTATTGATAAAGAGTAATCGCTGAATTGAATAATTCTGATGCTAATACGCTCAAACGCATCTGCATCAAAAGGATGGGGATAAAAACTATTTACCATATATAAAACCGTTTTTCTCCCCAGACTTTCGCTATTTGGATTCCCTATGCCCGCAGGCATGATAGCGACGCAATTCGCAGAATTGCAATGGAGCGGAACCAACCTTGTTCTCCGCCTTGCTTACGGTGCCGATACATACTAGACTTTCATTCGTGGCGGGCCACCAGTCTTCGGATTTACTAGATAGGCCACTTTGTATGCCGCTTTTGAGCAGACTTCCGATGAGAAGAGAGCTGCGACTCTTATTCGTGCTACTCAGGTATGATGTTTGGCTTCAAAATAGCATAGAAAACATGGTTTCTACTTGGGGCATACTCCAACGCAGCGGATAACGGCGGATTAACATAAAAAGTCTAGTTAATCGGGAAGGGGACGTAGGCCATCTCTAACGTCTGTCAGCTATGCAATTACAATGGAGGACACCATAATATATTAGCTAAAAGTGCTTCTTGACATTTTTAACCAACGTGTTATGCTTAATACAGCCATTTTGATTGTGACAAACATGGCCAAATACGCAATATAGGGTCAATACTTTACAGCTATTGCAAATCAAGAGTTTTCCATGGAGAAGCTCATCGACATGCTGGAGGATTCTGACGATGTGCAGAACGTTTGGCATAACTGGGATAACGACTGAGTTGGATACCGGGGAGGACAGCGCAGGCTGTCCTCTTTTTTATTTCCATATATTGAACAAAAGAAAACTTTTGTTCAGTTTAAATGGATTCTACCGCTGGTCGGTTGCCTTTTTGGAGAAAACAGGGTATCCTGACGGCGAGGTGAACAGCATGAACAAAGAGCGGCTTGGTACATTTATCGCAGAAAACCGAAAAGCATTTGGCATGACCCAAAAGGATTTGGCGGAAACGCTCCACATCACGGATAAGGCTGTCAGCAAGTGGGAGAGGGGATTGAGCTATCCCGATGTAACACTGCTGGAGCCGCTGGCGGCGGCGTTCAGCCTCAGCGTTGAGGAGCTGGTGGCCTGCCGGAAACGGGAGACAGAGGAAAGAGAGGAGGAGCCTGTGCGTGCACTATTGGATATTTCCCGGGATAATCTGAAAAGGGAACGAAGACGGGGCGGGCGGCGTTCCGTAGTACTGGGCGTATTATTGATAACGGCGCTGATGGCGCTGGCGCTTTTATATGCGGATACTTTTCTCAGTGAACAGCGGGAAGACGCTATTATTCTGAAAGAGACCGTGAACGGAGAGAATTACCTGTATGTAGAGGAGGAAGGTCATCTTCTGAAATTGAAATGCGGGGACGGAATCGACTTCGATGGGCTGACACTGCAGAATGATTTCAGGGAACCCAATGTTTTCCGCATAGACTGCCGGTGGAACAAGAGAACGTATGTGGGGACCGTCCGGAGCTGCGAAGTAACAGACAGAATTGTACTCGGCTTGGCAGGTATGGTGGGCAGTATGATGGGTTTGGACACAATAGCAGAAACAGGGGATCAGCTATTTGGCTATGAGTGCGTGTTTTTCGAGTACATAAACGCCTATCCAAATCCTAACGGCAATGGAGAGCTTTACAGCTTCCGCTTCTGGAGCTGTGACCCGGAGACGTGGGAGAAGGAAAAGCTTTTGCTGACGGTAGACGATTGCTTTGGTTTTGCGCAAACAGATTACGACCATGACGGCGTCACGGAGCTGGCAGTCCGCACTCGCTGGGCAGAGAAGCCTTACACGGTTTATGACATGGTGGATGGAAAGGTTACAGAGACTTGGCCTGATACAGTGGACCCGGAGCTGACATCACTTCTGCGGACGGATTATGAACGGCAGAAGGACTTAGAACAGGGTATCCGATAAGAGGAATGTCATGGATGAAAACAAGGTCCTCTGGCGTATCTGGGTGGATACCAGGCAGCGTATTGTATCCTTCCACGAGGCGGAGGGCTGTGAACTGCTGGAATTCCACAGTCAGGAGATGTTCCTTCGCTGTATCGACCAGTATACTGCCGCCCAGTATCGTTACCAATGAGAACATATAAAATGAGCCCCTTCCGCGTATTCCGCAGAAGGGGCTATATCATAGCGCGAGCAAAACTGTAAGCCGGGTTCTGTATTTGACAGTCATCTATCTCGACGCACTGTTGCCAGTACGCTCAAGCCACCCCGGGAGCGGCCGGGCCAGCCTATATGCTCCCATACCGGTGTTGCTCCGGATAGAGTTTACAGCATCACGATGTTCCCATGTGATGGGTGAGCTCTTACCTCGCCTTTCCACCCTTACCGTCAGAGCTGCGCTCTGCCGATAAACCGATTCCTGCGGAATCGGCCGCCTGCGGGCGGGCTGATTGGAATCGTGAAGAGGGACCCTTCGTCCCTCTTCACACAACACCCCTGCGCATTCGCTTGGGTAAAGTGTCATCAACCATCGCAGTTTACCAGCACAGTGCAGCCTTGACGGCGGTATATCTCTGTTGCACTTTTCCTCAGATCGCTCTGGGCGGGCGTTACCCGTTATCCTTGCCCTGTGGAGCCCGGACTTTCCTCATGACAGGCCTTTCGGCCTGGCCACGCGACTGTCTGTCTTACTCGCCCATTTATTTTACTAAACCAACAGCGGATTGTCAACGCGGAAAATTTTTCCCGCTCGTTGTTTTTTTCTGCTCATTGCGGTATAATTTTACGGTATGAATTTCCCATTCAGAAACCCGCCCTCGGGCGGAGCGTATAAGGAGCGTTCTCCATGAACTTTGAGGAATATTTGGATTCCCTGCGGGACAAGACCGTGGCGGTCATCGGCATCGGTGTTTCCAATCAGCCGCTGATCCAGCTGCTGCTGAGCCGGGGCATCCGTGTCACCGCCTGCGATAAGAAAAACCGGGAGGCTTTGGGCATCGTGGCCGAACAGCTGGAGGCCAACGGCTGCAGCCTGCGGCTGGGGGAGGGCTATCTGGACGGCCTGACCGAGGACGTCATTTTCCGGACGCCCGGTATGCGGCCCGACCTGCCCCAGTTCACCGCCGCTGTGAAGCGGGGCAGCATCCTGACAAGCGAGATGGAGGTCTTTTTTGAGGTTTGTCCTTGCCCGAAGATCGCTGTCACTGGCAGCGACGGCAAGACGACCACCACCACCATCATCGCGGAACTTTTGAAGCGGGCGGGAAAGACCGTCCATTTGGGCGGCAACATCGGCCATCCGCTGCTGGCGGAGACCGGGAAGATGAAGCCGGAGGACATTGCCGTGCTGGAGCTGTCCAGCTTCCAGCTGATGACCATGACGCACAGTCCGCATATTGCCGTCGTCACCAACCTGGCGCCGAACCACCTGGATGTCCACAAGGATTTCCGGGAGTATATTGATGCAAAGGAAAATATCTTTACACATCAGTCGGCGGAGGATATTGCGGTATTCAACGCCGACAACCCCTACACGCTGGAGGAGGCCGGCCGGGCTGTGGGCCGGGCACGGCTGTTCTCACGCCAGAAGGAGCTGGAGGACGGCGTGTTCCTCCGTGGAGGCGCTATCATCGCCAAGCGTGACGGGGCGGAACGGCAGGTGATGACTGCCGCCGACATCAAGCTCCCCGGCGTCCACAACATTGAAAACTACATGGCGGCCATCGCCGCCGTGGACGGCCTGGTGCCTGACGGGATCATCCGGGACTTTGCCCGGGAGTTCGGCGGCGTGGAGCACCGGATCGAGCTGATCCGTACCCGGAACGGCGTGCGGTGGTACAACGACTCCATCGCCTCCAGCCCCAGCCGCACCATCGCGGGGCTGAACTCTTTCAAAGAGAAGGTCATCCTCATCGCCGGAGGCAAAGACAAGGGCATTTCCTACGAAAGTCTGGGTCCGGTCATCAACGACCACGTAAAGCTTCTGATCCTCTGCGGAGCTACCGCCGGGGTCATCCGCCAGTCCACGGAGCAGGCCCCTAACTACGGCGGTCTGGAAATCGCAGATGTGACAGACTACCACGAGGCCGTCGCCCTAGCGGACAGCCGTGCGGAGGAGGGGGACGTGGTGATCCTGTCTCCGGCCAGCACCTCTTTTGACCGCTTTGCTAACTTTATGGAGCGGGGCAGGGTGTTTAAGGACATCGTAAATGCGCTGAAGTAAGAAGTGTATAAGGCCAACCCTTTTCCGCATAAGGATAGCGGGAGGGGGTGATGCTGTGGGACCCGGTTTTTTCTACTACCGCAGGCGAATAAACCGCCGGGCGCTGACGCGGCTCCTGGCGCTGCTTCTGACGGCGCTTCTGCTTGCAGCCGCCGTGTTCGCCATGCTGCAGCTCCGGCCTCTGCTGGAGAGTTTAGCGACCACCCGAGTGTCCAATACGGTGAACCGCATCATTTCCGAGGCAGTGGATGAGGCTATCCAGTCCGGAGAGATCCGGTACGACCAGCTGATCTCCTTTGAAAAGGACAACGAGGGGCGCATTACCGCCGTCCACAGCAATATGGCGGTCTGCAACCGGCTGCAGTCCGAGATTTTGGACCTGATCCTGACTCGGGTGGGGCAGGTGTCCGCCCGGGAGCTCAGCATTCCCATCGGCAGTCTGACCGGCTCTGCGCTGCTGGCGGGGCGCGGCCCCCGCATCTCCGTGCGGATGGAGTCGGTCGGCACCTCGTCGGCCTGGTTTGAAAATGAATTTGTTACCGGCGGCATCAATCAAACCAATCACCGCATTATCCTCCATATCGAGGTCAGCGTTGCCATCCTGCTGCCGGGCGTTACCACAACGACCAGGGTCAGCAATGCCGTCACGGTAGCGGAGACGGTCATCGTCGGCTCCGTGCCGGAGACCTACACCTATTTCAGCACGGACCCCACCACCTATGAAGAGGATCTGAAAGATTATATCCTGAACAACAGCTAGGGAGGACCCCCATGGAATTTAAAGATTACCGCGAGGAAATGAAATATCTCCGGGACTTTCTGAACGAGCAGGGCTACCTGTATTATGTGCTGGACGCGCCCGTCATCCCGGATTATGAATACGACCAACTCAACCGCCGTCTGGAAGAGCTGGAGGCCCAGCACCCGGAGGAGGTCACGCCGGACTCTCCCACCCAACGCATCGGCGGCAAGACCCTGCAAGGATTTTCACCTTACACCCATGAGGTGCCGCTGGAAAGCTTACAGGACGTATTCAATGACGGCGAGGTGGCGGATTTCTGTGACCGGATGGACGAGGCCCTGGGCACTTCCGCCGTCTATTCCGTGGAGCCGAAGGTGGATGGCCTGTCCGTGGCCCTGGAGTACCGGGACGGCGTGTTCGTCCGGGGCGCCACCCGGGGCGACGGCCGCGTGGGGGAGGACGTGACGGAGAATTTGAAGACCGTCCGCTCCATTCCCATGACTCTGCCGGAAAAGCTGCCCCGGCTCATTGTCCGGGGCGAGGTCTACATGGCCCGTTCTGTATTTGAAGAGATCAACGCCATGCGGGAGCTGCAGGGAAAGCCTCTGATGGCCAATCCCCGGAACGCCGCCGCCGGTTCTCTGCGGCAGCTGGACCCCAAGATCTGCGCGGAGCGGAAGCTGGACATTCAAGTGTTCAACCTCCAGCTGGCGGAGGGGCGGGAGTTCCTGACCCACGCCGAGACACTGGATTACCTGGCCTCCCAGCGGTTCCGGGTCATCCCCCACAGGACCCTGACCGGCACCCGGGAAGTGCAGGCCGAGATCGACCGCATCAACGATGAGCGGATGGATTATCCCTTTGATATTGACGGCGCGGTTGTAAAGGTAAATAACCTGTCAGACCGCACTGTTCTCGGTTCTACCGCCAAATTTCCAAAGTGGGCGGTGGCCTTCAAGTACCCGCCGGAGAAGAAGCCCTCTAAGGTGCTGGACATTGTGGTACAGGTGGGCCGCACCGGGGTACTGACCCCCAAGGCGGTGCTGACGCCTGTCCGTCTGGCGGGTACCACCGTCACCAATGCCACCCTCCACAACCAGGACTATATCGCGGAAAAGGACATCCGCATCGGAGATACCGTCATCGTCCAGAAGGCGGGGGAGATCATCCCCGAAATCGTGGAGGTGGTCAGGGAGCAGCGCCCGGAGGGCACCGTGCCCTATACGCTGCCGGAGGTGTGCCCAGTCTGCGGCGCTCCCGTGGTCCGGGACGAGGACGGCGCCGCCCTGCGCTGCACCGGCGCGGAGTGCCCCGCACAGCTGCTGCGGAACCTTACCCACTTTGCCAGCCGGGACGCCATGGACATCGACGGCTGTGGTCCCGCCGTGGTGCAGCAGCTGGTGGACAGCGGCCTGATCCGTAATGCCGCCGACCTTTACAGCCTTCACGCGGCAGATGTTGCAAAGCTGGACCGCATGGGTGCTAAGTCGGCGGAGAACCTGATCCGGGCCATTGAGAAGTCCAAGGCCAATGATCTCAGCCGCCTGATCTACGGCCTGGGCATCCGCCAGGTGGGAGAAAAGGCTGCCAAGGTGCTGGCCTCCCATTTCGGCACCATGGACGCCCTGATGTCTGCTACGGCTGAGGAGCTGACGGAGATCGACGATGTGGGCGGTATCACGGCCCGGTGCATTGTGGACTACCTGGCCCAGCCCCAGTCCCGGGACCTGATTGCCCGTCTGAAGGCGGCGGATGTGAACATGGAGAGCACACGGCAGCAGGTGGACGACCGCTTCAAGGGGATGACCTTCGTCCTCACCGGCACCCTGACCCGGTTTGACCGCAAGACCGCCCAGGCGATGATCGAGGAGCGGGGCGGCAAGGCTTCCGGTTCCGTGTCTAAAAAGACTACCTACGTGGTGGCGGGCGAAGCCGCCGGCAGCAAGCTGACGAAAGCCCGGGAGCTGGGCATCCCCGTGCTGACAGAGGACGAGTTCGCAGATATGCTGGAGTAACGCAGAGCGCCGGAGGCGGCTTTCCGCTTCCGGCGCTTTCCTGAAAATGAGGCTTTTTATGAAAGAGAAAACATTTAAAATCGGCGATATACCAGCTGTGGTGTACGGCCCCGCGTCGGATAACGTGTGGCTGTTCATCCACGGCAAATGCGGCTGCAAGGAGGAGGGACGGGCCTTCGCTGAAATTGCCTGTTCCAATGGCTGGCAGGTGCTGGCCATCGACTTCCCGGGCCACGGAGAGCGGACAGGCGGGGAGGGCTTTGACCCCTGGCACGCGGTCCCGGAATTGCAAAGTGTTATGGATGATGCGCGGAAACACTGGCGGCATATTGCCCTCCGGGCCAACAGCATCGGCGCATGGTTTTCCATGCTGGCCTTTCAGCCGGCGCCCCCAGAGCGGGCGCTGTTCGTGTCCCCGGTGCTGGATATGGAGGCGCTCATCCGGCGGATGATGGGCTGGGCCGGCGTGACAGAGGCGGAACTGGAAGCCCGGATGAGCATCCCCACGAACTTCGGGGAGACCCTGTCCTGGGACTATTGGCAGTACGCCAAAGCACACCCCATTCAGCACTGGGACTGTCCTACGGCCATCCTGTACCCCGGCGGAGACACCATGACGGAGCGGAGAACAGCGGAGGACTTCGCCGCCCGCTTCGGCTGTGACCTGACGGTCTATGAGGAGGGTGAGCACTGGTTCCACACCCCGGAGCAGCTCCGGGTCCTGGCGGACTGGGAGCGCAGTCAGACGGCTGCGCCCCTTGAAGTAGTGGCCGCTCTGATCTGGGAGAAAGACCGATTTCTGGCCTGCCAGCGCCCGGAAAATAAGGCCCGGGGCGGCCTGTGGGAGTTCGTGGGCGGCAAGGTGGAGCCGGGGGAGACAAGGCCCCAGGCCCTCATCCGGGAGTGCCGGGAGGAGCTGGGCGTCACCGTGTCGGTGAAGGAGCCTTTCCTGGAACTGATCCACCGTTACCCGGACCTGACTATTCACCTGACCGTGTTTCACGCATCCATCGCGGAGGGAACGCCTCAACTGCTGGAGCATCAGGCGCTCCGCTGGGTGACGCCGGAGGAGGCGAACGTAATGCCTTTCTGCCCGGCGGATGAGGTCATCGTAAAGAGGCTGCGCAGCACCCTGATATGAAAAAAGCGGGGCATTTGCCCCGCTTTTTCGTATTGTCTTGACAAAGGCAACCCCCGGCTATGCCGGGGGACAAAAAGAGCTTATAGCGAGGGGTGGAGTAGACAAGAAAA
>NZ_JAFBIS010000043.1 GCF_021531435.1 Oscillibacter valericigenes
CAGGCCAGAATCCGCCCTGCTTTCCAGCGCCATTCTTGACTTTGTCGAAAATCGCTTACACAAAATTTTACACCGGGCCCCCGTTCCAGTGATGTGTTTATCAAGCACAACTTTGACCGGCATGACGGCCTTGTTCCCCTGTGGGCCACTGTGGAGGTCATGTCTTTTGGCTCTTTGTCCAAAACAGTCAAAAACTTAAAAACCGGTCCTGGCAGCGCCTATGCTGCTTTGGCTGAACGTTATAAGTATCGCTCTCCCAAGAATCATTTGGTAAAGCCATCCATGCAGATGATGTCGTCCTGGATACACACCTGTGTGGTCCTGCGGAATATGTGCGCGCACAACAGCCGCATTTATAACCGGGCTATCCACACGACGCCTCAGTTGATCGCTAATGACGCCATAGCGACGCCTACCCGGTACAGCGGTGCATATTCGGCCATTCTTGCCATGAAATACCTGCGCCCCACCGATGTTGCCTGGACAGAATTTGTTGTCCAATTTCAGAATCTGGTGAAGAAGTATGCCTCCGTGGTAGATTTGAAGCAGATGGGGTTTCCAGCAGATTGGACAAGCCATTTTACCCTGTAATTGCACATTAACGTGCATAAAACAATTAAAAATTGCATATACATATAGCGACAGACCCGGTCAAGCCTCTCGCAGAAGCTCAAACCGGCCGGGCTTGTAAGAGAGGGGCTTTCGCCCCTCTCTTTTCATAGATTTTATGAAACGATTCTGAGAATGCCCCAAAGTCCTGTTGAACCGCTATCCAAACCAAGCAGTATAGACCGTCCGCGGATGAAAAATACAGCCCCCGTCAGTTCGATTTGGGAACGAACTGATGGGGGCTTTTTGCGGATGCCGATAGAAAGCGGAAAGTGATCAGGCCTGTCACACGACGATGGCGGCCCGGCTGCCGCCGGAGAGCTCCTTTGTTACCACGATCTGTCTGTCGATTTTTTCTTTCAGCTCCGCCACATGGGAGATAATACCCACCAGGCGATTGCCCTCCGTCAGGCCCGCCAGAGTCAGGTAGGCCTTGCTCAGGGCTTCGGAGTCCAAAGAACCGAAGCCCTCGTCCACGAACAGGGTGTCAAGGCGGATGCCGGTAGACATCTGCACTTCATCGGAAAGGCCCAGGGCCAGGGACAGAGAGGCTAGGAAGGCCTCGCCTCCGGAGAGGGTGTTGACGCTGCGCTCCGTGGTGTTGATGTGGTCAACGATGTCCAGCTCCAGCCCGCTCTGGCTGCGCTGGCTGCTGGCTTTCCCACGGCGCTTCAGATCGTACTGCCCGCCGGACATCTTCCGCAGACGGATATTGGCCCGCTCCAGAATACGGTCGAAGTAGGTGGTCTGGATGTAGGTCTCCAGCATGACCTTGTCTTTGCCGGTGACCGTGCCGTTGGCGGTGTCGGAAAGGGCTTTCATCCAGCCGTACCGGGCGTCCAGTTCCTCCAGCTCCTTTGCCCTGGCGGCGATGTTTCCCTGAATGCAGGCGTTGGCGGTAACGCGGGCGTGGAGCTCCTTCTGGGCCTGAGTGATGCCGTCTTTCCGGGCGGAGAGCTCCGCTTTCCGGGCCACCAGCGCTTCGGCGTCCGTCTCCGGCTCCTCCGCCAGCTGGCTCCGGAGCTGCTCCATGGCGGCACGGAGGGCCGTCAGCTCGTCTTTGCAGGCGGTATAGGCGGCTTCCGCGGAATCCAAAGAGGCTTTCAGCCCGTTCAGCTTCTGCTCCAGAGCGGATTTCTCCGCCAGGGCGGCAGCCTTGTCCGGGAAGGAGAGCTTTGCCGCAAGCCCGGCGATTTGACTGCTCAGCCCGGCGAGAGAAGCGTTCAGCCCGGCAATTTGAGTTTTAGCGCCGGCAAGGGCCTGCTCCTCTGCTGCCAGCGCCGCTTCTTTCTGAGGAATGAGGTCGTCCAACTGGGCCTTTCGGGCTGCCTGCCGGCGCAGAGCCGCCAGCTGCTGCTCTGTCTCCGCGATTTCCCCGGTCAGGGCGGCTTCCTGGGCTTTGGCGGCAGTCTGAGCGTCCTCCGGGGACACCACACCCAGCAGCGGGGGAATGGCTTTTTGGACGGCTTCCTCCCCGCCGTTTACGATGCCCCGCTGGGTGCTGGCTTTCCCGCTGGCCTGCTCCGTTTCCCGTTGGGCCTTTTCGTACGCAGCCTTCGCCTTTTTCACCTCCGCTTCCGTGGGGGCGCCCTCCGGGAGCACTGCAAGATGGGGGTGCTCCGTGGAGCCGCACACCGGGCAGGGAGCACCGGCAGGCAGGGTGGAGGCGATGATGCCTGCCTGCTCGTCCAGAAACGCCTTATTTCGGGCGTCGTACTCCTGCCACAGACGGGAGGACTGGGCTTCCGCTGCCAGATACGCGTTTTGCAGCCGCGCCAGCTCCGCTTTCTGGGCGTTCAGAGCGTCAATATTCGCTGACAGCGCCCGGTATTTCTCCCGGCGGTCTGTCAGGGCCTGCTGACGGTTCTGGAGCTTTTCCATTTCCGCACTCACAGATTCCAGCCCTTTGCGCTCCTCCCTGAGAGCGGACACCTCGGCGGTCAAAGCGGCGCTTTGCTGCTGGGCGGTGTTCTGCGTGGATACCGCGTCCGCCAGTGCTTTTTCCTTAATGCTTCGCTCCCTCAGCTTTGCGTCCAGCTCGTCATAGGTCGGAAGCAGCAGCTCCATGGCGGTGATTTGCTTTCCGAGGGCTTCCTGCTCCGGCTTTGTAGCCTGCGCGGCAGTCAGAGCAGAGGAGAGCTGTTCCAGAGTGGCCGCCTTTGCCGCCTCCTGCGCGGTTTTTACAGTCAGAGACAGCTTGGCGGCTTGGTATGTCTCCGCTTTCGTAAGCTGCGCGACGAGGGCTTCCAGCCGTCCGTCCAGCTCGGTGAGCTGTCTGCCCAGAGATTCCTGAGCGGCAGTGTCCTCCGCAAGCAGCTGCTCCAGGAGGGTTTGCATCTCCGTGAGGGGCAGGGCGCACTCCCGGGCCTTTTGCACGTCCGGGGCAAGGGGGGAGTCCTGACGGCAGGCGATGCCCTCGGCGTACTGCCGGATGCTGGCCCCAGCCTGTTCCCGCTGGCTTCTCAATTCTCCGGATTTGGCTTTCAGCTGCTCCTGCAAGGTCACATACAGTCCGGTACCGAAGATGTCCCGGAAGATTTTCTGCCGCTCCCTAGTGTCCGCCTGCAGCAGCTTGCGGAAGTCCCCCTGGGAGATCATGGCCACCTGGGCGAACTGTTCCCGGGTCAGGCCGATGATGTCCCGGACAGCCCGGTCAACATCTTTCTGCTTCGTCACTACATGGCTGTCCGGGTAAGTCAGCTCCGCTTCCGCCAGCTGCTTCGTGGTGCCGTCACCTCTCGTTTTGGCACGTTGATATTCCGGATTCCGCCGGACTTTGTACACTTCGCCGCCATAGGAAAAGGTCAGCTCTACAAAAGTGGGGTCACTATCTTTGGCGTATTTGGAGCGCAGCATGTCCGGGCTGCGGTCGCCGCCGCTGGCCTCCCCGAAGAGGGCGAAGGTAATGGCGTCGAAGATGGTGGTTTTGCCCGCGCCGGTGTCGCCGGTGATGAGGTACAGGCCGCTGCTGCCCAGCATTTCAAAATCCAGCGTCTGCGTTCCCGCGTAGGGGCCGAAGCCGGCAATGGTGAGTTTCAGCGGTCTCATACGTTCCCCTCCCGGATGGATTCGATCAGCTCCCGGGCAAAGGCTCTCTGCACTTCGCTCATGGGCTGATTATTCTGTATTTCATAGAGCTCTTCAAACAGCTCAAGGGGCGACTTGCGCTTCACATCTTCCGCAGCGTCGATCACCCGGTTCGTGCGGGTGCGGGTGTTGTCGTAGCTCAGTTTCATCAGATTGGGGTAGATGACCCGCAGCTGCCCCACGGCTTCCGGTACATCCTCCTCGTCGGTGAGGATGATGTGGAGATAGTCCTCCACGGCGGTGCCTTGATAGAAGCTCTTGTCCGTCAGTTCTGCGAAGGCGCCCCGTATCTCACGCAGGTCGTGCCGGGGATTCAGAGGGATGGTTTGCAGGTGCAGGCTGCCCTTTTCGCCCAGCTCCACAACCGTCACGCTCTTATGGTGCCCTGCTTCGGAGAAGGAGTATTTCAGGGGCGTGCCGCAGTAGCGGATACGGTTGGAGAGGATATTCTGGGGGCCGTGGAGATGGCCCAGAGCCACATAGTCGAAGCCGCCAAATACGGAGATGTCCACATTGTCGCTGCCGCCCACACTGATCTCCTCGGATTCGCAGGTTACGGCCCCGGTGACGAACTGGTGTGTCACCAGCACGTTCCGGCCGGTGAAGTCCACGCCCATGTTCTCAACAGCGGTGCGGAGGGCGTCGGTATAGCTTTCAATGCCCGCGTCAGGAAAGTACCGCTTCACATGGGCGGGCTTCACGAAGGGCAGCAGCCAGAAGTGTACATCGCCGCGGCTGTCGGAAAGAGTGACGGGCTCAACCTTTCCGTCATAGACGGGAGAGAGGTGGATGCCCGCCCCCTCCATGAGCCGCCCGCCGAAAGCCAGCCGCTCCGGGGAGTCATGGTTGCCGCTGATGATGAGAACGGGGAGGCTTCGCTCCGCAAGGCGGCAGAGAAACCCATCAAACAGCGTCACCGCCTCCGCAGGAGGGACGGACTTGTCGTAGACATCTCCGGCGATGACCACCGCATCGGGCTGCTCCGCGTCGATGATATTAAGAATTTGCGTCAGGATGTAAGCCTGATCGCCAGTCATGGAAATTTCGTTGACCCGCTTGCCGAGGTGCAGGTCGGACAGGTGGATGAACTTCATAGGACGGCCTCCCAAGTGGTTACTTTACGGTGAGGATGATGCTGCGTTTGGAAAAATGCCTGTGGACGCAAGGGATATCAGCCACAGCAGAATACCCACGGCCCAGCCGACGGCCACCAAAATGGCTGCCGGGGGAAGCGGAAGCTGCCAGAGCAGCGCAGGCAGGGAGGAGAGCGCCAGAGACAACCCCAGCGCCGCGCCAGCGGCGGACAGGGGCTTCCGGATGGCAAGGGCGGCGGAGAGGACACCGCAGGCTCCCAGCAGGCCGCAGGCGGCAGGGAACAGCGTTTCACGCAAAATGGGAGACAGGGCCGCCAGCAGAGCGGACTGTGCCGCGCCGTCCAACGCGGGGAATTCCGGCACGAACCGTTCCACGGCCCAGACAAAGGCAGGCAGTTCGCTGAAGGACACCGGGACGACGGCAATGATGGCTGTCAGCAGGGCGCACAGAGCGAGTGGAAGCCACCCGGCGGAACTGCGGCGGTCATCCTTTCGCCAGCGGGCTGCCCAGAGCAGCAGTGTCACCAGCGCCACCGCCACGGCGGCACCCGCCAGATCCACGCACACATCCCGCAGCTCGCCGCTGCGGCCGGGGATAAAGGTCTGGTGGTACTCGTCCAGCCCCGCCAGCACGGCACAGAGGACGGCGGCAAGGGGGATTTGATGCCTTTTGCTCCGAATCAGGGGTAGCAGGGCAAGCCACAGCAGCAGAATGAGGACAAAATATAGAAACATATGGGCCGCTTTCCGCTCAAAAAAGGACAGAAGCTCCACAGCGGCGTTCTGCGTGACCGCGTCCGCCCCGGCAAAGGCAGGGGAGACCAGTGCCATCAGCCGCCACAGCAATCGGTCTGACAAATCGCCGGAGACAGCGGCGGTCTGGGCGGAAAAGCCCCAGATGACCCGGTACCACAGCAGCGCCGGGAGCCAGAGCAGAAGTTTGAGGATGTGTTTCATCGTTTCTCCACCATTCGACAGGATGGGATTATGATAGCACGGGGGAGAGGAAAAGGAAAGCTGAGAAAAGTCCGCAATGGATGGAAACTGATCGAAGGAAAAACGATGAGGATAACATTTTTATAAATTACTTTTCTTTTTGTTTTTTCGTGGTATAATACAAACATATATGGGTGTGATAAAATTGTCGTAATTCCTCATTTTCTCTTGTAGTGGTATGAAAGATAAAAGGCAGGATGATTCCTTTGAGAAATCATCCTGCTTTTTATCTTAAAAAACATCCATCAGAGACGCTGAAATTTGCTCAGAAACTGATGTGAGCTCTTACCTCAGACTTCTTTGGTAAATGTCATCCGCTTTTCGGGCAAATGGACTTTATGATAATGGCCCAAAATATCTACCTGATATTTTTCAATGGATTGTAATGTCTTGAGCCCTAAGCTCGACTGAGAATAGCGGCGATCATGTGTCTCGATCCGGATGGCTCCGACAGAAATACTCGCTCCAAGATAATAATACATACCATCTTTTCGGAAAACTTCGTTTTCTCCTGTACAGCCTTTCTCCAACTTTAGTTTCATATCTTTTTGGCTTTGGATACGGACTAAATCTCCAGGATAAAGGGAAAAGAGGAAATCCTGATCGTCCATTACCTGCCATTCACTATATGGCTTATACGCAACAACTGCTCTATTGGGCAATACTGGCTTTTTTGTATCTGCCACATAAATCGGAACGAAATAATATCCATCATTCGCAACATAAAACACGTCAATACGAACCATGCTGCCGTTGGCAGCAACCCCTTCTCTCACTGGAAGGTTCAGCGTAGTCTTTTCGAAAATTTTTACCTTGTCCACGCGAGGCCCCGGGGTTCCATCTCGTTTTGGTTTATAAAATGGCTGCGCAAATGCTTTGTTTCCATCGCCGCCAAATACCGTTAACTGAGCCAGTAAAGCATCATACAGGAGTTTGTCACTCTCGGGATTGTAATAGCCTTCGATCTCGCCACTCTTATTGAGCTTCAGCTTCGATAGCGGCGTTTTGACCACTGCATAGCCATTACCCATCTTTCTGCCGCGGATGGTTTCCTCATGAGCTGGCCCGGTCACTTTATGATTGGGCGTCCGGGAAACAAAGACAGGCTTGATATTTTCTTCGCTTTCGTACGTTTCTAATTTCAGTGCATCGATGGCATGGCGGGGATTCACCGGGTCAATCCTGGCATTCAGTTCTTGTCGGAAACGGGGCCAAGGGGTGGGAAATCTTATCTCATATTTTTCGTAATATTCCTGTTGGGTCAACAGTTCCCCCGTCGATACATCCAAATACTCTCCCCGAATGGTTTTGACCATCTCCCGGTCTGCACTCGCCTTCTTCAGGCGACGAATCAATCCAGGACTGACAGATGCGACCACGACTGCATCCAGGCAATGATCCAAATCGCTGCCCACTTCCATTTTACGGATGCCCCAACGCCCCTTCAGCATCGTGAGAACCGCTTCGTTGACGGTATGGACTGGATGCCTTTCATAGCGAGACTCCGCAAAAATCAGATGATTTTGAATGAGATTTCCTATGTCCTTGGAAAAAGCCAGGTGATCATTGAGGTTTTGTTTGAACAGGTTCTTACTTTCTTCTTCTGTTAATCCCTTTTTCAGAAGCTTTTGGCGCTTCCGGTAATCGTGGATGAGATTCTCCACCCGGGCTTCAAAGCTGGCCCAACGCTTCTCATCCTGCCCAAAATACTCATAGGGCAGGCAGCTTCCTTTTTGGACATTCTCACTGGTTAATACCAAAACCTTGTTTTGATAGCTGTCATCAAAAGTACGGCTATAGGGGATGATATGGTCAATGGACACATAACCTGGTTCAAACAATTGGTTCATGTTCAGCTCTTTTCCGGAATACAGACAGATGCCGTTTTGCTCCTTAAAGAGCTTGAACTTCAAAATATCCAATCCCGTAACGGGATCATTCTTGTATTGACGAATCTGATCCTGAATCTGTTCGTTGGCTGCTTGGTTTTCCGCCTGTTTCTTTTCTGCCTTCCGACGTTCATCAAATTTACAAGCCAATTCCCACCCCAGTTTGATTCGGACTACATCCGGCGGGCCGTAGGTGCGCACCACGGCATTGATTACCTTAATCGTTTGGGCAGCGGCCCGTCGCATGACAGGATTGGGGATGTCCTCCATATCACTCAGCGAGAGGCGATTTTCCCGCTGTATGGTCGGTGTGACTCGGCCGGTTCCGTATACAACGGCATAAGCTTCATCATAACGAAGACCTTGCTCCAAGAAAGGAATGAGTTTTTCCATGGCCTTCACCGAAAGATGTCCGAATTTACTGAAAGACAGTGGCAGTAACGCTTCATCGTAGATTTCGGCCCGGTGTAAAATTTTGTGTAAGCGATTTTCGACAAAGTCAAGAATGGCGCTGGAAAGCAGGGCGGATTCTGGCCT
>NZ_JAFBIS010000044.1 GCF_021531435.1 Oscillibacter valericigenes
GGCTTGATTTAGTGCGGCCTTTTTCACCTACTCAAAATTCTTGAATTTTACTCTTGACAAAACTTAGCAGGTCTTTTCTATACAGGTATCACGCATTCCGCAGGGACAATATTGAAAGAGCAAAACGCCAATATTGTTTCCGAGGAGCGGAAATACAACAGTCTAGTCAAGATGACGGAGCAGGCCTATGAAATGAAGCACGCCCTGATAGCAGGGGATTTGAATCGTTTTGGGGAGCTCTTAAACGAGGGCTGGAACCTGAAACGGGAGTTGGCCAGTAAAATTACGAATCCTGAAATTGACAGATATTATGATATTGCAATGGAAAACGGAGCAATGGGTGGAAAGCTATTGGGAGCAGGAGGCGGAGGCTTTCTCCTGTTTTACTGTGAAAAAAACAAGCAAAAACGGCTCCGCGCCGCGCTCAGCGACATGGCTGAACTGCGCTTTTCAATGGAAAATGAAGGAACCAAAGTAATATACGTTGGAGAAAAGGATTGGGATTGATTTGAAAAAGGTTGTTATTTTAGGAGCAGGTCTTTCCGGTATCAGTACTGCCTATTTCCTGCAGGATTTTGACTGGGTCGAGTCTGTTACCCTCTTGGAAAAAGAATCTCGCCCGGGTGGACTGTGCCGGACGATTGAAAAGGACGGGTATCTCTATGATATTGGCCCACACATCCTGTTTAGCAAGGATAAAGAGATGTTGGAACTGATGCTCAGCGTTTTGGAGGAAAAGAATGATCTGAAACGCAGCAACAAAATTCTGTATAAGCAGAGACAGGTTCAGTATCCTTTTGAAAATGACTTGTCAAAACTGCCCGAAGAGGATTTGAAGTATTGCATCAATGCGTTCAATCATAATCCATATGAGGATTACGAAGCTACAAATATGATCCAGTTCTTCCTGAAAACCTTCGGAGAGGGAATTACCAACTGCTATCTGCGTCCTTATAATGAAAAGATTTGGAAATATGACCCCGCCTTTATGAACACATCTATGGTGGACCGAATTCCCAAACCCACACAGGAAGAGATTCGGCGCAGCGCGGCTGGTGAGACGGTGGATGGCTATCTGCACCAGCTCTATTTCAGTTATCCGACCACTGGGGGAATTGAATCCGTACCGAATGGTTTCCTAAGAAAGCTGAGGCCGCAGAAGTGCCATGTCTATACTGAAAAAGCAGTGACCGGCGTCAGGAAAAATGACGACGGATATTCCATTCAGGTTGAGGATGGCAGCACTTATGAAGCTGATCTGGTGATTTCTACTATGCCGGTGCAGGCATTAACGGAAGCTTTTTCAGGTGTGCCTGATGATATTCACAAGTGTGTAGATGGGCTTCGCTATAACTCTATCGCGATTTCTTTTGTTCGGACGCCATATGATCTTTGCGGAGAGAACTATGCGTTTATGATACCGGACAGGAATGTGATTTTTCATCGTATTTCCAAGATGGATTTTTTGGGCAGTGCGTACCATCATGGAAATGAGGCTACTTATATGGTTGAGGTTACATATCGCAAAAACGATAAAGTAGACGCTATGAGCGACGAGGAATTCCGCAGCAAAATTTGCCGTGGAATGGTAGATATTGGATTTGCCCACAATGAAGAAGACGTGTCCATCCTTGATATTACAAAATATGAGTATGCCTATGTGATCTATGACCTGAACCATAGTGCCAATATGGAAAAAATCCGAAACTATTACAGAACGCAGGGCGTTGTTCTGAACGGTCGGTTCGGTAACTTCGAATACTGGAATATGGACCGTATTTTAAGAGAGAGTTTTGAACTGAGCAAAAGATTGAATGAATTTGCGTAATTTGGGAGGTAAGCTATGAAAGTACTTGTAGCAGGCGGCGCTGGTTTCATTGGCAGTCATCTGATCGACGCATTACTGGCAGAGGGCAATGATGTTGTCTGTGTGGACAATTTCTTTATTGGCACCAGGGAAAATATTGCCCATCTGAAAGATAACGAGCATTTCAAGTTCTACGAGCAGGACCTGACGGATCTGGATAAGGTTCTGGAGATTTTCAAAAAGGAACAGGTGGAGTATGTATTCCATCTGGCGGCCAACTCTGATATCCAGGCCAGTGCCCAGAGCCCGATGATCGAATACAAGAATACCTACTCCACTACTTTCATTCTTCTGGAGTGCATGCGGCAGTGCGGCGTGAAGAAGTTGTTCTTTTCCTCTACTTCTGCTGTGTACGGTGAACAGATGGGCGCGGAAGTGAGCGAAGAAGCAGTTGCGCTGAGTCCGATTTCCTACTACGGCGGTGCAAAGCTGGGCTCTGAGGGTATCATTTCCTCTTTTGCCTATATGAACGATATGAGCGTACTGGTGTTCCGTTTCCCCAACGTTATTGGGCCCCGGCTGACCCACGGCGTGATTTTTGACTTCGTTAAGCGGCTGAAAGCAGACCCGTCTCATCTGAAAATTTTGGGTGACGGCCAGCAAAGCAAACCGTACATCTATGTGCTGGATCTGGTGGACGCCATCATGCGCTTCAAGGATGTGCCTAAGGGCGTGACACTGTATAACGTGGGCGTAGAGACCCAGACCTCTGTGACCCGCATTGCGGAGATCGTTTGCGAAAAGATGGGCCTTACTGGTATTCCCTTTGAGTACACCGGCGGTCGGGGCGGCTGGAAGGGCGATGTTCCCGTATTTGCCTACAATCTGGAGAAGATCCATTCCGCCGGCTGGACTGCCCACATGACCAGCGATGAAGCAGTCGCAAAGACTGTGGAAATGGTGCTGTGATGCAGGCGGTCATTATGGCAGGCGGGAAAGGAACCCGCCTGCGTGCAATCACCGATGATGAGATCCCAAAGCCCATGGCTCCGGTGGCCGGAAAACCGATTCTGGAGTGGCAGGTAGATTGCCTGCGGCGGCAGGGTATTACCGATGTCATTATGGTCATCGGGCATCTGGGCCATAAGATTCGGGAACATTTTGGGAATGGCGCAGACTTTGGCGTGTCCATCCAGTACATTGAGGAAACGGCCCCGCTGGGAACAGCGGGGGCACTTTCCATGCTGCCGCCGCTTTTGACAGGGGACAATTTCTTCCTGGTGTTCGGAGATGTGCTGTTTGACATTGATTTGGCCCGCATGGAGCAGTTTCACCGAAAAAAGTCTGCTATTGCGACGCTGTTCGTCCATCCCAATGTTCATCCATTCGATTCCGATTTGGTGGTCTGCGATGAGAGTGGCCGAGTAGAAAAGTTTGACTCCAAGCACAACGTACGGGACTACTGGTATCACAACTGCGTCAACGCGGGTTTCTACATATTGGACCGTTCGGTTTGCGAGAGAGTCCCTGAGAACACCAAGGTCGATTTGGAAAAGGAACTACTGAGCAGCTTGATTGACGAGGGACAAGCGGTCTATGGTTATCACTCTCCGGAGTACATCAAAGATGTCGGCACCGTGGAGCGCATCCAAAAGGCTGAAAATGAACTGGCCAGCGGATTTATCGGCAGACGCTGCCTGAGTCAGAAGCAGAGGGCTATCTTTCTGGACCGGGATGGTACTCTCAACCGGAAGAACGGACTTGTCTATCAAGAGGAGCAGTTTGAACTGGAGCTCTGTGCGGTAGAAGCCATCCGTAAAATCAACGTTTCTGGCTATCTGGCAATCGTTGTGACCAACCAGCCTGTGGTTGCTCGCGGCCTGTGTGAAATAGAGGATGTGGAGCTTATCCATAGGAAGATGGAAACTCTTCTGGGCCGGGAAGGTGTTTATCTGGACGATATCCGCTTCTGTCCACACCATCCTGATAAGGGCTATCCGGAGGAGAATCCGGTCTATAAGATTCCGTGCCATTGCCGGAAGCCTGACATTGGAATGCTAGAGGACTGTGCCGCGGCGTATAACATTGATTTGAGTCGGTCGTGGATGGTAGGTGATACCACGGTGGATGTCCAGACCGGGAAAAATGCGGGGACAAAAACTGCATTGGTGCTGACTGGAGATGCCGGGACAGACAAGAAATATGATGTGATTCCAGAGTTGGTCTGCAAGGATCTACTGGATGCAGTTGATCAAATTTTGAAATAAGCGGGGGGCCTTATGAACTATACGAATGATATTAAAAACTATATTGAGTTGGAACGGGAAATCCTCTCCCATCTGGATGTGGAGCAGATCAATGCGGCGCTGAATTTGCTGGACGAAACACGACTGAAAAAGGGACGTATTTACATTTGCGGTAACGGAGGCAGTGCAGCAACAGCTTCTCACTTTCAAAATGATTTCAACAAAGGCGTTTCTGAGTATATAGAGGTTCCTTTTCGTTTCTGCTGCCTCAATGACAATGTGGCAACTGTGATGGCAATTGCCAACGACATCGGCTATGAAGAAGTATTCCGTTTTCAGCTGCGTGGTAATCTGGAACCCAATGATATTCTGGTTGCCATTTCTGGGAGCGGCAATTCTCAAAATGTGCTCAATGCAGCAAAGTATGTCAAGGCGCAAGGAAATAAAATTATCGGACTTATTGGATATTCTGGCGGTAAATTAAAGGAATTATCTGATATTACTCTCCATGTGCCAGTACAGAGTATGCAGATCACCGAAGACATCCACATGGTGTTTGACCACTTAATGATGAGCGTGTTTTACAAGTATTTGTGTGGGAAAGAGCATTTTAAAGAATAAGTGACTTCCTCTTGATCGCTTTTAAGCGTTTTTAGAGTGTTCGACCATTAGCTATGGCGATTTATGTGGTCAAAACACTTCCCAGATAACTACAAAATCAAGTTAAAAATTGAATCTGAGGACTGACTGATAAAAGAGGCTCAGCGATTGAAAATACCACCAGATACGTCAAAGTTAAGAAACCCCGATCCATTGCACTGCAATGGATCGGGGTTTCTTACAATCACTCCCACTCGCAAAATGAAACTTAATTCTAAACGCTTTTGTTTGGGAGATTTGATATCATTTGATTTTTCCTGATACCTATTATCCTTATCCTATGGGCTTGCCGAACTTTTGCTATCATTTGGCTATCAAGGAAATGGCTATCAACGGTAAAATTAGATTGGTTTCTCTGGTGGTTTACAACTACATTTTACCACGAAAGACAGGGAAATGCAATAACCTTCCTCGCTGTGGTGTATCAAGTGATCTTACTGAACATATAGCGCACCTTGTCCAGGCGGCTGTTTGGACGGCGGGGCTGGATGACCGGCTGACCGACAGCGGCCTGATATCCTTTCAGCTCTGTAAGGCATACGCTCCGCCCGTTGGTGTAAAAGGCCAGATCAGTACGGTATGCCTGTATACAGCGGGCGGGAATCTCGCCAGTAAAGACAACTTCATCCTTTTTTACCTGGGCCGTTTCGATGGTGGCACAGTATTTCGGTGCATCATGATAAGCCCTGGAAAGGTATTCCTGGGGCGCATAGAGGATGAAGGAGAGATAAGGTTCCAGCAGCTGCGTCCCCGATTCCTTCAATGCCTGTTCCAATACAATCGGGGCCAATGAGCGGAAGTCCGCCGGCGTGCTGACCGGACTGTAATAAAGCCCGTATTCAAAGCAAATCTTACAGTCCGTTACGTTCCAGCCGAACAAGCCCTGCTCCAGCCCGTAACGGATACCATCCCTGACAGCGTTTTGAAAACTCTGGTTCAAGTATCCCAGCGAAACCCGGCTCTCGTATTGTACACCGGAGCCAAGCGGGAGTGGTGTAACAGACAGTCCGATGGATGCCCAAAACGGGTTGGGCGGCACCTCGATATGGATGGTGTGGCTGGCTGCTTTGAGCGGCCGCTCCATATAAATGACGGTGGGTTCCTTTACCACTGTTTCAAGCTTGTATTTTTCCGACAGCAAAGCGGAAACAACCTCCAACTGCACCCGGCCCAAAAAAGAAAGAATGATCTCATGGGTGATGGAATCCACCTCGCAGCGCAAAAGCGGGTCAGTATCCGCAAGTTGCGTAAGAGCGTCCAGCAGCCGTTCTCTTTGCGCTGCCGTTTTCGGCGCAATCGTCGTCCGCAGCATGGGGAGGGGGTCCTCACGCCACCTTTTACGAGGGAGCCGGGTTGGGTCCCCTAATACATCGTTTAACCTCACGCTGTCGCTGGGAAGGATAACAATTTCACCCGGATAAGCGGTGTCTGTCCGAACAATTTCCCCTTTGGATGGAATACGCATCTCTGTGATTTTCAGCTTTTCTCTCCCGGCCAGGGCCACCGTATCCCGCAGGCGCAGCGTTCCGCTGTATAGCCGTAGATAGACACGCCGCTGGCCGCAATCTGTATACTCCACCTTGAAAACGCTGCCGCATAGGGCGGCGCTCCCCTGTTCCCCAATCGGTTGGAACAGCCCTGTCACCGCATCCATCAACGGTTGAATGCCAAGGCCCTTTTTGGCGCTGCCATAATAGACCGGGAACAGGGAGGCGTCTTGAACCCGCCGCTGTTCCTCCCGCACAAGTTTTTCCCGGCTGATTGGTTCTCCTGCGATATACTTTTCCAATAATTTATCGTTATTTTCGATGACCGCATCCCATGCTTCTATGTCGGTATTTTCCTCCAGGACTATTTCCGGGGACAGCGACACCGTCTGCTTGATGATAATATCGGCGGAGAGCTTATCCCGAACAGACTGAACCACGCTCTGCAAATCAACGCCAGCCTGGTCGATCTTGTTGATAAAGATAACGGTGGGAATGTTCATTTTCCGCAGGGCATGGAACAGAATACGGGTCTGGGCCTGCACGCCATCTTTAGCGGAGATCACCAAGATGGCCCCATCTAAAACAGCCAAAGAGCGGTACACCTCCGCCAAAAAATCCATGTGGCCGGGCGTATCCACAATGTTAACTTTACATCTGTGCCACTGGAAGGAAGTGACTGCCGCTTGAATGGTAATCCCACGCTGCCGCTCCAAAAACATGGTGTCCGTCCTCGTTGTCCCTTTTTCGACGCTCCCCGGTTCTGAAATGGCTCCGCTGGCATATAGCAGGCTCTCCGTCAAGGTCGTCTTTCCAGCGTCTACATGGGCAAGAATTCCAATATTGATTATTTTCATGTGATTGTCCTCCCTTTACTGCCCCGAAGGGCATAAAAATCCCCAGCAGTAAAATACTTTTACCACTGGGGATGATAATTTGCGGACATACACATATACAGCATACACCTGTTTGTGAGTGCTGTTTTTGGGGATATGTCAAAATTGATAAGGCAAAAGTATTCTTAAATTGGGTACAAAAAACTAAGCCCCTGCAAGGGGCAATTATTTTTGTGCCCATTATCAAATTTTATTTAAGAATACCTTGCCGCATGTTGAATAGACTCCTCAAATCAGGATGACAGCAGTATAGCATAGTACACTCTAAAATGCAAGAAGTTTTTACCCGCTGTCCCAAATAAATCAGGAGGGCATTCACTGGAACACCCTCCCTAAATATTTTTGTACAGTAGTGCCAAATATCACTCAATCCGAGCGGTTTCGGCAACTATTCGATTAGGTTTCT
>NZ_JAFBIS010000045.1 GCF_021531435.1 Oscillibacter valericigenes
GTTTGTTCTCATTCTTGACTTAGTCGAAGATTTTCATACTGTCGAGGTTCGTCGATTACACAGAATTTTCTGCGGTCTCTAGATTTCCGGAATTCCTGCCTCCCGGAGCGCAGCCATGCGGCTGTCATCGTTTTTATAAATTGTCAGAATCGTTCCGATTTCATTAAGCTGTTGAACCGTTAACGTCTGGATGGCATTTTCGCTGACTTTATTTAACGAAACCCGCAGCTTATGGTAAGCCTGCATCTGTGGCCACGTTTTCTTTTCTGCCTCTTCCTGACTTTTATCATCGTAGGAAAGGTTGTTAAAGTAGGTATCTCCATTCAATGCCAGCAGCTTACGGAGCTGTCCGAAGCTGAGCGACGAAGACTGCATCGCTGCGTTTTTCAATGTTTCTCTCTGCTTATCGTCCAGCGCGCGAGGCGGCATTCCTTTTTCAATCAATCTGAGATGGTTCAAATCTTGTAAGAGCTTGAAATATTCAAAGGTATAGGTTGCCTTGGCAGCCCGGGGCTCTTCCGGCTCAAACGCGCACTTTCCTACTTTTTCGGCGATTCTGCCACTGAAAGGGCTGCTGCCTCCTGGGCCTTCATCAAAACTACGCTGACTTTCAAAAATGGCCAAATACGCCTGCTCCAGCTCTTCGGTCATCCACGGTACCTTAAAACGACGCTGAGCATCAAAGATTTTTCGGATCTCTTCCACTACGGAGGCGCGTTCTACAATAAAACGGTAGTCCCCTGGTTTATTGCGAGTCTGGTGATAGCGGGTTCCGTCAGGATTTTTCTGCCAATACCGCTGATCCTTATATATCATTTCACCCACTGTGCGATAGCCGTGCTTCATCATACAGGCCTTATTTTCGGCAATAGCAATCTTGATTTTGCCGGTATCTTTCTCGTCTTTTGCATCTTCTGCAATGCTGTTGGATCTGTATCCTCGTCTCTGGGCGAGATGAATGAAGACCCGTACGGTTTCCTCCCGTGTCAGCGGACGATCCAGTGCTTCTGCCCGGAGCTGGTAAGGGGAGGTGGTAAAGCTTCCCTTTGCATACAACTCAGCGATCTCAATTCGGCTCATGATGCCGTATCGCTCCAATAAATAGCGGATGCGTTCGAGACGATGGCGATGGCGGCGCAGCCGGCGCCGTGTGCTGCGGGCCTCCCGGCGGGACACTGCCAAACTTTCCCCTGTTTTGGGCAGTTCCGCCTTGTCAAAAACACGAACGCCGAGATCCTGGATACGGATCGGCTCTCCTTCCGCGTTGTTCTGAAGGATCGCCCAACCGATAGATTCTGTCCCAATATCCAATCCAAGGGCATAGTGAAAGATCGACATTCGGCGAAGGCTCCTTTCTTTCCCTATATACGAAGATACCCCAGCCATTAGGCTGGGGTAGGGCTTCACGGTGTTTTACCTTATCGTAATAACATCATTTTCTCTTGTAGTGGTACAAGATAGAATATATTGTAACAAGATTTCAACGAAAAGTCAATCTCTGCTGTTATTCGGCTATATTAAATCTGGTGTTGTTTTCATGGAAATTTTTCAAATGCCAATAAAAGAAAATAGTGTGGCTGCAAGTCCGAACAATGAGCTGATGATATTCCAGTGAGAGTCCCGTCTAACGATGGAGCACCGGGCATCTGTGGCCCGTCCTATGGGCCTTTAGACCACAGACACGGGAATTATCGTCAGCCAAAAACCAAAACAGAGATTTGTTCAGAGGGATATTCTATCAACACCAAATCTTACAGCAGTTGGGATATGTTTCTGGCCCTCCATCCACACCAGATTTAATATAGCCTGTTATTCTTACATGAAATCTTACTCGCTTTGATCCCATCCAATGGAAGCCTGCTCTTTTTCTAATAGACGGTCATAGGTTTGTTCCATGAGAAGGGCCAAGTTGGCTTGAATGTTTTTTTGTGTGGTCAAATAGAGTCTTCGTAAGCACCGGGTATTCGCCTTTTCCTTGTCTACACATGCATCAGCAGCAAGCAAATGCAGCAGTCGATTGATCCCATTGCGGTCGATAGGCGTTTTATTTCTGGTAATGAACAACGGGCCTTCATAAATTCCATTTCGTTTAGCAAAATCCAACAGTTCTGCTTGAATGCACTCCGGAATTCGTACTTCTTCCCCATCCGGGAGAACCATTCGCCCTTTCTCAATTGTTTTAATAGTCATCTTAGGCAAATCCCGAATGGAGATACCCGTCGTGGCAAACACTTTGACTAATAGATAGGTCTGTTCATTTTCCAAATTTCGGGCTGTTGACAATAGCCGTAAATATTCTGTGCGAGTCAGTTCAGGTTGAATGGTCTCTGGCTCGGTGCGGGACCCGCTGACCTGTAAATCCCGACGATTACAATATTCCAGTAGACTCTTGGCAGCGGAAAGATATAGATTGACCGTCCTGATGGCGAACCCGTCCTCCATCAAAACAGCTTTCCATTGACTCAGTGTGTCCTTCTGTATGCTCTTATCTTTTGGAAGGAAATCATAAAAGACATTTAAATGATGTCTGTATGCTTTTATTGTGTCAACAACACGTCCTCTGTTTTTAAGATCTTCCAAGAACGCCTCTATCAATTCGGGCGTTAAAACCAGACCGGCCATCGCAGTCCTTTCTGCATCCTTCATTTCCAAAAGAATTGCCTCCACTCAGCTCTTTAATAATGACTATATTGCGTCAAATATTTTTTAGGTATTTCCTTTTTAGAAGGCCAATGCTGTTTTTTTTCTTAAATACTTTCGTCCTCAGTTATTGGTAAGCTGTAATACTTTCCATTATGATTGAGTTTATTGTCCTGAACCATTCTTTTCAAAATTCTGGAGCATTGTCTTTTTTCCAGTCCCAGTAAAGAACAAAGATCATTCAGGGCGGCTGTTCCTTCCTTTTCCAGATGGATACGAATTGCTTCTTCCATCTTTCCTTTTGGTAATACTGTATCCGGCAGATAATACTTGTAAAAAACAAGAATCAGTTTTTCCTCTTCAACCAATTCCTGCAGTCGGTCACGAGCGATTTCTTTTGAAACGCCTAATAGATTCATTACATCCTGGCGAACTAATCCTCGCTTGTTTTTAGCTAACGCCAGGATTTTCTGCTTTTCTGCCTCTTTTTTCGAAGCATGTTGGAAGGAGCGGAAAGAAACGCGCTCTATTCCTCCACGAATCAGGACTGTACGCAATTGCTTGGAGAGATATGGCATATCCAGCGGTTTCCTGGAACTTTTTGACAGCAACACGTGAGGATCTTCGTCTTCCCCGCGTTTTTCTTTTTCTAATAAAAGACATTCTAACACAGGCTGTGGAATAGCGAGTTCCTTTTCGTTCAGACGAAGTGTTCTTTTTTCAAAAACCACTTGTTCCCACGTAAGGGTAATCATGTCCTTCATTTGGATATCCATATACCAGCTCAAAGAAAGTGCTAACCCCGCCAATGTCCCTTTCTCTTCTTGCAGGATACGCCAAATTTTATATTCGTTCTCTCTTTCCAATGCGTTTTGGGTAAATGTTTGAACCTTTTTGTATTTTCTGTAAACGTCATGAAAAGACTGTACCGTCAAGCCCGAAATTCTTATCACATAGGTCCACTCATCCGTTTCAAGTTTACGAATGACGAAATCATAACGCAAATCAATGAGGCGCACATCCGTCATTCCTTCCCGATCCAACGCTTGGCGGGCCAGCCGGGATACAGACTCAGGTTTTAGCGGCTCTTGAGATTTATCGGAGATAACCACATACGGGGTAATTCTTTTATGCTTCAGAAGCCTGGCTCGAAGGCAAGTTTCCATATCCTCATAGAAAGGGATGGTACGGTCTTCCAACACAATCTGCTGATTGTCAATGGATATGTTCGCCCATGTAAGCTTGATGATTTCATCCCTTTTCAATCCTTCCAGCCAAGCCAGACGAAGAATTGTTCCAACGGTATTGTCCGGATTTTGAGTTAAAATCCGGTGCATTGCTTCTGCGTCAGGCCGATTGATTTTATTCTCCATGGGCCTTTCCTCCATCATGTACAAGTAAACATTGCATGCGTATGATATACAAACTATCTTTTGTATTTGAAACGATCAAAAACAGATACCTGGTCCTGGTTTTCCGTGAATGTCAGGATTATTCTCGATATTTCTGGTTGAAATTATAACATTGCCAAAGACGTGTATCAAGTGAGAAGTTTAACGCCAACCATCGGAAAAATTATTCGCCAACCGTCGGATTTTTGCTGTATTACTTGGCCTCTACGAGAAGTACAGGAACAGCGTGAACGATCATCTGCATAAGGCGAGCACTTATGTGCATGACTAGCCTCCTGCCCCACAATAAAAAGGTCCCACCGGATAGGTGAGACCTTTTATGGCAGTAAGTTTGATTACGGGCTTCTGGATTTGCACCCGTTCGAGAGTACCGACTCAGCCTTCCAGTCCGGACTTCAGGGCCTCCACTGTGCGGCGGAGCTCCTCCAGGTTGGCAAGGCAGGTGTCCAGCTTCTTCCGGGCCGTCACCTTGTCCACGTCATTTGACAAATCCAGCGCCTTGAGCTGCGCGGTGCTGCGCCGGACGGCGCGGCCAAAGGAATCCACCGTTCGCAGGGGATTGGCCGCCGGAGTGGGCTTCGGCGGGGGAGGAGGGAGCTCGGCGGCCTTGGCCCAGGCGATGGCCCGGTGGACAAGGCCCGGGAAGTCGCCCTTGGCATCGTTGTGGGCCACATATTCCTCCACCACCGTCTGGAGATGGACATTCTTCTGCCGGGCCATCTCATAGGCGTCAGTCATGGTCATGTCGCCCCGCTCGGCCCAGCCGGTCATGGTCTCGTCCAGGTTCAAAAGATCCAGATACCGCTCCACGGTGGCCCGGCTCAAATCGCTCTGGGCGGCCATCAGCTCCGCCTGTTCCTTCACGTTCTCCGGGAGCTGGCCCTCTTCAGCAAGCGTGTCCCGCAGGGTCTCCAGCTGGCGGGCCATGTCGAAGGGGGTGATGCTGCGCCGGTGGACGTTGGCGCCCATCAGCGCCCGCAGCTCGGACAGCTTGTCCGGATACCGGCGGACCTTGCAGGGCACCGTGGCCTTGCCCAGCTTCCGGGCGGCCATGACACGGCGGTGTCCGCTGATGATGCGCCAGGTGTTATCGGTGTGGGGGGTGACCACGATGTCCTCCAGAAAACCGTCCTGCTCCACGGAGCGCATGGTGGAGAGGAACTCCTCGTCCTCCGCCATGGAGAAGCGGTTCAGGGGGTTGTCCACCAGGGCGTCGGTGGGCAACTGACGGGTCAGCTCACCGTTGGCGGCGCTGGCGTTCTCGGTGGTTTTTTGCAGGGTAGAGAAGATGGAGGGGCTTTTCTTTGCCATGCGTCAGCCCTCCATTCTCGCCAGCATCTCGTCACAGAGCGCGGCGTAGTCGGCGGTGGCAGTGCAGCGGGGGGAGAAGAAGCACAGGGGCTGCAGGGCCAGCGGCGCCTTCTTCACATCGATGTTCTTGCGGATGAAGCTCTTGAAGGCCAGCTCCGGCAGCATGGAGGGGAAGTTGGCGATCATCTCCCGGTCCAGGGAGGACCCGGTCTCCACGGCGGTCATGAAGATGCCCAGCACCCGGATGTCGGGGTTAGCGATCTCCCGGACGGACTGGATGGTCTCCAGCATGACGTCGTAGCCCTCGATGGAATTCTTGTCCACCTTGATGGGGATGAGAACGTACTGGACGGCCACCAGCACGTTGATGTTGAACAAACTCTCCAGAGAGGGGGAGCAGTCAAAGAACACATAGTCGTATGTATCGGGGATCTGGGGCAGCAGGCGGCGCAGGGTGGTGTCCCGGCCGAAGGGCATCTCCTGCATGGAGGCCAGCGCCGGGGCCAGCAGGGCGCCGCCACGAATGAGGTCGAGGTTTTCGGTACTGGTATGGCAGATGGTGTCCGCCACCGTGGCGGATTTGCTGACGATGACGTCCGTCAGCGTGGCGTTGGGAACATCCGTGAGAGAGAGGTTGCTGGTGGCGTTGCCCTGGGTGTCCATGTCCACAATGAGAACACGCTTGCCCCGGCGCACCAGCTCGCCCGCCAGGTTGATGGCGGAGGTGGTCTTTCCCGTGCCGCCCTTCTGGTTCATGACAGCGATGGTCTTCATGCCTGTCCGCCTCCGTTCTTCTCCAGCTCCTCGATGCTGGCTACCTGTTCCAGAACGCTGTCCAGAATCAGCTGGCTCATGCTCATGTGCAGCTTGGCCGCCGCCATTTTGATGCGGGCACGCTCGTCCTCCGTGGCGTAGACCAGCAGTTTTACCTTCTTTTCCTGCTCCATCGACATATCCTCCGTAAATGCGACGTTTTGATATCGTTTTCTGAAAACCATTATGACATCATAATGTCATACAGTCAAGGGGAAACTGGTCGAAATGATGTCACGGAAAAGGGCGAGTGAAACTGATAATAGTTTGTGTTTCAAATAGGCTGAAATTTGCAGTAAATTTGACACAGATTACTTGCAATGCAAATGAGAATAGAATATAATGATAATGAAATAATAAGCAAGTGAAGGGAGTGTTCTTTATGGCCAATAAAAAGAATATGACACTCCGGATTGAGCCGGAGTTGAAAGCACAGGCAGCGGCTCTTTTTAAGGCGCTGGGGGTGGATCTGAGCACGGCAACTGGAATTTTCTATCGTCAGGCGTTACAGTGCCATGGGTTTCCGTTTGAGGTGAAACTTCATGATGAACCGAATCCTCTCACTTATGCAGCGATGGATGCGGCAGAAAAGAGGGAAGATCTCTATGGCCCCTTTGATAATGTGGAGGAACTGATGGAGGCACTGAATGCTTAAGCCGGAGTTTACGGGCCAGTTCAAGAGAGATTATAAAATGGCAATCAAAAGAGGCTGCGATCCGAAGAAGCTGGAGGAAGTTATTACCGAAAGCGGCGTAAAGCCCCTGCCTTTAGGCATGGGGATATAAGCCGCCAGTGAAGTTTTCTCTTAAAAACAGAACCTTTGTTTGATTTTGTGCTCTTAATATGGTATTATAATACTGGTGATAATTCATGGAACAAGGCTACAAATTCCGTATATATCCAACTCCTGCTCA
>NZ_JAFBIS010000046.1 GCF_021531435.1 Oscillibacter valericigenes
AACAAGTTTTACCGGCGAAAGCACACGGGTTTCATAACCCCGTCGGTGCCTTTCGCAGAAAGGCGGATTATACGAATGAGAATTGAAATTGCAGAACATGGGCGCATGACAGAGAGCGGAAGTTCACTGCTGCGTTTGATTCAAAATCAAGATATTCCTCTATTGGACCTTCTTGTGCGTGAATCTGTTCAGAATTCACTGGATGCCGCGTCCAATACCAGTACCAAAGTCAGTGTTGATATACGGGTGGGGGAATTCAAAGCAAAGGATCTGAACAAGCATTTCGAAAAAATTGAGGATGGACTGAACAGGCGGTACATCAAGACCAAGCCCAGGTTTATTGCTGTCAGGGATTCGGGCACATCCGGATTGACAGGCCCTGTCAGATATGAGGACGTCAAAAACAACCTTTTTGGCAACCTTCTCAAACTGGTTTATGAAATCTGTAAACCGCAGTCAAATGAAGGAGCTGGTGGTTCATGGGGCCTTGGCAAGACCATCTATTTCCGTCTTGGTATCGGTCTGGTGATATATTACAGCCGTATTTGCGAGAAGGGTAAATATCAGTCTCGCCTTGCAGCATGTCTGGTTGAAAATGAAACGCAGAAAGACGCATTGATTCCGCATTCCGGTGGAGTCAAACGAGGAATCGCATGGTGGGGCAAAAAAGAAAGCCCGTTCCAGAAAACAACAATTCCTGAGGATAATGAACAGGAAATTCAACGTATTCTGAATGTGTTCGGTATTCCGTCCTATGGTGCAAAAGAAACTGGCACAACCATCATCATTCCATATATTGATGAGGAAGCTTTGCTTAGCGAAGTATATGCGAAAAATGAGCCTGTAGCCGAGAAACCTTACTGGGCAAACCGGGTTGAGGATTATCTCAGAGTCGCAGTTCAGAAATGGTACGCCCCAAGGCTTAATAATGTTGATTATCCTTATGGCGCGTATCTGTCTGCAAGCATCAACGGACAAAAGATCAAAGTATCTGAAATGCTCCCCTTGTTCCGGTATGTCCGGGAGTTCTACATCAAGGCATTGGGTAAGACGCTGGATGATGACTCGCTGATCAAGGAAGAAGGATTTGCAGAGGGTGAACAACTCTATGAAGAGAGCATTGATCTGAGGGGAGTTCTGAATACAACCTCTTCAGGAAAGTTTGTCTATGCCAGGCTATCCCGTAAACAGCTTCAGATGGAGCCGCCCCTGAACAATAAGTCTCCTTATCAACAGATAACCAATATGCCGGTTCAGATGGAAGGAGGAAATGGCCCCATTATCATGTACACCCGTCGGCCTGGAATGATTGTCGGTTATGACTATGATAGTACATGGACACATCGCATGCCCAAATCCGGCCCGGATGACTACATTATCGGCCTGTTTGTAGCGAATTCCATAAATACATTGAAGAATATCACAGATCAAAGAACTGGCAAACCAATGACCCTGGAAGAATACATCCGGCAGGGTGAAAAAGCTGACCATGCCTCCTGGTCGGACCGGAATATTTCGGGTAACAACCCCCGGATTATTTCCAACATCCAGAAGAATGTTATCAATAAGGTCAAGAAACAGTTTTCCGAACCGGTAAAAGAAATCTATGAACGGCAGAATATTGGTCTGAGCCATGCCCTTGCCAATATGTTGTTACCCGCGTCGGATTTCGGTTCTGTTGCAACACCACCGCCCGCTCCTACGGGTGGAGAAAAAGCTCCTGGACATAGGGGAGGCCGCAAGAGCTCATTGGCCGTGACCGGAGGTCCGTATTATTCCAACGGTAAAGTAAAGCTTGACTTTGAAATCGTACTCAAAGGAAAGAATTGCCAACTGCAGCTGCAGGTTCTGACTGACTTCAAACGCTATCATGCGGATATCTGGGAGTCTGCAGATGAACTCGGCAAAGCCTTCCCGGTGGAATTCGTTGAATTCAATGTGAATAAGATCGGGACTCCTGCAAAGGGAAAGCCTGTCCTCCGAGATATATTGTTGAACCTTTCTCCGGGCAGTCCTGACGGACACACAGAAGAGCTTGACGTGCATTATATCCGATCTGAAAGGTTTGCCAGCTACAGCTATATAGAACTGAAGCCTTTGGCAACGGGGTGTATTCTGTATGGAACCCTTTCATTCGAGTTCAAGGATTCTGGTCTGAAGGCCGTATGTGAACTGAAGGAGTTATAACATGAGTGAGTCATTCAGCCCGTATCCCCTATTGGGGAATGAACATTACATGATAATTGGATATGCATCAGACTGCCCTTCGTTCAGCTACATGGAGAACTTTGAAGAGTTTCCGCTTCAGCTTGAAAGTACTGGTGGAACATTTTCGAACCATAATGGAAAGATCAGCGATCCACGTTGCTCCTGGTATCCATCAACACATGGACTGACAGTGAGAAAAACTTGCAGATTGGCTGCGGCTTACCACCTTTTCGGAGAGGGTGGGATTGCATCGTCTACCGCGACGATTGGCATAGCACTGCGTTGGATTTCCAGTAAGTCTGACGAGCGCGGTGTAGTGCCCTTCGGAACTATTACAAAAGCTGATTCTGCAAAATCCTTTGATGTGGACTATGTATTTGAACGCGGCACGTTAAGGGGTAGTCTGAAACTGCAGACTATTCTCTATCTAAAAGATGCAGGAACGCCCAAGGAATCCGAAAAATACTTCGCCCAGCAGACAGGCACAATTCTGGGCGTTCTGGAGCAGGAAGAATTCTTTGTCGATGGTAATGGATCTGTATTCCCGATAGCTGTAATCGATGCTCCGGGAAAGGCTTTGTGGAATGTTTATTACAACGACGCCTCAGACCCCATGCAGGATAAATTTGAGAGTGAGAATGTTGAAATCCGTCTCAACAAAGCTCATCCGAATTATGATGCGTTGAAGATTGAGTCTTCGATGATTGAATCGCCACTGTTCATCGAGGTGCTTTCTTCAGCACTGATGGTGATTGTGGAATCAGTCAGGGAGTCTGCTGGTGAAGACTGGGAAAATATCCTGGAGGGTACAGGTTTCGAAACTGGTTCCATTGCTGAAGCCGTCTATTACTTTATTACCAGATTGCAGTGGGATGTAAGCAGTCCGTCAAAAACATCGGCATCTATCAAAGACTTCTTTGAGAAAGGCCGTTAAGAGGTATAGATATGAACTGGATCGAAATCGGCAGAGAAGAAAGTCGGCAGAAATACGAAGACTATTGCGCCACTGGAAATCTTGGCTTTTCAAAGGACTATGACGAACTTCGCAAGGACCTTGTCGATCTTTTTTCAACGGCTCTCATCAAAATTGGGATTACAGAGGACCAGATATCCCAGAAAAATTATTCGTATCAGCTTGACTTACAATTTGGACTCAAGCTATATACGACACTCAATCAGAAATACGGGATGAACGTTCGTTTGGCGGCAACAGATGGTGTGTGGCGCTACCTGTGTTCCTGTGTGGCCCCTGATCTTGTCGAGAAGCGCTATGGAAAGGATCATCCGGATCGTATATGGAAAAAGCCGAAGCGTCTGTGGCTCCGCGTTTTATGGTGGTATATTTATCTCTCCTGGCAAGGAACAGAAGAAGCCACAGAAGCGATTCTTCGTGATAACAGCACAGACGAAATACTTCAGCTTGTTGACAGATGCGGGCGTGGTGGATACCGCGTTGGTCTCTACAGAGAACTGATGAAAAAGAACGGAACGTTAGATCTGGCGGAGCGTCGGAAAAATCAGTTGTTCAGAAAGATGATGGTACTTAACACTGCACGTGTACAGGCCGTCGAGCCGGAGCTCACATCGGGTGGCAACCAAGGATATGTCGAAGCACTTTACAGCTATTTTCAAGAATAAAGGTGTGAACTATGGATATTGTCGAACGCATCAAGAACAATTTCAATAAAGGCTTTTTTGGGAAAGGAATGCTGATCCCGGAGCTGCCGGAGGAATTTCCTGCATGGACGTTCAAACAGAATGACTGGGTTGCGGTAGCAGTTCCTATCAATACCTATGTACCCTTTTCTGAGGTGTTTTCGCAAGTCAGGATAAGCACATCCAAGAGAGTCTGCATTGGTGATACTGAATACAATATCCTTATGTTACAGTGTTTTGCAATGGGTTCGAGAAATGAATTTGCTGCGATGTGCAAACAGTTTGTCGATCCGGGTCCAGATGGCCAGCTGAGAAAGAAGCTGATTGAAGAACCAACCGAGTGGTGGAAAAACTGGAAGGACATGTTAGGGAACGTTTCTTCCGATCGTGCACCTTATGATATTCTGGGCGAATTGATCGTTGTGGAACAACAATTGTTGGCTGGCAAGAATCCCATCTGGGCAGGTATTGACCATGCTACCAATGATGTTGAAATGGATGACTCAAGTATTGAAGTTAAATCTACAGTTACTCGATACGGATATGAAGTGACGATCAGCAGCCTTTATCAAATGCGACCCCCAGAAGGGAAATCTCTCTCTTTGGCGTTTTTGCGCTTTGAAAAATCCGTTTTAGGACGGAGCATTGATGATGTGGCAAATAGCTTGAAGACGCACGGCTATGATGCGATTGCTTTGGAGCGTGCTCTTACAAAGGCTGGATTAGAAGAAGGACGAGTTGCCAGAAATCAGAAGTATAAAATACTGGAATGGAAACTGTATCCGGTCGACGAAACATTTCCGTCTGTAACCGAGTCTTCTTTCAAAAATGACAGATTGCCTCCGAACATTGTCAGATTTACATATACAGTGGATCTGTCGGGAGTAACCGGCCAAAGTCAAATATAAGCAGAAGGATGAACTCGTATGTACAATGTTGTCGAACTTTTCAGTGGCATAGGCAGTCAAGCCAAAGCCCTGAAAAATCTCGGATATAATATCAACTTAGTTGGATCGAGTGAATGGGACATACATGCAATCATTGCATATGATCTGATTCACAACGACGCAGAAATGCCTCGGGATATTGCGGATATGAATAAGGAGGAACTGCTGGAAATACTGAAGAACTACACTTTCAGTAATACAGGAAAGGCTCCGCTGGAATTCAGCTCTTTGAGAACATACTCCTTGGAGGTCCTTCAGCACCTTTATCTGGCAATCAAAAGAAATAATAATTATGTGGACATCAATGCTATCAAAGGGCAGAATCTTCCGGATAATATTGACATTCTCACGTATTCTTTCCCGTGTCAGGATCTTTCTAATGTAGGTGCTTTTCATGGGTATAACAAAGGAATTGACAAGGACTCCGGCAGTAGATCCAGCTTGCTCTGGCAAGTAGGACGCATTCTTTCGGAAATGCAAGAGAGCGGGAAAAAACTCCCTAGATTTCTGCTGATGGAAAATGTACCCACATTGTTGTCGGAACGTCACCTTAGTAATTTTACCACATGGATCTGCGATCTCCGTAAGCTGGGATATATCAGCCAGTATTATCAGTTGAATGCGTCAGACTTTGGCTTGCCTCAGAACAGGCCCAGACTTTTGATGATCAGTGTCTGGGTTGGCAATAATGAAGAGGAAAACCAACTGGTTGTAGATTACTTCAGGTCAAAAACAGCGGAATCAGTCGTAGCTGATTACAGAGAATCCAGATACTTTACGCAGATGACTGTACAGGAATTGCTCAGGACGGATTATAACAATCGCAAGTTGCGTGAGGAAGCAATAGAGTCCACACCAAATGACACTGTTTCCAGGAGAAAAATCTGGGATGAAAATCCACAGATTGTTTTGCCAGGATATCGTTACAACAGTGACATTGATGTAATACGCACAATTACAACAAAACAGGATAGAAATCCGAACTCTGGAAATCTCTATTTCGAAAGCGGCGTGGAAGGAAAGAGTAACTTCAGATATCTGACCCCTCGTGAATGCATGCTGTTCATGGGCTTTGCTGATAGCGATTTCCGGCAGCTTAAAAACAATAATATGGAATTCCATAAGGGGGATGCGATTTTTGCACGGGATAAAGTGATTCGCATGGCTGGAAACAGTATTCCCGTTAAGCTGCTGGAGGGTATTTTTCTGCAAATTATTCAGATTGATGCGATTCTTGGCGATTATCGCAAGAGAGCCTTTGGATCAAAGGGAGAGTGGTCAGAAAAGAAAAGATATGTGAAGGAAATCAGATCTTATCTGTTTTCGAAGGGTATCCGCTGCCGAAAACCGGGCGGCCAATATCCAGAAACTCCTGATGCGGTTTTTCCGAAATATAAAGTTGCGCTTTTTCTGTATGATTGCCTTCAACATGCCCACGATTGCCGGGATAGTGTTCTTCCTGAGATGAATCGGAGTTTCTGGGAAAAACGTATTTCTGGCATAACCTCAGAGGACAATGATAAGCACAGGACTTTACGTGAAGCTGGTTGGAAGGTTTTGGTCGTATGGAAGTGTGAACTGGAAAACAACAGGAAAAAAGAAACATTACGCAGAATCGAAAACAAAATTCGCAGTAATGGAGTATCACAGACAGAAGTTATTGCTTGATCCTCTTATACAGGAGGGATTGATTTGGCGGATATAAAGTCAAAAGAACATTTTTGGTTGACCACATGTTTTTCGTTTTGGAAGACGCAAGGGGAGAGCGGGCGCATAATGCAGAGACCATAGTTCAACTACTCTCCGATGGACTTGCCGGTCGGAACTGAATCAATACTTTATCTTATTCAAAATGTATGGATGAAAAATGACACGTCCCAAAAGTGAACGCCAGATTATTGGCACACTTTTGGGGCGTGTTTTTCATATAGATTATTACCTGTCAAAAGGTATGCTTTTTGAGAGGCTTTATTCATCTTCGCGCTTATAACTGCCCAATTCGCTTCAACGGACTGCCCGTTTCGGATGAACGGTGCGGGCAGTTCGGTTGAAGCGGTGTGAGTTATGG
>NZ_JAFBIS010000047.1 GCF_021531435.1 Oscillibacter valericigenes
TTTCATACCGCTTCGCGGCGGCCTGCAGGGTCCGCTGGACCTCCTCCCGGAGGGATTGGGGCTCCAGAACGTCCACCAGGTCCGCGTACTGGAGGACAAAGAGCCGGGTGCCTGACTCCGAGGCTTTGAGGGATACCTCGGTGTAGCGCTGACTGGGCGGGAGGGAGTCCGGCTCCCGAGGCGTGGTGTAGCCCCGGATAGCGGTGCCGAAGAAGTCCATCAGGGTGCTCAGCAGGGAGAGGGGGCACCGCAGGCAGATGTCCACCGGCTCACCGGGATACATCACCGGGGAGCGGTCCCGGTACCGGCAGGCGTCGAAATCCGGGTCCTTTTCAAAGGCCTGGGTCTGAAGCTCCACATGCAGGACCCGGTCCAGCCGCAGATTCCGCATGGAGCCGTCCAGTTTGCAGATTAGATAGTAGTAGCCGTTGGACCACATCATGGCGTAGGGCTCCACCGTCATGACATAGGGCCGCCCGGGCCGATTGCTGTCAGGCATGGGCTGCAGCTGGGGCCAGAGTTGGCCCCTGTCGTTTACCCCCAGCTGATATCTGCCGTAGGTCACGCTGGCCAGACGCTGTTCCCGGATAGCCCGGTCCAACACCTTGATATGCTGGAACTGCATCCCGGCCTCCGCCTTCCGGGCGCAGCGCTCTCCGCTCCAGTCCCGCATACCGGGGGCCATCCGCTGCATCACCGACAGGAATTTTTCCGTCTGACGCGCATCGATGTAGGGGTAGACCCGAATGAGGTCGGAGAGGATACGCCACTCGGCGGCGCTGAGCAGGCTTTTCAGGTAGTACCTGCGGGTGGGACTTCGGCCCTCCTTCTGCCCCATGTCCTCCGGCGTGACGGTTCGATCCGCCGTTTCGCCCTCTAAGGCGGGGTCAAGGCCGTGGCGGAGGGCGGGGATGTATGTCCGTTGTCCTCCGGCGCTGTTCTTCATCATCACGCCGGCGAGGGAGATGAGGGGCGGGTTCCGACCGTCCGCTTCACCGAACTGCTCCATCAGCTTCGGCAGCCTGCGGTTCAGCGTACCTACGGGGATGGGGGCCGTGGCGGACGGCGTCAGCACGGCGGTCATGTCGCCGGACCATTCCGGCTGGCCGTCGGGGGTCTCCATCACCACATGAAGGGTGTCGCCGTGGGTGTAGGTGTGGAGGATGGCAGGCTCGCCCTCCTCGCACAGGACGGTGTGGGGGCAGAGGGTGTTGACGGCGTCTACATTTTTGGGCAGGTAACGGGTAACGGTCTTTTTCGAGACGGCGGAGCCGCCGGAGAGATGACAGTCGGCCTCCACATGGTCCGCCAACTGGGAGATGGTGATGGGGGCCTCCGGTGAAGCGTGGGCCGCCAGGGTATTCCAGATGTCCAGAATCGTCTGGATGGGCGGATTCTTCCGTCCGGTGCTGTTCTCTTCCTTTTGCTTGCGCATGTCCATCCCTCCAGCCGTTTTTCTTCAGTATACCGCTATGACACGGCGGAAACAAGTTATTTCGCATCTTTGTCCCGGCCTTGGGGATAGGATGAGGGCGAGGAGGTATGCGGTATGTTTTTTTGGGACCAGGAGAAAGATATGTACATGGTTGAGCGGACAGGGGAGGGGGAGGAGACATTGCTGACCGCCCTGTCCCAGGAGGATGAGACTCCGGTGCGAAAGGTGCTGGGGGACCTCCGGGAGCCGCTGTCGGGGCGGGGGACGTCGCTCTGCCTGCACAGGGCGCTGGACCGTTCGCCGGAGCTGTTCCGGCAGGTGCTGGAGCACTGCACCCCGGTAGAATTCGCCGACTCCTTTTATTGGCGGGAGGACGACGCGCAGTGGGAGGCTTGGGGAAGGGGCTTCATACTCCTGATTGCGGCAGCGATGGACCGCCCACTTCACGCCCGGCTGCTGCTGGAGCACGGATATGACTGCAACAGCGCGGGTATCGGCTTTGATGACTGGAGTTTTCAGTGGATGCGGGCGGGAGGGCAAAACACTGTACAGCTCTATGCCCGCCGCTGCGCCGCCCTCGGAAACCAGGTGAGGATGGCAGACTGTGCCCGGAACCGCACCCTGTCCATTTCCTGCGCCACGCCGCTGGCAGCCGCCCTGCTTTGCGGCAGCCTGCGGACGGGAGAAGTCCTGCTTGAGTGCCCCGGCGTCTGGAGGGCGGAGAGCAGCGCCGTCTGCCGGGCGGCGGTGATGGTGCTGGAGGGCGTGGGGGAGTCCCAACTGTCCGAAGAGCGGAGGACGGCGCGGCTGGAGCTGATGCGGCAGATCTTCTGCCCGGAGCGGGAGAGCCTGCCGGACAGGGAGACGTTTTTGCGGACCTACGCTTTGCAGCCTGCTTCCTTTGTGGATTTCTGCACCGCACAGACGCTGCGGTTCCAGCTGGAGGGCGGCCTGTGCGGCGGTGAGGAAGCCCGGAGGATACTGGAGCTTTGGGGTGAGGAGTACCGGATAGGGGAGCCGATCCGTGACGATGCCAGGGGCGGAAAGCTGCTGCTGATCCGGAAGTTTTTCCCCAATCTGTGCCGGGAGCCATGGGCTACCGGAGTCTTCCTGGGGGAGATTTTGCGGCGGAGCAGGAATGAAATGCCCCACCGCACGTTGCTGCGGGTCTGGAAGCAGCTGTGCGGCAGGGAGCGGGACCTGACGTGGGCGGGTTCGGAGCTGTGGAAGCTGGGACGGGAGGAGCTGCGGCGGTTTTTGGAGGAGACCGGGGAGGGCGGCACACTGCTGCTGGACGGCGACGCCGTGCCTTCCGGCTATGAGACGGACTGCCTGGCGGAGCTGATCAGCAAGGTGCGCTTCCGCCGCCGGGACGGAGAGAACGTCAGCAATCTGGTACGGCTGCTGCTGGAAACGGAGGATCTGCGGCTGCTGCGGGAGGCCGCCGGTCGGGGCGTGCTGGCCGGGGAGGACCCCGCGGCCCTAATGGAATACCTGATCAAAACGCCCCGCATCAGCAGTCATGTCCGGGCCGTGGCGATGGTCTACGGAGGCAGGGGGAGCGGGGCGGAAGCGCTCCCGCTCCAGAACTGGCGGGATCCCCGGCGGTGGGCGTACTGGAAGAACTGCTTCCCCATGGAAAAGGAGGACGAATGTCAGGCGGACCTGGACGCCGTGCTGTGCAAGCCGCTGTCTCCGGAGGAGTGCCTCTGGCGGATGTTCCGCCTGCAGCAGTATCAGAATAGCGGAGGGCTGATGAGATTTCACGTTGGCGGCTCCCGGTATCCCACCCTGCGGACCGACTCTCTGTGTGGCGTTGCCTGCTGCGCGGAGAATGGGCAGGCCATGGAGCTGATGATGGAGCATTTGCCCGGGGAGCTACTGAAGGTGGTGGAAGCGTCCTGGGACATGCATCTTTATTTCCGGGGCACACCCCTGGCACTGGCGGCGGCCCTGGGCCGGACGGAGCAGGTACGGCTGCTGCTGGAGAGCGGCCTGGAGCCGGATGAGGCGGGCCGGGGAGACACCTCCCGGGTCTTCGTGGTCTTCGTGATGCGGAGCTTCATGGAAAAAGGCGTCCCAGTGACACCACTGCTGGCGGCGATCTTGTTCGGTCAGGAGGAGACCGCCCGCCTGCTGCTGGACGCAGGCGCTGTCTGCGATTTTTCCCGCCCCGCCCATCTACGTGTGCTGCGGCAGGGCAGCGCCGCCAGCCTGGATCTGGCCGCCCGTCTGCCCGGCGTAGGCTTTGAAAAGATCCCGGAGCAGGAGGTGGAAGCGCTGCGGTTCGCCGTGTCCAGGGGCGGCGCGGCAGCTACGTTCTGGGCCTGTGTAGAGGAGAAGGAGTGGTAGCGGGGCCTATAGCTTGAAAGCCTGACCCCAAGGTTGTCTTTATCAGGGCTTGATTTCCTTTCCAGACAATTCAGCAATCAAATCTGGCAGTTCTGGCGGAATATTATCTGCACCCAGAATTTGGAGGAGGTCGTTCCCTCCATCCCACAAGTCTTTCAGCAAACGCTCCAACTCATCGGCGGTACCTATTTTTTTGATGTCTCGGGTCACGTTGCACAAAATGGTAGTTTTATAAGATGTATTCTTTTTCGATTCCAGAAATACCTGATGGATTGCTTTGCTCTTTATCTTACTTGCCTTTGCACGATAATCTTCTCCGCAATTCTTTTCCTCTATCGCAAATCTTGTAGCGTGCAGAATCACTTGCTGCAGATGGTGCGTTCTTTTGTTGACCTTTTTCACACTGGACTGTTTCCCCTTTTTTGCCGGATTTTTGTTTCCGGAGCTGGAGAGCTTTGCCTTTGCCGCAGATATGCTGTTGCCAAACGGAAATTTGCAGTCTTCAGGAACAATTTCCTTTTTGTCAAGCACAAGGTCAAGAAGGCCTGAAAAACGGGGCAGGATTCTGTCCTTCAGGTCATTCATTCGCTTGTTTGCTGCGTCAGAGTCATAGATCCCATTTTGATCCGCATATTCGCAGGGTGACGACTTGCAAAACATTTTTGCCATAAACAGGCTGCTTTGCCTATATTCCGTCATCTTTCCGCCATCCCCTTGCTGGATCAGCATCTTGGCCTTGGCCTTCTTATTCTGCTCTCCTTCCAGTAGCATGACGTTTTCCAGGTAATTTAGCCGTGTTGGAGAGATCAATGTTCCATATCCTTTTGGCCAATTTTTCTCACTTGACGGGAAAATATGCTCGATGTCCAATTTGTCCTGTGCGTTTACATTCATTTTCCAAGTATCTTCCGTATCGCTGTCATTTATCATCATATATTCGAGCATCAAAAGAACGAACCTTTTGATCCTGGCTTGCCCCAGGTCATAGATGGGCAGCGATACGATATACTGCTTCCAAATTTCTTCGGCCCTTCCGGTTACTTTCTCCCAATACGGCTGGTCTGCCTTGGCGCTAACGATCTGCTCCGCCATGCTTTTGCCCTTCAAATCCATGCATTTGGGGAAGTTGCGGTCCGCACTTTTGGCACCGTTGCCACTCCGATCCATCACATACAGCAAAAAGAAGATGATGCAGACCCTTTTGGTGATCTCTTCAATTTTGGCTTCTGTGCTCTTGATGTCCTTATCGCCGTTATTTGAAATGATACGTACGGCCCAATTCAACAGCAAGGAGTCCGCGGTGGATACTTCCAATCCATTCAAAAGCTTGACCCAGATCGGAGTGGAGATGCTGCCTGTTTTCGGGTCATCGGTCAATGTCAGCTCCTGTTTTCCCTTTATATACAAAAATATATTTGAGAAGGTCATCAGAGCGGAAAAGTCATACCCTTTTTCCTCAATAATCTTTTTATATTGATTATAAATATCAGCGCTTTTGCAGAACTCCCCGTTAACGCACTCACACAGGGCTTTCGCAAATCCTGGATTATTTGCCACTGTTTTCAGGTCATCCACCTTGGCCTTGGGATATTTCATCAGCAAGTAGTTTTTAATTTTTTCTTCAATTGTCAGCTTCTTTCCCGCACTGTTTATAGAGGAAAAAACATCGTATTGATACGATTTCGGACCGCTGATATAAATCACATCAAAGGTGCAGTTGACGTCCGTTAATCCACCCCGCTCTTCTAAAAACTCACATATCTTTTTGAGCAGATTGTTGTTCGGCAAAACCGTCAGGGGTGACTCCGGCTCTTTTACCGCGTTATAAAACGCGACCAGCGTTGTGAGCCTTTGCTGACCGTCCACGATATAACAGGCGTCTGCTTCCACCCTTAACACGATGGTTCCAAGGAAAAGAGGCTGATTGTTTTGACTGGCCCTGCATAGCTGCTTGTATAATTCATCCCAATTATACGCATCCCACACATACTTGCGCTGGTACTCCGGTATGGCAAGCCGGTATTTTTGATTTACGATCAGGTCCTGGAAGGTCTGCGTATCACAACTGTAATAAGACTCTACTGCGGGGGTGAGGATAAAGGGGGGCGTGGAAGATTCAGATTTTGCGGCAGGTGCGCTCAAGAACTTGTCTTTATATTCGTTCTGCTCCTTAATCCAGCTATGATACATATCAGGGTCTCCGATATTTACATAATTTGTCTGGATTAAAATGTGACCGATAAAGACAGGCTTCTCTTTTTGCAATTCGACCCAAAAGCCGGTGGGGATCTTACTTTCGTAGTGCGCATATATTTGAGAGAGTGTGAAGATGATTTCCGATATCGCGAAATCGTTACAAATAGAGATTCTTTTATTTCCGTCTACTTCGATCTCTGTTGTCTTATTTTGTTCTATCGCACGGCCCATTACGATTTTGAGCGTGTCACTGTTATCCCGCAGGAACGCATCGGTATGTATCATCTTTTGGGAATATGAAAACTCCACCCCATTTACGGTTACCTTGGATTTCCCATTTTTTATGTTGCTCTTTTCGATGGAATTCTCGCATTTCCGAAGCCAATCGTAAATATTTGTATAATCAGGAGCTTGAGATGCACTTTTTTGAGGTGAGATGCCTGCCAAAAAAGCCTCAATCATTGAGAAAGCGCTTAAGTCTTCGGGCTTTTCTATATCACGGCCTTTGCGTTTGACCCAGAAACCTCTTGCGGTATTATTGTTGTTTTTGGGATGCTCTTCAAAAGAGTCATTATTTAGACGCAGATACCGCGTATCTTTGTCACCTGACAGCAGTTCACGGTTTGGACACCATTCCAGCTTCTTTAGTTCACCATTTTTCAATACCTTTTTCGCAAACGTAAATGTTTGCTTTATCGACCGTGCATTCTCTGTTTTAAAATATCGAATGAATTTATTTAAAATGGGTAACTATTCAGGACCCCCGGTCCCAGGCATTACCAACAGGCCCTCGCCTGACCGGAGAGAGCCAATAGGATGGCGTG
>NZ_JAFBIS010000048.1 GCF_021531435.1 Oscillibacter valericigenes
CCCCTAATTGTAGCTGAGGCACGAGATGGAAGGAAGCCCAGCTGGATGCTGAGCTTCCAACCAAAACTTATTGTAATAGAGGAGGAAGAACGATGATCCGTGTCAGACTGGTTTCCGAGCCGGAATACGAGAAGATGAGGCAGGAACGGACCTGCAAGGAATACTGCGTGGATGATTTCTACGACCTGCTGCGGGAGAAAGGGGACTTCACCGACGGGGACAGCAGCCTGCTGCTCCGGACTCTCCACGGGGAGGACGCCGTGGAGGGGAAGTGGTACAGGCGGACCACGCCCCAGGGAGCGTCCTGCCTGCCCGCCCTCTCCCAGGAGGCCAAGTACGGCCTGGTGGTGCTGGAAAACTCCCGGAATGGGGTCTACACCAATCTGGTGAAGGATCTCTGCGCCTTTGAGGTGGAGGGGCGCATGGACGGCGCGGTGGGTATGCGCCGGGACACGCCGCTGGTCTGGGACGCCTTCGCCGCCATGGACAGGGACGTCCTGCTGACCTTCCGGAAAAAGGAGTTTGACTTTGGGTGGGACATCCCACTGGAGAACGGCTTCATTCTGGAGGGCTACCCGGGGGATGACGGCCCCATGGAGGTGTGGGTGCGTGAGCGGCGTGGGGAAAAAGAAACGGAACACAACGGAATGCCGTGTGTCGACAATTTCTTTTACAAGCTGCAATATAACTGGCGAATGGAGACCGGCGAGCTGCTGGATGTGCTGCAGCGGCTGAACGGCGGCGCAAGACCGCTGGCCAAGGGCCTGTTCCCACTCTCGGAGTTCCAGAAGATGCTGGGGGAGGAAAGGTGGAGCTGGTATCCGAAGCCGGACTGGGGGACGACTGGCGATGGGGAGGAGTCACAGGACATACAGGTCCTAAACCATATGGACCTCCTGCCTGCCGACACCGAAGCCCGGCGGCTGCGGTATCTCATCATCGACAAGTACGCGGACGGAAGCTACTGCCTGCGCAGCGAGATATCGGACAAGTATCCCATCTATGAGGAATTGCTCAGCCGGGCGATGGACCTTGCTGCTCCCGGCGGAGAGTCGCTGGTGCTTCCGGTGGACGTGGAGGAGGTCCTGCTGTGCGCCGGGGACATCAGCAAGGCGGCGTGCGCCTTCCGGGTGGCGGGCAATGTGGTGGAGACCTTCGGTCCGAAGGAGGGACTGGTGGAATTTGAAAAGCTGCTGCGGGAGGCGCTGGACTCCGGCAGGTGCGCTGTCCCGGAGGAGGATTAGGCCCGGAAACAAGGGAAAGCGCCTCATTCGAGGCGCTTTCTTGCTCTGTGATAGACTGAAAAGAATTCCATTTAACAAAAACAACAACACCAGTAGCGCCTTTCAGAACCTGATGGTCAATTCCATCTGTATTGTAAAAGTCGCGGCCAGCCAGCTTGGTACGAGTCCCAGCACTTATGCGATTGAACCGCCGATCGCCGAACGTCACACTCGGTGGTGTGAGAAGACGGGGCTATCGGTCCTTACTCTCGATTCGTTTTTCTTGATCCATCAGCAGAGCAAAAATGTCCTTCTTAGACCATCGCTCTGACGGGAATATCTCCACGATGTTTCCATGCTTAGAGCAGATACAGACGGGATACTCACCGGAGTTGTCGAATATTTTAAGATCATCTGCGATTCGGGCTAACGGAGCAATGTTTTTGAGGGACCGATGATATCGCTCCACGATTTTGTCCTCAGGCACATCGTGTCCGCCGCCCAATGCACGGAATTTGACACGCTGAACGTTAATGGCGCTGTCAGCCGTCAGAACAAATACCGCGAAAATGGAGTAACCTTCGTTTTTGGCACGCTTTAAAAGCTCCAGATTGCGGGGGGTTGAGAGGACTGTTTCGAACGTGAATGAGGACTTCTTTTTGAGGAGATGCTCTCGAATGGCTTCGGCTTCCTGCGCTGCGGCTAAATCAGAGCAGCCGTTCATTGCTTTGATGTCGTCGGCGTTGATATACAAACCAATGGGTTGAACCTTTTTGGTAATTGTGCTTTTGCCAGATCCATTCGGGCCAGCAAATACCAGAATTTGCGGATTTTTCTGCTCAATCGATGACATACTCAACCCGCCCATCCCAGTATTTCTTCATCAATAAACCGGTATCCTTATCGATGGTCGTCACATACTCCATCCGGGGAACAGTATCCCGTTCCTCAACTGCCTGGCGGCAAAGAGCGGTGAATTCCTCTGTGCTCATATCAAAAACGCTCTTCTGCTCGTTTTCCAGAACCACAGGAAACGGAAAGCCTTTTGTTTCATTGAATTTTTTCAGAAGAATATTAACAACCGAGTTGAAAGTCAAACCCATTTGACCTGCGATTCGACAGGTCTCTTCTTTTACGCCATCACTTAGGCGGATTGTATTAGTTGCCATGATTTATTCCTCCTTTTGATTATAGTATATGCTTACTTGATGTGGTAGTCAACACAAAAGAAATCATTTGTGTTACAAGAAGAAAAACCATGGGGCTCGCAGCCCAATGTCATTCGTTATGGTCTCCTTCCCCCCACCTCGAAGAGGTGAACAGTAAAACCTTTTTCCTTTGCTGTCTCCTGTGCCCGCTGATTCATGGCGGCTTCGATTTCCGGAGTGATTACCTTCTTGCGATACTTGACTGACCACACCACATGGTAGTTGATATTGTATACGCAAGTCCTGGAATAAATGAGATTATCCTTCATGCGCATGGTATAGCGCATGAAGGATAATCTCGCAAACGAAGTGGACTCTCTATTATGAAAAGGTTTGAAATCTTTTGCCCGCCTTACTCGGCACACTATGAACCGTGGATGCGGCGGGGTGGGGATTCCTCAGTGCAGCATTCCCGTGGGAAGCGTGACCTTACTCCAGTCGTTGATATCGCCCTGTGCATAAATCGTTCCATTGTTGAACTCGCTGGGGAAATAATCGCCGTTCTCCATATCCAGATGACCCAGTCCAAAGATTTGGATGTGGCCATCATAGTTGTAGATGCGTGCGCGGGCGTTAGTGCCTGCCAGCGTTTGGACCAACGAAGCCTGCGTACCGGTCATCTGTCCAATCTCCAGAGTACCGCGGTTGTTCAGTCCGCACTGCTCGCCCAGCAGCAGAGTTCCCCAAACAGTGAGCGTGCCGCTATTGACGATTTGGCAGCAGTCAGCACGCAGCGTGCAACCCTCTTCCACAACCAGCGCAGCACCGGGATAGATGAACAAGTTGATCTCCTGCGGGATGGTCAGGTCATAGTCCACTGTGACTGTTCCCTCATCCACACTGATGCGGTCAAAGTCCCCATTAACAGCGTTCTTAAAGCCGATGTCAGAGCACACCCAGGCTTCCTTGTGGCCATTTCTGTCAGGCAGGCCAACCAGTACGCCGGAATGCTCCAGTTTGCCGCTGCCGTCATCCTCATAGATGATATGGAACTCGCCGTCGTTGATGACAGTACCGTAATTCTCAAATCCGAAGGACTCGAGGATCCGGACTCTGCCGCGATTGCCGTTGGAAAGATTGCGCTCCGTCACCAGCGTGCCGCCCTCTTTCACCAGGATCCTGCTGTATCTGCCGCTGTCAAAGGACAGCTCACAGCCGGGAGCCACAGTCAGCTTTGCACCATCAGCCACAGTCAGAGTCGTCGGAATGCTGTCTCCGTTCTCATCCTTGCCGTCCACGATACGGTAGCTGGAAAATTCCTCCAAGCGTTTATTCCCGGCGATGGTCATATCCGCGGAAAACTCCAGACGGGAATAGCGGCCTGCCGCGCTCTGCTCCGCCTCAGCTGCCGCGAGCCCGTCTCCACTGTAAACGGCAGCCGTAATGTTTCTACGGTTATTCTCCATCCAGTTGTCGAGATTTGCGAAGCCACTCATATCACAGAACCGGTTATCCGGACTGCCGGTCTCAGCAAAGAACTGATCCACGAAAGAGATGTAATCCGTATTGATGAAGTCATTGGAGTCTGCCACGACCAGTGTACAGGCGGTAAAGATCGCTGCGCGGTAGGTTTCAAATCTACCACCGTCAGGCTGACTGAACCGGACATCCTCAAAGTCAGCATGACGCTGATTGGTGAAGTGGCCTGCGTTGGTAAAGTTACCGCCGATCTGATCGAAGCTGCCATTGGTATTCCGCTTATTCACAATGGTACCGTTATTGATCACTTTACTGGGCGTAAACGTACCTTCCGGAATTGCGATTTCCTCGCCGTCATAGTCCCAGCGATCCGTATGGCGCAGCCGAACGCCAAAATAGCCTTCATTGTTGATCGTTCCATCATTTTGGAGATCCGCACTCTCGATGAGCAGATTGGCACCGTTATTGATTACGCCGGTATTCACCAGCTCGGGGCGGAATGCTCCGATGAGACGGACATTGCGGCTGGCTTCTCTGATGACACCATCGGGCGTTTCCATCACGACCCGATCTTTGTCCGTGATTTGATCGGGCTGGACAAGCTCCAGCGTTCTCTCAATTTCAAACTTTGCCGTGCCGGTCACATCGAAATGGGCCCGTCCATATTCGTCTGTGCGGAAATTGTTGATCGTGCCTTCATTCGTCAGCTTGCTGCCGCGGATAAGAATCCTCCGATAGTTATCCACACGGCCATGATTGTTGAAGTTCGCGGCATGGGCGGGCACATTGGGGACGACGTCCGACATATTGCTGATACGGGAATTGATTTCTCCCAGCTCAAGGGTGCCATAGTTTTCAATCACTGCGTCATTGTCATTTTCCATATTTCCGCCGTACAGCAGGAAATTTCCGTGATTGATCACAGTGCCGCTGTTTTGCAGATCACCCTCGTAGATGTCTACCATTTTGGTTTTGGCATTGGTCAGTGTGCCCTGGTTGAACAGTACACCGCCATCCACCACGGACAAATATCGATAATAATCATTGCTATCGGCATCCGTCTTAGAAGGTGCGGTATTGTTCAAAACAGCACCTGCGCCCACTGTGACTGTGCAGTCATCGATGGTCATGCCGAATTCCACGTTCAGCTCAGTGCCGGCAGGAATGGTCAAATCGGAATCCACATACAGGAATCCTGTGCTGCGGATCCGCTTCTCTCCAGCTTGAATCGCCGCCAGCAGCTCGGCTACACTTGCGACTTCTTTTGCAGCTGCCGCAGAGCCGCCGGAGCTGCTACCGCCGGAACTGCCGCCGGAGCTGCCGCCGGAACTGCCGCCGGAGCTGCCGCCGGAGCTGCTGGGAGTATTCGTCGTCGTACCGGACTGTACCGGCTTGCCGTTAGCAGTCACGCCGGTGGTACCGGAAGCTGTCGTGACAGAAGTGCCTGCTGTATTGATGATAGTATTATCGCCGCTGACAATGGCACTCTGGACCTTGCCACTGCCGCTGATCTCCACGTCATCGGCTGCAGACTTGACCGCAGCCACCGCTGCAGTTTTGGAAACGTCCAGTTTTGCGCTGGTAGCCTGCTCTGTAATCTCCACAGAAGCAATCTTGGTTGTACCGTCCAAAGAGACCTCGGCATTTTCTGCTTTGACAGTCATAGTAGCCACCGTGGCATCTTTCAGGGCAACAGGAATGCTGCTCTCAACAACAACCTTATTGAAATTGCCTTCCAGAATGATATTATCCTGGCCATCATTAATGATGACTGCCTCCACCAGACATCCGCTCTCGGTACGCACGCGCACAGCGCCGGAAGCGCTCTTGCTGACGATTACATTGCCGATTTCGGACCCGTTGATGATCTTGATGGAATGCTCGCCGCCGCCGCGAACCACAACACGGCCCTCGACCGACACATGGTCCAGCGTCACGTCGCCGCCGCCTACGCCATCGCCAATGATCAGATCGCCTTTGACGGTGGCATTTTTCAAAACCACATCAGGCGTATTGATCAGGATGTTGCCATCAGGCAGCTCCGTATAGGTATCTGCATGATTGATGTACTTGGCGATTGTGTTATACATGACCTGGGCAAACTGCTCACGGGTGATAAGGCCCTGGGGATTCAGCGTCTGTCCGTTGCCATTTACATAGCCGGCCTTTACCATGGCGGCCACCTGGGGAACTGCCCAGGCTCCCACCTTATCGGCATCGGCAAAGCGGGCGAGATCCGCAGCGGTGCCATCTTCCAGCTTCAATGCGCGGGCCAGCACCACGAAGGCTTGCTGCCGCGTAATATTGGCTCCCGGCATCATGCGGACGCCATTGCCTTGGAAGGTCCCCATGCGGACTGCCTTGGCCAGTTCGGGCGTAAGCACCGAGCTGGGATCCACATCCGTATAGCCGCTGATATCAGCCTGCTCCGTTGCGCCAAAAGCGCGGTTAATTATAGCTGCCATTTGCGCACGGGTCAGATTGCTTTTGGGATTCAGCCTGCCGCCATTTCCCTGCATAAGACCGTTGTCCACCGCCGCCTGCAGCGCATCGTGAGACCAATAGCCCTGATCCGGCATATCTGCATATTCTGTCTGAACCGCATAGGCGGTCGGCAGTATGCAAATCAGCATAGACAAGGTGATGAGTACCGACAGTATCTTTTTCATTGTACTTCCTCCTCGTATAATAAGTTTTAAAGTTAATAATTCAGATATCAGCAGGCTTTGAGATGCCCGTGATACAATGCTGTCAG
>NZ_JAFBIS010000049.1 GCF_021531435.1 Oscillibacter valericigenes
TTTTCAAATGACTCACATCCGGAGCAGCGCTGTCAGACAGCTTTGTTAGAATACCAAACCAATCCCAATTTGTCAACACTTAATTTCGATTTTTTCAAAAAAAATCATCCGCGTGCTATCACACGCGGATGACTCCAAATCTTATATAATAATGTATGTTATTCAGCTTTCACTTCATCAAAAATCGTTTCAACGCTTTCATCCGGTTTGCCCGTCAGCAGGCTGACTACAACAATGGCAATAGAAGCGGCGATGAATGCAGGCAGCAGCTCGTAAATGGCGAAAGCGCCGCCAAGGGGAGCAATGCAATACTTCCAGATAAATACCATGGACCCGCCAACGACCATACCTGCCAAAGCTCCCCACTTATTGGAGCGTTTCCAGAACAGGCCAAAAAGGACGGTGGGGCCAAAGGCCGCGCCAAAGCCAGCCCAGGCGAAAGACACCACGCGGAACACAGAGCTGTTCGGATTCCGGGCCAGAAATACAGCGATCACAGAAATGGCCACCATGACGCTGCGGGCCAGAGTCATGCTCTTCTTGCTGTCCAGTTTGATGCCAAAGAACTCTCCCACCAGGTTCTGGGAGACAGAGGAGGATGCAGCCAGCAGCTGAGAATCGGCAGTGGACATGGTAGCGGCCAGAATGCCCGCCAGAATAATGCCCGCCAGCAATGCCGCCAGGACGCCGTGCTGTGCGATCAGGCTGGCGATACGGACAATGATTGTCTCAGAATCCGCCAGTTCCTCCAGGGCACCCGCCTTCGTCATACCGTTGCCGACCACACCGATGAACACTGCCACAGCCATGGAAATGACGACCCAGACAGTCGCCACACGGCGGGAAAGAGGCAGTTTTTTCTCGTCCTCGATCGCCATGAAGCGCACCAAAATGTGAGGCATTCCAAAATAGCCGAGACCCCAGGCCAGCAGAGAGCAGATCGTCAGGAAACTGTAAGGATCAGCACCGCCAGTAGAAGGATTGTAGATATTGCTGAGGGACAAATAGCCCGCCATAGACTGTGCATTGGAGACAACGGCGCCCATGCCGCCAGCCTTTGTGACGCCAAAGCCCAGCACCACGACCAATGCGATGGTCATAATAATGGATTGGACCAGATCGGTAAAGGACGCCGCCAGGAAGCCGCCCAGAACCGTATAGATCACAATGATGGCGGCGGAGATCAGCATCGCAGCGCCGTAATCCACGCCGAAAAGGGTGCCGAACAGCTTGCCGCAGGCAGAAAAGCCGGATGCCAGATAGGGTACGAAGAAAATGATAATAATCACGGCTGCGATAGCGGATAACAGGTTCCGCTGGTCGCCCCAGCGCTTGGAGAAAAACTGGGGAACCGTAATGGCTCCCAGCCGGGTAGAATACCGGCGGAGACGTTTTGCCACAATGAGCCAGTTCAGGTAAGTTCCCACCGCCAGGCCGATGGCGGTCCAGCTGGCTTCCGCCAGACCGGTAAGGTATGCTACACCGGGCAGGCCCATCAGCAGCCAGGAAGACATGTCGCTGGCCTCAGCGCTCATAGCGGTAACAAAGGGGCCCAGCTTCCGTCCGCCCAGATAGAAGTCATCCACGGAATTGTTCTTCCTGGCGAACCAGAAACCCACTCCCAGCATTCCCGCCAAATAAACAATAATGGCGAGTAAAATGCAAACCTCTGCGATTGTCATGATTTTCTCTCTCCTTTTGTGTTTCAATGTCTGGTATCATACCATACTTTTTACAAGAATAAAATACAGAACGGAGTATAGAATATATTCTATACTCCGTTTCTTTAAATTTCCGTTTTTCCTAATAAAATCAGCAAAAATTAACAATACGTTTTTTCATAATCAAATGCATCCAAAAAATAAGTTTCCCGCATTCTCAGCAGCAGGCCCGATAGCTTTCCAAAAACATAGGCGTCATTCTGTCCGTATAGGCCACCAGGGAATACTCTCCACCGGACAGGCACCAGTCGTACATCAGCGCCCGCTCCCACAGGGCGTAGGCTTTCACGATCTCGTTGACCGTGAAGTCCTTCCGCAGTTCTCCTCTCCGCTGTCCCTCCGTGATGATCTGCCGCAGCAGCTTGAAATAGGTGCGGTTCCGGTCCAGCAGGTGCTTTTCGCCCCGGGCCAGCAGCTGGGTGGAGAGAAGCCGGGCCAGCAGGTCCATGGAAATGCTGGCGTCGATCATGGCGAACAGCTCGTGGTTCAGATAGACCAGCTTCTCCATGGCGCCCAGATCCGGGGACATGGTTTCCTTCAGCTCCTCGTATTTCTCGTCGAACACATTGGCCAGCGTGCCCAGCAAGGCGTCCTTGCCGTCAAAATAGTGATAGAAGGACCCCTTGGAAGTCTCCGACTCAAAGACGATGTCCTCCACCGTCGTGTCCTCATAGCCCTGCTCATAAAACAGCTTCCAGGCCGCGGAGATGATGCGGCCCTTTGTATTTCTGGTGTTTTTCCTCGGCATACGGCACGACTTCCCTTCTGTTTGCTACCTCTAATATAACGGCTTTACCCGCCCAAATCAAGCGGATGTTCCCAACAGGAGCGCAGGATTTGCATATTTTTTAGCACATTCTCCAATGTTCAAAACGCATCCTTTATTGGTATAATACATTAAAGAGTAAAATGTGCGCGTATTGGATAGAGGAGGAGCGATATGCGGTTCTGGAAAATGAACGGCGCCGGCAATGATTTTGTGGTGCTGAACAATCTGGAGGAACACCTCCCCGTGGAAGTCCTGCCCCAGGTTGCCCGAACGCTGTGTGAGCGGCATCTGTCCATCGGTGCCGACGGATTGATGGTGGTGGACGCCCCCACCCAGGGCGGCGATTACAAAATGCTGTTCTTCAATTCCGACGGCAGCGTGGGCGAGATGTGCGGCAACGGCGCCCGCTGTATCTGCAGGTACGGCTACGAAAACGGCCTGGCCGGGGAAGTGCAGACGGTGGAGACCACCGCCGGCATCGTCACGGGCCGCCGGGTGTCGGAGCGGCTGTACCGCGTCCGGCTCAACGACCCCACCACCGTCAAGCTGGATTACCCCGTGGAAGTGGACGGCGTGACCTACGACTGCTCCTATGTGGAGCTGGGCAATCCCGGCCTGCCCCACGCGGTCATCCCCTACTCCGGTTTGAAAAACGCCGACTGGAACGAGCTGCGGGAGCTGGGGCGGAAGCTCCGCTGGCATCCCGCCTTCCCCAAGGGCGCCAACGTGAATTTTTACGAGCTCACCGGCGAGGACACGGTCTACGAGCGGACCTTCGAGCGGGGTGTGGAGGATTTCACCTACGCCTGCGGCACCGGCACCGGCTCCGTGGTGACGGTCCTGACCCTTCAGGGCAAGGTCAGCGGAAAGAACGTCAAGGTCGATATGACCGGCGGTCAGCTCATCATCGACGTGGAGCGGGAGAACGGCCGCGTCACGGACCTGTTCCTGACAGGCCCCACCAACATCGTTGCAAAGGGCGAGGTCACCGACGAGGACCTCTGTCTTGCAAAATAGTGTGTGAATAAAACATAGGAGGAAACAGTATGGATAAGAAATCCGTCGCAAAAAATTACCGCTTCATGGCCATTATGATCGGGTCCATGATCCTGGGCGCCATCGTGGGCTGGATCTGGCCCGCTTTCGGCAACAAAATCAGCTTCCTGGGCACCGTGTTCATCAACATGATGTTCTGTATCGTGGTGCCTCTGGTGTTCGCGTCCATCGCCGGCGCCGTGGCCAATATGGGAAGCCGCAAGCGTGCCGGTAAGATCATGGGCGTCACCATCGGCACCTTCGTGGTGACCGGCGCCATCGCCGCCGTCATCATGTTCTTCCTGGTGAAGCTGTTCCCCCCGGTGCTGTCCGCCTGGAGCGAGCTGCCCTCCGAGGAGATGGGCGAGTACGCCACTATGACGGAGATGATCGTCAACTTCTTCACCGCCGAGGACTTCGTGGGCCTGCTGACCCGCCGGGCCATGCTGCCCCTGATCGTGTTCTCCGTGCTGTTCGGCTTCGCCGTGAACCTGAACGGCGGCAAGGACACCCTGGTGGGCAAGTTCCTGGAGGACCTGACCAACGTCATGCTGAAGTTCGTGAAGATCGTCACCTACTACGCCCCCATCGCCTTCTTTGCCATCTTCGCCGATCTGGTGGCTACCTACGGCTCCAAGGTCACCGTGACCTACGGCCGTGCCCTGCTGCTGTACTATCCCCTGTGCTTCATCTACATCTTCACCGCGTGGCCCCTGTTCGCCTGGTTCGGCGGCGGCAAGGGCGCCGTCAAGACCATGTTCCAGCACATCACCCGTCCCGCCGTGGTCTCCCTGGGCACCTGCTCCTCTGTCGCCACCATCCCTACCAACATGGAAGTGGCCGCCGAGACTGGTATTTCCAAGGATGTCTCCGACATGGTGCTGCCTCTGGGCGCCACTATGCACATGGACGGCTCCTGCTTCTCCTGCGTGCTGAAGATCGCCTTCGTGCTGGGCGTGTTCGGCCAGGAGCTGAGCTTCAGCAAGCTGGTTCCCGTGGTGCTGGTGGCCGTGCTGTCCTCCGTGGGCATGAGCGGTGTTCCCGGCGGCGGCTACATCGGCGAGTACATCATCTGCTCCATCTTCTTCCCCGAGCAGATCGAGGTGGCCTTCCCCATTCTGGTTGCCATCGGCAATCTGGTGGACCCCCCCGCTACCATGATCAACTCCGCCGGCGACTATGTGGTCTCCTACATCGTCTCCCGCTTCGTGGACGGCAAGGACTGGCTGCAGAAGGCTCTGGCTGCCAAGCAGTAATCTCATATATCTCTCCAGGGAGACCGCTGCGGCGGTCTCCTTTTTTTGCTGAAAGGTTGACCTCCTGTGCATTCTCCTTTATACTGAACGTATGAAAGGAGCGTGGTCCCATGTCCACCCTGCTGCTGAAAAACCTGCACACCCTCGTCACCTGTGACGACAGCGACGAAATTCTACACGCCGTGGACCTCTATTGTGAGGACGGCATCATCCGCGCCATCGGCCCGAACCTTCCTCAAACCGCCGATACCGTCATCGACGGCAGCCATTACTGGTGCTATCCCGGCCTGGTGAACACCCACCACCACCTGTATCAGGTGTTCTCCCGGAATCTGCCCCAGGTGCAGAACATGGAGCTGTTCGACTGGCTCACCACCCTGTATGAGATCTGGAAGGGTCTGGATGAAACGGTCATCCGCCTCTCCTCCCTCACCGGCATGGGGGAGCTGATGAAGCACGGCTGCACCACCTGCTTTGACCACCACTACGTCTTCCCCGCCGGGGCGGGCGACCTCATCGGCGCCCAGTTTGCCGCGGCGGAGGAACTGGGCATCCGGATGTTCGCCTCCCGGGGCAGCATGGACCTCTCCAAAAAAGACGGCGGTCTGCCGCCGGACAGCGTGGTCCAGACGGTGGACGAAATTATGAAGGATTCCGTCCGCATCATCGAGCAGTATCACGACCCCCGGCCCGGCTCCATGCGTCAGGTGGCCCTGGCTCCCTGCTCCCCCTTCTCCGTCAGCGCCGAGCTGCTGCGGCAGAGCGCTATTCTGGCCCGGCAGTACGGCGTCCGGCTCCACACCCACCTGTGCGAGACGAAGGACGAGGAGAATTACATGCTCACCCATCACGGTGTCCGGCCCCTGGAGTTCATGGCCTCCCTGGGCTGGACCGGTCCGGATGTGTGGTACGCCCACGGCGTCCACTTCAACGACGAGGAGCTGCGGGAGCTGGCCCGGACCGGCACCGGCGTGGCCCACTGCCCCATTTCCAACATGAAGCTGGCCTCCGGCGTGGCCCGCATCCCGGAGATGCTGGCCCTGGGCGTGCCCGTGGGCCTGGCGGTGGACGGCTCCGCCAGCAACGACGGCTCCTCCCTGATGGAGGAACTGCGGGTAGCCTACCTGCTGCACCGCCTGAACAGCAGCAAAGTGGCCCCCTCCGGCTATCAGGTACTGAAAATGGCCACCCGGGGCAGCGCCCGGCTGCTGGGCCGGGACGACATCGGCCAGCTGGCCGTGGGCAAGTGCGCCGATTTGTTCCTGGTGGATTCCCGCCGTCTGGAGCTGGTGGGCGGCGAGTACAGCCCCGCCGACGTACTGGCCACCGTGGGGCTCCGCGGCCCGGTGGACTACACCGTGGTCAACGGCAAGGTCGTGGTGAAGGAGGGCCGCCTCGTCACCGTCGACGAGGAAAAGGTAGCCGAAGAAGCCCGGAACTGCTGCCGGGAATATCTGTCGAAAGCGTAAAAAACAGGAGCCTGTATCGTAAAACGGTAAGCGTCAATTCTAACAGCGTATAAAAATCTCCACCTTGGCGCGAATGCGCTGAGGTGGAGATCAATCATTATTGAG
>NZ_JAFBIS010000004.1 GCF_021531435.1 Oscillibacter valericigenes
CTGCGATCATCCTTTTAAGGTCATCTATTGTCTGTGTAAGGTTTGATATGATGCGGGTGAGCTGCTCAATTTGTTCGCTCTGTTTCTTTTCCAATTCCGTCATTCAGCTCACCTCCCGAGTGCTTTATCTAACGATAATTTTAGCAAAAATCGGGATTTTTAGCAAATTCGAAGAGCTTTACTGTATGACAAAATGACGATGGAAAAGATAGTGAGGAATCATGCGGGATTTCCACAAAAGCTGGTTTTCAACTTGAATTTCGGAGACTATCTCTTCAATTTGTAAGCTGTTGTGGAAAGACTCCAGGTTCTATCCACATAGGGGTGATTTGACTCTGCGGTGTGTGTCCTGCTGACTGCACCCGTGCTCTCATTTTCTACGTTTTGACGATTCAAATTTTTACCCCTGCTGAACAGTTACAGATATTGAATGGATTCCATATTGCAGTCTCCTTTCTATTCCTCAGCGGATGGCGCCGTGTTCCACATGGAACACCCTGCCGCCCAGCATTTGCGGCAGGCGGTCATCCTCACAGCAGGTGATGAATACTTGTCCGCCGGCGATGCGGTTCAGCACAAATTCCTGCCGTTTCGGGTCCAGTTCGCTCAAAACATCGTCCAGCAGCAGCACCGGATATTCTCCGGTGGCGTTTTTGTAGATCTCCCGTTCCGCCAGCTTCAGCGCCAGCGCCGCCGTCCGGGTCTGGCCCTGGGAGGCATACTGCTTGGCCTCCCGTCCGTCGATGGTGACCAAGAGGTCATCCTTGTGTGGCCCGGACAGACACAGCCGGGAAGCCCGTTCCGCCGTCTGATGGGATTCCATATGCGCCCGGAGCTGCTCCGTCAAAACAGCCACATCCACCGCCGGGTCTGTGACGGAGGACACCGTTTGGTATTGTATTTCCAGCTTCTCTTTTCCGCCGGAGCACTCCAGGTGGTGGATGGCCGCGTACTCATTCAGCCTGGCTGCAAACTGCTGGCGGTAATGGATGAGCACCGCGCCAAAGCGCACCAGACGCTCATTGAAATCCGGCAGCGTCGCCAGCAGGTCGGGTCGCTCCTCCGAATCCCGCAGGATGCGGGTCTTGTGCTCATACGTCCGGTTGTATTCCGTCAGCGCGGCGGCATACCGGGGACGGAGCTGACACAGGGCGTTATCCATGAATTTCCGCCGGGCGGCGGCGCCCTCCCGGATCAAAAACAGGTCATCCGGGCAGAAAAACACGGTATTGTAGACCTCGCTCAGCGCCGCGCTGTTTTTAGCGGGCACCTGGTTGACGGACATCTTCCGCCGCCGGTCCCGGAACAGCTCCGCCCGCACCCTGAAATCCCGCTCCCGGGCGAATACCTGGGCGCAGAGGGAAGCGGCGGGCGCGTCGAACCGGATCATCTCCCGGTCCGTCCTGGCTCGCGGCGACCTTCCGCAGGAGAGGTAGATCAGCGCCTCCAACAGGTTCGTCTTACCCTGGGCATTTTCTCCGAAAATGACATTGCACCGGGCGTCAAACTCCACAGCCTGCCTGCCGTAATTCCGAAAAGCGTCCAGCTCCAGCCTATCGATCCGCATACGCTGCCGTCAGTTCCTGACCGTCGAAGAAAACCACATCGCCGGGACGGATCTTCTTGCCCCGCATGGTGCAGACCTCGCCGTTTACCTGGACTTCACCGCCCTGGATACGCTCCTTGGCCTCGCCGCCGGACTCTACCAGATTGGCAAATTTCAAAAGGTCCTGCAGCTTGATAAATTCTGTTGTAATAACGATCTTCTTCATCTTATTCCGCACTCTTCAATCTGACAGGAAGTACCATATACAGGAAATTTTCCTCGCCCTCCGTGGGCACGATGATGGCGGGGGAGACCCCGGTGTTCAACTCGATTTTCACCGTATCCGCCGGGGCGTACCGCAGCGCCTCCATCAGATAGCGGTTATTGAAGCCAATCTCCAGCCCGTTGCCGTCACCGGCCAGCCGGCAGACGTCCTTGGCCTCGCCGTTGCCGGTCTTGGCGGAGAGGTAGACCTTGTCGTGGTCAAACACGCACCGCACCGGGCTCTTCAGTTTCTCGGAGATCACCACGGACACACGGTCGATGCTGTTGATAAGGGCCTTGGTATCGGCGATGACGGTGATGGGGTTTTTCCGGGGAATGGCGTTCTTGTAATCCAGGAACTCACCCTCCAGACGGCGGCAGATCAGCTCCGTGCTGCCGACTTCAAACAGAATGTGGCGTTTGCCCAGCGTCACAGTCGCCAGGTCTTCCGTGTCGCCGCAGATTCCCTTCACTTCATTCAAAGCCGCGCCGGGCGCCACAAAGGAGAAGGCGCCGCCTTCGATTTTTTCCAGAGGCTCCCGCCGGACAGCCAGCCGGAAGCCGTCCACTGCCACCATGGTCAAGCCCGCGTCGGTGATCTCGAACAGGGCGCCGGTGTGGACGGGGCGGCTCTCGTTGGTGGACACGGCAAAGGCCACTTCCTCGATCATGGTCCGCAGCACCTTCTGCTGAATGGAGACGGCATACTCGTCCTCCACTTCCGGCAGGTCGGGGTAATCTGCGGCGGAGAGGCCCAGAATATCAAAATCCGCGTCGCCGCAGGAAAGGTGCACCATCTGCCGGTCGTCGGCGGTGAAGGTCACCACATCGTCCGGCATCCGGCGGATGATGTCGCCGAACAGCCGGGCGTTTAAAACAATATCGCCGCCCTCCGTGATGTCGGCGGAGACCCGGGTGCGGATGCCGGTCTTCATATCGTAGCCGGAAACGGTCAGCTCCCGGTCCACGTGGAGCAGCAGGCCTTCCAGCGCGGGGATGGAGCTCTTCTGCGCCACGGCACGGCTGGCCACGGCGATGGCACTCTGCAAAAGGACTTTTTCGCAGCTGAATTTCATCATAACGTTACGCATCCTCTCTATATAGGGTGTGAGTAGAAAACGCTTTTCAAAAAGAAAAGAAAAATTTGTTTAGAAAAAAGTAGTCATAGGGAAAAAGAATGTGTAAAACTCCTGAAACCCCAGATTTTCCAAGGATTTTGCCATCCACAGGAATTTGTCTGATTTCGGATGTTTTTTCCACAGCCATGTCGAAGGGATGTTTTTCCACAGGAAAGTTTTCCTTTTCCACGGCTGTTTGTGGAAAAACATCAGCGTTTGGAGTTGATGTTGGTCTTGATCTCCTTGACCCGTTCGGCAAAGGAGGGGTCCTTCTTCATCTGCTTTTCCACCTGCTTGATGGAGTAGAGGACCGTGGAGTGGTCCCGGTTGTCAAAGACCTTGCCGATGTCGTCCAGGCTGAGATTCGTCATGCTGCGGATGAGGTACATGGCGATCTGGCGGGCGGCCACGGCATCCCGGATGCGCTGCTGCCCCCGGATGACCGCTTCATCCAGCCCGTAGTATTTGCTGATGCAGTCCAGAATGGATTCCGGGGTGGGGATGTACTCGCTGCTGCGCTTCAGGATGTCCTGCATGGCCCGTTCCACGGTCTCCTCGTCGGCGTCGTTGCCAAGCAGGTCTTTGTAGGCCAGGATCTTATTGATGGTGCCCTCCAGTTGGCGGACGTTGGCGGTGACCTTTTCCGCGATGGTAAAGACCACCTTGTCCGGCAGTTCCATGCCGAGGAGGGCGGCTTTGTTTTTGACGATGGCCACGCGGGTCTCAAAATCCGGCGGCGCCACATCCACCAGCAGGCCCCATTCGAACCGGGTCCGCAGGCGGTCGTCCAGCAGCGTCATCTCAGAGGGGGGACGGTCGGAGGTTAGCACGATCTGGCGGCCGGATTCGTACAGGTTGTTGAAGGTATGGAAAAATTCCTCCTGGGTCTGCTTCTTGCCGGCGATGAACTGCACGTCATCCACCAGCAGCAGGTCGGCCTGGCGGTATTTTTCCCGCATTTCGGCGGTTTTGCCCTCCCGGATGGCGTCCACCAGCTCGTTCGTCAGGTCATCGCCCTTGACGTAAGCGATTTTCGCGTGGGGGTCGTTTTTCCGGATGACATTGGCGATGGCGTAGATCAGGTGGGTCTTTCCCAGGCCGGAGTCGCCGTAAATGAGCAGGGGGTTGTAGTTCTGAGCAGGGTGGTTGGCCACTGCCTGGGATGCGGCGTAGGCAAGCTTGTTGGACGGGCCCACCACGAACGTTTCAAAGGTGAATTCATCGGATGTAAAGCGGTCGTTCGGCTTCTTGACATTGCCCCGAAATTCCTCAAAGGAGAGGTCGTCCAAAATCTCCACCTCAAAATCCGTGGAGAAGATGTCGTGGAGGACGGCTTTGATGTTTTTCAGGAACAGTGATTCGATGTATCCCTTCTTAAAGTCGTTGGCGCAGTGCAGGATAAACGTATTGCCCCGGATGTCCACGGCCTCCAGTTCGTCGAACCAGGTGGCGATGGTGGTCTCCGAAAGGTCTTTCTTCAGCTGTTGCAGGACATTGTCCCACACGTCAGCGACGGAATTCAAAAGAAAACACCTCTCTCTGTAAAAAATGAACAAAACTATACACATACATTATAGCAAAAAAACGGGGAAGGTGCAATACATATTCTAATATAAGTTCTGAAAAGTAATGGAAGAAACGAGGAACAAGATATAGGGGGATTTCTTTTATTTTGATACCATATTTTGAAAATTACACAGGCAGAACGATGAAAAAGGCCCTTTTTTTGAAGATTTCAAGTTTTTATTGACACCTTTTGTACTTGTATGCTATACTATTCCATGCGTCGCAAGGCGCCGATACAATGTTTACTGCGCCGTTCCCCCGGAACGGTGTCGAGTAAGTGTCATGGCAACATGACCGGAAAACTGACAGGAGGTGTCTCAACATGGCAACGAAACGTACCTATCAGCCCAAGAAGCTGCACGGCCAGAAGGTCCACGGCTTCCGCAAGAGAATGGCTACCGCCAACGGCCGCAAGGTCCTGGCCCGCCGCCGCGCCAAGGGCCGTGCCCGTCTGTCCTACTAAGCGAAACGGAAACGCGGGGAGACACTTGAACAGACGCCTTCAGGGACGGCGGGAATTGTGAGATTCCTCCGTCCCTAGAAAAGTTTCCTGAATCTTTTTGGAAGGAAAGTCTGTCTTGTCTCCGTAAAACAGCGGAACAGAGGGAAGCGTATGAAGCCAGCGGTCACGTTAAAAAAGAATTATGAGTTTCGCCGGCTGTATCAGAGAGGCGCGTCGGCGGCGGGAGGCTCCATGGTGGTCTACTGCCGGAAGAACAAGCTGGGCCATAACCGGCTTGGGCTGACTTCCTCGGTAAAGCTGGGCCACGCCGTGGTCCGCAACCGGGCGAGACGCCGCATGCGGGAGGTCTACCGCCTGAACGCCGGGAAGCTCCGCACCGGTTGGGACATCATTCTGGTGGCCCGGGGCCGGACGGTGACAGCACCCTGGAAGGAACTGAACGACACCTTCCTGCGCCTCTGCCGGAAGCTGGACCTGCTGGAGGACAAGCCGTGAAGCACGTTCTCATCTGGTTGATCAAGTTCTACCGGAAAGTCATTTCTCCCTATACGCCCCGCTGCTGCAACTATATCCCCACCTGTTCCCAGTACGCGCTGGAGGCCATTGAAAAATACGGCGCCCTGAAGGGCGGCTGGCTGGCCTTCAAGCGTATTCTGCGCTGCAATCCGTTTCACAAGGGTGGATACGACCCGGTCCCCTGACCCCATTACAACTTGGAGGAAACGCCTATGTTTTCAAGCATTGGATACATTATTTGTATCCCCTTCGCCTGGCTGGTCCGGCTGTTTTATACGCTGACCGGCTCTTACGGCTTAGCTATCATCCTCTTTACCCTGGTGGTAAAACTCATCATGCTGCCCTTCCAGGTGAAATCCAAGAAGAGCATGATGCGCATGAACCGGATGAACGGCAAGATCCAGGAGATCCAGAAAAAGTACGCCAACAATCAGGCCAAGATGGGCGAAGAGATGCAGAAGCTCTATGCCGAGGAGGGCGTCAGCCCCATGAGCGGCTGCCTGTGGAGCTTCCTGCCCCTGCCCATCCTGCTGGCCCTGTATTCCATCATGCGCCAGCCCATCACCCATTTGATGATGATCTCCAAGGATACCGCCGCGGGCCTGGTGGAAAAGGCTGCCGCCGCCGGTGTGGATATCACCAACATCGCCACCGTCAAGGACGGCGTCACGCAGTTCACCGCCTACGGTCAGATCAACCTGGTCAAGGCCATCACTTCCCAGGCGCCTGAAGTCGTGGACGGGCTGGATAAGTGGATCCATCTGGATTTCAGCTTTATCGGCCTGGACCTGGCTGCCACGCCCACCAGCGTTTTCGGCAGCTTTTCTTTCAGCTGGGCTGTCATCGGCCTGATCCTGATCCCCATTCTGGCCGGCGGCTTCCAGCTCCTCATGAGCATTTACACCATGAGAACTCAGCCCCAGCAGGGCGCCAACGGCGCTTCCATGAAGGGCATGATGTATATGATGCCCCTCATGTCCGTTTACATTGCCTTCATCATGCCCGCCGCCCTGGGCATTTACTGGATCGCCCAGAGCGTGTTCTCCCTGATCCAGGAAGTCATTATGACCAAGTTCTTCAACAAGAAGCTGGAGGAAGAGGAGAACGCCCGCTATGAAGCCCGCCAGGCTGACCGCCAGCGCCGGCAGGAGGAGGCAAAGCGCCTTCAGGAAGAGCAGAAGAAGCAGGCCGCCCAGAAGCAGACACTGAAGCAGAAGCAAAAGGCTGCCCAGGCGGCCAAGGCTGCTAAGGCGGCCAAGGCCGGAAGAAGCACGACCGAGGCCGGCCGTGTGGGTGACCGCCCGTATGCCCGGGGCCGCTCTTACAAAGCGGACCGTTATGACGATTAAGTGAGGAACCGCAATGAGACAGTATATTGATGTAACGGGCAAAACCGAGGACGAGGCCATCAGCAAAGCGTTGGAGCAGCTGGGCCTGGACCGAGATGATGTGTCCGTTGAGATTTTGGAGCGCGCCAAATCCGGCTTCCTGGGCCTGGGCAGCTGCCCTGCCAAAGTGCGGGTGAGCTACGGCGAGGAAGAGGAGCCTGTGGTGATCCCTGCTGCCCCCGAAAAGAAACCGGAACAGCCCAAAAAGCCCGCCCCGGAAAAGAGACCCGAGCGGAAACCTAAGCCTGAAAAGCCCGAAAAGGTGGAGAAAGCACCCAAAGCCGCTCCCGTTCAGGATCTGGGCGAGGAAGTGGACGACGAAAAGGCCCAGGCCATCCGCAAATTCCTGACCGGCCTGCTGGCCCAGATGGAGAGCGAGGCTGTGATCAAGGTCTACCAGCCTGAGAAGGGCCGCTATAAGGTCATTCTGGAGGGCCAGAACCTGGGCGCCCTGATCGGACGCCGGGGCGAGACCCTGGACGCCATCCAGCAGCTCACCAGCTACTCCGTCAACCGTACCGGCGGACGTGTCCGCATCCAGCTGGACGCTGAGGGTTACCGGGAAAAGCGGGAGCAGAGCCTCCAGCACCTGGCCAGAAAGGTGGCCGCCAAGGTGGTCAAGTACCGCCGCAGCGTGACGCTGGAGCCCATGAACGCCTATGAGCGCCATGTGATCCACACCGCCCTGCAGGATGTGCCCGGCGTTACCACCTATTCCACCGGCGTAGACCCCAACCGCCGCGTCATCGTTGCCTACGACCGCGACAAGAAGTGAATTCAGAAGGACCGCCCGGATTTTCCGGGCGGTCTGATTATCTTTTGAAATCCAGCCCGAATAAAACCCGCCCTTGACATCCTGGAGGAAACATGGTACAGTGACTTTCGACATCAAAAAGGCTGTGAAAAGGAACAGTATCCCGGAAATTCCGCACCAGAGAGGGGACGGTCGGTGTAAGTCCCTGCGGAAAAGGGGAGAAGGCGCCTTTGAGCCGCGAAGCGGAAATGCTTCGCCGGTCCCCGCCGTTACCGGGACAGAGTGCGTATCAGCCAGATACGAATTCAGGTGGAACCACGGACTTTTTAGTTCGCCCTGAGCCGAAAACCGGCTCAGGGCGTTTTTATCGTTCTGGGCCCATCAAAAGGAGAATGGATATGAAAAACAGCGAAAAGACCCTGGACATGATCGTCAACCTCTGCAAAAACCGCGGCTTTATCTACGCCGGCTCCGAAATTTACGGCGGCCTGGCCAACAGCTGGGACTACGGTCCCCTGGGCGTGGAGTTCAAGAACAACGTGAAGAAGGCCTGGCTGAAGAAGTTCGTCCAGGAGAATCCCTACAACGTCGGCCTGGACGCCGCCATCATTATGAACCCCCAGACCTGGGTCACCACCGGCCACGTCGCCAGCTTCTCCGACCCCCTGCTGGACTGCAAGGCTTGCAAGGCCCGCCACCGTGCGGACAAGCTCATCGGCCAGGAGCACCCCGAGGTCAACGTGGACGCCATGAGCTTCGACGAGATGGACGCTTTCATCGCGGAACATGAGGACGTGATCTGCCCCGTCTGCGGCAAGCATGACTTTACCCCCATCCGGAAGTTCAACCTGATGTTCAAGACCGCCATCGGCGTCACTGAGGACTCCTCCTCCACCTGCTACCTGCGCCCCGAGACCGCCCAGGGCATCTTCGTGAACTTCGCCAACATCCAGCGCACCACCCGCCGCAAGCTGCCCTTCGGCGTCTGCCAGGTGGGTAAGGCCTTCCGCAACGAGATCACCCCGGGCAACTTCACCTTCCGCACCCGTGAGTTCGAGCAGATGGAGTGCGAGTTCTTCTGCAAGCCCGGCACCGACCTGGAGTGGTTCGCCTACTGGAAAGAGTACTGCGTGAACTGGCTGAAGGATTTGGGCATCAAGGAGGAGAACCTGCGCCTGCGTGACCATGAGCCCGCGGAGCTGGCCTTCTATTCCCGCGCCACCACCGACATCGAGTATGCCTTCCCGTTCACCGACTGGGGCGAGCTGTGGGGCATCGCCGACCGTACCGACTACGACCTGAGCCGCCATCAGGAGGCCTCCGGCAAGGACCTGACCTACTTCGACCAGGAGAAGAACGAGCACTATGTGCCTTATGTTATCGAGCCCTCTCTGGGCTGCGACCGCGTCGCTCTGGCCTTCCTGTGTGAGGCTTACGACGAGGAGGTCGTGGGCCAGGACAAGAACGGCAAGGACGACGTCCGCGTGGTGCTGCACCTGCATCCCGCCCTGGCGCCCTTCAAGGTGGCCGTCCTGCCCCTGAGCAAGAAGCTCAGCGACAAGGCGCTGGAGATCAAGCAGGAACTCTCCAAGGAGTGGATGGTGGACTTCGACGAGACCGGCTCCATCGGCAAGCGTTACCGCCGGGAGGACGAGATCGGCACGCCTTTCTGCGTCACCGTGGACTTTGACACCGTTGGCGATGACACCAAGGAGGGCGACAACTGCGTCACCGTCCGTGACCGCGACACCATGGAGCAGGTGCGTCTGCCCATTTCCCAGCTGAAAGCTTATCTGGCGGAAAAGCTGGCCTATTAAGTTTAGGCCAGTCCTGCTCCATGGACCGCCGCGTAGCGGCGTGTAAGCGATTTGCCGATGGCAAATCCTTACGTCCGGGCGAATTCACTTCGCCCGGACAGAAATCGAATCATGGGGTCCCCATCAACCTCGGTTGATGGGGAAGCAGGTGCGTCTGCCCATTTCCCAGCTGAAAGCTTATCTGGCGGAAAAGCTGGCCTATTAAGTTTAGGCCAGTCCTGCTCCATGGACCGCCGCGTAGCGGCGTGTAAGCGATTTGCCGATGGCAAATCCTTACGTCCGGGCGAATTCACTTCGCCCGGACAGAAATCGAATCATGGGGTCCCCATCAACCTCGGTTGATGGGGAAGCAGGTGCGCCTGCCCATTTCCCAGCTGAAAGCTTATCTGGCGGAAAAGCTGGCCTACTGAGAAAATATCATCAAACGGGCGGGTGTATTCACCCGCCCGTTTTCCTGCCGACCTGTTGAAAAAGAATCCCCTGGCCGATCAGCCAGGGGATTCTTTTTGCTGTCATTGAGCCTGGGTATCCAGAAACGCCCGCAGCAGCTCCTTGGCGGGACGGCAATAGTCCAGCTTGTGAAAAGGAAACCGGGCCAGCGTCTCCATGCGGACGGGGGAGATATGGCAGTATCCCCGTGGGTTCTTTTCCAGATACCGCTGGTGGTATTCCTCGGCGGGATAAAAGTTTTCCAGCGGTTTCAGCTCCACGGCAAAATACGGGACCGCCGCCGCTTCCAGGGACGCAACCCGGCGGACGGTATCTTCGTCCACCCCGTCCACCCAGTAGACGCCGGTCTGGTACTGGCTGCCGACGTCCGGCCCCTGCCGGTTGGGCGTCTCCGGGTCGATCACCGCGAAAAGAGCGAACAGCAGGTGTTCCAGGGAAACCTGCTCCGGGTCATATGATACCCGTACCGTTTCCCGAAAACCGGTGATGCCGGAGCATACCGCCTCGTAATTGGCCTTTTCCGGGGAAACGCCGTTGGCGTATCCGGCTGTTACATTCTTTATGCCCGGAAGGGCCCGGTACAGCCGCTCCATGCCCCAGAAGCAGCCCCCGGCCAGATAAATTCGTTTCTCCATCTCAGAAAAACATCCCCATGAACCCATCGGGCATCTGACGGCTCTGTTCCCAGATGTCGTCGAACTGCATCCGGTTCAAATCGGTGACATCCCCGTCGCCGCCAGCCAGCTGCCGGGGGTCCGTGGGCGGTTCGTCCAGGTCGTCGTAGGGCTGATACAATCCGACACGGTAGACCTCCACTTTCCGTCGGGGACAGCCCCGGCTGTCCAATTCCAGATACAGGCGCCAGGGCTCGTCCTCTTCCGCATGGTCCCATTCGATCATGTAATACTGCATATCTGCGTCCTCACTTGCTGAAAAACTCCCGGATCACGGTTTCCTCCGCCTGTACGCTGCCCTGGGCGAAGCCGTTCCGACCGCCGCCCCGGCCATTCAGGGCCTTGTTCAGATCCTTTACCAGCGGAGAGATGTCCTGTCCATCCGCCTGTACCAGAGCGTAGGCGTACTGTCCGTCCTCCCCGGCGAACACCGCCGCCAGACCGCCGGCGCGCTTTGCCACGGCGTCCGCCAGCTTCCGTACGCTGTCGCCTTTCATGGCGGGCTGGAACAACAGCACATCGCCCCGGCCCTCATTCTCCCTGGCGATGGCCTCAAACGCGGTCTCCTCCAAATGGGCCATCCGCACCTTGGCCGCGGACAGCTCCGCCTCCAGCCGCTCCACTGCTGCCAGGGTGTCCTGGGGCTTGACGGAGAGCTGCTGGCCGATGGCCTTGGCCTGGTCATAGGTCCGGCCCAGGTAATCCAGTGCCCGCTTGCCGCATATGATCTCCAGCCGGACGCCCTCCCGAAACTTCTGGCAGGACAGGACTTTGATCAGACCCACCTGTCCCGCCCGGGCCACATGGGTGCCGCAGCAGGCGCAGCAGTCCGCCTCCGGGAAGGTGACGATGCGCACCTGTCCCGTCAACTCCTTTTTGCTGCGGTAGTCGATGAAGGCCAACTCCTCGGAATCGGGATACGCGATCTCCACCTCTTGGTCGGCCCAGATGACCTCGTTGGCCTTCCGTTCGGCGTCCAGAGCCTGCTCCCAGGAGATGTCGGCGTTGTAGTCGATGGTGACAGTCTCGGCGCCCAGGTGGAAGCCCACATTGTCGCAGTGATAGTCGGCGCAGAGGATGCCGGAGATGATGTGTTCGCCGGAGTGCTGCTGCATGTGGTCGAACCGCCGGGCCCAGTCAATGCGCCCGTTCACCATCTGCCCAATTTCCACAGGGCCGTCACAGGTGTGGAAAATCACGCCGTCTTTTTCATGGACGTCGGTGACATGCACGCTGCCCAGGGTGCCATGGTCGGCGGGCTGTCCGCCGCCCTCGGGATAGAAAGCGGTGCAGTCCAGCACCACCTGATAGCCGTTTTTCCCTGCTTCACAGGACAGAACGGTTGCAGGGAATTCCTGAATAAATTGATCAACGTAGTAGAGCTTTTCTGTTTCCATGTGGAAAACTTCCTTTCCTTTAAGAGATGGAGACGACAAATTTCCATACCGGCTCCGCCAGGTGCAAGCCCAGCAGCGCGGAGCAGAGATTGGCCGCCAGTCCGTAGAGGACAGCCCGGCCGCGGGAGTGTCCGGTCAGCAGGTGGCTGTACAGCGCCGCCTCCCCAATGGTGATGAGAATTTCCATAAGGATGAAGGGCAGGAGGGACCAGCCGGTGACGCCGTGCTGCATGGCGCTGTAAGCCATCGCCAGGGCCAGCGTCCCCTGAGTGAGGAGATTGACGGTTAAGAACCGCAGCCAGTTCCGCCTCTGCGTTCCGTAGCCAAACAGAAGCAGCAAAATACCTTCCACCAGGATCGTAGGCACAAAGGTGGCCAGGAATTGCAGCACGTAGCCCACCCAGGTAGGCGGTATGGTGACGGTTTTTGCCGCCCAGTCCACGGTGGCAGAGGATTGCAGGACCGTGCGGGTGCAGACCCCGGAGAGAAATACCTGGCCGGATTTCGTGACCATCAGGATGCGATAGGTGTCCGGCACGCCGTGGTAGCCGAAGATGTGGACGCCGTCCGCATTCGGGTACAGGTCACCCCACATGGGAGCGCCGGTGGACCCCTCCGCTGTGCAGGCGTGCCATCCCTCCGGCACCGCCGCCCGCAGAGCTTCCAGCAGGTCCTGGTCCAGAGCGGCGGCCTCCCCGCCGGAATAGCTCCACTCCAGGCCGTCAAAAAGGTCTTCGCTGTCCTCGTAGTTTCCCTCCGCCAGAATATCCAGATAGTACGGTTCCTCCGGGGCGTTTACCACCTTGACCGCAAGCTGGTCCTTGGGTCCCATGTCCGCGAAGGCGGTGACCGTCAGAAATGACGCAGCCAACGCAAAAAAGAGCAGGGAGCGGAATGAACGTTTCATAGGCGAGCCTTTCCAAAAATGACAACTATTTGTAAATTAAGCAATCAATTATACGATTCGTAGTTTAAATGACTGCTTCCAGCAGCCCCAAAGCCTGCTTCCACTGCAGCACCCGGCGGCAGGCGGTGTCGATGACGGATTCGTCCAATTCGCCGTTTTCCACAGCCTCCTTGACTTTGGGGATCTGCGTCCGGTAATCGGTGGTGAGAACGAGGTCGTTCCCCGCCTCCAGGGCCATCACCGCCACGGCGCCGTCCTCCGCATAGGCCGCCACCGCGTCCATGGCCAGGTCGTCGGTCATCACCACGCCGTCAAAGTCCAACTCCTCCCGGAGGATGCGGTGGACATTGGGGGAGAGGGACGCGGGCAACTCCGCGTCCATACACTCCACGATATTGTGGAAGACCAGCACGGCGGTGGTGCTGCCTCCGGCCTCCATGCCCGCCAGGAAGGGCAGAAAATCGCCGTTGACAAAATCTTCATAGGGCCGGTCATCCATGGCGATGCCGGTATGGGTGTCCGCATTGTTCCCATAGCCGGGGAAGTGTTTTAACACACTTCCCATGCCGTCGGCCGCCATTTGGGCGGTCACAGCGGATACATAGTCCGCCGTGGCAGCCGCGTCCCGGCCGAAGGCGCGGTTATAGATAAAATCGCCGGGGTCGGTGGAGACATCCGCCACCGGGGCCAGGTTGACATTGAAGCCCAGGGCGTCCAGCAGGATGTCTTTCTCGCGGGCGTCCGCCGTGACTGCCTCCATGCCGCCGCCGGCAAACAGCTTTTGGGGAGACTGGAATTTGGAAGCCCTCAGATGGGGATTGGAGCTGACCCGCACCACGGTGCCGCCCTCCTCGTCCACGCCGATGAGCAGGGGGACAGCGGCGGCGTCCTGATAGCTTTGTATCGTCTGGATCAGCGCGTCAGCAGTTTTGTCCTTGGTGTCCCGGCCAAAGAGGATGTAGCCGCCCAGGTGGTAGGCGCTGACATCCTCCGCGGCGTTTTCCGCCGGGCAGCGGACGAAAAAGAGCTGCCCCACTTTTTCCTCCAGGGTCATAGAGGTCAGCAATTCCTCCACCGGGTCAGCGGGCGGCTCCGGCTCCGTGGCGGGGGGAGGAGGTTCCACGGCGGGAAGTTCTTCCTGAACCGGGGGAACGGGTTCCTCCGGGGTAGGAGGCGCACCGCAGGCGGCAAGAGAGAACAGGACCAAGAGAGTCAGCATTGCTGCCAGCAGTCGTCGCATAAGGCACCTCCCGGAGCTTGATATGGATAGTGTACCATAAAGGAAAGAAAAAAGAAAGAGCACGGGAAATCCCGTGCTCTTTTCGGTGAGTTTACTGTTATTCCTCCGGCTTGACCAGGGCGATGTGCAGCTCGTCCAGCTGCTTCTGGGTGACTTCGCTGGGGGCGCTCATCATCACGTCCTGGGCGTTTTTGTTCATGGGGAAGGGGATGATCTCCCGGATGGAGTCCTCTCCGGCCAACAGCATGACCATGCGGTCCACGCCAGGGGCGATGCCCGCGTGAGGGGGTGCGCCATAGCAGAAAGCGTTGTACATGGCGGGGAACTTGGCCTTCACGTCGTCTTCGCCCAGGCGGACCAGCTCAAAGGCCTTGATCATAATTTCGGGGTCATGGTTCCGCACGGCGCCGGAGGAGAGCTCCACACCGTTGCACACCAGGTCGTACTGGTCGGCGGTGATGGTCAGGGGGTCGATCTCGCCCCGCTCGGCCTTCAGCAGGACCTCCAGGCCGCCGGAGGGCATGGAGAACGGGTTGTGGCAGAACTCCAGTTCGCCGGATTCCTCACCAATCTCATACATGGGGAAGTCCACGATCCAGCAGAAGGCGTACTGCTCCTTGTCCATGTGACCGGGAACGGCGGCGCCCAGGGTCTTGACAAGGACGCCTGCGGTCTTCTGGGCCTGGGGCAGCTTGCCGGCGGACAGGGCCACGAAGTCATTGGGCTTCAGGCCCAGAGCGGCGACCACCTGCTCCTTGATGGGGGAGACGAACTTGGCGATGCCGCCCACGATCTCGCCGTTCTCGTCCAGGCGGAACCAGTAGGGCTTGCCGCCGGAGACGACCTCCACATCCGCCAGGGTCTTGTCGATGAACTTCCGGGTCTCGTGGAAGTCGGAAACCACCACGGCCTTGACGGTGCTGCCCTCGAAGGGGCCGAAGCCGCAGCCGCCCAGGACTTCGGTTGCGTCTGTGACCGTCAGGTCGATGCGCAGGTCGGGCTTGTCGGAGCCGTACTTCTCCATGGCCTCGGTGTAGGGGATGCGCATGAAGGGCGCGCCGCTGGCCCGGTCATAGGTGCCGTACTTGGCGAAGATGGGAGGCAGCACGTCCTCCAGGACGGCGAACACGTCCTCCTGGGAGGCGAAGGCCATCTCCATATCCAGCTGGTAGAACTCGCCGGGGGAGCGGTCGGCACGGGCGTCCTCGTCCCGGAAGCAGGGGGCGATCTGGAAGTAGCGGTCGAAGCCGGAGGTCATCAGCAGCTGCTTGAACTGCTGGGGAGCCTGGGGCAGGGCGTAGAACTTGCCGGGGTGGTTCCGGGCGGGCACCAGGTAGTCCCGGGCGCCCTCGGGGGAGGAGGCGGTCAGGATGGGGGTGGTGATCTCCAGGAAACCGTGCTCGGTCATGGCCTGCCGCAGGGCGGCCACCACGTTGCACCGCAGGACGATGTTCTTCTTGACGGCGGGGTTCCGCAGATCCAGATAGCGGTATTTCAGGCGGGTGGCCTCGTCAGCCTCCCGGCTGCGGTTGATCTGGAAGGGCAGCTCGTTGTAGCGGCAGCGGCCCAGGATTTCTACCTTGGCGGGGACGACCTCGATGTCGCCGGTGGCCATCTTGGTGGTCTTGGAGTCCCGCTCCCGGACGGTGCCCTCCACGGAGATAGTGGATTCCTTGTTGATGGACTTGAAGGTGTTCACCATGTCCTCGGTCTCGGCCACGACCTGGGTGGTGCCGTAGAAGTCCCGGACGACGACGAAAGCCAGAGCGGAGGAGACCACGCGGACGTTCTCCATCCAGCCCACGATCTTGACCTGCTTGCCCGCGTCATCAAGGCGCAGCTCCCCGCAGGTATGGGTGCGATTCTGCATCATAATGGGTTGTTCCTTTCTGTATTTTGATTATGATTTGTATATTAAATGAGTGATATTACGGATTGGATTCAATTTGCTGTGCTATTTCCCACAGTTCATCCCCCAGGGCCTGACCAAGGGCTTTCCCGTCAGAGACCCGGCAGGGAAGATATTGCGCCTGCTCCGGCAGGTCGTATTTCCATTCGTCAAGGAAAAACTCTAAGGAGACCCAGCCGCCGCCTGTGCCGAAGACATGGACGCCATAGGTATATTGGCCGGTCTGCACTTGTCTTCCGGTGAAGGAGGATGCCAGGATGTTTCGAAGAGGATTCAGGGGAGAGCGGCGGATGCGGATGGATTCCACCTGTTCCAGCAGAGCCTGGCCCTCCGGGGAGTCAGCGTCCACATCCAGGCTGCGGCGCTCATATCCCTGCGCACTGTCGTCGAACCGCTGGATATGGATGTTGATGTCAGCAGGTTCCAGCTCCGGCTTCAAGTCGAAGATACTGACAGGACGGCTATACCAGCCGCACCAGACGATCAACGCCAGCAGCGCCGCTGCAATCGCGAATTTCCAGCCCTTTTTCATACGCGGTTCTTTTCACTCTCAACACGGACAGGGAACATCATCCCAAAATCACAGTGCCTTTTTCCTTTTCTGCCAAGCCCGCTTTGATGCGGTACACGGTGGCGGCGGGCTCCAGCTTGGTCTGCTCGCCGGTGGCCATGTCCTTGCAGGCCACCACGCCGGCGCTGATCTCGTCCTCCCCCAGGAAGATGACGTAGGGGATGCCCAGCTTGTCGGCATAGCTGATTTTCTGCTTGAACTTTTTGTTCTCGCCGTGGATCTGTGCCCGGATGCCGTTCTCCCGCAGCAACGTTGCAAAGGAAATCGCGGCGGACAGGTCATCGGTCATGGGCAGGATCAGCACGTCGGCGGGAGCGGTGGGCAGATCGGGATTCAGCATCCCCTGCTCGCCCAGCACGTAGAACAGTCGGGTCAGACCGATGGAGATGCCCACGCCGGGGAGCTGCTTGTCGGTGTAGTATTCCGCCAGGTTGTCGTAGCGGCCGCCGGAGCAGACGGAGCCGATCTCCGGGTGGTCAAGCAGGGTGGTCTCGTAGACGGTGCCGGTGTAGTAGTCCAGGCCCCGGGCGATGGTCAGGTCCACGGCAAAGTTTTCGGCGGGTACGCCGAAAGCGGCCAGGTACTTCACCACGGTGTTCAGCTCCTCCAGGCCGGTGTCAAACACGTCGCTCCGGCCCTTGTAGCCCTCGAGCGCCGCCAGCACCTCCTCGTTGGTGCCGGTAATGGCGATGAACTTCAAAATTTCGCTGGCCTGCTCCTCGGTGAGGGCGATCTCCTCGTCCATGAGGATAGCCTTCACCTTTTCGGGGCCGATCTTGTCCAGCTTGTCCACAGTGCGCATGATGTCGCCGGATTTCTCCGTCAGGCCCAGCATGGCGTAGAAACCGTTCAGAATTTTCCGGTTGTTGACCCGGATCTGGAACCGCTTCAATCCCAGCGTGGAGAAGGTCTTGTAAATGATGGCGGGGATCTCCGCCTCGTTGGTGATGGAGAGCTTGCCGTCGCCGATGATGTCGATGTCCGCCTGGTAGAACTCCCGGAACCGGCCCCGCTGGGCCCGCTCGCCCCGATACACCTTGCCGATCTGGTAGCGGCGGAAGGGGAACGTCAGGTCGTTGTAGTGCAGGGCCACGTACTTGGCCAGAGGTACCGTCAGGTCAAACCGCAGGGCCAGGTCAGCGTCGCCCTTCTGGAAGCGGTAGATCTGCTTCTCGGTCTCGCCGCCGCCCTTTGCCAGCAGCACGTCGCTGGACTCGATGACAGGGGTGTCCAGGGGGGTGAAGCCGTACAGGGAGTAGGTGCGGCGCAGCACCTCCATGATGCGCTCCATCTGCTGCTGGGGCGCGGGGAGGAGCTCCATAAAGCCGGACAGCGTCCGGGGGGTCATTTTAGCCATGCTGATACTCCTTCTTTCGATAGGTTGATAATTAGAAAGCGCGACAGGACGTAAAAAAGAATGCTCCCGTCCCAACATTTTGGGACGAGAGCGAACATTCGCTTCGTGGTGCCACCCAAATTCAAGGCCTGGCAGGGCCTCCTTTGGCCTCCTGTTACGGGGAGGGAGCCGTGGGCGTTTCCGCCCCCGCTCCGCCGCTGTCCTTCGTCCAGTCCGAACAAGGCGCTTTCAGCTTGCTGCGCCTCTCTCTGCGGATCGGTCTCTGAATTACTGCTGCGGCATCTTTGCGGTGAAATCACGCACAGATTGTATCTGGTTTTTCCGAAAATGTCAAGCGATAGGCCGGTTGGAGGGATTCACGATGCAGCGCCAGTCCAGATCGCCCCGGGCGAGGCCCAGCACCAGCATCTCCGCCGTGGCGATGTTGCTGGCGAAGGGGATGTTGTTTTGGTCGCACAGCCGGGAGATATAGGAGATCTCGCCCGCCATGCTCTCATTGCTGGGGTCGTTGAAGAACAGCACCAGATCGAACTCGTTGTAGGCAATGCGGGCGCCGATCTGCTGGCTGCCGCCATGGGCGTAGGATAGGAAACAGTGGACGTTGAGTCCGGTGGCGTCGGCCACCATGTGGCCGGTGGCGTTGGTGGCGTAGATCTGGTGCTGGGAGAGAATGCCGGCGTAGGCGGTGCAGAACTGTACCATCAGCTCCTTTTTGTTGTCGTGGGACATCAGCGCGATATTCATGGGTGGAGCTCCTTTCTCTTCTATTTGATACGCAGCAGGGGGACTCTCCCGCCCTGGATGCGTTTTGCGATGTTGCGGTAAGCGGAGGCGGCAGGGCATTGACTGTTGTCGAGAAGCAGCGGCACGCCCCGGTTCAGGCTGAGGAGCAGGGCGTCGTCCTCGGGCACCACGCCCAACAGAGGCAGGCCCGCCTTGTCGATGGCGTCGTCGATGGTGGCGTGCATGCTGCGGAGCATTTTTTTCCGCACCCGGTTCACTACCAGATGCAGCTTCCCGGTGCCGAACCGCTCCAGCTCCATGACGGTATGCTGGGCGTCCCGCAGGGAGGAGGCGTCGGTGGTAGTCACCACCACGCACCGGTCGGCGGCGGCGGTAGCCAGCAGGAAGCCCATGCCCAGCCCCGCCGGCGCGTCCAGCAGGCAGTAGTCAAACCGTTCTCGGATGTCCCGGAGGAGCTTTGCCATCTGTTCCTCGGTCGCCGGGCGGCCCCGGCTGCGGACAGGCGCCGTCAGCAGAAACAGTCCCGGCAGGTGGGGATGCTCCACCACAGCCGCCGCCAGGGGACAGCGGTTCTGGGCCACATCGGAGAAATCCATCAGCGCCCGGTCGGAGAGGCCCAGAGCCAAGTCCAGGTTTCGGAGGCCCACATCACAGTCCAGGCACAGCACCCGCTTGCCGGATTGTGCCAGCGCGGCGCTGACGCCGGCGGTAAAGGACGTCTTGCCTGTGCCGCCCTTGCCGGATACCACGGCGATGCATTGTCCCCGCCGTTCCATGGGGCCCCTCCTCTCACAAAAATTTGTGTACTATTATACCACAAATTTCTTATTCGTAAAGCATTTGTTCCGCAAAAAAAGCCAAATCCCGCATTTTATTCTATTATAGCGGATTCTTTTTGATTTTTGCAAATGCTCTGGGATATTTTTTCGGCGTCTCCCGCGCTTTTTTGATGACAATGGCCCGGTGGCGGATCTCCGTCCCAGGAATGTCATAATCCACTACCCGGTCCACCGTTCCGCCCAGCACTTCAATGGCGCGGCGGGCGGAATCCAGTTCCGCCCCGGCGTCCACGGACTTCATGGAGATGAAGGAGCCGCCCACGTTTACCAGCGGCAGGCACAGCTCGCACAGCAGGGGAAGGGCGGCCACGGCCCGGCTGGTCACCAGGTCAAAGCTCTCCCGGCGGTCCGCCGCGAATTCCTCGGCCCGGGCGTGGACACATTCCACGTCCGCCAGGCCCAGGTCGCCGCAAACTTCCTTTAAAAACTCCACCCGCTTATTCAGCGCGTCCAGCAGCGTCAGGTGCATAGACGGCTCGATAATGCGCAGCGGCACGCCGGGGAAACCGGCCCCGGTGCCCACATCCGCCACGGTTTTCTCTTTGAAATCCGCAATGGTCAGCAAGGCGGCGCTGTCCAGAAAGTGGAGCCGGGCGATGTCCGCCGGTTCGGTGATGGCGGTCAGGTTCATGACCTTGTTCTTCTCCACCAGCAAGTCCGCATACCGGATCAGGGCGGGAATGCCGTCCGCCGGAAGCCCCAGTGCGGTCAGACCATCTTGCAGGAGCTGTTCCATTACTTCTGTTCCTTCAGCAGGTCGCGGATCTCCGTCAGCAGCTTCTCCTCGGCGGAGGGCTCGGGGGGAGCGGGAGGCGCGGCGGGAGCCTCTTCCTTCTTGCGGTGCAGGCTGTTCAGGAACTTGATGAGGCAGAACACCGCGAAGGCGATGATGAGGAAGTCGATGATGGTGGCCAGGAAGGAACCGTAGCGGATGGCGACCTCGGTGCTGGCATCGATGACGCCGTCAGCGCCGGCCACGGCCTGCTTGAGTACGATCTTCCAGTTGGAGAAGTCCACGCCGCCGGTGAGCATGGAGACGGCGGGCATGATGATGTCGTTGACGAGGGAGGTGGAGATCTTGCCGAACGCGCCGCCGATGATAACGCCGACGGCCATGTCCATCACGTTACCCCGGGCGATGAATTTTTTGAATTCCGCAATAAAACCTGTATCCTTTGCCATTGTTCTATACCTCCTGTTATATAATTTATAAATTATACGATTCGGAATTTATACGGCTGTTTAAAATGCCGTGCAAAGGGGGAAGTTTATCATTTTTTGGGGACCAGCACCTTAGTGCCGCCCATGTAGGGCTGCAGGACTTCGGGGATGACCACGGTGCCGTCGGCCTGAAGGTTGTTTTCCAGGAAAGCGATCAGCATGCGGGGAGGCGCCACGCAGGTGTTGTTCAGGGTGTGGCACAGCTGCATCCTGCCGTTCTCGTCCTTGTAGCGGATGCGCAGGCGGCGGGCCTGGGCGTCGCCCAGGTTGGAGCAGGAACAGACCTCGAAGTACTTCTGCTGGCGGGGAGACCAGGCTTCGATGTCGCAGCTCTTGACCTTCAGGTCAGCCAGGTCGCCGGAGCAGCACTCCAGCTGGCGGACGGGAATGTTCATAGAGCGGAACAGCTCCACGGAGAATCGCCACAGCTTTTCGTACCAGTCCTTGGACTCCTCGGGTTTGCAGACCACGATCATCTCCTGCTTCTCGAACTGGTGGATGCGGTAGACACCGCGTTCCTCGATGCCGTGGGCGCCCTTCTCCTTGCGGAAGCAGGGAGAGTAGGAGGTCAGGGTCTGGGGCAGCTTCTCACCGGGGATGATCTGGTCGATAAAGCGGCCGATCATGGAGTGCTCGGAGGTGCCGATGAGGTACAAGTCCTCGCCTTCGATCTTGTACATCATGCCGTCCATGTCGGTCTGGGACATGACGCCCTCCACCACGTTGCCGTGGATCATAAAGGGAGGGATGCAGTAGGTGAAGCCCTTGCCGATCATAAAGTCACGGCCATAGGCCAGCACAGCCTCATGGAGCCGGGCAATGTCGCCCAGCAGGTAGTAGAAGCCGTTGCCGGAGACGCGGCCGGCGGCGTCCAGGTCGATGCCGTCGAAGCTCTCCATAATTTCGGTGTGATAGGGAATGGGGAAGTCAGGCACTTTGGCCTCGCCGAACCGCTCCACCTCCACGTTGCAGGAGTCATCGGGGCCCAGAGGCACGGAGTCGTCGATCATCTGGGGAATGACCAGCATCCGCTTGTGCAGCTCTTCCTCCAGCTCGTTCTCCAGTTTTTCCAGCTCTGCCAGGCGGTCGGCCTGCTCCTTGACCTGCTGCTTCACAGCCTCGGCCTCTGCCAGTTTGCTGGGGTCCTTCTTGGCCTGTCCCATCAGCATACCGATCTGCTTGGACAGGGTGTTGCGGTTGCTGCGGAGCTGGTCGGCCTCGGCGATGGCGGCGCGGCGCTTGGCGTCCAGGTCGATGACTTCATCCACCAGAGGCAGCTTTGCGTCCTGGAACTTCTTTTTGATGTTTTCCTTCACTGCGTCGGGATTCTCCCGGATAAAACGAATGTCAAGCATAAAATGTTCTCCTCTATTATTGATTCAGAATATCAAACATCATGTTTCACGTGAAACATTCAGGGTTTTTCGTCTGCCAGTTTTGCCTCCACCGCGTCTTTCAGCTCCCGCCAGCGGACGGCGGGGGCGGTGACGCCGTTTTCACTCTTGTCGGACAAGGCACCGGGCAGTCCGGCCGCTTCCGCGTCCTCAATGGTCCTGACGCAGGCGTCCAGGTTCTGGTTCAGGTAATTCTGCTGCAGGGTATACAGCGCCAGCAGCGCGTCCTGCTCCTGCCGCAGGCTTTTTTCCAGTGCGCCGCGCTCTTGCTCGCTTTTTTCCAGCTTTTCATTTGCGCGGTCCAGCTCTTCCTCGGTGACCGCCAGCTTATCCTGGAGGTCAATGATCTTCTCCTGGCTGGCCTGGACCTCCTGCATGGTGCTGACGGAGTTCTGCAGCTGACCCAGGGCTTCGGTGTTGCTCCGCTGGTGCATGAAGAAGGAGAGCGCCATCAGCAGAAACGCCGCGATAAACAGGATCATAATATAGATGACGACGGGCTTGTTTCCGCCCGGTTTTTCCTCCTGGGGGGCGGGTGTTCCGGCGGCATCCCGTTTTTCAAATTTCATGGGGCTTGTCCTTTCTCCGCAGCAGGGCCAGTGCATCCAGCAGATCGTTCAGGTCATCCAGCCCGTAGTACTCCAACTCAATGCGGCCCTTTTTGCGGCCCGTCACAATGCGCACGCCCCGCCCTAGCTTGCTGGACAGCTCCTTTTGAGCCTCCGCGGTGTAATCTACCTGATTGGCGGGCGCTTCTTTCTTCGGCTTTTTCTCCGCCGCCAGCCGCTTGGCTAGGGCTTCTGCCTGCCGAACGGACAGCCCGCCGTCAATAATAGCGTTGGCGGCCCGGACCTGCAGGGCAGGGGGGAGGGGGATCAGCGCCCGGGCGTGGCCCGCGGTCAGCGCCTTTTCCTGCAATTTTTTCTGCACGGAGGGCTCCAGATCCAGCAGCCGCAGGGCGTTGGTGACGGCGCTGCGGGATTTTCCGACCCGCTGTGCCGCCTCCTCCTGAGTCATGTGGTACTGCTTCGTCAGGGTCTGATACCCCATGGCCTCTTCGATGGGGTCCAGGTCCTCCCGCTGGAGGTTCTCAATCATGGCCAGCTCGGCGGCTTTCCGGTCGTCGGCCTCAATGACCGTCACCGGCACCTCCTGCAGGCCCGCCAAACGGGCAGCCCGCCACCGGCGTTCGCCGGCAATGATCTGATAATACCCGGAGGTCAGCTTCCGCACGGTCAGCGGCTGGATAATGCCGTGTTCCCGGATGGAATCCGCCAACTGTGCCAGCGCCTCCTCGTCAAAGTTCTTCCGGGGCTGGGAGGAATTGCTCTCCACTTCTGAAATGGGGAGGTAGAGCGCCCCGGCGGTCTCAGTTTTCAGCACATCGTCGCCCAAAAGGGCGCCGAGACCCCGGCCAAGGCCGGAGGGCTTTTTGGATGCCATGGACAAATGCTCCTTTCCACGTTATTGCTGCTTCTTCAAAAATTCCGCCGCGAGAGCGGTGTAGGCCTCGGCGCCGCGGGAGGTGCGGTCGTAGGCGGTGATGGGCTTGCCGTGGCTGGGCGCCTCAGAAAGCCGCACGTTTCGGGGAATGACGGTGGCGTACACCTTGCCGGGGAAGTAGTGCTTTACCTCCTCCGCCACCTGCAGGGCCAGGTTCGTTCGTCCGTCGAACATCGTGAGGAGCACGCCCTCCAGCTCCAGCCGGGGATTCAGGGAGCGCCGGACAATGCGCACTGTGTTCATCAGGTCGGAAAGGCCCTCCAGAGCGTAGTATTCCCCCTGTACGGGCACCAAAATGGAATCCGAGGCGCACAATGCGTTCAGCGTCAGCAGCTCCAAAGAGGGCGGGCAGTCAATGAAAATGTAATCGTACTTTTCTGCCACTTGCTCCAGGGCGTTCCGCAGCAGAAATTCCCGCTGCTCCATGGCGATCAGCTCGATACCCGCGCCTGCCAGCGCTTTGTTGGAGGGCATCACGTCGCCGTACTTCGTGGCAGTGATGGCATCCCGGGCGGGAATGCTGCCGATGAGCACGTCATAGACGCCCCGGGACACCGTTTTGTCCACGCCCATGCCGGAGGTTGAGTTGGCCTGGGGGTCAAAATCGCACAGCAGGACGCGCTTGCCGGCCTCCGTCAGGGCGGCGGACAGGTTGACGCAGGTGGTGGTCTTTCCCACGCCGCCCTTTTGATTCACAATAGCAATGGTTTTTGCCAAAAAGACACCTGCTTTCCAAAAATCCTCGTAAACATACGACCGTATTATATCAAGGAGAAAAGGCCCTTGCAAGGGTCACCAGAGAAAAAGACGCAAAAAATCCCCGGATGTTTCACGTGAAACATCCGGGGAAAGAAGGTATGGAGTTTTGAGACATGTTTCACGTGAAACATACGGCGCTTACCCCAGCAGCAGGCCCTCGCAGGGACCCAGCCTCAGGACCAGCCTGCCGTCCACGGGCGTGAACGCCCGGCCGGAGACCAGGTCTGTGCAGCTCTCCCAGGGCCAGTCCAGGGTCCAGGTTTCGGCCGTATCACCGGCATTCAGTACCGTGACGCTGCGCTCTCCCGCGGATTCCCGGGCAAACGCCAGCAGCCGCCCCCGGGCCTCCAGCCACCGGATGCCGCCCCTGCGCAGGGAGGAGCGCTGCTTACGCAGATTGCCCAGCAGGGCAAAATGATCCCGGATGGCCGTGTTCTCCCGGTCCCAGGGGTAAGTCCTCCGGTTGAAGGGGTCCTCCCAGCCCTCCATACCGGCCTCGTCGCCGTAGTAGACCGTAGGCACGCCGGGAAAGGTAAACAGGGTCAGCGCCGCCAGCCGCAGCAGAGCGGTGCCCCGCTCCCGCTGGGCGGGGGAGAGGTGGAAGGAAGCCCGTTCCTCCTTGGAGGCTGGCGCCTCGTCCGCGCCCAGCACCGTCAGGATGCGGGCGGTGTCGTGGGTACCCAGGAAGTTCATGTTGGCGTAAAAGGCCTCCGGCGGGTAGTTTTCCCGGAGGGTCTCCATGGATTCCATAAAGCCGGCGGCGTCGCCGCCTTTCAGATAGGTCAGCAGCGCCGTGCGGAAGGGATAGTTCATCACGCCGTGGAGCTCGTTGCCCAGCAGATACCTGCGCCGCTGGGAGTAGGCGATCTTGTTGGAAGCGTCCTCCCACACCTCGCCGATCAGCAGTCCGTCAGCCTCGGTGTCCTCCACGGCTTCCCGGGCCTTTTCAATAAACCAGTCCGGCAGCTCGTCCGCCACATCCAGCCGCCAGCCGGAAGCGCCGGCGCGCAGCCAGCGGCGGATGATGGAATTTTTCCCGCCGATGATGTAGTCTACGTAGCTGGCCGCGTCCTCCCGGACGGCGGGCAGGGTACGGATGCCCCACCAGGCGTCGTAGTCGTCAGGCCAGGGATGAAACGAGAACCAATCCGAATAAGGCGAGTCAGGGCTTTGGGCGGCGCCTACCGTGGGATAGAATCCGTCGGCGTTGAAGTAAATGCTCTGGGAGCCGGTGTGGTTGAACACGCCGTCCAGGATCACCCGGATGCCCCGCTCCTTCGCCTGGGCGCATAGGGTTTTAAAATCTTCTTCCGTGCCCAAAAAGGGGTCGATTTTGGAATAATCAGCGGTGTTGTAGCGGTGGTTGGAGGCGGATTCAAAAATGGGGTTCAGGTAGATCGTCGTCACGCCCAAAGCCGCCAGTTCATCCAGCTTGTCGGTGATACCGGCAAGAGAACCGCCAAAAAAGTCCCGGTTCCGCACCTCTCCGTCCGGATCCGGCCTCCAAGTGGGCGCTTCGTCCCAATTTTCATGGACCCAGCGGTTTCCCACCAGCCCCTCCGGATTTGGAACAGACAGCCGCTGGAACCTATCTGGAAATATTTGGTAAACCATGCCCTCGCCGTACCACTCCGGCACCTGGCTTTTCCGGTAGACGGTGAGCTGCCAGGACAGGGGTTGGCCGTCGCTGCGGTAGCCGGTGCGGTCCAGATCGCAGCCGGAGCCGTCGTCCCGCCAGAAGCGGAAGTGGTACCAGACCAGCTCCGGTTCCTCCGGGGCCCGGAATACGGTGGAAAAGCACACCCGGTCGCCCAGGAACCCTGCGGGAGACAGCTCGATCTCCTGCCCTTTCCCGGAAAACTCCCGGTACAGGACCAGAGCGCAGTGGGTAAAGCCCTCACTGGACAGGGGGCGGCAGGTAAAGGTGACCTCCTGGCCGCAGACCACGGCGCCGAAGGGCGTTTTGCAGAGCTCGCAGCGGGGGTCGAAAACAAACGGTTCACTCATGGGAGGTAACTCCTTGTTGAAGATTGATCGGGACGGGAAGAGGCGGATGGTCCGCTGTATCAGGGGAGGAGCTGATTTTCGCCGATGACGGCGGTGCCGATCTCGTCGGCGGAGAAATAGGAATTCAGGATCGTCACGGCGGTGGAAGCCAGCGCCGCGCCGGCGTCGCCCTGCTCGATGACGATGGCCAGGGCGATCTCCGGCTCATCATAAGGCGCGAAGCACACGAACACGCCGTTGTTCTTCACGTTTCCGCCCAGCTGCGCGGTGCCGGTCTTGGCGCCGGCTGTCACGGTGCAGTCCTTGAAGGAGCTGTACACCATGCCGCCGGGCTGGGTGTAGCCCAGCATACCTTCTTTGATGGCCTGGAGGGTGCTGTCGCTGAACTCCACGGTGTTGACGGGCTGGGTGTTTCCAACCGCCACCACTTCGGAGTTGTCATAGGCTTTGACGGCCTTCAACAGGTGGGCCTGGCAGTGCTTGCCGCCGGAGACCAGGGTCGCGATGTAGTTGGCAAGCTGCAGGGGAGTAAACAGGTTGTCGGACTGGCCGATGGCCGCCTGGGTGGTCTCGCCGCCGTACCAGACGCCGCCGCTGGCCTCCCGTTCCTCACGGCCCGCCAGCACGCCGGCGCTGTCGCCGATCTCGATGCCGGTGTTTTCGCCCAGCCCGAAGGCGCTGGCGTATTTGTTCAGGGCGTCGATGCCCAGCCGGTAGCCCATCTCATAGAAAAACACGTTGCAGGAGTTGGTGATGGCCTGGGTGACATTCAGCTTTCCGTGGCCGCTCCGCTTCCAGCAGTGCGCCTTGAAGGGCTCGGTGCCCTCGATCATCTCGGGATAGTACCACACGCCGGGGTCGTTGATCTTCTCCGTCAGCGTCACCGCGCCTTCCTCCAGCGCCGCCAGGGCGGTGAGGGGCTTGAAGGTGGAGCCGGGGGCGTAGGTGCCCTGAGTGGCCCGGTTGAAGAAGGGGCGGGCGGGGTCCTCGGTCAATGCCTTGTTGACCTCCGGCTGGCGGTAGGTGGACAGGTCATAGGTGGGGTAGGAGGCCAGCGCCAGCACCTCGCCGGTGCCGACCTTGACCACCGCCGCTCCTGCGCCCCGCTTTGCGTTGCCGTCCTCGGCGGTCATTTTGGAGACGGTCTCCGCCAGCGCGTCCTCCACGGTCTTCTGCAGTTCCAGGTCGATAGTCAGTTCCACGGTGCTGCCTGGCTCCGGTTCCGTCTCGTAATATTGGCCGGTGATCTTTCCCTCGTCGTTGACGGATACCACCCGGGTGCCGTCGGTGCCCTTGAGGTATTGCTCGAACGCGGCCTCCACGCCGGATTTGCCCACCATGTCGTCCCAGCGGTAACCCTCGCCCAGGCTGGCAAGCTCCTCCTTGGAGCTGATGGCGCCCACGGTGCCCAGAATGTGGGCGGCATAGGTGGTCTGGTATTCCCGCTGGGAGGAGGTGGTCACCTTGGCGCCGGCGTAGCGGCCGTCGGTCACCAGGGAGATGAATTCGGTGTCGATGTCCTCCGTCAGCACGCAGCTGGTGTAGCCGTTGGCACGCCGGAGGGCCAGCTCATAGCGGACGCCCATCACCTGCCGCTGCTCCCGCATGGAAAGGGTCTCGGGGATCTGAAATTCCTCGCACAGCATCTCCAGCAGGGCGGCGGAGGTCAGCCCCGCGCTGTTCAGCACCTGTTCGGTGAGGGCGGAGGAGGGGAAACGCTTCAGCAGCGCGTCGGCCTGCTTTTCCGGGGTCAGAGCGGTCTCCGAGCCGTCTCCGGCGGTCTGCGCCTCTTCCGGCTCCGACACCAGCTCCGGGTGCTCCAGCAAATAATTGCCCAGCGTTTTTTTCGCCTTCTCCAGCGATCTCAGATAGGTGAGGAACCGGCCGCGCTGGGTGTCGGACAGCTGGTCCACGGTATAGGCGTAAGGCGCCTCGGTGCGGATGGGCAGGTTGTCCACCCAGGTCATGTCCCGCTCCTGGCATAGCTGGATGAGCCGCAGGATGGACTGGTTGACGTCCTCTCCGTCTTTCAGGAGGCTGGTGTCGAAGGAGAGGTCGTAGGCGGAGCTGTTGGAGACCAGCGTCCGCCCGCTGCGGTCGGTGATGATGCCCCGGGAGGCGCTGACCGTCTCCTCTTTGGCGATGGAGTGGACGGACTTGGCCAGATATTCCTCATGGTCAAGGACCTGGGTGTTGAACAGGATCCCCAGGTAGACCAGCAGGATCACGGCCAGAAAGCCCGCCAGCGCGTATAATCGGATATGTTGGTTCTTTGGATCCATGGGTTCTCCTTTGGTATCAGTCGTCCCGGTGAGCCCTGCGGTGCACGGCCCGGTACAGCGCCGTGGCAGGGACCGTCAGGGGTGCGGTGACGCAGAACTCCCGCAGCATCAGAAAAGCGGCGGCACTCCAGGCGCCGCTGCCCCTCAGCCACAGCAGCACGGCGGCAAAGAAGTCAGTGAGAAGAAAAGCGGCGGCAGTGACAGCCAGGGAGCAGAGAAAGCCCGCCGGCAGCAGGTTCCGGGCCAGCAGGGCGGCGCACAGCCCCACCACAGGAAATACCAGCGTGTAAAAGCAGGGGATGGGACCGGGCAGGATGAGGTCGCAGACCACGCCTACCGCCAGCGCGAAAGCCGTCCCGGGCACCGGCCCCTCATAAGCGGCGGGGATCGCCGCCAGCAGGGGATAGACGAAGGGAATGACCCCCCAGAAGGTGAACCGCTGGAGGAACATCTCCTGCACCGCCAGACACAGCACCGTGGCGGCGGCGTACAGCACCCATTTCAAGATGGTTTCGTTTCGGGCCAGCAAGGGCTGCGCCTCCTTACGTCACAATGTCGAAGGACTTAATGATAAAAACCTCCGCCAGCTGGTCGAAATCCACCTTCGGCGCCAGAATAGCGTAGGCGGCGGCACCGGAATCGTCCAGCTGGACCTCCTCCACGGAGCCGATGACCAGCCCGGAGGGATAAAACCCGCCAAGGCCCGAGGTCACCACCAGGTCGCCGCTGAGAAGCTGGCAGTCAGCGGGCAGATAGTCCAGCCGCAGGCGGCCCTCCTCCATCAGGGAGAAGTCGCCCTGCGCCAGCCCCAGGTCGCCGGTGCGGAACACCTGGGCGCCCAGGGAGGTGTCGGTGTCCGCCAGGGTCAGGAGGCGGGACCAGTTGAGGCCCACCTCGCAGATCGTGCCCACCATGGCGCCGGTCTCGTCAATGACGCAGTCATTTACCTCCACGCCGTGCTGGGAGCCCTTGTTCAGCGTCAGGGCGGAGGTCCAGTTGGTCACGGTGTGTTCAGTGATGAGGGCGGCCTCCAGGTCGCCGGTGATGTCCCGCCGCTGCTCCCGCAGATTCAAAAGCTCCCGCAGGCGGGCGTTTTCGGCGCTGTCGGCCTCCGCCTGGCGGACGGCGTCCTCCATCTCTGCCAGCTGGCGGCGCAGCGCGGCATTTTCCGACTCTAGGGCGGTGGTGTCCTTGTAGTAATTCTGCTTGTCGTTGAACCAGGTGGCCACGGCGGTGTACGCCGCCCGGAAGGGCGCCGCGATGGTGTTGGCGGCGTTGACCAGCGGTGAGGACGTATAACTCAAAACGGACATGACGGCCAGCGCCACGGCAATGACCGCCGCGGCGAACAGGACCCAAAGCCCGTGCTCTTTCAGGAAATTCTTCAAAGAAATAACCCCTTTTGAACAGCCTAAAGATTTCAATGATTTTCGCCGCGGCGTGTACGTGGCGAAAATATATTGACCTGAGCGCCTTTACCCGCGGGGGGTATGCGATATCCGTAAGGCGCTAAAGCGCCAACGGCTATCCAAGGGCGCGTTCACCAGTGACCGCGTCACTGGTGTAGGGGAATCTACTGCGCAGCCGTTAGCAGCTTTGCTGCTTTACGGATGCGGCGTGCCCCTTGCGGGCAAAGGGGGGACGAAGTCCCCTCTTTACCATAGGGTGATACCGAATTGCTCCAGCATACGGCTCAGCCGCAGCAGCGGCAGGCCCATGACATTGAAAAAGTCGCCCCGGATGCCCTCCACCAGCAGGGAGCCCTTTCCCTGGATGCCGTAGGCCCCGGCCTTGTCCATGGGCTCGCCGGTGGCGATATAGGCCAGCAGTTCCTTTTCGGAAGCGGGCCGGAAGATGACCTCCGTCTCCTCGCTCCCGGTGACGGCGCGGCCGCCCTGCCGGACGGTGACGCCGGTGCAGACGGTGTGGTGCCGTCCCTGGAGGGCGGTCAGCATCCGCAGGGCGTCGGCCTCGTCGGAGGGCTTGCCCAGCCGTGCGTCGTCCAGAAATACCATGGTGTCGGCGGTAATGACGATCTCGTCCGCCGTGCACAGCTTCGCGGCGGCATCCGCCTTTTCCCGGGAGATATACTCCACGATCTGCCGGGGGGACAGGCCCTCCGGGTAAGTTTCCTCCGTCTCCGGCACCCGGATGTCGAACTCCGTGATGCCCATGCGCCGCAGCAGCTCCTGCCGCCGGGGGGAGGCGGAGGCCAAAACGATGTGTGCCATAGGGGATCCCTCACTTTCCCGTGGAGCCGAACCCGCCCCGGTCGGGGCCGTCCAGACGCTCCACCCGGGTGAACCGCAGAGGCGGCTGGTTCTGCATGATGCGGAACTGGCAGATGCGGGCGTTTTTCTCGATGGTCACGTCCCGGGTGGCATAGACCGGCATCCGCCACTGGTCGTTGTCGCCGCAGTAGGAGCAGTCCACTACGCCCATGGAGTTTGTCTGCAGAATGCCGTAGTTCTTGAACGTGGAGCTGCGGGGCACGATGTGGGCCTCATACCCCTCCGGCAGGGCGATGGCCACGCCCAGAGGCAGCAGCCGGAACTCGCCCGCCTTCAGCGTGACCTCCTCCGCTAAGTGAAGGTCGATCCAGTCGGATTTTCCGTCCACATAGCACAGCTCGTCTATGTCATTTGTAAAATATTTTACCTTGATCTCTTCCATGTGAAACTCCAAAAAACGATAATATATCGTAATATAAACCGAATATTATACGAATTGTATTGAACTGGCGAGGGTTTGGCAGCGCAAACGTGCTTATTCCACGCCGCGTTCGTAAAGCCCCCGGGTAAATTCCCCGTCAGGCCCCCGGCCCTCCAGGTATCCCCGGTACACCCGCACGCACTCCTCCGGCGTCTCCGTGGTGAACCGCAGACGGGCGTAAGCCAGTCCCAGCCGCTTGTAGTCCGCCCGGTCCGCCAGCCAAAGGGGTTTGCTGTTCTGCACTTCCGTGCGGTGCCCGAACACCGGCAGCAGCGGGAAAGATGCCCCGGTGCGGTCGTTCAGAAAGTTCGGCCGGTCGCAGCGGCAGCCCACGCTGTTCTGGATGAGGCAGTTTTCCGTCACCATCAGCGGCAGCCGTCCGTAGACGATGGCCTCGGCGGGCAGCATCTTGGGCATATCCCGCATCTGGGCGAACCGCAGCTCAAAGGACAGGCAGGCGGAGGAAAGCCCCTTCTTCCGCAGATAGTCCAGGGACCGCCCGTTGAACACATTCAGCCCGAAATCGCCGCAGGCCGTCCAGCTCTCCGGCACCAGAGAGAGGTGCCCGATGTTGCCAACGGCCACGGCACGGACGCCCATAGCGCCCACCCGCTCCAGCATTGCCCGGAGCCGGGGCTCGTCCCGGTCCCGCCAGACGCGGGGCAGAACGGCGCACCATTCCGTGTCTCCGATGGGCAGGGCGGGGAAGTCCGCCATCAGCTCCAGCGGCACATAGGCTCTGGCGGGGCGGAGGTCCAGCAGCCCGCCGGTCAGCTGGGCGGCATTGGTCACAGAAACGGTAAACCGCGGCACATCCGCGGTGCAGTCTATGTCAGGCAATTCCGGCAGCGGCAGCTCCCGCCGCTCCGGTGGCGCGGTGCGGGCATCTTCCAATGCGGACAGCCCGTCCCGCCGCAGGGCGTTGACGGCGCTGGCCGCCAGAGCCAGGCCCTCGTCCACCCGGACGGCAGCCTTTTCACAGCGGAAAGCGGTGCCTCCGGTCTTTTTCAGGCGTTCTTCGATTTCGGAGGCGGTAATGGCCCGGTTCCGGGCGGCCTCCGGCACCGCTCCCGTAACGGTAACAGTATGCCCGTCGGCGTCGGAAACCGTCAGCAGGCAGGGCGTTCCGGCCCTGATTTCGCAGTCAAACCGCACCGGGACGGTGCGGAGATCGCCCTTTTCATAGGCGGCCCGGGCCTCGTCGAACAGGGCCTTGGGCTCCGGCGTATTCTCCGGCCGGGTGCCGAACATCTCCGGGCCGTGCTTGCCCTGCCAGTACCAGTCGGTGAACCCGGACCGGGAAAAGGCCTGGGCCAGATCCGCCTCCTCGGCGGAGGTGGGCCCCCGCCCCTCCTTCAGCAGCCGGGCGTAGATGCGGGTGATGACGGCCACATACTCCGGCCGCTTCATCCGCCCCTCCAGCTTCAGACAGGCCACGCCCATGTCCTCCATGGCCCGTAATTCGCCTGCCAGACAGCTGTCCTTCAAGCTCAGGGGATACTTTTTCCCGGCGGGTTCGTTGACGCCGTAGGGCATCCGGCAGGGCTGGGCACAGCGGCCCCGGTTGCCGGACCGTCCGCCGATGAGGGCGCTCATGGCGCACTGGCCGGAGTAGCACATGCAAAGCGCCCCGTGGACGAACACCTCCACCTCGGCGGGACAGTTGGCGCAAATTTCCTTCGTGTCTTCCGCCGAGCACTCCCGGGCGATGACCACCCGCTGGCAGCCGTCGGCGGCCACCTCGTTGGCGCCGCCGGAGGTAAACACGCTCATCTGGGTGCTGGCGTGAAGGGGCAGGTCCGGCAAAGATTGCCGCAGCAGGTCGAAAAGCCCCCAGTCCTGAACCAATACCGCGTCCACACCCAGGCGGCAGGCTTGCGCTGCAATTTCCACGGCCCGGGGCAGCTCCCGGTCGGTCAGCAGGGTGTTCAGGGTCAAAAAGACCCGGACACCCCGGACGTGGCAGTAGCGCAGGGCGTCCGCGAATTCTTCATCAGAGAAATTTTTGGCGCTCCGGCGGGCGTTGAAATCGCCCCAGCCCAGATACACCGCGTCGGCGCCGTTCTGGACGGCGGCCCGCAGGGCCTCCGGAGAGCCGGCGGGGGAGAGGAGCTCCGGCCTGCTCATTTGCCCCGGCTGTCCAGCCGCTGCTGCAGCCGGAAGATCTCCCGTTTCAGCTCGCTGACCTCAGCCTGGGCCTTGCCCGCCTCGTCCAGATAGCCCTTGATCTGGCCCCGCAGCTGCTCGGCGGCGGCCTGGGACTTGAACAGCTCGTCGGCGATGTTGGCGGCGGTGAGGACGGCGGCGTCGGTGCGGCCCACCTTGGCGGTGTTCAGGATCTCGTTCATCTTGTCGCCCACATAGGCGCCCACCTTCTGCATGTAGCTGGTGGATTCCTCCGCCACAAAGGTATAATCCTCCCCACAAATGGTCACGACCACGCGGTTTGCCATGAAAATTCCTCCTCTTTTGTGTGTGTATCAGACAGCAGGGCAGACCCCGCCCATTTTTACAGCTTACAGTATACCATAGGCGGCCGGGGTGCGCCAGAAAAAAAGGAGAGATTTTCAAAAATTTCACGATTTTATCCGCCGAAAAAGGAATTTCACGGGGGCTTGTCCTTCCGGAAAATATCGTGTAGAATAAGGGAACAGAACTGAGAGAGGAGGGCCGGTATGCCTAACGTGCTGGTACATACGGCGGACGAGAGCGTCACCTTGTCCGCCCAGGCGGTGCGCCGCCTGCTGGAGAAAGGCGACGGCGACGCGGCCCTTTTATATCTGGCCCTGCTGCGGCACCACGGCACCGTGGCGCCCCGGTCCCTGGCGGGAGAGCTCCGCTGGGAGCGCAGCCGCATTGAAGCGGCGGAGGAGACCCTCCGGGCCCTGGGGCTCATCGCTCCGGCGGAGGCCGTCCCGGAGCCTGCCGACGAGCGCCCGGACTACCAGCAGGCGGACATTGCCCAACGGCTGGAGAGCAGCGGGGAGTTCCGTGGGCTGGTGGCGGAAGTGGAGCGCCGTTTGGGGAAGAAGCTGACCACCCCGGATGTGGGCGTCCTCCTGGGCCTGACGGATTATCTGGGCCTCCCTACGGATGTGGTGTACCTGCTGGTGTGCCACTGCGCGGAGCGGGTCCAGCGCCGGTACGGGGAGGGCCGCCGGCCCACCCTGCGGCAGATCGAAAAAGAGGGCTACGCCTGGGCACGCATGGGCATCGACACCCAGAAGGCGGCGGCGGAGTACCTGAAAAAATACGCGGAGCGCCAGGGTGCGCTGCCCAAGTACATGCAGGCCCTGCGCCTGGGGGACCGCCTGCCGGTAGCCTCGGAGGAAAAGTACCTCACCGCCTGGCAGGAGATGGGCTTCCCGCCGGAGACGGTGGCCCTGGCCTACGACAAGACGGTGCTGAAATGCCACGAGCTGAAATGGCCCTACTGCAACGGCATTTTGAAGCGGTGGCATGAGGCGGGCCTTCACACGGTGGAGGAAGTGGAGCGGGGCGACCGTCCGGCTCCGAAACGGGAACAGAAGCAAGACAGCGACGAGCTGCGCAAATACGTGCGGGACCTGCACAGGGACAGGGGGTAACGGTCCATGGCATACGATGGAAAGATCATGCGCCGGGCGCTCCAGCAGTTCGAGGAGGACCGCCGGACGCGTGAGGAGCGGTTTCAGACCCGGCGGGAGAACATTTTCCGCCACCAGCCCCGCCTGCGGGAAATTGACGACGAACTACGCTCCACCATGAGCCGCATCATCACCAGCGCCCTGCGCCACGGCACGGACCCCACCCCGGCGGTGGCCGTCCTGCGGGAGGAAAACCTCCGCATCCAGGAGGAAAAGCGGCAGCTTCTGACCCAGATGGGCCTGCCCCAGGACTGCCTGGAGGAAAAGCCCGCCTGCGCCCTCTGCGGCGACACGGGCTACCGCAACGGCCAGGTCTGCCGCTGCCTTCGGCAGTATTATGCCCGGGAGCAGCAGAAAGAGCTCTCCCGGATGCTGGACCTGGGCAGCCAGAGCTTTGATACCTTTTCTCTGGACTGGTATCCCCAGGCGTATGACGCCGACTTCGGCCGTTCCGCCCGGGAGAATATGGAGACGGTCTACGACATCTGTGCCGATTACGCCCATCAGTTCGGCAAGCGCCCCGGCAACTTGCTGCTGTTCGGCGCCCCGGGCCTGGGCAAGACGTTTCTCTCCGCCGCCATCGCCCGGGAGGTCAGCGGCAATGGCTGGTCCGTGGTGTACGACACAGCGGGCCGCATCTTCCAGCGGTTCGAAGCCCAGAAATTCACCCGGGAGGAGGACGCCGGGGACGATGTGGACCGGGTGCTGAACTGCGACCTGCTGATTTTGGACGACCTGGGCACGGAGATGACCACGGCCTTCGTCCAGTCCGCCCTGTACCAGATCGTCAATACCCGGCTGATGGAGAAGAAGTCCACCATCCTGAACACGAACCTGATGCCCGGGGAGATCGCCCGCCGCTACTCCCCCCAGCTGGCCTCCCGCATCGAGGGCGAGTACCAGCTCCTGCCCTTCTTCGGGGAGGACATCCGCAAGCTGAAAAAGGAACGGGGCCAATGAGCGGCGACAAAAACGCCGTGTACGCCGATGAAAGGAGACCGGATGAAAGGCTATATACGCTGTATTGCGCTGGCGGCAGGCTGTGCCGCGCTCCTTTCCTCCTGCGGCCACGCCTCGAAGCTGGTGGGGACCTGGCAGGGTGACGGGACCCTGGATATGCTGGAAATGGAAGTGCCGTATGAATTTGCAGCACAGTGGGTCTTTGGTAAAGACGGCACCGCTGAGGTGACGGTTGGGGAAGAAACCGCCGTATTCCGGTACTCCGTGACCGACGATACGCTCACACTGAACGACGGTGAGCTGTCCTGGGGCGTGCTGTACGAAGTGAACGGCGATACATTCTGCGTGGAGACCGGCAGCGGTCCCGCCGTATTCACAAAGGTCCGGTAAACATGAATACAAAAACGCCGCCCGTCCGGGCGGCGTTTTTACATCCCTGATTTCTGCTTCCTCATTCCGAGCCTCCATATCACCGCCGCCACTGCCGTCATGGCTGCCCCGGCGCCCATGGACAGCCAGAACCGCTGCCCGCCGATGTTCCACAGCGCGGAGCCCAGAGCGGTAGAGCAGGCTACCCGGGGCAAACTCCCCAGCAGCCCGGGCAGGAAGTAGGCCCGTCCCGGCACCCCGGCGGCGCCCAGGAACATGCTGACCAGGTCCCCCGGCGACGCGCCGCCCAGCCGCAGCAGGAACACCGTTCGCCCCGGCCGCTCCGCACCGACGGACACCACGCCCTCCAGCCGCGCCCGGGCAGTCTCGGGCATCCCGCCCCGCCGTCCCAGCAGGTAAGGGATGGCCTGGACCGCCGCCACGCCTGCCAGATTCACCGCCAGCGCCGCCGGATAGGGGAACAGCAGTCCGCCCGCCGCCGTCAGGGCGGACAGGGGAATGACCATGGAGATGCCCTTTAAAACATACAGCCCCAGTAAAAGCGCCGCCGCCAGCCCCGCCTGCCCCGGCGTCCACCCGGCGATGGCCTCCGCCGTGAACTGCTCCCGGAAGGGCCACACCGCCAAAGCAGCCAGCACCGGCAGAAGGATGACCCACCACCGTTTTCCCATAATTCCCTCCGCATACCGTTTCTTTTGCATTATATTAGAATCCATTAAAAACAAGACAATGGTCTTGTTTTTATAGCGCCAACGGCGGGTTGGATTCTTATGAGACGCACCGACGCGCAAAGCGCGGCGGTTCCCATTAAAATATCTTATTTTAATGGGAGAGTAGTATTAGTATGCGCGATTTGTCAAAAAAAGACCGCCATTTTGTCGAATGGCGGTCTTTTTTCAATGGTTTATTCAGCGGGTTCCTCCGGCTGGGAGGGAATGACGACGATGGACGTCTCCGGTTCCGCCGGCGGTTCGGCAGGCGTTTCCGCCGGGGGCTCCTCAACAGGCTCCTGAGGCGTTCCTTCAGGCGGCTGGACGGGGAGCTCCGGCGTGCCGGAGGCCGGGATCTCCGCCGTTTTCGCGGGACCCCGGAGAATGACCTTGTTCCGGGCCTTGTAATCGCTGGTGTCCTCGTAGGAAGTGGAGATCAGGTTGCCGTTGGCATCGTACAGGTGGCGGTAGGTCTTCCACCTGGAACCGGTGTAGGGCGTGGTCTTGACCTCCTCCGTGCCGGGCGCCAGGGTCGGGTCGTCCTCGTACACCACCTCGAAATCCGTGGTGGACAGCTTTTCGTTGGTCATCTTCGCGGTGATGCCGGTGACGTTGGTGCCCAGCAGCTTCACCGTCAGATAATCGCCGGCGTACTCCGTGACGATCTTGATGGGATAATCGGTGTTGTTGGTGAATTTGTAGTCCGGGCCGCCCCAGGACACGGTGGCGTCCATACCGGCGGCGATGTAGGCGGGGATGTAGCGGTGGGCGTGGCGCTCCGTGATCTCCAGATTACCCCGCAGGCAGGCCAGATACAGGGTGGAGGAGGTCTGGCAGATGCCGCCGCCGATCTCGTCCACGGTCTCGCCCTTCACGTAGGCGGGGGCGGGCTGGTAGCCGTTGGCGGCGGTCCGCTGGCCCACCACGCCGTTGTAGGAGAACACATCTCCGGTGTTCATCACGTAGCCGTTGATGGAGGAGGCGGACAGCTTGACGTTGGACTTCCGCGCCGCCGTTCCGCCCACCTTGGTCCGGGCCTCGCCCAGCACATCCCGGAACAGGACCGCTTTCAGCTCGTCGGCTGTGACGGTGGGATACTCGATAGTGGCGGGAATTTCCACCGTCTCGCCGGGAGCCGCGTCGTCCAGGGCTTTCTGGGCGGCGGCCACGTCAAATTCCGCGCCCAGCCGCTCCGGGGTGATGGACTTGGTTTCCGGGTCATACCCGGCGTTCTTCATCTCGGCGGCCACCTCGTCGTGGATGGCCTGGGCCGTCAGGTTCCAGGGGTTAAAATGGGCAAAGCTGATGTAAGCGATCAGCTCTCCTTGGGTGCCGTATGTACGGATGGCATGGATCAGTGCCTCGGCCAGGGCGTCCTCCTTGACGGAGCGCCCGTTGACGGCCTTGGTGATGGAGATGCTGTTCTCACCGATGGAGTAAGTAGTATCCTGGGGCTCCAGAGCCAGCTCCTGCGCCAGCCGGGTCACCTGCTCCTGAAAAACAGACGCGTCCATGTCCTCGTCAGAGACCGTTTCACCCGTAGAGGAGAATAAAGCGGACAGGAACCGGCTGCCCTGGCTGAAAAAACCGCAGCTCTTCTGCTGGTCAAACAGGCGCTGGGCGATGGCGCCGCAGCGCTCCTCCGTATAGCCCAACTCCCCCAGAGTCACGGGGGGCAGGGAGTCCGAAGGCCAGCCCAATTTGACCGGATTGCCCCCACAATGGAGGGTCATCACCTGCTCCGGCAGCTCCGCCGCCAGCGCCTGGGACGCCTGCTCCACTGTCATTCCGCCCACGGCAATGCCGTTGATATGATAATTGGGATAAAACGTATCCAGCGACCCGGCGTAGGCGCAGAGTCCCGCATAGGCCAGCACCAGCACGCCCACGACGATGCCCAGCGCCACCAGCGGTCCCTTGCCGCCCTTTTTCAGCCGGGCGCCTCCGGTCTTATTCTGTACGACGGCTTCGTTTGTTGTCTGTTCCATGAAGCCCTCCTGTTGTTATCATGGATTTTGCGGACAGGCCACACAGAAAGCCTATTCCACTCCCAACCATTTTAACACAGATGTGGGCCAAAAAACATTACAATCCAGTAACAACCGCAAAAATTGATACGACTCTCCCATTAAAATAGGATATTTTAATGGGCACCGCCGCGCTTTGCGCGTCGGTGCGTCTCATAAGAATCCAACGCGCCGTTGGCGCTATAAAAACAAGACAGTTGTCTTGTTTTTAGTGGATTCTAGTATCAGGAAGTTTGCCGCTGCTTGGGGATGCGGATGGTCAGCAAAATGGCGTCGTCCGTCTCCTGGCGCTCCGACCGGGCGTCCACACCGGCCTCCCGCACCAGCCGCAATCCCCGGTCCAGACTGTTGAGGAACAGCCGCACATCCTTCAAAATGAAGGTCCGCCGCCGTTTGGGGGCCGTGGACCGGAGGGCCGCCAGCCGCTTTTCGATGTACTGCTCCGTCTGGGCCACGTTCAAGTGCTTGTCCGCGATGTGCCCCAGGGCCGCCAGCCGCTCCTCCTCGTCCTCCAGCCGCAGGAGGCACCGGGCATGGCGCTCCGTCAGGCCGTTTTCCACCAGCAGTTCCCGGCAGGCGGGGGACAGCCGCAGCAGACGCAGCTTGTTGGCCAGGGCGGAGGGAGAACGCCCCAGCTGGGCGGCGGCCTCCTCCTGGGTGACGCCGGTCTGCCGGATGTACGACGCGATGGCGGCGGCTTCCTCCAGATAGTGCAGGTCCCGCCGCTGCAGGTTCTCCACCAGGGCCAGCAGGGCGGATTCGCGGTCGTCCGCTGCCCGGCAGATGCAGGGCACGGTCTCCAGCCCCGCCATCCGGGCCGCCCGCAGCCGCCGCTCTCCGGCCACCAGCTCCCACCGGCCATCCCCGGCGGGCCGCACGGTCAGAGGTTGGAGGATACCGTGATGCTGAATCGATGACGCCAGCTCCCGCAGGCTTTCCTCGTCAAAGGCCCTCCGGGGCTGGTAAGGATTGGGCCGGATATTCGCAATCTGTAATTCCAGCACCCGCTCTGTCGGTTCCATGGGACCTCCCCCTTCCATTTTTCTCCATTTTACTCTGTCAAATACAAAAAGTCGGATGGAATTTGTCGAAGAGGGGGCCGATTCTGCAAAAAAAGTGCGCGGTTTTTACCGCGCACAAAAATATTTATGGAATGGGGACATCCTCTTTTTCGGTATACGCCCGCCTGGAGGGAGTCCGCATCAGGACCTTTACGATGATAGAAGTAGTAAACTGCAGGAACAAGGGCGTAAAAGCCACCGGAAAGACGGCCTGGGCTGGGAAATACTGCAGCGCCAGCACCGACCCGGCGCTGATGTTCCGGAGGCCGGTGTTCAGGCACATGGTCACCCGGGTGGGGAAGTCCAGCCCCATGAGCTTCGCCGCCCAGTATCCCAGGAAGAAGCCCAGCAGACAGATGAAAAAGACGGTAAGCATCACCAGCACCAGCGTGCGGTCAATGCTGCGGAGAAAGGAGGCGCAGGAGGTGGCGTTGGCGGTGATGACGGTCAGCAGCGCCAGCTTTGCGAACAGCTCCAGCCTGGGCTTCAGCGTTACCGCCGCCCGGCCGCCGGTGGCCTGGTACACGGTCATGGCCGCCAGGGCGGGCAGAGCCACCATCACCAGCATGTCGCCCATCATGCCCCAGGTGTCCACCTCCACCACGGAGCCCACCAGCAGCTTGAGGGACAGGGGGATCACCACGGGAGCCGCCAGGGTGTCCAGCAGGACGATGGACAGGCACAGCGGCCCGTTGCCGCCGCAGATGCCCACCCACATCAGCGATGCTACCCCGGTGGGGATGACGTATTCCAGCACGAGCCCCGTGGTGAACAGCGGCGCGTCGGGGAACAGCAGATTCCCCAGAGCCAGCGTCAGCACAGGGATGACTACATGGAGCAGCACCAGAGTGACCACCACCGGCAGGGGCCGGAGGAACACCCGTCCCAGCTCCCGGAAGCCGCCGCTCAGACTGTTGGCAAAGGTCATGAACGCGAACAGGCCCATGGTGATGGGGCCGTTGAGCCAGGAAAAGGCGTCCGGGAACAGGACGCCGGTGACTGCGCAGGCCAGGACGAACCAGGGAAAGTGGGCGCCGACAAAGCGGTTCCACTGAGACAGCTTCTGCACGGGAGAACCTCCTGAAAAGGGTGAAAATCAAATGCTTACCGGCAGGTATAGGCGAACCAGCCGTCGGTGCTGCGGGTCTCGGTGATCTCCAGTCCGGCCTCCCGCAGATGGGCCGCAACCTCCTCCGCCCGGTCGTCGATAATGCCGGAGCAGAGGAACAGTCCGCCGGGGGCCAGCAGGGAGCGCACCATGGGTGCCAGGCCGATGATGACGTCCGCTACGATGTTGGCCAGCACGATGTCATATCTGCCGCCCAGCTCTGCGCGCAGGGCCTCGTCGCCCAGCACGTCGCCCACTTTCACGGTGTAGGTATCTTTGCCGATGCCGTTCAGGGCGGCGTTTTCATAGGCCACGTCCAGGCACTTGTCGTCGATGTCCACCGCCACGGCGGATGCCGCCCCCAGCTTTAAGGCCGCGATGGACAGAATACCGCTGCCGCAGCCCAGGTCCAGCACCTTTTCGCCGCCCCGGACGGCCTTTTCCAGCGCCGTCAGACACAGCTGGGTGGTGGCATGGCTGCCAGTGCCGAAGGTCAGGCCTGGGTCCAGAATGAGGGGGACCCGGCTGCCGCAGTCGGCCTTCTCCCACTGGGGGATGACCAGCAGCCGCTCCCCGATCTCCATGGGCTTGTAGTATTGCTTCCAGTTGTTCTCCCAGTCGGCGTCCTGCAGGTCGTCCATGGTCATCAGCAGGGAGCCGCAGTCGCTGCGGCGCTCCTTCAGGGACTGCAGGGCGATGCGGACCTCGCCCATTTTGGCGAAGCCCTCCTCGTCGGCGGAGAGGTAGAAGGTGACCCGGGACGCGCCATGCATCTTTTCCTCCAGCTCCTCGTCCACATAGTCCCAGTATTGGTGGTTGTTCTCCAGAAAGTCCTGGAATTCCGTCTCGTCGTCGATGACCACGCCGTCAATGCCCAGGGCGGAGAGCATGGTCTCCACCGGCTCCAGCCCGGCGTGGTTCGTCTCAATATGCAGTGCAAGCCAATTCATATGTTTCTCCTGTTGCTCCGCAGGCGGCGGAGATGTTGTATTCAGCGCTTGCTGCCCAGGAAGAACAGCGCCAGGGTGCCCGGCCCGGAGTGGTTGCCGATGACGGGCCCTACGTAGTTGATGCGGATGTCCTCCGTACCGAAGCGGCGGCGGACTTCCTGGGCCACAAATTCCGCGTCCTCCACGCAGTCGCCGTGGCTGATGAACACCGTCTGGTTTTTGGGGTCGATGGCGGTCTCCTCCATGTGGTCCACCAGCGCCATGAGGGAGGCCTTCCGGCCCCGGGCCTTGCCGACGGGGATCAGGCGGCCCTCGTCATCCACATGCATGACGGGCTTGATGGCCAGCATCGTGCCGAACAGCGCTGTGGCGGCGTTGATGCGGCCGCCCCGCTTCAGGTGGTTCAGGTCATCCACGGTGAACCAGTGGCAGACCTTGCCCCGGGTCTCCAGGGCGAAGTTGTAGACCTCCTCCAGGGAGCGGCCCTTGGCCTTTTCCTGAGCGCAGAGGTATACGAACAGGCCCTGGCCCAGAGACGCGCACAGGGAATCCACCACCAGGAACTTGGCCTCCGGCCGGCTCTCGGACAGCTCCTGGGCGGCGATGGCGGCGGACTGGTAGGTAGTGGACAGGGCGGAGGAGAAACTCAGGCACAGCACGTCCTTCCCCTCGTCCGCGATCTTCGTCATGGCCTCCTCGAAGGTGCCTACATTGATGGCGGAGGTGGTGGCGGTCTCGCCGGAGCGGACGCGCTCATAGAAGTCGTGGAAGCCGATCTCCCGGCCATCCAGGAAATTGTGATAGGTGGCGCCGCTCATCTCCAGGCTCAGGGGAATGACAGTCAGCCCCAGCTCCTGGGCCAGCTCCGGCGTCAGGTCGCAGCAGCTATCGGTCAGAATAACAAAATCACGCATATCAGTCGCGCTCCTTTCCTTTTTTTCCTTTTCCCGGGTTTTCCTGCTCCCGCTTTTCCCGGAGGGCCGCCACATAACGGCTGCTGGCGACCCCGGCGGCATAGCTGAGCAGGGCGAAGTGAATGGCGTCGTCCGCCAGGGATTCCTCCCCGGTGCGGTCGGCCATTTCATCGGCGGTCAGGTTCAGGGCGCTGTCCAGGCTGGCGCAGAAGGCGGTGTAGCCCTCGTCGATCCGGCCCCGGTCCCGCAGCTCCTCCTGAAGCAGCAGGTCCATGTCCCTGGCGGACATCACCCGCTTTAAAATGCAGATAGCAGTGAGGTAAGCCAGATGTTCCCGGTTGTATTTTTTGCCTTCCGCCCGGGGCACCAGGCCGCTTTTCGTATAGTTGTTCACCATGGCGGCGGTCAGGGCGTCGTCATCGCCGAAGCGGATGACCTGCCGGTCCATGTAGCTGAGGACCTGGTCCATGTACAGGGCGAAGTCCGGAAGCTGGTCCCAGGGCACGGGCCGCTGGGTCTGAAGCCGCTGGCGCAGCTCATTTAAATCGTGCATACGCTCCTCCTTTATCAGAAAACCAGATACAAAAACATTATAGCACTGTCACATGATTTTGTAAACTATGTTTTGGGAGGGCAATAACGATATTTCAATAGATTTTGATACCTCTGGGGATATTTTACTTTCCTACACAGAACCGGGAGAAAATGCGGGAGACGATCTCCTCTTTGGCGGTGCGGCCCGTCAATTCACCCAGGGCGTCCAGGGCTTCCTCGGCGTCGGTCAGCACCGCGTCGGGGGTCAGGCCGCTGTTCAGGGCATCCTGTGCCCGGCGGACGGCGTCCCGGGCCCGGCGGACCGCTTCTTCCTGCCGCTGGTCGGTCAGAAGGGAACCAGCCTCTTTCGGGTCCCCGGCGGGGAACAGGGCGGCCACGGCTGCTTCCAGCTCGTCCAGCCCCTCCCCGGTGACGGAGGAGAGGGTCACGGACGCGGCGGGAGCGGGGCTGCCCACGATGCCCACGGAGCGGGTCCTGGTGTCCCAGAGGTCGCATTTGGAAAACACCGCAATCCAGCGGGGGCTCTCGGCGGCCAGCCGCAGGACCTCCAGGTCCTCGGCAGTCAGGGGAACGGAGCCGTCCACCACCGCCAGCACCAGGTCGGCGGACCCCAGCGCCTTGCGGCTGCGCTCCACGCCCTTTTGCTCCACGATGTCCGCCGTATCCCGGATACCGGCGGTGTCGATGAGCCGCAGGAGCACGCCTCCGCAGAGGACGGATTCCTCCACGGTGTCTCGGGTGGTGCCGGGGATGTCGGTGACGATGGCCCGCTCGTAGCCAGCCAAAGCGTTGAGCAGAGAGGATTTCCCGGCGTTGGGGCGGCCCACGATGGCGGTCCGCACGCCGGATTTCAGCACCTTTCCCCGCTGACAGGTGGCCAGCAAAGCGGTGAGCTGCGCCTCGGCGGAGGAGAGGGCCTCCGCCACCTGCTCCGGGCGGATGTCCTCGATGTCCTCGTCGGGGTAGTCCACCACGGCGTAAAACCGGGAGGTGATGTCCAGCAGGGCGTCCTGGATGGGCTCCAGCACCCGGCGCAGGCCGCCGTCCAGCTGGGCGGCGGCGTTCCGGGCGGCGGCGGCGGTCTCGGCGTCGATGAGGTCGATGACGGCCTCCGCCTGGGTCAGGTCCAGCCGCCCGTTCAAAAAGGCTCGCTGGGTGAACTCTCCCGCTTTCGCCTGCCGGGCCCCGGCGGCGAACAGGGCGTCCAGCAGCTCCCGCAGCACCACCGGGGAGCCGTGGCAGTGGAACTCGGCGGAGTCCTCGCCGGTGTAGCTGTGGGGGCCGGGGAAGCGGACGGCAAGGCCCTGGTCGATGACGCGGCCCCGGGCGTCCAGCATTTCCCCGAATGCCATTTTATGGGACGGCTGCTCGGAAAAGGGACGGCCGTTGGCGGTCCGGAAAACCTTGTCGCACAAGGCAAAGCAGCCTTCGCCGGAGACGCGGACGATGCCGATAGCGGTGGGGGAGTGGCCGGTGGCGATGGCGGCGATGGTGTCCAATGCAATCAACTCCTCAGGAAATTTGCTGTATGGGCAAGCCCCGGAAGCGTCCGCTTCCGGGGCTTTGAGACTATTAGAACTCGGGCAGCTTTGCCATTTCGGGGTCCCCCGCGCGAGCCCAGCGCAGCGGGTCGCGTGGGGAAGCGGCAGCGCAAGGGAGCGCAGCGAGGAATACCCGTCAGGGCGTTCCGAGTGCAGCGGACTTTGCGATGACGCTGGCACACCGGGGGCACAGGCCGTTTTCGTCAGCCTGAGTGCTGTGCTTCCAGCAGCGGGGGCACTTGGTGCCGGCGGCGTTCTCCACCGTGGCGGAGAGCTCATCGCCCACGGTGACGTCCACGTGGGAGACGATCAGCAGGTCGGCCAGCGCCTCGCCGTCCATCTCGGCCAGGAAAGCGTCCTCGGCGGGAACGGTCAGCCGGACCTCGGCCTCCAGAGCCTTGCCGATCTTCTTCTCGGCGCGGGCGGCCTCCAGCACGCCGTTGACGGCGGTGCGGACCTCAATGATCTTGTCCCACTTCGCCATGGCCGCGTCGTCCAGGGCGTAGTCGGCAAAGGGCTTGTTCATTTCGTTGAACACCACGTTGCGGCCGTCGTCACCGGCGCGGTGAGGCATGGCCTGCCAAATTTCATCGCAGGTGAAGGCCAGGATGGGCGCCATGATCTTCGTCATGGTGTCCAGGATCAGGAACAGGGCGCTCTGGGCGCTGCGGCGCTTGGCGCCGTCGGTCTCGTCGCAGTACAGCCGGTCCTTGATGATGTCCAGATAGAAGTTGGACATCTCCACCACGCAGAAGTCGTTGACGGCGTGGGTGACGGCGTTGAACTCATACTCGTCGTAAGCGGTGAAGCACTTCTCGATGAGGGCGTTCAGGCGGGTGACGGCCCAGCGGTCCAGCTCCTCCATCTCGGCGGCGGGGGTCAGGGCGTTGGGGTCGAAGCCGTCCAGGTTGCCCAGGCAGTACCGGGCGGTGTTGCGGAACTTCAGGTAGTTCTGGGAGAGCTGCTTGAAGATCTCGTGAGAGCAGCGCATATCGGCGTGGTAGTCGGCGGAAGCGGCCCACAGGCGCAGCATATCGGCGCCGTACTTGTCGAAGATCTCGGCGGGGTCCATGCCGTTGCCCAGAGACTTGTGCATGGCCTTGCCCTCGCCGTCCACGGTCCAGCCGTGGGTGACGCACTCCTTGAAGGGCGCGCCCTGGCCGAAGGCGCCGACGGCGGTCAGCAGCGCGGACTGGAACCAGCCGCGGTACTGGTCCAGGCCCTCCAGGTACATAGTGGCGGGCCAGAAGCCCTGATCCCGCTTCATGGCGGCGAAGTGGGTGGAGCCGGAGTCGAACCAGCCGTCCAGGGTGTCGGTCTCCTTCTCGAAGCCGGTGCTGCCGCCGCAGTGGGGGCAGGTGAAGCCCTCGGGCAGGATCTCGGCGGCCTCCTTGGAGAACCAGGCGTTGGAGCCCTCCTTCTCAAACAGGGCGGAGATGGCGGCGATGGTCTCGTCGGTGCAGATGGGCTTGCCGCAGTCCTTGCAGTAGACAACGGGGATGGGCAGGCCCCACTTGCGCTGACGGGAGATGCACCAGTCGGTGCGCTCCCGGATCATGGACTTCATGCGGTCCACGCCCCAGCCGGGCACCCAGCGGACGTCATCGGCGGCGGCGCAGGCCTCATCCTTGAAGGACTCCACGGAGCAGAACCACTGGGGCGTGGCGCGGAAGATGATGGGGCTCTTGCAGCGCCAGCAGTGGGGATAGCTGTGGACGATGTCCTCGGAGGCGAAGAGCATGCCGCTCTCCTTCATGTCGTTCAGGATGACGGGGTTGGATTCGTCGGTGGACATGCCGGCGTACTTGCCGGCGTACTCGGTGTGGCGGCCCTGGTCGTTGACGGGCACCACCATGTCCATGCCGTAGCGCTTGCAGGTCTGGTAGTCGTCGGCGCCGAAGCCGGGGGCGGTGTGGACGCAGCCGGTACCGGAGTCCATGGTGACGTAGTCCGCCAGCAGCAGGCGGGAGGTCTTGGGCAGGAAGGGATGTTCCGCCAGCATGTTCTCAAAGAAGGCGCCGGGATGGGTCTCCACGATCTCGTAGCTGTCGTAGCCGCCGATGTGCATGACCTTGTCGGTCAGGGCCTCGGCCATGATGAACACATCGCCGGAGGGGACCTTCACCAGGGCGTAGGACTCGTCGGGATGCAGGGCGATGGCCAGGTTGCCGGGCAGGGTCCAGATGGTGGTGGTCCAGATCACGAAGAACAGCTTGCTCTTATCGTAGGCGGAGAGCTTGCCCAGGTCGTCGTGCATGGGGAACTTCACATAGACGGTGGTGCAGGGGTCGTCCTGGTACTCGATCTCGGCCTCGGCCAGGGCGGTCTCGTCGTGGGCGCACCAGTACACGGGCTTGAGGCCCTTGTAGATGTAGCCCTTCTTGTACATCTCGCCGAACACCTTGACCTCCTCGGCCTCAAAGCCGGGGTTCATGGTGGCGTAGGGGTGCTCCCAGTCGCCCAGGACGCCCATCCGCTGGAAGCCCTCGCTCTGGACGTCCATATAGTGCTGGGCGAAGTCATGGCAGGCGGAGCGGAACTCGGGGATGCTCATGGCCTTGTGGTCCAGCTTGTTCTGCTTGATGATGGCGGACTCGATGGGCATACCGTGGTTATCCCAGCCGGGGATATAGGGGGTGTAGTAGCCCCGCATGGCGTAGGAACGGGTGATGAAGTCCTTGATGGACTTGTTCAGGGCGTGGCCCATGTGGAGGCTGCCGTTGGAGAACGGAGGGCCGTCGTGGAGGTTGAACAGGGGCTTGCCCTCGTTCTTCTTCAGCAGCTCATTGTAGACGTCCTGCTCTTTCCAGCGCTTCAGCATCTCCGGCTCCCGCTTGGGCAGGCCCGCCCGCATGGGGAAGTCGGTCTTCGGCAGATTGATGGTTTTATTATAGTCCATATCCGCGTATCTCCTTTTCTATCTTGAAATTGATCGATACATAAAATAAAAAACGCCTGTCTCCTGTTCAAGAGACAAAGCGTTTGAAAAACACTCTGCGGTACCACTCTCGGTTGCCGTGGCCTTGCGGACACGACCGCTCACTGCCCGCTGTCACGGGCCGATGCTGTAACGGGCATCATGCGTCCTCTCCTACTGACCCGCGATGCCATGAAAATGTGCCATTTTCATGGCTGCTGCCGTGCTTTGCACGCCAGCACGGTTCACAAGAATCCAACGCGCCGTTGGCGCTGGAAAATCAGACGCAGTCTGATTTTTCATGGATTCTAATGTCGCGTCGTCTTTCAGAGGGAGGCTCCAAGGTGATTTTCGCCCTCCGCGCCCGTCCGCCTTGCACCAAAACGGCGGCTCTCTTTGCGGGAACTGAAGGGGTACTCGTCCTTATCTACGCCAAAATGTTCAATTACTGGATTATCATATCACGTTTTTGCTGTTTGTCAACGGGAAAGTTGAGGATTTTGCTTCCAATCAGAGATAAAAAGGGCCGGCTCCGCGAGCCGGCCCTCTGGCGTCACTGATAACGGTACTGCATCCCTGTGTACTGGTCCACGCAGCTTAAAAACATCTCCCGGCTGCGGAACTCCAGCAGCTGGCAGCCTTCCTCCTCATGGAAGGACACGATACGCCGCCGGGTATCCACCCAGACGCGCCACAGGGGTTCGTTCTGCGTCATCTGCTTTTCCATGGGGGAAGGCTCCTTTCATACAGCTTCTGTCTATAAGACGATTCAGGAGGCCGTTTTGTTTCACGGCTTCGCAAAAAATTTTCAGGAATTTTTCTCCGCGTCCTTCTGTCGCTCCAGTTCCGCAGCCACATCCGACCGGAAAGTGTCCCAGGCTTCAGGGTGCTCCACATAGTATTTGGGGCAGATTTTCCCGGTCACGTCGTAGTGGCGGATGACGTCGGTCTCCGGGTCCAGCTTGAACTCCCGGCACAGCCAGGCGGTCAGCTCCACCGTCCGGGCGTAGGTGACGGGGGAGAATTCCCCCGTCTCGTCGGGATGGCAGACCTCGATGGACACCGTGTCCTCGTTCCGGGTGTTGGAGGCGTAGGCCACCTCCGTCAGGGGGACGCACTGGATGACCTCGCCGTCCAGACCCACCACGAAGTGGGAGCTGGCGTAAGTGCCCTCCTCCCCGGAGGACAGGGATGCAAAGTAGTTGCGGTTGGCGTGGGCGGTGGTGCCGGGGTTGCCCACGTAGTGGATGACCACGCCGCGGATGCTTTCCAGCTCCGTGCCGGGGCGGGAGTAGGGGTTCACCGTCAGGTAGTCCTGCTCCACGTAGTCCGGCACGGGGACATCCTCGGCATCGGGCCCACGGTCCCGGAACAGGACCCATATTACCGCGGTGGTCAGGCACAGAAGCACCAATCCCAGGACCAGCACCACCGGGCCGGGAGCGGCCCGGCGGCGCCGTTTTCTTCTTCTGTATGAGTGGGACATGGCTCAGGCGGTCACCCCGGTCACGTAAACGGCGGTGGGGCCGTCGGCACCGCCGATGACGCCGATAGAGGCGGCGTTCTCCTGGGCCATTTTTTCCGCATACTCCACGGCCTCGCTGCGATTCCGGCTGGTCATCTTCTCCATGTCCTCCCGGGTCACCAGGTCCCGCTCCGTGACGAGGCCCAGCTCTTTCAGGCAGGCCACGGTGTTGTCCATGCCGGGGCGGACGGTAATATTGATCCAGTCGTAGCTGGTCCCGCCGTAGTCGCCGGGATAAGTGAAGGACAGTTCCAGGTTCAAGGCATAGGCGTTGTTTCCATTCTGGTCGAACCAGTCGTAGTCGCCCCAGGTGCCGCCGGCGGCGTCCTTCGCCACGGCGTCCAGAACGGTGGCGGCCTCCCGGCTGCTCAGGTCGAAATAGTCACCGCTGCTCTCCAGATACAGGTCGCCGGAAATGATGGTATAGCGGTCATCCCCGGCGTGGAGGCGTCTGGCCTTCATGGTCTCGCTGTTGACCAGCGTATCCAGCAGGTTGTCGTAGGTGCCCTCCTGCTTTATGCGGTATTTGGTCAGGGGAATGGAGTACCGGCGCTCTACCTGCAGGCCGTTATTCAGGGTGTAGATAAAGCGGATGTAGGTTTCGGTCATGGTGTCGTCGCTGACCGCAAGATACCGCCGGTCGCTGTCCTCATAGGTTCGGACGTAGTCCTGGTCAGCCACGATGGCCTTGTGGAGAGAACGCACCTGCTCCAGCAGGTCGTCGTCCTCGCCGGGATACAGCTTATAAGTATTGTCGGCGGCGTAGAACTCCACCTTCTGCACCTGGCTGGCCTCCGGCACCCGGCGGGAGATACCCAGCAGGTCGAACCGCAGGACGCAGCACAGGGCGATGCAGCCCGCGGCCACCAGGATGAGGCCCTTCCAGCTCCCCCGGAACACCCGGAGGGACTTGGCGAGGAGCATGGAGGCGGCGTAGTAGCCGATGGTGCCCGCCACCAGCATACAGACGGCCATGGGCAGGGCGTCATAATAAGAGCTGCTCTGGAAGCTGTCCCAGAACAGGGCGTACAGCGCCTGACCGCCCAGCAGGGCCGCCAGCGCCGCCAGACCGAAGCGGAACACGGGCTTCATCCAGCCCACGGCTACCACATCGCCTGCGCTCTCGCTGCGGCGGCGGGCGTACAGCACATAGGCCAGGGCCAGGAACACCACGCCCACCAGGGCGTAGACACCGATGAGCCAGGCGTTTTCCAGCGTGACGGCGGTGAGCCTGGTGATATAGCCGTCGGTATGGGTGAGCTCCGTGACCACCTGCACTTCCTCATAGGTGCAGTTCACGTTGACCCGCTCCATCAGGTAGACGGTGGGGGAGAGGAACTCCACCACGCCGGAGTAATAGCTGTCCAGCCCGAAGATGAAGTTTCCGGCGAACAGGCACAGCAGCCAGTCCAGCAGGGGAGCCAGGAAGTGCAGCAGGAAGTACACGGCGGGCAGGGCGAACACATTGCCCACCATGAAGGCCACTAACGTTGCGGAGGCGAAGTAGAAGAAGCTCTCGCCCAGTACGCCCAGGACCGTCACCAGCAGGCCCACTGGCTCAAGAACGCCGTAAGCCAGGGAGATGAGGACGCACAGCGTGCCGACGATGGCGTAGGGAATGAGCATCATGGCCATGCCGGAGAGGAAGTTGGTGACAAACACGCCCCGGCGGGTGATGGGCAGGGTGTGCATCAGCCCCACGCTGCGGCTGTTGTAGAGGTAACTCCAGACCAGCATGGCGCAGAGAATGGCGTACAGCAGGGAGAGGATGGGGACACCGTAGCACAGCACGGAGTAATACATCTCCGTGACCGACAGCGGCTCAATGAGGTCCACCCGGCCCCGCATGAGCTGCAGCAGCAGCGCCAGGGGGAACAGGCTGCCCAGGAAAGAAGCGCCGCCCCACAGGGGCCAGAACCGGGTCAGGTTTTTGCGGAATAACGTCATATTAAAGAACGATGTCTTTGACTGCATAGTCCGCACCTCCCAACTCATAGATGAAAATTTCCTCCAGCGTCAGAGGCACCGCGTCCACCAGCAGGGGGTTGTAGGTGGAGAGCTTCGCGGTGGCCTCCTCCGCGCTCATGCGCATGATCAAGGTATGGATGCGGCCCACTTTGGACGCATGGAGCACCGGCAGCTCAGGCGGCACCTCGTTCACGCCGTCCTGGAACACCACCTGGAGCTTTACCATGTTGTCCTGCAGCTGGGCCAGGGACCGCTCCAGCAGCACCTTGCCGTGGTCCATGATGCCCACGTGGTCGCACACGTCCTCCAGCTCCCGCAGGTTGTGGGAGCTGACCAGCACGGTCGTGCCCCGCTGGGCCACATCACCCATCACCAGGGACCACACCTGCCGCCGCATCACCGGGTCCAGGCCGTCCACAGGCTCGTCGAGAATGAGGTAATCCGGCATACAGGAGAGGGCCAGCCAAAAGGCCACCTGCTTCTGCATGCCTTTGCTGAGGCGGCGGATGGCGCGCTTCTCGTCGATATTGAAAACTTCCTTTAATTTTTCATACCGTTCCGTGGAAAACGAGGGATAAAATCCTTTGTAAAAGCGCATCATATCCCGGACGGTGGACTGCATGAAGTAATACCAGTCGTCGGGGATAGCCGCGATCCGCGCCTTGAGAGCCGCGTTCTCCCACACCGGCTCGCCGTCCACCCGGACGGTGCCGCCGTCCTGACGATAAATGCCCGTCAGATGACGGATGAGGGTGGACTTGCCCGCACCGTTAGGACCTACCAAACCGTATACGCTGCCCTTGGGCACCATCACAGAGGCGCCGTCCAGGGCCGCGAAGCCGTCAAATTTCTTGACGGCGTCCCGCACTTCGATCATGGGGTCTCCTCCTTTTCTCTGTTCTGCCCGGAAATTTCCGGAGCTTCCGACACCAGGGCCGCCAGCTCTTCGCCGGTAACGCCCAGGTATTTCAGCTCCGCCGCCAGCTCCCGCAGCTTTTCCGTCAGCTCCTTCCGGCGGGCCTCGTCAGCGCCGGTGTTCCCGGCGGCAAAGCTGCCCTTGCCGGGGACGGAGTAAATGTAGCCCTCGCCCTCCAGCTCGTTGTAGGCCCGCTGGATGGTGTTGGGATTGATGGAGAGCTGTGTCGCCAGCGCCCGCACGGAGGGCAGTTTTTCCCCAGTACGCAGAGCGCCGGTGACGATCAGCTTCCGCAGCCCGTCCTTGATCTGCTCGTAGATGGGGCGGGAATCCCGGTAATTCAGACTGATCATCCCGTCACCTCCTGCTCACAAGGACCGCCACGAGAAGGATGACGCCCAGCACGCCGCCCCCGCAGGCCAGTAAAAACACCATGGACATTGCGTACCTCCCATGTAAACTGTACTAACTGTTCTAATACGGTTAGGGTACCATAGCGAAAACGCTTTGTCAAGAGGGGGCTTCTTACAAAAAATATTGGGATATCCGGGGGAAAAGACGTTTTTTTCTCTTTACAAGGAAGTCATCCTGTGATATGCTGGCTAAGCACGCGAATGTGCGGAAACTGCCCCAGGGCTTCGTTTCGTGGAACTTCACCGTCCCGATACGCAGTCCCGCGGGGAATACTTTGAAAGGTGGAAATCACTATGCTGCGCAAAGAACAGAAGACTGCTATCATCGACGCCAACCGTACCCACGAGACCGACACCGGTTCTCCCGAGGTCCAGATCGCCATTCTGACCGAGCGGATCAACCAGCTGACCGTTCATATGCAGAACAACCCCCAGGACAAGCACTCCAACCGCGGCCTGCTGAAGATGGTCGGTAAGCGCCGGAGCCTGCTGGACTACCTGCAGAAGAAGGACATTGAGCGCTATCGTGCCCTGATCGCCAAGCTGGGTATCAGAAAGTAAGTGGAAACGAGGGTGGCGGAGGCGGACCTCCGTCACCCTTTTCTGCGAATTTTAAGTTTTTCGCCGGGGGCTGTTGCTTTTTGTGTTTGAAACTGTGCCCGAATTATTCGGACATGTTTTCAAATACGAAAAGAGCCGCTCCCGAGCACTGTATGTAAAGGAGCAAGATCATGTCAACCATTATCACCCGCAGACAGTTCCCCGGTTACCACAAGTATGAGATGGAACTGGCCGGCCGTCCCCTGACCCTGGAGGTGGGCAAGCTGGCTGAGCTGGCCAACGCCGCCGTCATGGTGGGCTACGGCGACACCCGCGTGCTGGTGTGCGCCACCGCCTCCGCCCGTCCCCGGGACGGCATCGACTTCTTCCCCCTGAGCGTGGACTTTGAGGAGAAGATGTACTCCGTGGGCCGCATCCCCGGCAGCTTCAACCGCCGTGAGGGTCGCCCCGGTGAGAAGGGCATCCTGACCGCCCGCGTCATCGACCGCCCCATCCGCCCCCTGTTCCCCTACGACTTCCGCAATGACGTGTCCATCATGGCCACCGTCATGAGCGTGGACCACGACTGCTCTCCCGAGATCGCCGCCCTGATCGGCACCTCCGCTGCCCTGGCCATCTCCGACATCCCCTGGAACGGACCCGTGGGCGCCCTGAAGGTGGGCCTGGTGGACGGCAAGCTGGTGTTCAACCCCACCAGCGAGCAGCGGAAGGTCTCCGACCTGGACGTCACCGTGGTCTCCACCGGCAAGAAGGTGGTCATGATCGAGGCCGGCGCCAACGAGGTGCCCAACGACGTCATGTTCGAGGCCATCCGGCAGGCCCATGAGGAGAACCAGAAGCAGATCGCCCTCATCAACCAGATGGTCGCTGAGATCGGCAAGCCCAAGTTCGACTATCCCCACGCCTCCTTCGACCAGGAGCTGTTTGACGACATCGTCGCAAACTTCATGGACGAGGCCAAGGCCGCCATGGATACCGACGACAAGAACGTCCGGGAGGCCCGCTGGAACGCCATGATCGAGAAGTGGCATGAGAAGTATCTCGACACCCACCCCGACATGGACCAGTACCTGGAGGAGATCACCTACAAGTTCCAGAAGAAGATCGTCAAGGCATGGCTGCTGGAGGGCCACCGCGTGGACGGCCGCCAGAAGAACGAGATCCGTCCCCTGGACGCCGAGGTGGGCGTGCTGCCCCGGGTCCACGGCTCCGGCCTGTTCACCCGCGGCCAGACCCAGGTCCTCTCCGTCTGCACCCTGGACACCCTGTCCGCCAACCAGAAGCTGGACACCATCTGGGAAGAGACCGAGAAGCGCTATATGCACCACTACAACTTCCCCGGCTACTCCGTCGGCGAGGCCAAGCCCGCCCGTTCTCCCGGCCGCCGCGAGATCGGTCACGGCGCCCTGGCCGAGCGTGCCCTGCTGCCCGTGATCCCCTCCGTGGAGGAGTTCCCCTACGCTATCCGCGTGGTGTCTGAGGTCGTTTCCTCCAACGGCTCTACCTCCCAGGGCTCCATCTGCGGTTCCACCCTGGCTCTAATGGACGCCGGCGTGCCCATCAAGGCCCCCGTTGCCGGCATTTCCTGCGGCCTCATTCAGGACGACGACGGCTCCTTCACTACCTTCATCGACATCCAGGGCGTGGAGGACTTCCACGGCGAGATGGACTTCAAGGTGGCCGGCACCAAGAAGGGCATCACCGCCATTCAGATGGACCTGAAGAACGACGGCCTCACCATGGAGATCATCAAGAACGCTCTGGACATCACCTACGACGCCCGGGTGCAGATCCTGGACCAGATCATGCTGCCCTGCATCGCCGAGCCCCGGAAGGAGGTCAGCAAGTACGCCCCCAAGATGATCACCATGCACATCGATCCCGACAAGATCCGGGACGTCATCGGCAAGGGCGGCAGCGTCATCCAGAAGATCGTGGCCGACACCGGCGCCAAGATCGACATCAACGACGACGGCTCTATCTTCATCGCCTCCGCTGACGCCGCCTCCTGCGACGCCGCCAAGAAGTGTATCGACGACATCGTGTTCGTGCCTGAGATCGGCAAGCTGTACTACGGCCGTGTGGTGCGTCTGATGACTTTCGGCGCCTTCGTGGAGCTGGCTCCCGGCAAGGACGGCCTGGTGCACATCTCCAAGCTGGCCGACCACCGCATCGAGAAGGTGGAGGACGCCTGCAAGATCGGCGACATGATGTGGGTCAAGGTCACCGACATCGACGAGAAGGGCCGCGTGAACCTCTCTCACAAGGACGCCATGAAAGAGATCGCCGCCAAGGAAGCCAACGGCGAGCGGGTGAAATGAGATAAAGGGGGAGCAGGCTCCCCCTTTAGAACCCCCACCACCAGTGACGTCGGTCACTGGTGAACGCCGCCTCCGGCGGCTGGGTCGAGGAATTTTCGGCAGGCGCATGTCCTGCCGAAAATGATTAAATTCTTTCTTTTGCCGCCGGCAAAAGAACTGGGGGAAAGCGGCGAAGCGCCGCCTGTGGCGGAAGAAGCGAGCCGCTTTCGAGGCAGCGGCACGATTGGCGGCTCCGGCAGGAGCCGGGAATCGTAACGCCGCAACGGTGCTAACCGCAGGTTTTCCCCAGACCCTTTCCTGAAAAAACGGACGCCGGAAGGCGTCCGTTTTTGCGTGTGGTTGCATTTCCCCGGGAAAGCGTGTAAACTACCTACATCATATAATCCATAGCATTTAGAAGGAGACTTTTCATGTTATATGCTGTTTTTGGTGCCCTGGGGCTGGGACTGCTGGGGCTGGACCAGTGGTTCAAGCACTGGATCACCGTGAACCTGCCTCTGGGGGAGACGATGCCGTTCCTGCCGGGCTTCATGCAGCTGCGCACCGTCCACAACTACGGCGCCGCCTGGTCCAGCTTTTCCGGGATGCGGTGGCTGCTGGTGGCCGTCACCTGCTGCATCGTGGCGGTAGTGGCCGCGGCGCTGGTGCGGCGCGTTGTGCGGCATCCCTTCGGCGTGGCCGCCGGGTTTCTCATCATCTCCGGCGGGCTGGGGAATATCATCGACCGGGTGCGGCTGGGCTATGTGGTGGATATGTTCGACTTCCAGTTCATCAATTACCCGGTGTTCAACATCGCCGACTGCTGCATTGTCTGCGGCTGCATCATGGGGGCCATCTACTACTTATGGCTCTATGAAAAATACGACAAAAAGGACAAGACCCATGGAGAAGCTGACGCTCCAACCGAATAAGGAGGACGCGGGCCGGCGGGTGGACGCCTGGCTGGCGGCGAATCTGGAGGACGTGACCCGCTCCGCCGCCCAGCGGCTGCTGGAGGAGGGCCGGGTGACCTGCGGCGGGAAGCCCCTGGCGAAGAACTACAAGCTGACAGGGTCGGAGACGCTGGAAGTCGCTCTGCCCGAGCCGGAGCCGGTGGACGTGACGCCTCAGGACATCCCACTGAACGTGGTGTACGAGGACGACGACGTCATCGTGGTGAACAAGCCCAAGGGGTTAGTCGTCCATCCGGCGCCCGGACACCCCGATGGGACGCTGGTGAATGCCCTGCTGTACCACTGCGGGGACAGCCTGTCCGGTGTCGGCGGAGAGCTGCGGCCCGGCATCGTCCACCGCATCGACCGGGACACCTCCGGGCTGATCATCGCGGCGAAGAACGATTTTGCCCACCAAAGATTGGCGGCGCAATTGCAGGACCACACCCTGGCTCGCATCTACCACTGCATCGTGGTGGGAAACCTGCGGGAGGACGCGGGGACTGTGGACGCGCCCATCGGGCGGCATCCCGTGGACCGGAAAAAGATGGCGGTTGCGGCGAACGGCCGCCCCGCCGTCACCCACTGGCGGGTGCTGGAGCGGTTCCAGGGCTTTTGCTACGTGGAGTGCCGCCTGGAGACCGGGCGGACCCACCAGATCCGGGTGCATATGGCCCATATCGGCCACCCCATTCTGGGAGACACGGTGTACGGGAACAAAAAGCCCGTGCCGGGGCTTCATGGCCAGTGCCTTCACGCCGTGGGGCTGCGGTTCCTCCATCCCCGGACAGGGGAGGCGGTGGAGCTGCACTGCGAACTGCCGGAGGAATTTCAGAACCAGCTTCGGAAACTGGAGGCGCGGAGATGAAGAGATGGGTCGTGACAGGCGCGGCTGCGCTGATGGCTCTATTTCTGACCGCCTGCGGCGGCACGGCGGAAGTGGACGCATTGCGGGCTGAGAACGCGTCCCTGACCGCCAAAAACCAGACCTTGCAGGAGGAGAACCGGCGGCTCACCCAGGCGCTGGCGGAGCAGGCCTCCGGGCAGACAGCGGAGGAAACGGATGAGAGCAGCGATGCCTCCCCGGAAGCGCACAATCCCATCGACGACTTTTTTGACAATGGGCGGTACTGGGACTGCGGCACCACCGCCGCCATGCGCACAGTGGCGGACGCTTATTCTAGAGCCTGGGAGACGGAACTGCGCACCTTGGCGGAGCAGCAGAAGGAAGCGCTTTTGTATCAGGAGGACAGGGACCTGGTGGACACTTTTGTGCGCGCTGTGGAGGATCAGGCGGACTGTATGCTGGACCTGAACGCCTTTTCCCTCGCTGACCTGGAGGCGGCGCCGGGAGAGGCACGGCTGGCTGCCGCCGGAACGCTTCTGGGGCCCGTTGCCGCCCAAAGCCGGGCGGAGGTGTACCGCAGCGGCTATTTCCGGCTGCTGTACGCCTGCGGCTGTCCGGAGGCTTTCTGCTTCGACCCGGAGGCTGCCGGCCGGGAGCTGGACGAGGAATTGGGCGAGGAGATCGTCCGGATACGGGGGGCCGCGGAAAGCTGATTTTCGGATACGGCACCATAAAGAACAAAGCAGGCCCCGCCGTTTTCGGCGGGGCTTTTGCATGGCAAAAGGGGGCAGGATTCAGAAAACGGGGAGCAGGATTCAGATAGAAAAATGTATATTGCACAAAAAGCAAACGATTACTTAACATAATTCTGAATAGTATTGCGATTGAAGTTCCGGAAATGGCCTGCTAAGATGATGCCGTCCGCCGGGAACAGCGGAAGCAAACTCTGCAAGACAAGAAGGAATGGATAACTATGACGAAAGTGATCGATATTAAGACCAAAGACCAGGCTGTGAAGATCAGCGAACTGGCCAGCGAGGCTCCCTATGAGGTCTGGCTGAGCACCGATACCGTAATGCTGGACGCCCGGTCCCTGCTGGGTATTCTGAGCTTGGTGGGCAGGCGTGCCTCCGTTGTGGCGGAGGATAATGTGAACCCCCGCAGCTTCAGCAAGCTGGTCGACAAAATGGTGTAAAAGACAATTTTCGAAAAGCGAAGTCCCGGCGGCTGCCACCGCCGGGACTTCGCTTTTCGTTCTTGTGCTTTTTCTGCTTTTATGCTATGATATTTCAGTTAAAGTATCTGCATTTCGGAGGAAAATAACTTGGAACGCAAGGAAGTATTGGTATCCCCGGCGGAGCTGGACCGCCAGCGGGAGTTTGAAAATAAAATCAAGGCCATGTTCGCCGCACGGGAGGCCCATCCCGTGGCCTGTGTGGACACCTTCGGCTGCCAGCAGAACGTGGCCGACGGCCAGAAGCTGATGGGGATGCTGGCCGCCTGCGGCTTCACCTTCACGGACAAGCCCGCCGAGGCCGACCTGGTCATCCTGAATACCTGCGCCGTCCGGGAGCACGCCGAGGACCGGGTGTTCGGCAACCTGGGCGCCCTGACCCATGCCAAAAAGGAAAACCCGGAGATGGTCATTGCCCTGTGCGGCTGCATGGCCCAGGAGCCCCGTGTTTCCCAGCGCATCAAAAAGTCTTATCCCCTGGTGAACCTGGTGTTCGGGCCCCATGCCCTCTGGAAGTTCCCGGAGCTTCTCTGGCAGGTCTACGAGAGCCGCAAGCGGGTGTTCTCCGTGGACGACGAGCACGGGACGATTGCCGAGGGCATCCCCGTGGTGCGGGAGAAGGGTGTGAAGGCCTGGGTCTCCATTATGTACGGCTGCAACAACTTCTGCTCCTACTGCATCGTGCCCTACGTCCGGGGCCGGGAGCGGAGCCGGGACCCTCAGTGTGTGCTGCAGGAAGTGCGGGAGCTGGTGGAGGCGGGGTACAAGGACATTACCCTGCTGGGCCAGAACGTCAACTCCTACGGCAACGACCTGAATCTGGGCTATGATTTCGCGGACCTGCTGGCGGACATTGACAAGATCCCGGGAGAATATCTCATCCGGTTCATGTCCAGCCACCCCAAGGACGCCACGAAGAAGCTGTTCGACACCATGGCCCGGTGTTCTCACGTCGCCAAGCAGCTCCACCTGCCCTTCCAGTCCGGCAATGACCGGGTGCTGAAGGAGATGAACCGGCGGTACACCCGGCAGCAGTATCTGGATTTGGTGAACTACGCCAAGAGCGTCATGCCGGGGTTGGTGCTGACCTCCGACGTCATCATCGGCTTCCCCGGTGAGACCGAGGCGGAGGCCATGGACACCGTGTCCCTGGTGCAGGAAGTGGGCTTTGACGCCCTGTTCACCTTTATTTACAGCCCCCGGCCCGGCACCAAGGCGGCGGAAATGCCGGACCCGGCCAGCCGGGAGGAGAAGCAGAAGTGGTTCGACAAGCTGCTGGAGGTGCAGAACGGCCAGTCCGCCGCCCTCCACGCGGCGTATGTGGGCAAGACTGTCCGGGTGCTGGTGGACGGCAGGAGCGACGACGAGCACTTCCCCCTGGCGTCCCGTACCGAGGGCAACCGGCTGGTGCGTCTCAAGGGGGACGAGAGCCTGATCGGGCGGTTCATCGACGTGAAGGTCACGGACAGCAACACCTGGGCGCTGTACGGCGAAGTGGTCTGAGGAAACGGCGGAACGGAGAGTGAATGCCTTGAAAATCGTTACTCTGCTGGAAAATACCGCCTGTGACGCGGGGCTGTGCGCCGCCCACGGGCTGAGCCTGTACATCGAGACCCCCAAGCATAAGATTTTGTTCGACATGGGCCCGGACGGGCGGTTTATCGGGAACGCCCAAAAGCTGGGCGTGGACCTGAGCGCCGTGGACGTCGCGGTGCTGTCCCACGGACACTTTGACCACGGCGGCGGCCTGCGGGCCTTCAGCGAGGTCAACAGCCGGGCCGACATCCTCATCCACACCGACGCCTTCGGCAACTTTTACGCGGTGCGGCCCGGAAAAGAGCCGGCGTACATCGGCCTGGACCCCGAGCTGTGGGAGCTGGAGAGCCGGGTCATCCCCACGGCGGATTTTTTGAAGCTGGACGATGAGCTGACGCTGTTTTCCGACGAGCCGGAGGTATTTCCCGCCCTGGCCGCCAGCGCCAAGCTCCACGTGGAGACGCCGGAGGGCCTGCGGCCTGACCCCTTCACCCATGAGCAGAACCTGCTGGTGACGGCGTGGGGCAAGTCCGTGCTGTTCGCTGGCTGCGCCCACCGGGGCATCGTCAACATCCTGGCGGGAGCCAGAGAGCGGCTGGGCCGCCTGCCGGACGCCGTGTTCGGCGGCTTCCACTTCTTTGAGCTGGACCCGGCGGACCCGGAGAGCGCCAGGCTCATCGACGACACCGGCAAAGCCCTGCTGGATGGGGAGACGGTGTACTACACCGGACACTGCACCGGGGAGTACGCATATGAGCGGCTGCACGCCATCCTGGGGGACCGCCTGCGGCACATGAGCGGCGGCGGTATCGTGGAGATTTGAGAGAAAGACGGTGACACCACATGGCGGAATTGACCCCCATGATGAAGCAATACCTGGAGATCAAGCGGGACAACCCGGATTCCATCCTGTTTTTCCGGCTGGGCGACTTCTATGAGATGTTCGCCGACGACGCCAAGCTGGCCTCTAAGGAGCTGGACCTGACGCTGACCTCCCGGGATAAGGACCCCAAGAAGGCGCCGGAGGAGAAGGTGCCCATGTGCGGCATCCCCTACCACGCCAGCGAGTCTTACATCGCCCGGCTCATCGCCAAGGGTTACAAGGTGGCCATCTGCGAGCAGATGGAGGACCCCGCCACCGCCAAGGGGCTAGTGAAGCGGGACATCATCCGGGTGGTGACGCCGGGTACGGTCATCGACGCCGCGTGTCTCGACGACAAGGCCAGCAATTTCCTCTGCGGCATTTACATGGACTCCCGGTCTGCCGGTGTTGCCTTCTGCGACATCACCACCGGCAAGGCCCACCTGACGGCTTTTTCCGGCAAGGACCGGGTGGAGCACGTCATCAACGAGCTGGGGCGTTTTTCCCCGGCGGAGGCCATTCTGAACGACGGCGCCTACGCGGAAAGAGCCCTGGTGGAAGCCCTGCGGGACAAGTTCTCCTGCCGGGTGGAGAATGGCGGCGAGCGACGGTTCCTGCTGAACGAGGCGGAGAAGAATATTCGCAAACAGTTCGGGGAGGAGGCCCAGAAGCGCCTGCCCGCCGGGAATCCGGCGGCGGCCATGGCCCTGGGCGGACTGCTGAATTATTTATATGAGACGCAGAAGACTGACCTGAGCCACATCAACGACCTGGATTACTACGAGCAGGGCCGGTTCATGGAGCTGGACCTGACGGCACGGCGGAACCTGGAGCTGACGGAGACCCTCCGGGGCAAGGAGAAGAAGGGGAGCCTGCTGTGGGTGCTGGACAAGACCAAGACCCCCATGGGCGCCCGGTGCCTGCGCTCCTGGCTGGAGCGGCCTCTGCTGTCCGTCACCGCCATCTGCAAGCGTAATTCCGCGGTGGCGGCGCTGGTGGACAACACCATCGTCCGGGAGGAGCTCATCGCCGCCATGACGGGCCTGGGCGATATGGAGCGGCTCATCGGCCGCATCGTCTACGGCACGGCGGGCGGACGGGACATGGCGTCCCTCCGGGCGGCCATTGAAAAACTGCCTGCCGTCAAGGAACAGCTGGCATCGCTGAATGACCGCCGCCTGTCGGAGCTGACGGCGGAGCTGGATACCCTGGAGGACATCGGGGCGCGTATCGCGGATACCATCTGCGACGAGCCGCCGTTCTCCGTCCGGGAGGGCGGCTTCATCCGGGACGGCTTCAACGGGGAAGTGGACCGCCTGCGGCACATCCTGAAAGGCGGCAAGAGCGTCATCGCGGAGATGGAGGCCAAGGAGAAGGAGGCCACCGGCATCCGCACGCTGAAAATCGGCTACAACAAGGTGTTCGGGTACTACATCGAGGTGTCAAACTCCTTTAAGGACCAGGTGCCGGAGACCTACATCCGCAAGCAGACATTGGTGAACGGCGAGCGGTACATCACCCAGGAGCTGAAGGACCTGGAGCATGAGATCCTGACCGCCTCCGAGCGGGTAGTGGCCCTGGAATACGAGCTGTTCACGGCCCTGCGGGAGGAGATCTCCGCCGCCGCGCCCCGTATCCAGAAGACCGCCGCAGCTGTGGCGGAGGCCGACGCCTTGGCGTCCTTTGCTGCTGTGGCGGTGCGGAACAACTACTGCCGCCCCGACGTGGACGAGTCCGGGGTCATTGAGATCAACGAGGGGCGCCACCCGGTGGTGGAGCGGGTGCTGAAAGACAGCCTGTTCGTCCCCAACGACACGTTCATGGGGGAGAAGGAGGGCCGGGTGGCCATCATCACCGGCCCCAACATGGCGGGTAAATCCACCTACATGCGCCAGGTGGCGCTGATCGTGCTGATGGCCCAGATGGGGTCTTTTGTCCCGGCAAAATACGCCCACATCGGCGTGGTGGACCGCATCTTCACCCGCATCGGCGCGTCCGATGACCTCAGCGCCGGACAGTCTACTTTTATGGTGGAGATGACGGAGGTCTCCGACATCCTGCACCACGCCACGAAGAACTCCCTGCTGATTTTGGACGAGATCGGCCGGGGCACGTCCACATTCGACGGTATGTCCATTGCCCGGGCGGTACTGGAATACTGCGCCGACAAAAAGACCTTGGGCGCCAAGACGCTGTTCGCTACCCATTACCATGAGCTGACGGAGCTGGAGAACACATTGCCCGGCACGGTGAATTACTCCATCGCGGTGAAGGCCCGGGGGGAGGACATCATCTTCCTGCGGAAGATCGTCCCCGGCGGGGCCGACCGGAGTTACGGCATCGAAGTCGCAAAGCTGGCGGGACTGCCGGACAAGGTGGTCCAGCGGGCCAAGGCGGTGCTGGCGGAGCTGGAGGCGGAGAACGGCGTCCAGTATGTGGCGGCACGGAAAGAAGCGGACCAGGTGTCGCTGGACGCTATCGGCGAGGGCGAGGTGCTGGACGCGCTGCGCCGCTGTCAGCCGGACACGCTGACGCCCATCGAGGCGATGAGCCTTTTGTATGAGCTGAAGCAGAAGTTAAAGTAGGAGAACTGAGGCCGGAGTTCCGGCATACACAGGAGGTTCTATGGCAAAACGCAAATCGACAACTTACATGACTTACGGGGAGCAGATCGCGGGCGTGGTGTTTTTCGTCATCTACCTGCTGGTGCTGCCCTTCGTCACCACGCCTCTGTTCAACCTGGCGGAGCGGCTGCTGGACACGACCATTTCCGGTGCCATGCGGAACATCCTGTACTACTACATCCTGTTCGCGGTGACCCTCATCATTTTCCACGGCTTTCTCGCCCGGACCTCCCGGCGTCTGCTGGACAACCTGGGCCTTGCCTGCAAGTCGGCGGCGGTGGGACTGGTGGGGCTGTACGGCCTGAATGAGCTGGTGTACCGGCTCACCAACCTGATTTTTACCAACCGCACCAACCTCAACGATACCACGATTTCCGCCCAGATCGACGACGCGCCCCATATGACGCTGCTGATCGTCATTTTTCTGGCGCCCTTCGTGGAGGAGGTACTGTTCCGGGGGCTGGTGTTCGGAAACTTAAAGAGCAAGAGCCGGGCTTTGGCCTATGCGGTGAGCTGCCTGCTGTTCGCGCTGCTTCATGTATGGCAGTTTGCCGTGGTGAAGCAGGACGTCACCTACTTTTTGCTGATGATCCAATACCTGGTGCCTGGGCTGGTCCTGGCCTGGGCCTATGACCACAGCGGGACACTGTGGTCCTCCATTGCCCTGCATGCCGCGGCTAACGCCCTGAGCACGTGGGCGATGTTATAACATTCCAGAGAGATAAGAGAGCGGAAGTACAATGGGTTTTTTTGATGTGTTTCAGGAGATGCTGATCCTGCTGTTCGCTATGGCCCTGGGGTATCTGGCCAACCGGCTTGGGTACCTGGGAGGGGAGATCGACCAGAAGATCTGCAAGATCATTTTGAATATCACCATGCCGTGCATGATCGTGGCGGCGGTGGCCGACGGCGACACCCTCCCCGGCACGGCGGAGATCTTGGCCGTTTTGAAGGTGGCGGCGGTATTTTACGGGATGGAGATCCTGATCACTGTGATCTTTCCCCGGTTTCTGGGCGGCACCGACAAGCAGAAGGGCGTCTGGCGCTATACCCTGATGTTCCCCAACATGGCGTTTATCGGCTATCCCGTGTCGGTGTCCCTGTTCGGGCCGGAGGCGCTGTTTTACGCCGTCATTCTGGTGCTGCCCTTCAACCTGCTGTCCTACTCCCTGGGGCCCCTGATGCTGGCCGGGAAGGGCCGGTTCCGCTGGCGGCAGCTGACCTCGCCCTGTATCATCGCCGCGGTCATTGCCCTGGTGGTGGCCCTGAGCCACATCGGACTGCCCGCCATCCTGGGGGAATGCCTGGGCTTTGTGGGGGATGTGACAGTGCCTCTGTCCCTGCTGGTGGTGGGCTCCCTGTTGGCGGGCCTGCCGGCCAGACAAGTGTTCGCATCGCCCCGGCTGTGGGTGCTCTCGGCGGTGCGCCTGCTGGGGATGCCCACCCTGCTGTGGGTGATTTTAACCTGGATGCATGTGGAGCCGCCCATGGTGGCGGGGGTTGCCGTTGTGCTGATGGCCATGCCCACGGCGGTGAACGGCACCATGCTGAGCCTGGAATACGGCGGCGATACGGATTGTATGGCCCAGATCACGTTTTTGACGACCCTGGCGTCCATCATCACTATCCCGGTGGTGTCGGCGCTGCTGCTGTAAACGATTTGAATGCCCGGAGGTGGATGACATGCCTCATATTGAACAACTGGCACCCCATGTGGCGGACCTGATCGCTGCCGGTGAGGTGGTGGAGCGGCCGGCCAGCGTGGTGAAGGAGCTGGTGGAGAACGCCATCGACGCGGGTTCCTCCGCCGTGGTGGTGGAGATCCGGCGGGGCGGCATGGGGATGATCCGGGTGACGGACAACGGCTGCGGCATCGCCCCCGGCGAGCTGCCCACGGCCTTCCTGCGCCATGCCACCAGCAAGATGCGCACGGCGGACGACCTGGGGAAGATCGGGACCCTGGGCTTCCGGGGCGAGGCTCTGGCGGCCATCTCCGCCGTCAGCCGGGTGGACATTCTGACCCGGCGGAAGGGCGCGGACTGCGGCGCATCACTGCACCTGGAGGGCGGCGTGCCCGGTCAGGTGGAGGAGGCGGGCGCCCCGGAGGGCACCGCCATCACCGTCCGGGACCTGTTCTACAACACTCCTGCGAGATTGAAATTCATGCGGAAGGACAGCGCCGAGACCGCTGCCGTGGCGGGACTGATGCAGCATCTGGCGCTGAGCCATCCTGATGTGTCCTTTAAGTTCATCAAGGACGGCGCGGAGAGCCTCCACACCCCCGGCGACGGGAAGCTGGAGTCCGCCGTCTACGCCGCCCTGGGCCGGGATTTCGCCCGGGGACTGGTGAGCGTGGAGGGTCGGGGCGGCTACATCGCCGTCAGCGGCTTCGTCACCGCGCCGCTGATGGGCCGGGGCTCCCGGTCCATGCAGGTGTTCTTCGTCAACGGGCGGTTCATCAAGTCCCAGCTCCTGACGGCGGCCCTGGAGGAGGGCTACCGCAACCAGATCATGAAGGGGAAGTTCCCCGGCTGCGTGCTGAGCGTGACGCTGCCGGTGACGGCGGTGGACGTCAACGTCCATCCCGCCAAGACCCAGGTGAAATTCGCCCGGGAGCGGGAGGTGTTTGACGCGGTGTACCACACCGTGCTGGACTGCCTGGACGCCAAGGGCGCGCCTGCGGCGGCCAGCAAGCCCGTGGAGCGGGTGGTGAATCCCCGGCAGGACTTTTTCCAGTCCATGGACGCCAAAACTTACCGGGAACAGGGGGCAAAGAATACGGAAAAGGCGGCGGAAAAGCCTCCGGTGCGGCCCGCTGCCCCGGCCCGGCCTGCCTGGGATACGGAGTGGAAGTCCTCCGCCCGGGTGGCGGACAGCCAGCCCCAAAGACCCCTGAGCTTCCGGCCCTTGGAGAAGCCGGCGGGGGCGGCCTTTGGAAAGCCCCCGGCGTCGGTGGCGGAGCGGCGGGAGGCCCCGCCTGTCCGGGAAGCGCCGGTTGAAAAAGAAGCGCCTGCGAAGCCGGAGGCGCCGAAGCGCCCCTTCGTGCCCGCTATCCCGGCGGACCAACAAAAGCTGGATCTGCCGGGGCAGACCACCATTGAGCCGCCCAAGGAGGCCCCCTGGCGCATTGCCGGCGAGGTGCTGCATACCTATATTATTTGTGAGAGCGCCGATGGCTGCGTGTGGCTCATCGACAAGCACGCCGCCCATGAGCGCGTCAACTTCGACCGCCTGAAGGCCGCCAAGGAGCCGCCCATGCGTCAAACGCTGCTGCAGCCCATCGCGGCGGAGCTCTCCCGGGAGGATGGGGCGCTGCTGCTGGAGAATCTGGACCTGCTGGAGCAGTTCGGATTTGCCTGCGAGGATTTCGGCGACGGCGCCATTCTGGTGCGTGAGGTCCCGGCGGACATCGACGCCGGAGATGCCGTCTCCACCCTGGAGGAGTTCGCGGAAAACCTCCGCAGCGGCAAGAGTTTGGAGGAGAAGCGGGAAAACCTGCTGCACACCATGGCCTGCAAAGCCGCCATCAAGGGCGGCTGGACCAGCGACATTTCGGAGCTGAAAGTGCTGGTGGAAAAGGTCCAGAGCGGCGAGGTGCGCTACTGCCCCCACGGGCGGCCCGTGGCGGTGAAGCTCACCAAGTACGAATTGGAGAAAATGTTTAAGCGGGCATAATACCATGCAAGGGGGAACAGACTGTGAAGCTCTTGTTTGTGGACTGCTGTATCAGCCAGCGGGGAGAGAACTCCAGGACAAAAAAGCTGGCGGATACGTTTTTGGCGGCGTTCCGGGAAAAACACCCGGAGGCCGAAATTGAGACCGTCCTGCCGGAGACGCTGCTGGCGCTGAGGCCCTTTGACGCGGAAATGCTGAACGAGCGGGACGCCCTGGCCTCCGTGGGGGCCTGGGACGCGCCGGTGTTCAGCCTTGCCCGGCAGTTCCGGGGAGCGGACGGAATCGTGGTGGCGGCGCCCTTCTGGGATCTAAGCTTTCCGGCGGCGCTGCGGACGTATATTGAGTATATCTCCGCCAACGGCCTGACCTACCACTACGACGAAACCGGCTGCCACGGCGACTGTAAGGCCCGGCAGCTGGTGTACCTCACCTCCGGCGGCGACTTCGAGCGGGAGGACAGCGTGGGTGTGACCTATTGGCGGCAGCTGGCCGCCATGTTCGGCATCCCCCGGTTCGACTACGTGTTTGCCGGAGGGCTGGACGCCTGCCCGGATACGGCGGAGGAGACGCTGACGGCGTCCTGCGCTCTGGCCCGCAGTCTGGCGGCGGAATCCTGAGACAGCAGATTGGGAGAGGAGGGAGACCATGGCGCCGAAGATCGTCTGCGTCGTGGGGCCTACGGCCTGCGGCAAGACCACGCTGGGCGTGCTGCTCGCGAAAAAGTTCAACGGGGAAGTGGTCTCCGCCGATTCCATGCAAATTTACCGGGGTATGACCATCGGCACCGCCGCCCCGACGGAAAAAGAGATGGACGGCGTGCCCCACCACATGGTGGCGGTGGCCGACCCGTCGGAGCAGTGGTCCGCCGCCCGGTACGCCGAAACCGCCATCCCCATCATTGACGACATCCTGGCCCGGGGAAAGCTGCCCGTTCTGGTGGGCGGCACCGGGCTGTGGCTGGACGCGGTGGTGAAGGGCCACGGCTTTGCCGGGGGCCACGCCGGGGGCGAGGTGCGGAAAACGCTGCAGGAGCGGCTGGAGGCGGAGGGCATCGGGCCTCTGCTGGAGGAGCTGCGGCAGGTGGACCCGGAGGCGGCAAAACGGCTGCATCCGGCGGATGAAAAGCGCATCCTCCGGGCACTGGAGGTTTATCTGGAGACGGGCAAGACCATCACCGCCCACAACGCGGAGACGTGCGACCTGCCGCCCCGGTACGACGCCGTGTGGATCGGCCTGCGGTTCGCCGACCGGGAGGATATGAAGGCCCTCATCGACCGCCGGGTGGACAAGATGGCGGAGGAGGGCCTGGTGGAGGAGGTCCGGGCGCTGCTGGCAAGCGGCCTGCCCCGGGACGCCACATCCCTCCAGGCCATCGGCTACAAGGAGTTTTTGGGAGTGCTGGAGGGCGCCGCCACCGAGACGGAGGCCCTGGCGGAGGTGAAGCTCCGCTCCCGGCAGTACGCCAAGCGCCAGCTCACCTGGCTGCGGCGGAATCCGGCCATCCACTGGATCGAATGGGAAAAAGAACGGGATTTTGCGCGGGCCCTACAGGTTTCGACGGAAATCCTGACCGCCGAGGGCGTATCCTAGCCCTAAGGCGGACGAAACAGGAAACGATCGTCCGACCCACAAAGAAAAAAGGAGCGGACGATATGCAGAACAAAGCGAATTTACAGGACATCTTTCTTCTTCGGGCCAAGCGGGACAAGCTGCCGGTGACCATGTTCCTGATGAACGGCTTCCAGATGCGGGGCGTCATCACCGGGTTCGATGCCTTTGTGGTCATTCTGGACAGCGAGGGCCGGCAGCAGGTCATTTACAAGCACGCCATTTCCACCATCGCTCCGGTCCGGCCTGTGGATCTGAGGGAGGAAGAGACGTAATACGTGCGTCCGGAGCGCCGGGGGTACGTTACATAAGTGTGAGGCAATTCCATGAAAAACAACTCTCTCGGCATGAAAATACTGATGGCCGCCGTGACGCTGGGGCTTTTGGCCTACTTTGGACTCCAGGGCTACCTCTATTTCTCGGACCCGCTGACTACCACCCTGGCCTATACCTACCAGGTGGAGGAGAGCGTCAGCTTGTCCGGCTATGTGGTGCGGCAGGAGCAGGTGCTGGAGGATGACGGCGGCGGGCTGCTGCGGCTCCGGCGGGAAGAGGGCGAGCGGGTCAGCCGCGGCGGTGCCGTGGCGTCCGTCTATGCCGACCAGTCGTCTCTGGACCGCCAGGCGGAGATCAGCACTCTGGAAAGCCGTGTCGAGCAGCTCCAATACGCCCAGGACGCGGCGGGCAGCTCCGAGGTATCTATGAAGCTGGACGCCCAGATCCTGCAGAATATCCTGGAATACCGACGGTGCCTGACGGCGGACCGGATGGCCAAGGCCGAGACGTACGGCAGCCAGCTTCGGGCGCTGGTGCTGAAGCGGGACTACACCTATTCGGAAAACGAGGACCTCTCCGGCCAGATCGAAGCGCTTCAGGCCCAAATCAAGGAGCTGAAGACCCAGGCGGCGGGGTCCGTGCGCACCGTCACCGCGCCGGTCTCGGGGCTGTACTCCGCCGTGGTGGACGGCTATGAGACCGTCCTGACGCCGGAGAGCCTGTCGGACATGACGCCCTCCCAGCTCAGTGCCGTCCGGGCGGACAGCACGGTTTCCTCCGGTGTGGGGAAGCTGATTTTGGGAGATTCCTGGTACTATGCCGCCTCTATGTCCGCCGCGGACGCGGAGGAGCTGCAGGAGGCGTCGGACGCCCTGAAAAAGGCCGGAAAGAGCCTGACCCTGCGCTTTGCAAAGAGCGTGGAGCGGGACCTCCCGGTGACGGTCTCCCGCATCGGGCCGGAGGAAAACGGCCGGTGTGTGGTGGTGTTTGAGGGAAAGACCTGCCTCTCCCGGCTGACGCTGCTGCGCCAGCAGAGCGCCCAGGTGGTCTGGGACAGCACGGAGGGGATCCGGGTGCCCAAGGAGGCGCTGCGGATGGAAAAGGTCACGGTCAATTCCGAGGGCGAGCGGGTCACGGAGGAGGCCACCGGCGTGTACTGCGTGGTGGGCATGGAGGCCCGCTTCAAGCCGGTGGAGGTCGTGTACAACGGCAGCAGCTTTCTGCTGGTGCGCTCCGCTGCCCCGGAGGACCGGGAGAATCTGCGGCTGCGGCCGGGAGACGAAGTTATTATCACGGCAAACGGCCTGTACGACGGGAAAGTCGTCGGGCAGAAGGGCTAACGCCATATTATAGAAAAGGAAGGCAGAGAATCATGTCGATCGCGGAAAATATCGCACGGGTGCGGGAAGAAATGGCGGCCGCCGCCAGGGAAGCGGGCCGGGCGCCGGAGGAGATCACGTTGGTGGGCGCCAGCAAGATGAATGACGCCGCCGCCTGCCGGGAGGCCATCGCCGCCGGCATCGACGCCCTGGGGGAGAACCGGGTCCAGGAGATGACCCAGAAGCTCAGTGAGAACGCCTACGACGGCGCGCCGCTGCACTTTATCGGCCACCTCCAGCGGAACAAGGTGAAACAGGTGGTGGGCCATGTGTCCCTCATCCAGTCCGTGGGCTCTCTGGAGCTGCTGGACGAGATTGAAAAAGTGGCCGCCAACCGCGGCCTGGTACAGGACATCCTGCTGGAGGTCAACGTGGGCGGTGAGGAGGCCAAGAGCGGCTTCGCCCCCGCCGACACCGAGGCCGCGGCGGAGGCCGCCTTGTCCCGGAGCCATGTCCGGGTGCTGGGATTGATGACCATTCCGCCGGCGGACGCCGATCGGGATACCAATATGCGGTATTTTGAGGAAGTTCGGGCACTTTATGTTGACATCGATAGGAAATTGTTCCATAATGAACTCAAGTATCTCTCCATGGGCATGAGCGGCGATTTCGCGGACGCCATCCGCTGCGGCGCCAACATGGTCCGGGTGGGAACCGCGATTTTCGGAGCCCGCCACTACACTTGAGAAATAACACCTCAAGGAGGTTTTGAAACATGAGCCTGATCGATGAACTGAAAAAGCTGACCCATCCTTACGAGGACGAGGATGAAGAGTTCGAGGATTTTGAGGAGCCCGCCCGCAGCAGCCGGGACGCCTTTGAGGACCAGCGGGTGAAGGTGGAGGACCGCCGGAACAAGGTGGTCAACATCCACGCCACCACCCAGCTGAAAGTGGTGCTGGTGAAGCCCGAACGGTTTGAAAATGCCTCCGAGATCGCCGACCACCTGAAGGACAAGCGGACCGTGGTGCTGAACCTGGAGTCCACCAACAAGGACATCGCCCGCCGTCTGGTGGATTTCCTGTCCGGCGTGGCCTATGCCGGCGAGGGAAAGATCAAGAAGATCGCTGCCAACACCTATATCATCACGCCCTACCATGTGGACATCGAGGGCGACCTGATCGACGAGCTGGAAAACAACGGTCTCTACTTCTAATATAGAAAATACATACGGGGGGTAACAGTGCTATGCTGACACCGCAGGAAGTTTCCACCCATGCCTTTGCCAAGGCGGTCATGGGCGGCTATAATATGGCCATGGTCGATGAGTTTCTGGACGAGCTGACCGATGACTATACGGCCCTTTATAAAGAGAACGCGGCGCTGAAAGCCAAGCTGAAGGTGCTGGTGGAAAAGGTGGAGGAGTACCGTTCCACCGAGGACGCCATGCGGGCGACCCTGCTGACCGCCCAGAAGATGGCGGATTCCATCGTCCACGAGGCGGAGGCCAAGCGGGACGAGATCCTGGCCCAGGCGGAATCCGGCGCCCGGGAGAAGATCGAGGCCTACCGCCTGGAACTGGGCGAGGCGGAGGAGCGCCTGCGGCAGGGACAGATCGAGCTGTCCAGATTCATCGCCGCCAGCCGGGACATCTGCAATAAGGAGCTGAGCTTCCTGGAGCAGCTGCCCGAGCTGCCTGTGGCGGAGCCTGCCCCGGCGGCGAAGGCCGCTCCGGTGGAGGAGATCGAGGAGAAGGTCATGGCCGCCTTCAAGGAGCAGCCTGTGGAGGAGCCCGCCGCGGAGCCCGTTCAGGAGCCCGCCGTGCCGGAGGACCCGTATCCCGAGGGCGACCCCTTCGCCCGGACGGAGGATCTGGACGCCACCCGCCGCATCAATCTGGACGATTTGAAGTTTGGCCGGAATTATACCGGAGAATAACCAAAAAGCGGCTCTTTCGAGCCGCTTTTTTCCTGGGAGGAGCACTATGGACAAGCCCATCATTGCGTTTCTGTACGACTTTGACAAGACCCTCTGCACAACGGATATGGAGGACTACGCCTTTATCCCCAGCCTGGGCATGACGCCTAAGGAATTCTGGGCGCTGGCCAACGGCTTCGGCCACGCTAACCGGATGGACGGCATTCTGGCCTATATGTATACCATGATCCAGGAGTCGGAAAAGCGGCACCTGCCCTTTACCCGGGAGAGCCTGCGGGAGATGGGACGGGACATTGTGCTGTTTCCCGGCGTGGAGGGCTGGTTCCGCCGCATCAACGCCTTTGGTGAGGAACAGGGCGTCCAGGTGGAGCACTACGTCATTTCCTCCGGCCTGCGGGAGATCATCGAGGGTTCCGCCATCAGCGGCGAATTCAAGGAGATCTACGCCAGCGAGTTTTACTATGACGGGGAAGGACGGCCCGTGTGGCCCAAGCTGACGGTCAACTTCACTGCCAAGACCCAGTTCGTCTACCGCATCAACAAGGGCGTGCTGGACGTGTCCGATGACAAGACGCTGAACGACTCCATGCCCGACGACAGCAAGCGGGTGCCTTTCACCAACATGATCTACATTGGCGACGGTCTTTCCGATGTGCCCTGCATGAAAATGATGCGGGCCTACGGCGGCCAGGCCATCGCCGTGTATCAGGCGGCCAACCGCCTGGGCGTGGAGGACCTGCTGGCCAAGGGCCGGGTGGACTTCATCTTCCCGGCGGATTACAGCGAGGGCACCGCCCTGGACCTGACGGCCAGGAACATCATTCGCAAGATGGCCATTGTGGACCAATTGGGGGATGAAAACAGCCGCCAGCTGCGGAATATCGGCGGCGATGTGCTGCCGGATCAGGTGGGACTATTCTGAATGGAACTGCCGGGCAGCTGCCCGGCAGTTTGATTTTGATGACACAAGTTTCTTTACAATTCGTAGCATTTCTGCTAAACTATACCCTGCGTATTTAAAAAGAGGGAAAGGAACGAGGAAAATGGCTTCCACATCTGAATTTTCACGCACGCTGTCCCTGCTGCGGAAGGAGCGGGGCGTTTCCCAGCGGACCGCCGCCGGGGATCTGGGTATTTCCCAGGCGCTGCTGAGCCACTACGAAAACGGCGTCCGGGAGCCGGGCCTCGGCTTCGTGGTAAAGGCCTGCGACTATTACAACGTGTCCGCCGATTTTATTCTGGGCCGCACCCTGTCCCGGGAGGGCAGCATGCTGACCTCCGAGGAGGTATTGAACGCCGCCGAGCCGGGGAACATTCTCCAGGGCAGCGTGCTGGCGACCCTCCAGAGCAAGCTGCTGTCCGGCGCCATGGGCGTGCTGTTCGGGCTGCTGGGCAAGCTGGGAGATAAGCGGGCCATCAACGCCGCCGCCGACTACCTGGGCGGCGCGGTGTACCAGCTGTACCGCCACCTGTACCGCTCCGCCGGGGCCAATGAGAACTATTTTGCCCTGGACAGCGATGACTGCGCCATGGATGTGTCCGAAGCGGACCGGAAGCTGGCGGAGCTGCGCTATGTCCATGCCCTGCGGGACCAGGCGGAGCAGAAGGCGGAGTTCCCCGACCTGTCGCACGACGCCCTTGCCGCCGCCTATCCCGGCCGCTGCCAGAGCATGACCCAGGTTTTGAGTACCGCCGACGCCAGAATGAACGGTCTGGCGGAGCAGTGAGGACTTGTTTGCGGAGGTTATTGATCTATGACAAAGCAAGCCAATATTCGTAATTTCAGTATTATCGCCCATATTGACCACGGCAAATCCACGCTGGCGGACCGGCTGCTGGAGAAGTGCGAGGCGGTCTCCCAGCGGCAGATGGAGAGCCAGCTACTGGACAACATGGACCTGGAGCGGGAGCGTGGTATCACCATCAAGGCCCGGGCGGTCCGGCTGAACTACAAGGCCCAGGATGGGCAGGTCTACGAGCTGAACCTCATCGACACCCCGGGCCATGTGGACTTCAACTATGAGGTCTCCCGGTCTCTGGCGGCCTGCGAGGGCGCGGTGCTGGTGGTGGACGCCACCCAGGGCGTGGAGGCCCAGACATTGGCCAACACCTACCTCGCCATGGAGCACGACCTGGAGATTTTACCGGTGTTCAACAAGATCGACCTGCCCGCCGCCAACCCGGAGAAGGCCAAGCATGAGGTGGAGGACATCATCGGCCTGCCCGCCATGGACGCGCCGGAGATCTCCGCCAAAATGGGCATCAACATCGACGCCGTGCTGGAGGACATCGTACAGAACGTGCCCGCCCCCACCGGCGATGTGAACGCGCCCCTCAAGGCCCTGATCTTCGACAGCCAGTATGACAGCTACCGGGGCGTCATCGTCTACATGCGGCTGATGGAGGGCTCCATCCGCACCGGACAGACGGTAAAGCTGATGGCTACCGGCGCCGCGTACCAGGTGGTGGAGTGCGGCCACCTGCTGCCTCTGGGCCTGGAGCCCTGCGATGCGCTGGAGGCCGGCGAGGTGGGCTATTTCACCGCCTCCATCAAGAACGTGCAGGACACCCGGGTGGGCGATACCGTCACCGACGCCGCCAATCCCACCGCCGAGGCTCTGCCGGGTTACCGTCCCGTGCAGCCCATGGTCTACTGCGGCATCTACACCGAGGACGGCAGCAAGTATCCCGACCTGCGGGACGCTTTGGAGAAGCTGCGGCTGAACGACGCGTCTTTGAGCTTCGAGCCGGAGAGCTCCGTAGCCCTGGGCTTTGGCTTCCGCTGCGGCTTTTTGGGAATGCTCCACATGGAGGTCATCCAGGAGCGGCTGGAGCGGGAGTTTGACCTGGACCTTGTGACCACCCTGCCCTCCGTCATCTACAATGTCTACAAGACCGACGGCACCCTGGTCCGGGTGGACAACCCCCACAACTACCCCGACCCCGCGTCCATCGAGCACGCCGAGGAGCCCTACGTCAAGGTGTCCATCATCACGCCCAACGAGTACGTGGGCAACATCATGCCCCTGTGCCAGACCCGCCGGGGCGAGTTCAAGGATATGCAGTATCTGGACACGAATCTTGTGGAGCTCCACTACCAGATGCCCCTGAACGAGATCATCTACGACTTCTTTGATACCCTGAAGGCCAATACCAAGGGCTACGCCTCCCTGGACTATGAGCTGTCCGACTACCGGCCCAGCGAGCTGGTAAAGGTGGACCTCCTCTTAAACGGCGACAAGGTGGACGCCCTGAGCTTTATCGCCCACAAGGACAAGGCCTATCCCCGGGCGCGGAAGCTATGTGAGAAGCTGAAGGAGAACGTGCCCCGCCAGCTGTTCGAGGTACCCATCCAGGCGGCCATCGGCGGCCGGATCATTGCCCGGGAGACCATCAAGGCCATGCGCAAGGATGTGCTGGCCAAGTGCTACGGCGGCGATGTCACCCGGAAGAAAAAGCTGCTGGAAAAGCAGAAAGAGGGCAAAAAGAAAATGCGGTCCCTGGGCACGGTACAGGTGCCGACAGAGGCGTTTTTGGCGGTCCTCAAGCTGGACGAGTGAGTTTCCCGGAAAATATGGAAAAAGCGCAGGTCCCCGATTTCGGGGGCCTGCGCTTTTGGTGCGCGGGGATTTAACCCAGCTTTTCCAGCTCGGTCAGCGTATGGGTGCAGTAGCCGGAAGCGCCGATGAAGGTCAGGACCGTCAGCGCGCCGCTGAGATAGTACAGCGTGGTGCCCTTGACGGCGCTGAGGCCCTCCAGCATGGCGCCCACCATGATGACCAGCAGCAGACCGACAACGGCCCAGGCGCGGTGAATGATCTTTTTCTCCTTTTTCGTATCCATCGTGAATACCTCCTTGTTTTTTCTTAACATGATGCAGTATATCATCGATATACACAAAATTACATGCCTTAAATAAGGAGTTTTGCCCAAATAACTTGACGCTTTCAAGGAAATTCGCTAGAATACATTCCGAATTTTAAGAACACTTCAAGGGGGCATCCATATGGATACAACAGACCGCCGCATCCTGCGCGTGCTGCAGCAGGACGCACGGATCACCATGACGGCGCTGGCCGAGCAGATCTCCATGAGCGTACCGGCCGCGGCGGAACGGGTACACCGGCTGGAGGAGCAGCAGATCATCCGGGGCTACCACGCGGACATCAACGCCGCGGCTGCGGGGTATGAGATCGAGGCCGTGGTGCTGGCGACCGCCCATGCCGGCGCGGAGGAAAGCCTCTACCGGCTGATCGAGGACAGGCCGGAAGTGATGGCCGCCTGGGACCTGGCGGGGCGCACCGGCTTGCTGCTGCGGGTCATTTGTAAGGATATGGCATCCTTTGAAGCGCTGGTGGAGTCCTTTCAGCAGGCTGCCACGACAGAATCCTACTTTTGCCTGCACCAGCGCAAGGACACGCAGTTTCCGGTGGAGGATCTTTGAAAAAACAGGGCGGCGCACCGAGCCGCCCTGTTTTTTTGCCCTGCTGCGGGTCAAATGGCCCATATGGGGGCGGATAGGTCCACCTTTGCGAAAATGCACAAAAAGTAATACCTTTCCCGCGAGAAAGTCTACTTCCCGGCAGGCGGAGAATCATTGACGGCGGGCGGAAAAACTTGCATAATGACATAGAAATAAAAAATGGGAAATTTCGGGCAAAAGCAGGAGGAAAGTATGAAAAAGGGCTATTTAGTGCTCCAGGACGGCCAGGTTTTTGAGGGCGTCCGCTTCGGCGCAGACACCGCCGCCGTGGGCGAGCTAGTGTTCACCACCGGCATGTGCGGCTACATCGAGACCCTGACCGACCCCAGCTACGCGGGACAGATCGTCATGCAGACCTATCCCCTCATCGGCAACTACGGCATCATCCGGGAGGATTTCGAGGGCGCCTGCTGCGTGAAGGGCTATGTGGTCCGGGAGTGGTGCGAGGCGCCGTCCAACTTCCGCACCGACTGCGACCTGGACACCTATCTGAAAGAGCAGGGCGTGCCGGGGCTGTACGGCGTGGACACCCGCCAGCTCACCCGCATCATCCGGGAGCACGGCGTGATGAACGCGACGATTTGCGACGCAGTGCCCGCCGACCTGACGCCGGTGGAGACCTACGCCGTCACCGGCGTGGTGGAGGCCGTCACCTGCCGGGAGCCTGCTGTTTACCCGGCGGAGGGGGAGGAGAGATTCAAGGTCTCCCTTCTGGACTACGGCGCCAAGCGCAACATCGTCCGGGAGCTCCGGAAGCGGGGCTGCACCGTCACCGTCCTGCCTGCCACGACTTCCGCTGAGGAGATTCTGGAGGGGCACCCCGACGGCGTGATGCTGTCCAACGGCCCCGGTGACCCGGCGGAGAACATCTACCAGATCGAACAGATCAAAAAGCTGCTGGGGAAGGTCCCCATGTTCGGCATCTGCCTGGGCCACCAGCTGACGGCCCTAGCGGTAGGCGGAAAGACCTACAAGCTGAAATACGGTCACCGGGGCGTCAACCAGCCTGTCCGGGATATGAACGGCGTCCGCACCTATATCACCAGCCAGAACCACGGCTACGCCGTGGATTCCGACACGGTGAAGGTGGGTAAAATCAGCTTTGCCAACGCCAACGACGGCACCTGCGAGGGCATCGATTACCCCGATTTGAAAGCCTTTACCGTGCAGTTCCACCCGGAAGCCTGCACCGGCCCGAAAGATACGTCCTTCCTGTTTGACCGCTTTGTGGAACTGATGAAAGGTGGTGACCGGTAATGCCCCTCGATACTTCCATCAAGAAAGTCCTGGTCATCGGCTCCGGCCCCATTGTCATCGGCCAGGCCGCCGAGTTCGACTACGCCGGCGCCCAGGCCTGCCGCATTCTGAAAGAGGCCGGGGTCAACGTGGTGCTGTGCAACTCCAACCCCGCCACCATTATGACCGACCAGGCCATGGCGGACGAGATCTACCTGGAGCCCCTGACCACCGAGACCATCAAGCGCATCATTCTCAAGGAGCGGCCCGATTCCATCCTGGCGGGACTGGGCGGCCAGACCGGATTGACCCTGGCGATGCAGCTGGACAAGGAGGGCTTCCTCCAGGAACAGGGCGTCCGGCTGCTGGGCACCGACGCGAAGGTCATCTCCCGGGCCGAGGACCGGGAACTCTTTAAGGAAGCCATGGCGGAGATCGGCCAGCCGGTCATCGCCTCCGACATTGCCGAGACCGTGGAGGACGCCCTGGCGGTGGCCGACCGCATCGGCTACCCCGTCATCGTCCGGCCCGCCTTTACCCTGGGCGGCGCGGGCGGCGGCGCGGCAAACAACGCGAAAGAGCTGCGCATCATCGCCCAGACGGGCCTGGATGCCTCTCCCATCACCCAGGTGCTCATCGAAAAGGCCATTTTCGGCTGGAAGGAAATTGAGTTTGAGACCATGCGGGACGGCGTGGGCAACGTCATCGCCGTTTGCTCCATGGAGAACCTGGACCCCGTGGGCGTCCACACCGGCGACTCCATCGTGGTAGCCCCCACCCAGACTCTGGCGGACAAGGAGTTCCAGATGCTCCGCAAGGCGTCTCTGGACATCATCACCCACCTTGGTATCGTGGGCGGCTGCAACGTGCAGCTGGCATTGAACCCCGACAGCTTTGAGTACGCGGTCATCGAGGTCAACCCCCGTGTCAGCCGCTCCTCCGCCCTGGCCTCCAAAGCCACCGGCTATCCCATCGCCAAAATCACCACCAAAATCGCCCTGGGCTACACCCTGGACGAGATCAAAAACGACATCACCGGCAAGACCTGCGCCTGCTTCGAGCCCACCCTGGACTACATCGTGGTGAAGATGCCCAAGTGGCCCTTCGACAAGTTTGCCGACGCTTCCCGCAAGCTGGGCACCCAGATGAAGGCCACCGGCGAGGTCATGTCCATCGCCCCCAGCTTCGAGATGGCGCTGATGAAGGCCGTCCGGGGCGCCGAGGTGGGCCTGGACACTCTGAACCGCAAGGTGGACCCCGAGGACACCGCTCCTATCTGGGAACGGCTCCGCCGGGTGGACGACCACCGCATTTTCACGGTGTTCGAGGCGCTGAAGTCCGGCATTTCCATCGAGGAAATTTTCAGCATCACCAAAATCGACCGCTGGTTCCTGGCGAAGCTCAAGAAGATGGCGGAGTTCGAGCTGGCGCTGGAGAAGGACGGCCTCACCGCCGAGCACTACGAGACGGGAAAGAAGCTGGGCTATCCCGACAGCGCCCTGCTGCGGCTCTCCGGGGCGGAAGCGCTGCCCTGCGAGAGCAAGACCGCCGTCTACAAGATGGTGGATACCTGCGGCGCCGAGTTTGACGCCGAGACCCCCTATTTCTACTCCTCCTTTGACCAGTTCTGCGAGTCCCGTACCTTCCCCCGCAGCGGCAAGCCCGTCATCATGGTCCTCGGCTCCGGCCCCATCCGCATCGGCCAGGGCATTGAGTTCGACTACTCCTCCGTCCACTGCGTCTGGACGCTGAAAGAGCTGGGCTACGAGGTGGTCATTGTCAACAACAATCCGGAAACCGTCTCCACCGACTACGACACCGCCGACCGGCTGTATTTCGAGCCCCTGTACCCCGAGGACGTTATGCACATCATCGAGGTGGAGAAGCCTGTGGGCGTGGTGGTGGCCTTCGGCGGCCAGACGGCCATCAAGCTGACGAAATTCCTGGACGACCACGGCATCCGCATCATGGGCACCTCCGCCGAGTCTATCGACATGGCCGAGGACCGGGAGCGGTTCGACGAGCTGCTGGAGCGGTTCTCCATCAAGCGCCCCCGCGGCATGGGCATCACCGGCATGCAGGGGGCGCTGGACGCCGCCCATGAGCTGGGCTATCCCGTGCTGCTGCGGCCCAGCTACGTCATCGGCGGACAGAACATGGTCATCGCCCACAACGACGAGGACGTGCGGACCTATATGGAGGTCATCCTCTCCGGGAAAATCGAAAATCCCGTGCTGGTGGACCAGTACCTGATGGGCAAGGAGCTGGAGGTGGACGTCATCTCCGACGGCAAGGATGTCCTCATCCCCGGCGTCATGCAGCACATCGAGCGCACCGGCGTCCACTCCGGCGACTCTATCGCGGTCTATCCGCCCTACTCTATCGGCGACAAGATGCTGCGGACCATTATTGACTGCTCCGAGAAGCTGGCCCTGAGCCTGGGTACCAAGGGACTTATCAATATCCAGTATCTGATTTACCAGAACGACCTGTACGTCATCGAGGTCAATCCCCGGGCCAGCCGGACTGTGCCCTACATCTCCAAGGTGACGGGCGTGCCTATGGTGGACCTGGCGACGAGGGTCATGGTGGGCCAGCCGCTGGCCTCCCTGGGCTACGGCACCGGGCTCTACAAGCAGCCGCCCTATGTGGCCGTCAAGGTGCCTGTGTTCTCCTTCGAGAAGATCACCGACGCCAACGCCGCCCTGTCCCCTGAGATGAAGTCCACCGGCGAGGTGCTGGGCCTGGGCAAGGATATGCAGGAGGCGCTGTTCAAGGGCCTGGTCTCCGCCGGGTACAAGGTGGAGAAGAGCGAGCACGCCGGCGTGCTCATCTCCGTCAACCGCCGGGACCAGCCGGAGATCGTCAACATCGCCCGGAAGCTGGACGAGATGGGCTTTAAGCTGTACGCCACGGAGCGCACCGCCCAGGAAATTTCCCGCCTCGGCACCGATGTGGAGGTTGTGGGCAAGCTGGGCCAGGACAACCGGGTGTTCCAGCTATTGGAAGATGGAAAAATCGATTACGTCATCCTCACCGGCTCCACCGAGCCCAGCTATATCAAAGATTTCATCCATCTGAACCACCGCTGCGTCCAGTTGGGCATTCCGTGCCTCACTTCTCTGGACACTGCCAACGCTTTGACGGATATTCTAGCCTCCCGGTACAACCAGCACAACACGGAGCTCATCGACATCTGCCACCTGCGGACGGAGCGCCAGAAGCTGAAATTCGCCAAGATGGAGACCTGCGGCAACGACTATATCTTCCTGGAAAACTGGGACGGGGCCATCACCTGCCCCGAATCCCTGTGCGTGACCTTCTGCGACCGGCATCACGGCATCGGCGCCGACGGCATCGTGCTCATGGAGCGGTCGGAAAAGGCCGACGCGAAGATGCGGATGTTCAACGCCGACGGCAGCGAGGGCATGATGGCGGGCAACGCCCTGCGGTGCATGGGCAAGTACCTCTATGACAATGGCATCGTGAAAAAAGAGAAGCTGACCATTGAGACCGGCAAGGGCACCAAGACCGTGAAGCTCTACACCACCAGCGGCAAGGTGACTTCCGCCTGCGTGGATATGGGCTACGCCACCCTGGACACGGCGGCGCTGAAATTTGCCATCGCGGAACAGACGGTGGTGGACTATCCCGTGGTCATCGGCGGGCGGCCCTTCCGCATCACCTGCGTGGATATGGGCAACCCCCATTGTGTGGTGTTCTGCCCCCGGGTGGATGCCGTGGACATTGATTTCATCGGCCCCCGGTTCGAGCACGCGCCCCATTTCCCGGAGCGTATCAACACGGAGTTCATCCGGGTGGTGAACCCCAGCACCATCAAGATGCGGGTCTGGGAGCGGGGCAGCGGCGAGACCATGGCCTGCGGCACCGGCGCCTGCGCAGCGGTGGTGGCGGCTGTCGCCAACGGCCTGTGCGAAAAGGGCAAGGACGTCACCGTCCGGGCCAAGGGCGGCGACCTCATCGTCAACTACACCGACGAGCGGGTGACCCTCACCGGAGACGCGAAGCTGGTCTATACCGGCGAGGCGGAATACTGAGTCAACAGGGCCGTGGGCGTTTTGCCGCACGGCCCTGCTTTGCGGAAAAGAGGGAAGGACATTGCTTCAGGAAACGGAAAAACAGTTTCAAAAATCGGAGTCCTTTTTGGTGGGCGCTCTGCTGGCGGCGGCAGGCGGCCTGCTGGACGCCTACACCTATCTCAGCCGGGGCGGTGTGTTTGCCAACGCGGAGACGGGCAACATGGTGCTCTTCGGCATCTGCCTGATCCAGGGCCAGTGGCGGAGAGCCGCGGGGTATCTGCTTCCCATCCTGGCCTTCGCCCTGGGTGTTCTGGCGGCGGAGTTCATCCGGGAGCACCACCGCAGCGGCCCCAGGTATCACTGGCGGCACACCGTTCTGCTGGCCGAGATCGCCGTGCTGTGCGTCGTGGCGTTCCTGCCCCGGGGAGAGTGGGACCCGGCGGCAAATACCTTGGTGGCCTTTGTCTGCGCCCTGCAGGTGGAGACCTTCCGGAAGGTCCGGGGCAACCCCTTTGCCACCACCATGTGCACCGGAAACCTCCGCAGCGGCACGGAGGCCATTTACCACGCTCTTACCGGCGGAAAGAGGACAAGCGTGGAAAAGGGCTTGTGCTATTACGCCGTCATTGCCTGTTTTATCGCGGGCGCGGCCCTGGGAGCATGGCTGACCGGGCTGGCGCCCCAGCGGGCGGTGCTGGGCGCGGCGGGATTTCAGCTGGCGGCCTTTGGGCTGATGTGTCAAAAGGGCAGGCAGGCGTAAATTTGTTGGTTTCGGCTTGAAAATACGACGGCTTTTGTGCAATTTCCAAAACAAACTCCCTGCAAATTCTACGCAAAATTTGCAAAGAATTTGTGCAGCAGACTTCTCATCCTCCTTCAACTATGATAGAATTTTAACGGAATCTGAACTTGCATGGAAGAAACGGGGAGAGAAATCCCATGGGGACGAGCAAAGAGACAGAGCATAAAAAGTTCCAATGGCCGAGGATCGGGATGCGGAATATCAAGACCGCCACCGCTGCCGCCCTCTGTGCATTGGTCTATTATTTTTTTGACCGCAGCCCCGCTTTTGCCTGCATCGGCGCCATTTTCGGCATGGGCAGCGACTACGATATGAGCAAGCTCCACGGCGGCAACCGCTTTTTCGGCACGCTGGTGGGCGGCTTCATTGGCATGGCCCTGTTCGCCGTTTACGCGGAGCTGTTCCCTGACGGCAGCAACCGCTGGGTCCTGATCCCGCTGACCTTTGTGGGCGTGGTGATCCTGATCGTGGCCTGCCAGTATATCTGGGTGGGCGGCATCCAGCCCGGCGGCGTGGTGCTGTGCATCATCCTCTTTAACACACCCACGGACACGTATATCTCCTATGCTCTGAACCGCATTCTGGACACCGGCGTCGGTGTGATAGCCGCGCTGTTCGTCAACGCCATGCTGCCCGGCGGCTTTACGTTCCGGTTTATGCGCCGTTTCTATGCGTGGCTGGGCATTCAGAGTGATATTAGCCACACGGGACCGGAGGTTCCGCTCATCCACAGAAAGAACAAAAAATAAAACAGGCGGCAGAAAAGTTTTGTTGATTTTTCAAAAACTTGAAAATGCCGCCTTGACAAAAGGTGTGGGGGGCGAGTATAGTAGCCCCAACACCAATCATCCGAAATACGATGACGGGGAAAAAGTCTTGCCACAGACGCTTCAGAGAGTTGCCGGCCGCTGCGAGGCAATGCAGAGTGGAAAGATGTCACTGGCCCCTGAGTAGTTCCGCTGAGACGCATGTTTAGGCGGGAACGGGTTTCCTCACCGTTACCAAAGAGGCGGGATTCGTCCGGACGTGAGCCGGGCCGATGCCGAAAGCGGGCATTTTTTATGCCAATGAGAGTGGTACCGCGGAAGTTCAGCTTTCGTCTCTTCTTTGAAGAGACGAAAGCTTTTTTGTTTGTTTGGGATAATTTTTGCAGATAGAAAGCAGGAGGAATCAGACCATGAAGCATATCAAGATTTTTGACACCACCCTGAGAGACGGCGAGCAGTCCCCGGGCTGCAGCATGAACCTCTCTGAGAAGATCGAGATGGCGAAGCAGCTGGAAAAGCTGGGTGTGGACATCATTGAGGCCGGCTTTGCCATCGCCTCCCCCATGGACCACAAGAGCGTCCAGGCCATCGCCGGAGCGGTGACTGACTGCACCGTGGCGTCTCTGGCCCGCTGCACGAAGGGCGACATCGACGCCGCCTGGGACGCGGTGAAGGGCGCGAAGCACCCCCGCATCCATGTGTTCCTGGCCACCAGCGACATCCACATGAAATACAAGCTGCAGATGTCCCCGGAGGAGGTGCTCCGGCGCATCACCGATATGGTGGGCTACGCCAAGAGCTTCTGCGAGGACATCGAGTTCTCCGCCGAGGACGCCTCCCGCTCCGACTGGGCGTTCCTGGCCCAGTGCTACACCAATGCCGTAACCGCCGGCGCCACCACCCTGAACGTGCCTGACACCGTGGGCTATTCCACCCCCCAGGAGATGGCGGAGCTCATCACCTACCTGCGCCAGAACGTGGCCGGCATCGAGAACGTGGACATCTCCGTCCACTGCCATGACGATCTGGGCATGGCGGTGGCCAACTCCCTGGCCTGCATCAAGGCGGGCGCTACCCAGGTGGAGTGCACCGTCAACGGTATCGGCGAGCGGGCGGGCAACGCCAGCCTGGAGGAGATCGTGATGGCCCTCCACACCCGCCGGGATTTCTACGACGCCGAGACGGGCATCAATACGAAGCAGATCTACCGTTCCAGCAAGCTCCTCAGCAACATCACCGGCGTGCCCATCCCGCCCAGCAAGGCCGTCGTGGGCGCCAATGCCTTCGCCCATGAGTCCGGCATCCACCAGCACGGCGTCATCGCCAACGCCCAGACCTACGAGATCATGAACTCTACCGATGTGGGCATCCCCCAGAACACCATGGTGCTTGGCAAGCACTCCGGCAAGCACGCTCTGCGGGATAAGCTGGCCTCCATGGGCTATGAGCTCAGCGACCAGGAGCTGGAGAAGGTCTTTGCCCGGTTCAAGATCCTGGCGGACAAAAAGAAAAACATCACCACCGCCGACCTGGAGGCCCTGGTGCTCCACCGCCACAACGCCAGCTATGAGACCTGCCAGCTGGTGAGTCATGTGGTCAACGCCGGCGACGGCGTGCCCAACACCTCCTGCGTGAAGCTCAAGCGCGCCGGAGAGGAGATGGAGGAAGTGGCCATCGGCTCCGGCCCCCTGGACGCCTCCTTCAAGGCCATCAACCGGATGCTGGGACTGGACATCAAGCTGGACAGCTTCAGCCTGAACGCCGTCACCGACGGCGAGGACGCCATCGGCGAGGCCGTGGTGAAGATCGAAGCCCCCAACGGCCGCCGCTACACCGGCACCGGCCTTTCCACCGACATCATCGAGTCCTCCATCCGGGCCTACGTCAACGGCATCAACAAGATGATGGAAGCGACCGCTTAAAAGGAGAACAAAACAATGGGAATGACCATGACGCAGAAAATTCTGGCAAAGCACGCGGGCCTGGACAGCGTGCGGGCCGGACAGCTCATCCAGGCCAGACTGGACCTGGTGCTGGGCAACGACATCACCACTCCGGTTGCCATCAATGAGTTTGAAGCGGCGGGCTTCGACAAGGTGTTCGACAAGAGCCGCATCGCCCTGGTGATGGACCACTTCGCCCCCAACAAGGACATCAAGGCCGCCACCCAGTGCAGGCAGTGCCGCACCTTTGCACGGAAATTCGACATCGACCACTACTACGATGTGGGCACCATGGGCATCGAGCACGCCCTTCTGCCGGAGCAGGGATTGGTGGCTCCCGGCGAGGCCGTCATCGGCGCCGACTCCCACACCTGCACCTACGGCGCCCTGGGCGCCTTCTCCACCGGCGTAGGCTCTACGGACATGGGCGCTGCTATGGCGGCGGGGGAGACCTGGTTCAAGGTGCCCTCCGCCATCAAAGTGAACCTCACCGGGAAGCTCCGCCCCTATGTCTCCGGCAAGGACGTCATCCTGACCCTCATCGGCATGATCGGCGTGGACGGCGCCCGGTACCAGTCTTTGGAGTTCACCGGCCCCGGCGTGGCGGAATTGAGCATCTACGACCGGCTGACCATCTCCAACATGGCTATCGAGGCCGGCGCGAAAAACGGCATCTTCCCCGTGGACGATGTGACCCGGGCTTATGTGGCGGAGCGCGTTGACCGCCCCTGGACCGCTTATGAGGCGGACGAGGACGCGGAGTACGAGCGCACGGTGGAGATCGACCTTTCCCGGGTGGACTGCACCGTGGCTTACCCCCATCTGCCGGAAAACGCCCATCCCGCCCGGGAGGGCAAGGACATCGCCATCGACCAGATCGTCATCGGCTCCTGCACCAACGGCCAGCTGCCCGACATGGCCGCCGCCGCTGAAATTCTGAAGGGCCGCCGTCTGGCTCCCGGCGTCCGGGGCATCATCATCCCCGCTACCCAAAACGTTTACCGGGAGTGCATGCACCGGGGCTACACCGACATCTTCCTGGACGCGGGCTGCATCGTCTCCACCCCCACCTGCGGGCCGTGTCTCGGCGGCTACATGGGCATTCTGGCCGCCGGAGAGCGGTGCGTCTCTACCACCAACCGCAACTTCGTGGGACGGATGGGGCATGTGGACAGCGAGGTCTATCTGGCCTCTCCCGCTGTGGCGGCGGCATCCGGCATTATGGGCCATATCGCACATCCCGAGGAGGTCGTGAACAAATGAACGCACACGGAATCGTACATAAATACGGGGACCACGTCGATACCGACGTCATCATCCCCGCCCGGTATCTGGCTACCCAGGACGCCAGGGAGCTGGCCTCCCACTGCATGGAGGACATCGATAAGACCTTCATCACCAAGGTGAAGGACGGCGACATCATGGCGGCCGGGGCTAACTTCGGCTGCGGCTCCTCCCGGGAGCATGCCCCCATCGCCATCAAAGCCAGCGGCATCTCCTGCGTCATCGCCGCCAGCTTTGCCCGCATTTTCTACCGCAACGCCATCAACATCGGCCTGCCCATTCTGGAGTGTCCCGCCGCCAGCCGGGGCATCGAAAACGGCGACGAGGTGGAGGTCAACTTTGACACCGGCGTCATCACCAACGTGACCAAAAACGAGACCTACCAGGCGGAGCCCTTCCCGCCGTTTATCAAGGACATGATCGCCAAGGGCGGCCTGATGGCCTCCCTGAAGGCAAAGGAGGGCTGAGCGTGGAAAAGACCATTGCCATCATCAAGGGCGACGGCATCGGCCCGGAGATCGTGACCGAGGCCATGGGCGTGCTGGACGCCGTAGCTGCCAAGTTCGGCCACACCTTCACCTATGTAGACGCTCCCATGGGCGGCTGCGCCATCGACGCTTTCGGCGTGCCCCTGCCGGACTCCAGCCTGGAGACTTGCCTGAACGCCGACAGCGTGCTGCTGGGCGCCGTGGGCGGCCCCAAGTGGGACAGCCAGCCTTCCGCCAACCGCCCGGAGCGGGGCTTGCTGAAGCTCCGGGGCGCTATGAAACTGTACTCCAACGTCCGGCCCGCCCGGATGTTCTCCGACCTCTCCGCGTCCTGCCCCCTGCGGGCGGACATCGCGGCAAAAGGCATTGACTTCGTGGTGGTCCGGGAGCTGATCGGCGGCGTATACTTCGGCGAGCACTCCACCGCCGAGGTGGACGGCGAGCAGAAGGCCACCGACATCATGGCCTACGCCGAGCATGAGATCCGCCGGGTGGCACATGTGGCATTCCAGATGGCCCAAAAACGCCGCAGACGGGTGACCTCCATCGACAAGGCGAACGTACTGGACACCTCCCGGCTGTGGCGCAGGGTGGTCAGCGAGGTGGCGGAGGAGTACCCGGATGTGGAGCTGCTCCACATGTATGTGGACAACGCCGCCATGCAGATCGTCCGGGACCCCAGCCAGTTCGACGTCATCGTGACGGAAAACCTGTTCGGCGACATCCTCTCCGACGAGGCCAGCCAGATCACCGGCTCCATCGGCATGATCCCCTCCTCCAGCATGGGCGAGGGCACCCGGGGCCTTTACGAGCCCATCCACGGCTCCGCCCCGGACATCGCGGGCCAGAACAAGGCCAACCCCATCGGCACTATTTTGGCGGCGGCCATGATGCTGCGGTACAGCTTCGACATGGCGGCGGAGGCCGACACCATCGAGGCCGCCGTGGACCAGACGCTGAAGGCGGGCATCCGCTGTGGCGACATCATGCAGGCGGGCTGTACGCTGGTCGGCTGCCGGGAGATGGGCGCGGAGATCCGCAGTCGTATCTGACTGCTGATGTCTGACATCAGAAAAATTAAGCTTGACATTTGCAAACTTCTATGGCAGAATCACCCACAAGAAATATGATGAAGGGAACAAGTAATCCGCTTCGCTCCGCTTTCAGAGAATTGCCGGTCGGTGCAAGGCAATAAGCGTCGGAGGGGACGAAATCATCCCGGAGTAGCCTGCTGAGGGGAAACCGTTAGGCAGAGCCGGACGCACCCGTTACCGTGCAGGGCTTGTTGGAGCCTGCTGAGATGACGACGCGGCGACGCATCGTTAACAAGAGTGGTACCGTGAAGGTTTTAACGCCTTTGCCTCTTGATTTGCAGGAGGCAAAGGCGTTTTTGATTTTTCCGCTCTTTCGGCCGGAACCATCAACGCGATTCCCCTTCCATAAAAACAATAACAAACAAAAACACCAAAAAGAAAAAGGAGAACTCAATCATGGCTATCAAGAAGTATTACGATTCCGACTGCAATCTGGGAATGCTGGACGGCAAGACCGTCGCCGTCATCGGCTTTGGTTCTCAGGGCCACGCCCATTCCGAAAACCTGGCCGAGAGCGGCGTGAACGTTGTGGTCGGTCTGCGCAAGGGCTCCGCCCATTGGGAAAAGGCCGCCAAGTTCGCCGAGACCTGCCCCAATTTCCACGTGATGGAAGTGGAAGAAGCTGCCAAGGCCGGCGACATCGTTATGATGCTGGTGCCCGACGAGCTGTGCGCCGACATCTACAACAAGCAGGTGGCCCCCTACATGACCGAGGGCAAGACCCTGGCCTTCGCCCACGGCTTCAACATCCACTTCAAGACCATCGTGCCTCCCGCCAATGTGGACGTCATCATGATCGCTCCCAAGGGCCCCGGCCACACCGTCCGCAGCCAGTACCTGGAGGGCAAGGGCGTGCCCAGCCTGATCTGCGTGGAGCAGAACTTCACCGGCAAGGCCAAGGACGTGGCTTTGGCCTATGCCTCCGGCATCGGCGCCGGCCGTGCCGGTATCCTGGAGACCACCTTCAAGGAGGAGACCGAGACCGACCTGTTCGGCGAGCAGGCCGTGCTGTGCGGCGGCGTGTGCGAGCTGATCCACGCCGGTTTCGAGACTCTGGTGGAGGCTGGTTACGAGCCTGAGATGGCCTACTTCGAGACCTGCCATGAGATGAAGCTCATCATCGACCTCATCAACGAGGGCGGCTTCGCCAAGATGCGCTATTCCATCTCCAACACCGCCGAGTACGGCGACTACCGCACCGGCAAGCGCCTCATCACCGAGGACACCCGCAAGGAGATGAAGAACATCCTGCGGGAGATCCAGGACGGCACCTTTGCCTCTGAGTTCCTCACCGAGATGAACCCCAACGGCGGCCGCCGCACCCACTTCCTGGCCCAGCGCCGCATGGCTGCCGAGCACCCCATCGAGAAGGTGGGCGCCCAGCTCCGGGCCATGATGAGCTGGCTGAAGAAATAAACACAAAATCCGCGGTGCAGGCCGGGGCCCAAGGGCCTCCGGCCTGCCAGCGAATCGGAAAGAGGAGAACGCCATGCGCAGTGACAATGTGACAAAGGGCGCCGAGCGGGCGCCCAACCGCAGCCTGTTTTACGCCCTGGGCTACACGCCCGAGGATCTGGAAAAGCCCCTGATCGCCGTGGTCAGCGCCCACAGCGACATTGTTCCCGGCCACATGAACCTGGACAAGCTGACTCAGGCCGTGAAGAGCGGCATCGAGGCCGCCGGCGGCACGCCTTTCATGGTGCCCGCCATCGGCGTGTGCGACGGCATCGCCATGGGCCATGTGGGTATGAAATACTCCCTGGCCAGCCGGGAGCTGATCTGCGACAGCGTGGAGACCATGTTCCTGGCCCATCAGTTCGACGGTTGTGTGCTGGTGCCCAACTGCGATAAGATCGTGCCCGGCATGGTCATGGCCGCCGTCCGTATGAACGTGCCCGCCGTGGTCTGCTCCGGCGGACCCATGCTGGCGGGCAGCTACGATGGCCAGGAGGTGAGCCTCTCCAAGATGTTCGAGGCCGTGGGCTCCTACAAGGCGGGCATGATCTCCGAGGAAAAGCTGGAGGAGTGCACCCAGAACTGCTGCCCCTCCTGCGGCAGCTGCTCCGGCATGTACACCGCCAACAGCATGAACTGCCTGTGCGAGGCCATCGGCATCGGACTGCCCGGAAACGGCACCATCCCCGCCGCTTACAGCAAGCGCCTCCAGCTGGGCCGTCAGGCGGGCGCCGCTATCATGGAGATGGTCCGCCGGAATATCTGTGCCCGGGACATCATCAACGAGCGCAGCATCCGCAACGCCCTGACCTGCGACATGGCCCTGGGCTGCTCCACCAACACGGTGCTGCACCTGCTGGCTATCGCCCATGAGGCGGGTGTGCCCGTAGATTTGGCGCTGTTCAACGAAATTTCCGCCAAGACCCCCAACCTGTGCCATCTGGCTCCCGCCGGTCCCACCCACATGCCGGACCTGTACGCCGCCGGCGGCATCCCCGCCGTCCAGGCGGAGCTGGCGAAGCAGGGTTTGCTGGACCTGGACTGTATGACCGTCACCGGCAAGACCGTGGGCGAGAACATCCAGGGCGCCAAGAACCTCAACCACAACGCCATCCGGCCCATTGAGGACCCGTACAGCACCACCGGCGGCCTGCAGATCCTGTGGGGCAACCTGGCCCCCAACGGCTGCGTGGTCAAGCGCAGCGCCGTGGCCCCGGAGATGCAGACCCACACCGGCCCCGCCCGGGTGTTCAACAGCGAGGAGGAGGCCATCGCCGCCATCTACGCGGGGAAGATCGTCCCCGGCGACGTGGTGGTCATCCGCTACGAGGGCCCCAAGGGCGGCCCCGGCATGCGGGAGATGCTGAATCCCACCTCCGCCCTGGCGGGCATGGGCCTGGACAAGACCGTGGCCCTCATCACCGACGGCCGCTTCTCCGGCGCCAGCCGGGGCGCCTCCATCGGCCACGTCAGCCCCGAGGCGGCCTCCGGCGGGCCTATCGGTTTGGTGAAAGAGGGCGACCAGATCGCCATCGACATCCCCAACGCCTCCGTGACCCTGCTGGTCTCCGACGAGGAGCTGGCCGCCCGCCGGGCCGTTTATGTCCAGCCCGCGCCCAACATCACCACCGGCTGGCTCAGCCGCTACGCCCGCATGGTCACCAGCGCCGATGAAGGAGCTGTTCTGAAGTAATGAAGAGCCTGAATACCATTCGCCGCCGGCTGATCAGCCTGGTCATTTTCCGGGGCCTGCTGGACGATCCCGCTGTGCAGGCGCTCCGCCGCATGCTGGAAGCCCGCTGCAGCGGCACCGAGGATGACTTTGTGGAAGCTTGCGCCGCTTTTGAGTACGTGCTGTTCAGCAGAGGCTGTGACAACTGGACGGACTACCTGTATGAGATCGTCATGGAGAACGAGAACGTCTGCGTTCGCCAGCACGATCCGGAGACCCTGAACCCCCTGCTGAAGGCGCATATGGAGCATGAGCTGGAGTTTCTCAACGAGTTGTCCCGGCTGACACTGGAGGATTTTATCCACGGCGCCGAGTATCTGGACCCCGACGTGTACCACGAGAGCTGGAATATCTCCGCCCGGGACATCGCGGCGGACTATGCCGTCCGGCTCCGGGAGGTGGGCTCCAAGGGCTACGGCATCTTTGCCCGCTACCATATGTTCACCGTGGAGAACGGAGCGCTGGTGCCGGTGAAGCACCCGGACCCCCAGCAGCTGGAGGAGCTCCCCGGCTACGAGAAGGAGCGGGAGAAGGTCATCGCCAATACCCGCGCGCTGCTGGAGGGGAAGCCCGCCAACAACGTCCTGCTGTACGGCGACGCCGGCACCGGCAAGTCCAGCGCCATCAAAGCCATCGCCAACAACTTCGCGGACCAGGGCCTGCGGCTGGTGGAGGTCAAGAAGAACCAGCTCTACCAGATCCCCGACCTGATGGACGCCCTGGCCGCCAACCCCCTGAAGTTCATCCTGTTTATCGACGATCTGAGCTTCACCGCCAACGACGACAACTTCGCCGCCCTGAAGGCCATTCTGGAGGGCAGCGTGGGCGGCCGGGCCCACAACATCGCGGTGTACGCCACCAGCAACCGCCGCCACCTCATCAAGGAGACCCTGACGGACCGCTCCGGCGACGACATCCACGAGAGCGACACCCGCCAGGAGCTGATGAGCCTGTCCGCCCGCTTCGGCCTGACCATTACGTTTGCCAGCCCCGACCGGGACCGCTACCTGTATATCGTGCAGGAGCTTGCTAAGCAGTACGGCCTGGATATGGATGAACGGGAGCTGAACGTCCGCAGCGAGGCGTTTGCCATCCGCATGGGCGGCCGCAGCGCCCGGGTCGCCAAGCAGTTCATCGAGCTGTGCAAGGCCGGGGTGCAGGACTGACACATAGAAAGAGAAGGGACGCTTTATGACCGCAGCCGTTTTCTGGGAGCTGGCGCTCTCTGCCTGTGCCACGACTTTTACGCCGGGGCCGAACAACATCCTGCTGCTCAGCAGCACCAGTACCTTCGGCTTCCGCAAGTGCCGTCCGCTGATCCTCGGCATCTGGACGGGCTTGCTGACCGTCATGCTGATCTGCGGCTTCGGCTGCGCCGTTCTGGGCGAGCTGATCCCCCAGATCGTCCCGGTGGCAAAATACGTGGGTGCCGCCTATGTGCTCTATCTGGCGTACAAGACCCTCACCCGCAAGACCGGGGACGGGACGGCGGATACCTCCAGGCCCCTGACCTATGTGAACGGGTTTCTGCTCCAGTTTCTGAACATCAAAATTATGATGCTGGGCATTGCCTTCTATTCCAGCTTTATTCTGCCCTACGGCTTCCACGTGGGCTGCGTCCTGGCCTTTGCCGCCATTATGACGGCCTGCGCCGGAACGGGCAACCTCATCTGGGCCACCCTGGGCACGATCTTATTCCCGCTTTACAAGAAGTACGCGAAGGTCATCAACACCGTCATGGCGCTGCTGCTGGTGTGGTGCGCGTGGAAGATCGTCTCCGTGTAAAAAGACATCAAAAAACTCCCCGGTCCAAACGGACCGGGGAGTTTTTGCAGATAAATGGGATGCTTACAGCTCCTGGAACAGCTCCTTGCTGGGATTCAGATAGCCCAGGTCGTCCTCGTTTCCGGTCAGCCCACGCAGGTTCTTGAGACCCGTGCGCTTTTTGCCGAGAGAGGCGCCCTTCAGCTTGTCCAGGCCGGTTTCCGGGGGGTCCTTGAACTCCAGGATGCCCTTTTCCCGGGCCAGCTCCAGCAGCTTCATGCCCTTTTCGGAGCGGACGATGACCTGGTTCCAGCCCTTGTCCACGTCCCAGCCGTCGGCGCTGCGGGCGCCGCCCACGGAGAGGTCGGCGAACTCGGCGGTCATGTCGGTGCAGTAGCGGCAGCCGGACCGCACCAGCGGCGTCACCTCGTCCAGGTTGACGGATACGGTCTCGCCGTTCTCCCGCAGCTCCAGGGAGTGGTATTTGCTGGGGGGAATGTCCATGTGGGACACCTTCGCGGGGTCGGCGTGTTTGGCCGTCAGGTCCCGGATGCCCTCCCAGTCCAGGCCCCAGCCGCAGAAGAGGCCGAATACCATGCCGATGTTGTCGGCGTGGTTGTCGTTCTCCGTCAGGGGCTTGGACTTCATCTTATAGACCGCCAGGGTCTTGCAGGGCGTGCCCACCACGCCGATGCTGTGGTAGCGGTCTTCCCGCAGCGCTTTGTTCAGCACCGCCAGGGTGGGGGGCACCTGGAAGCTGCTGCCGGAGCAGGCGCGGACCTCCTCCGCGGTGGTGGCCAGGACGCCCTCGGGCTCCAGACCGCCCTGGGAGCGGGTCATGACCGCCGCGTCGATGAAGCCCTCTTTGATGGCCAGCTCCACCAGGGCGGTCATGGTTCCGCCGTGCTGGGCGCCGGCCCGGATGGCAGGGTCCGCGGCCCGGGTCAGGTACAGGCCCAGGAAGGGGCCGATCTCCGGCAGGATGGTATCCGCCGGGAAGAACTGCCTGCGCAGCGCGTCAAGGTCGGTGGGCATCCGGGGGCAAAAGCCCTGGCAGCGGCCGTCCTTCCGCTCGCAGTCAAAGTAGCAGAGGGTCCGGCCCTCCACGGAATCCCAATAGGGGCACATACCCTGGCAGGCACCGCAGCCGGTGCAGAGGCCCGGCTTGATGACCTGGGTATCCAATGCGATCGTACTTAACATCGTTCTACCTCCTCACACCATGATGACCGGAATGTCAAAGACCTTCAGCTCGATCTCGGACGCGGATTCCGGAATGTAGTCGCCCAGCTCATGGGCCATGCCGCACAGATGCTCCTGGTAGATGAAGCGGTAGCCTGGCTTCTGGGGCTTCACAAAGTCCTTTTCATACATCATGGGAGTCAGGTCGGAGAATTTCGTCTCCCGGGGCAGCTCCAGAGTCATCTGCCGGTCCATGGTGGGATGAAGGAGTTTTACAGTAATCATCGCTTTAGCCCTCCTTTTTGCTGACAGCCGCGCAGCCCTTGGCGAAGGCCTTCTGGTTCAGTTCCAGCACGGCGCCCTTGAAGCGCTGCTGCAGGATCTTCTCCAGGTCTTCCCGGCTCAGGGGAGCGTCGGGCAGCTGGGTGAAGGCGCCCAGCAGCGCGATATTGGCGGCACGGGAATCGCCTACTTCCATGGCGATGTCGGCCGCGGGAACGGGATAGGCCGCCGCGGACAGCTCTGCGATCTCCGCCTCCAGGGCCTCCTGGTCGGGATACTGCTGGATGCCCTGCAGCACGCCCAGGGGATACACCGGGCGGGGATCGTAGACGATCATGGTATTGGGGCCCGCATACTTCCGGGTCATGCGGAGGGTCTCCAGAGGCTCAAAGCCGATGATGATGTGGGCCTCGCCGGAGGGGATCAGCACGCTGAGCTCCTGATCCTCGGAGACGCGGACGTGGCTCATGACGGAGCCGCCCCGCTGGGAGGCACCGTAGGTCTCGCCGATGGCGACCCGGTAGCCCCGGTCGGTCATGGCGCTGCCCACGACCTCGGAAGCCAGCACGTTGCCCTGGCCGCCGATGCCGCAGATGACGATATTCAGGGGGTCGAATTTCAGCTTTTTCATGCTTCCTCACCGCCTTCTACCTTGATGGCGCCGCTGGGGCACAGCTTGGCGCAGACGCCGCAGCCCACGCAGGTCACGGGGTCGATGTAAGCCTTGTTGTTCTTGAAGTCCCAGGTGTTGCCGGGGCAGCCCCAGACACGGCTGCAGTACTTGTCGCAGCCGCAGCCCTCGCCCCAGCACACGTTCTGGTCCACGTACACGCGGACGGGACGTTTTTCCTTCTTGCTCATCAGCGTGGCGCAGGGCTGGCGCATGATCAGCACGTTCATGCCCGGCGCGTTCAGCAGGCGGCGGATGGTCTTCTCCGTCTCGACAACGTCAAAGGGATCGGCGACCTCGGCCTTGCAGCCGATGCCCTCCACGACCTTCTGGATGTCCATGGCGGGCACCTGGTCGCCCATGGCGGTGATGCCGGTGGCGGGGTGGGGCTGGAAGCCGGTCATAGCGGTGGCGGAGTTGTCCAGCACCATCAGCAGCATGTTGGCGTTGTGATAAGTGGCGTCCACAAGGCCGGGCATGATGGTGTGGAAGAAGGTGGAGTCGCCGCAGACGGTGACCACCTTCTGGTCCAGGCCGTAGTGGGTCAGCTGGCCCAGGGCCTCCGCCAGGTTGATGCCGGAGCCCATGCAGTTGCAGGCTTGGAAGGCATACTGGCCGGCGGCCTGGCCGGACATGATGTAGCAGCCGATGTCGCCGATGACGACGCCGGGGTGCTTCTCCTGCCGCAGCACCTTCTTCAGAATGTGGAAAGTGGCGCGGTGGGGGCAGCCGGCGCAGAAGGTCAGCTCCCGCTCGATCAGCGGCTCCTGAGAGGCGATCTTCTTCTCCGGCAGCTTGGCGCCAGTCAGGAGGGAGATGGCCTGGGCCACATTGTCGGGGTCCAGCTCGCCGATCTTCGGCAGCGCGCCGTCGCCGCGGCCGGAGAACACAATGCTCATCTGATGGCGGCCGGCGATGGCCTGCAGGTTGTGCTCCAGAACAGGGTCCACTTCCTCCAGGGTCAGTACCTTCTCCACACCCTGCAGATGGCGCACGATGGTCTCCTCCGGCAGGGGCCAGATGGTGGCCAGGCTCAGCATGCCGACGCGGTCGCCCACACCCAGACGGCGGATGGCCTCCTGACCGTACAGGCGGCCGGTGCCGCTGGCGACGATCAGCTCCTTGGGATGCTCGGGGCCGACATAGTGGTTGAAGGGGCAGTTTTCAGCTTCCTGCCGCAGCATATCCAGCTTTTCCAGCATGGCGCTGCGCAGATAGGACACGCACACCATGCGGTCCCACTCGCCCACCTGCTGCAGCTGGTGGGGCTTTTCCGGCAGCTCGCCCAGCACCACGTTGCCGCGGCCATGGCAGACACGGGTGGTCAGCCGCACGATGACGATCTGGTGCGTGCGCTCGGAGAGCTCGAAGGCGTAGGGAATGATGTCCTTGGTCTCCTGCATGCTGGTGGGCTCCAGCATGGGGACGTTGGCGGACATGGCCTGATAACGGGAGTCAAATTCATTGGTGCTGGAGTGCGCGCTGGGGTCGTCCGAGGTCACGACCACCATGCCGCCCTTCACGCCGTGCTGTGCGCCGCAATGAATGGCGTCCGACGCGAAGAGAAGGCCGTTCTGCTTCACGATGCAGATGGACCGCGCGTTGGCCAGAGAGGCGCCGATGCAGGCTTCCATGGCGCAGGTCTCGTTTGTGGACCACTCCGCGTAAAAGTTTCGTTCCTTCGCGACTTTACCCAGCATTCCCAGGACCTGGGAAGACGGAGAACCGGGATAGGAGGCCGCAAAATTGATGCCTGCTTCCAATGCGCCGCGTACGATGGCCTCGTTGCCCTGCATCAGGCAGACCTGGCCCGGGGCGTTGGCGGTCATTGTCCATTCCATTTCTTGAGTCACCCTCTTTTGTAAAATCCCGCTGAGTTTCCAACAGATCCGCTGATTGCGGCGGCGGGTATTGTTATCATTTTAGCACTTGCGGCGGGAATTACAAGATAAAAGCGGGACTTTAGAGGGACTTTAGAGGGAAAAGCGTCGAAAAATTGCAGATCCGGCGGAATTTCGCCGGCAGAGAAAAGGATCCCGGCCCCGCCGAAGCGGGGCCGGGATCCTTTTGCCGTGGATAGGTATCTGCTTTTTTGTGCCTGTATCGGCAATTTTTTCTTCTGAATGGCCGTTTTTTGCGGGAAAATGTAAGCGGTGCTGTCCTTGAGGTGGCGTCTTCTGTACTCCCCGGACGCATTTGAAATGACTGCCGGCTGCAGGTTCTCCAAGACAATATTTCGTTTTTTATTGACAATACGAAGATTTTTCGATAAATTTTTATTAGGAACTGGAATTAAATGGTTTTTTTGACCGTTATACACAATCCAAAAGCTCGGGGCGATCCTGCTGCAAATACAAAATATCAGCAACCGTTGCGATAAACTCGGAATTGGTCGGCTTGTCCATCTGAGGTTTGATGGTGTATCCGAAGTAATGCTGCAAAAAATCAATATTTCCCCGGTTCCAGGCAACTTCGATGGCGTTTCGCATCGCGCGCTCCACGCAGCTGGCCGTCGTGCCGTAAGATTTCGCAATATCCGGATACAGGATCTTTGTGACCCCGTCCATGACCGCCGGGTCTTTCGCAGCCATGATGATAGCTTTTCGGAGATATTGGTATCCCTTGAGGTGGGCAGGGACGCCCAGCTGACGCATCAGACCGGATATCCGCATCTCCAGCTCCGCGTCATGTCCGGCGGCTGAAGCCGGCTCCGGGAGGCTCCTGATATATGCGGAGAGGTTTGCGGTCTGCGCGGACATTTCGCCCCGGTTGGTCCATTCGGACAGGATCGGCACAATGAAGTACTCCTTCGCCTGAGAAAACGACAAAGCCGCAAGACCGCCCGCATTCTTCTGAATATAAGACAGCAGCGCCATGCTGTTTTTGACCGTCGGATTTATGACCAGCATATTCGGCTTTTTCTCCTGGATCAACCACACTGCTTTCTCGCCATCGCCGCTGGTTCCGAGAATCACAAAATCTCTGTTGAAACGAATGTACCCTGCCAGCGATTCGAAATTATTATTTGTATCGGCGATGACGATTTTTAGTGTACTCATGTCTGTGAGTCTCCTTTCCGTCTTGTTAAGTATACTGTAACAGAACTTCATTCTACGCGCATTACCTAAAAAAAGACAGATTCAGACAATGTTTTCCAACTAAAAGCGCCCCCGTGATATGCCAAAAATATTTTGCGGAGTCTGCGGAAAGGAAGGTGAAAATTATTCTACCACTGATTCGGTGGGATTTCTGCAAAATTTTTACATGTCCCGTCAAACAGCAATACCGTGAATCTTCAGAAAGGAGCAGCTTACTTGCTTTTTAACCACATCATTGAAGACGCAGACCGTTGCGGCAATTTACTCTCCAGCAGCAGAACCCGTGCTGAACTGAGCCGAAAGACGATGAGCATGGCTCTGGGCGTTTCGGAAAGTACGATCAAAGCATGGGAAAACGGCCAAGGCTCTCCAACCCTGTACGGGATCCTTGAGTGGTTCCGAACGGTGGGCGAAAGCCCATTTCGTCCGATGCTGGATTTTTTCTGGCCGGATGTATTTGCAGGGCTTACCGCAAAAAATACGGATGATGAGATTCGGGAAGCAGGCAGGTTTTATTTCGCAAAAGTAGCCGGGCCCAAAGAGATCCAGAAGCTCCATTACCTGATATTCGGAAAACATGGCTCAGAGTGGTCCGGATTATTGGATATGGCCTGTGCGCACATCCACACAAGCCTGAACAGCCGTTACCGGGTGGCGGAGATCATCCAGGTATCCTATGAGATGAGCGCGGCCAATGGGCTGGCGCTGAAGCCCCCTGAGATCGAGGCGAACCGCCCGCTGCTTTTGTCGGCGATCGCCGCCGCGAAGGAGGCGTCCGTTTTTTCCGCGAAAAACGGATATGCGATCTGCTTCAGCAATACGGACACCTCCGCGATGCTGGCAAGGGCCAGAATGGATTCCGGCGCCACACAGGAGGAACTGGCAAAGGCGCTTGGCAAGACCCAGCAGACCATTCAAAAATGGGAGACCAATTACAATCCGTCTTTTCTGGACGTGTGTACCTGGTTCCGTGTCTTGAACATGCCGGCATGGACTTATATCCACTGTATGCTGTATCCCGCGGAGCGGCTGACCTTTTTGGAGGGAGATGAGAAGCGCCGCCGGGAAGTGGTCGATCATCTCGCCTCGGCCGGCAGCGCCGAGCTGCGGAAACTGTTTTATCTGGTCGCCGGAACGCACGGTTCTAACTGGCTGGCTGTGCTGGAAATGATGTTTGAGCATATCTGCTCGCCGCTGGCACAGCGGGTCATCTCCGCGCGCTCCGTGCTCATCGGCTATCAGCTGGAAAAGGGAAACCGGCAGTTATTGGAAACCGACCATATCATGCCGGATATTGAGAACCTGAACCGCTGTATCGCGCTGGGAACGGAAGCGGCGAAAAAAGGCCTGCCGGCCTATAAAATGACAGTTTGAGGCCGGCTTGTGGGAATATCAATGAAAAAATGCAGCTGTTTTACCCAGGCAGCAAAAAAGGACGCTCTGCGGATAACCGCAGAGCGTCCTCTTTTCTGTGAACAGCGGGAAATTACATTTCCTTGATGGCAGCCTGAGCGGCGGCCAGACGGGCGATGGGCACGCGGAAGGGAGAGCAGGACACATAGTCCAGGCCGGTGCGGTGGCAGAACTCCACGGAGGAGGGGTCGCCGCCGTGCTCGCCGCAGATGCCCAGGTGCAGGTCGGGGTTGGTAGAGCGGCCCAGCTTGGCGGCCATAGCCACCAGCTTGCCAACGCCGGTCTGGTCCAGCTTGGCGAAGGGATCGTTCTCGTAGATCTTCTTGTCGTAGTAAGCGCCCAGGAACTTGCCGGCGTCGTCGCGGGAGAAGCCAAAGGTCATCTGGGTCAGGTCGTTGGTGCCGAAGGAGAAGAAGTCGGCCTCCTTGGCGACCTCGTCGGCGGTCAGAGCGGCACGGGGGATCTCGATCATGGTGCCGACCTTGTACTTCATGGAAGAACCGGCGGCCTTGATGATCTCGTCGGCGGTCTTGACCACCACGCTCTTGACGTACTTCAGCTCCTTGACCTCGCCCACCAGGGGGATCATGATCTCAGGGACCATATTCCAGTCGGGATGCTTGGCCTGGACAGCCAGCGCTGCCTTGATGACGGCGCGGGTCTGCATGGCGGCGATCTCGGGATAGGTGACGGCCAGACGGCAGCCGCGGTGACCCATCATGGGGTTGAACTCATGCAGGGAGGAGATGATGGCCTTGATGTCGGCAACGGACTTGCCCAGGTCCTCGGCCAGCAGCTCGATGTCGTGCTCCTCGGTGGGGACGAACTCATGCAGGGGGGGATCCAGGAAGCGGATGGTGACGGGGCAGCCCTCCATGGCCTCGTAGATGCCCTCAAAGTCGCCCTGCTGCATGGGCTCCAGAACAGCCAGCGCAGCCTCGCGCTGCTCAGCGGTGTCGGAGCAGATCATGCGGCGGATGGCGCGGATGCGGTCGCCCTCGAAGAACATGTGCTCGGTGCGGCACAGGCCGATGCCCTCGGCGCCGAACTTCCGGGCCTGGGCAGCGTCGTGGGGCGTGTCGGCGTTGGTGCGGACCTGCAGGCGGCGGTACTGGTCAGCCCAGCCCATGACCCGGCCGAATTCGCCGCCGATGGTAGCGTCGGTGGTGGGAACAGCGCCGTCATAGATGTCGCCGGTGGAGCCGTTCAGGGAGATCCAGTCGCCCTCGACATAGGTCTTGCCGGAGAGCTCAAACTTCTTGTTCTCCTCGTCCATCTTGATGTCGCCGCAGCCGGAGACGCAGCACTTGCCCATGCCGCGGGCTACGACGGCAGCGTGGGAGGTCATGCCGCCGCGGACGGTCAGGATGCCCTGGGCGGCCTTCATGCCCTCGATGTCCTCGGGAGAGGTCTCCAGACGGACCAGGACGACCTTCTCGCCGCGCTCGGCCCAAGCCTTGGCGTCCTCGGCGGAGAAGACGATCTTGCCGGAGGCGGCGCCCGGGGAGGCGCCCAGGGCCTTGCCGATGACGGCGGCCTTCTTCAGGGCCACGGCGTCAAACTGGGGATGCAGCAGGGTGTCCAGAGAGCGGGGCTCGATCATGGCCACAGCCTGCTTCTCGGTGATCATTCCCTCGTCCACCAGGTCGCAGGCGATCTTCAGAGCGGCGGCGGGGGTGCGCTTGCCGTTGCGGGTCTGCAGCATGTAGAGCTTGCCGTGCTCCACGGTGAACTCCATATCCTGCATGTCGTGATAGTGGTCTTCCAGGGTCTTGCAGACGCCCTCGAACTGGGCGAAGGCCTCGGGGAACTTCTCAGCCATCTCAGCGATGGGCATGGGAGTGCGGACGCCGGCCACGACGTCCTCGCCCTGGGCGTTGGTCAGGAACTCGCCGAACAGCTTCTTCTCGCCGGTGGCGGGGTTGCGGGTGAAAGCCACGCCGGTGCCGCAGTCGTCGCCCATGTTGCCGAAGGCCATGGACTGGACGTTGACGGCGGTGCCCCAGGAGTAGGGGATGTCGTTGTCGCGGCGGTACACGTTGGCGCGGGGGTTATCCCAGGAGCGGAACACGGCTTTGACGGCGCCCATCAGCTGCTCCTTGGGGTCGGAGGGGAAGTCGGTGCCGATTTTGGACTTGTACTCGGCCTTGAACTGGCCGGCCAGCTCCTTCAGGTCCTCGGCGGTCAGCTCCACGTCCTGGGTGACGCCCTTCTTCTCTTTCATCTCGTCGATGAGCTGCTCAAAGTACTTCTTGCCGACTTCCATAACGACGTCGGAGTACATCTGGATGAAACGGCGGTAGCAGTCCCAGGCCCAGCGGGGGTTGCCGGACTTCTTGGCCAGCACGTCCACCACGGTCTCGTTCAGCCCCAGGTTCAGGATGGTGTCCATCATGCCGGGCATGGAGGCCCGGGCGCCGGAGCGGACGGAGACCAGCAGGGGGTTCTCGGCGTCGCCGAACTTCTTGCCGGTGATGCCTTCCATCTTCTCGATGTATTCCATGATCTCGGCCACGATCTCGTCGTTGATCTTCTGGCCGTCCTCATAGTACTGGGTGCAGGCCTCGGTGGTGATGGTGAAGCCCTGGGGCACGGGCAGGCCGATGTTGGTCATCTCGGCCAGGTTGGCGCCCTTGCCGCCCAGGAGCTCGCGCATGTTGGCGTTGCCCTCGGTGAACAGGTAACAATACTTTTTGCTCATTTCGATTCCTCCGTATTTTTTGTCGCTGCCAAACGGCAGAAAAGCTATCAGAAATTTTGCGCAAACGATTGCTAAAAAAGAACCGTTAATATTATAATAGGCAGATTCTTGAAAAACAATGCATAAATACCATAATAAAGTCCTCAAAAAATGGAGCATTTTCACGAAACTATTGCGATTTTAACCAAAAAAATCAGAACTTTTTACGCAAACGTTTTCAAGGGACCCGTGAGGGTAAAAAGGGGGGAGGGACCGGCTCGATGACCGGTCTCTCCCCTGAAATGCGCGGTGTCCGCGCCATAGAGAAGGAGCCAAATACAGCATCCGAAGGGCGGTCAGCCGATGCCGCCGTTGACGGCGCCCAGGATGAACACGGCGGCGGTGAGCACGCAGAAGAGGTACTTGTACAGGGGATAATACCACTTGCCGATGCGGTGCTTCCGGCCCACGGAGACGGCGTCCTCCACCGCCTGCCTGCCCCAGACCCAGGCGAACATGATACCCGCCAGGGCAGCGCCCAGGGGACAGACGTAGATGGAGACGAAGTCCATCCAGGGAGAGACGATGCCCTGGATGCAGACGGAGACCACCACACCGATGAGGCCCACGATGGCAACTGATTTCAGGCGGCTGAGGTGCATGTGGTCCTGGAGGGCGGCGATGGGAGCCTCAAACAGGTTCACCAGGGAGGTGAGGCCCGCGAACAGCACCGCCACGAAGAACACGATCATCACGATCTGTCCGCCGGGCATGGATTTGAACAGGTAGGGCAGGGAGATGAACATGAGGCCCGGGCCGCTCTCGGAGAGGATGGCGCCGGTGGTGGCCATGGCGGGGATGATGACCAGGGCGGCCAGCATGGCGGCGCAGGTATCGAACACTGCCACGGTGACGGCGGAGCTGACGGTGTCCTCCTTGTCGGAGAGATAGGAGCCGTAGATGATAGTGCCGTTGCCCGCCAGCGACAGGGAGAAGAAGGACTGGCCCAGGGCGTAGACGTACATCATGGGGTCTTTAAAAGCCTCGGGACGGATGGTGAACATCCACTGGTAGCCCGCTCCCGCGCCGGGCTGGAAGGCTACATAAATGGCAAGGCCGATGAACATGATGTAAAACAGGGGGATCATCACCTTGTTGGCCTTTTCAATGCCGGCGGCGATGCCCAGGTTCATAATGGCGAAGTTCACCGCCAGGGCGATGATGAGCCACAGGTTGTTGCCGAAGGCGGAGGCCATCTGCCCGAAGGCCGCGCCGAACTCGCCGGGCTCCACGGGCGCCAGCACGGAGCCGGTGAAGCTGCCGAAGGTGTACTTGAAGATCCAGCCCACCACCACGGAGTAGCCGATGGCCAGCATCAGGGCGCCCAGCATGGGAATCGCGCCGATGACCTCCCCGGCGTGGCGCCTGCGCTCTCCCCGGGAGGCCATGGCCGTGCCGAAGGCGCCGATGGGACCGGAGCGGGCCGCCCGGCCGAAGCTCATCTCTCCGATGACCCCGGACAGGCCGATGAGAAGGTCGAAGACCAGGTAGACCAGCAGGAAGGAACCGCCGTAGGTCGCCATACGGTAGGGGAAGAGCCAGATATTGCCCATGCCCACGGCGGAGCCGATACAGGCAAGGACAAAGCCCAGTTTGCTGTTGAAACCGTCGCGTGTTTCCAGAGTCTCGTTTTTACCCATGGACCATGCACTCCTTTTTCAGATGGATTCAGCGGGGGCGGAAAAGCGGGCGTACCGCGTCCTGGCAGTATCAGAATACCTTTTGCGGCGCAAAATATTGCCTGAAAAAAGGCGAGAAACCGGCGGCTTCCCGTCAAGAAACCGTTAGAAAAATGGGAAGGCGCGTCCGGGAGGGGACTGTATTTTTCGTATTCCTTTTTGAAAAAAACTGTGGTAAAATCAAAAGAACTGCTGGAAGGGAGGCATACCATGGCTGTGCTGGAAGAGCTGAAAAAGGACCCGGCGGCGGCCCGCATCCGGGAGGCGGCCGGACGGGGGACCCTGTCCCACGCGCTGCTGTTCACCGGCGGCGGCGACAAAACGGGGCTTGCCCGCTACGCGGCGGCGGCCATGGAATGCATGGCGGCGCAGGGACAGCCCTGCGGCGTGTGCCCCGCCTGCCGGAAGGTGCTGGAGGACATCCACCCCGATGTCATCACCGTCCGGGACCCGGAGCACAAGAACATCGCCGTGGATGTGGTGCGCGCCATCCGGTCTGACGCCTACATCCGTCCCAACGAGGGACAGCGGAAGGTGTACATCTTCCCGGACTGCGCCCTGCTGACGGAGCAGGACCAGAATGTCCTTTTAAAGATCGTGGAGGAGGGTCCGCCCTACGCGGCGTTCCTGTTCTGCGCGGAAAACCCCAGCCAGGTGCTCCGGACGCTGCGCTCCCGCTGCGTGGAGATCAAGCTCCGGCCCGGCAGCGAAGAGGACGGGGAGCCGTCCGAGGCGGCGGAGGCGCTGTGCCGGGCCATCGGCAGCCGCCGGCGGGGCGCCGTGGCGGAGCTGGCGGTGCGGCTGGAGAAGAAAAAGCTGGACCGGGAGGCGCTCTCCGCCATGCTGGAGCGGAGCCGGGCGGCGTTCGCGGCGGCCCTCCTGCTGCTTTACGGTCAGGAGCCGGGGGAAATGGAAATCGCGCCATTTCTTGCGAAAAACTTGACAAAATCCCAAATCATGTCCACAATAGAACTATTACAGAAGTATCATGGGGAGTGCGCCTACAACGTCGGCCCCGGCCATGTGCTGGGCGCCCTCGCCGCTGAATTGGAGGGTATCCTTTGACGGAAGTGATCAGCGTCCGCTTTCGGGGCGGATGTAAAAACTATTATTTTGACCCCAAGGGCCTGCGGGTGAAAATGGGGGACCAGGTGGTGGTGGAGACCGCCCAGGGCCCCGAGTTCGCCACCTGCACCGAAGGGAACCACGATGTGGAGGACTCCGCCATCGTGAGCCCGCTGTGCGCCGTGCTGCGCATGGCCACCGAGAATGACCGCCGGGTGGTGGAGTACAACAAGAAAAAAGAGAGCGAGGCCTTTGACATCTGCGAGAAGAAGATCGCGGACCACGGCCTGGAGATGAAGCTGGTGAACGTCTCCGCCAGCTTCGACGGCAACAAGATCATCTTTTACTTTACCGCCGACGGGCGGGTGGACTTCCGGGAGCTGGTCCGGGACCTGGCCTCCGTGTTCCGGGCCCGCATCGAGCTGCGGCAGATCGGCGTCCGGGACGAGGCCAAAATGGTAGGCGGCCTGGGCATCTGCGGCCGGCCCTTCTGCTGTTCCCAGTTCCTGGACAGCTTCCTGCCGGTGTCTATCAAGATGGCAAAGACCCAGAACCTGAGCCTGAACCCCACCAAAATTTCCGGCACCTGCGGGCGGCTGATGTGCTGCCTGAAATACGAGCAGAACGCCTATGAGGACGCCGCCAAGCGGATGCCCAAGGTGGAGAGCTTCGTCCAGACTCCCGACGGCCCCGGCAATGTCAAGAGCGTGGATCTGCTGCGGGAGACCGTCAAGGTCAGCCTGGACAGCGCCCCGGAGCCGCTCAAGACGTACCGCGGCTGTGAGATCTGCATTCTCCGCAACGGCAAGGGCAGCCGGGAGGGCATCGAGATCCCCGAACGTCCCGCCCGGTATGTGGACGAGCATGAGGATGAAGCCTTTGAGATGACGCCGGTCCTCTCCACCCCGTTCTATATGGACCCCAAACTGGAGGAAGCGCCTGTCCGGGAGAAGATGAGCGAGGAGAGCGGCGACGGCAAGCCCCGCCGCCGGCACCGGGGCGGACGCCGGGGCCGCGGCAAGAGCGGCGCCGCCAAGAGCGGCGAGCAGCAGCCTGCCGAGCAGGAGAAGCAGGAGAAGCCCCGGCCGCCCAAGCAGCAGCCCAGGCAGCCCCAGCAGCCCAAGACGGAGAAAAAGGAGCCCGCCGAGGGCGGCGACGGCGGAGAGGCAAAACGCCGCCGCAGGCCCCATCACCGGGGCGGACGCCGCCGGAACAAGAGCGGCGAGGGCGGCAGCGCCCCCAAGACTGAATAAAGGAGAAAAGACCCGCCGTCCGCATTGCGGGCGGCGGGCGTTCTTTCGGAAAGGACGATACCATGGGAAGATTCGACGGTGTTTTGCTGGCAAGCGATTTTGATAATACTTTAATTTATACGGAAGATGCCCTGCGTTCCGACGAACCTGTGCCGCCGCTGTCCCGGGAGAACCGGGAGGCCCTGGAGTGGTTCATGGCGGAGGGCGGCCGGTTCGCCATCGCCACCGGGCGGGCGCTGGCGGCGCTTGTCAAGTATGTGGACCAGGTGCCCATGAATGCCCCCGGCGTGGTTTGCAACGGCGCGGCGCTGTACGATTTCGCCAGGGGCGAATACCTGGAGATGGCGATGCTGGACGGAGACGTCCGGGAGCGGGGCCAGGCGGTGCTGGAGAAATTTCCCTCGGCGGCGGTGGAGGCGTACCATATCGACAATGTCATCCACGCCGTCCACCCCAACGCCATCACCCGCCAGCATGAGCATCTGACGAAAGTGGCGGTGGAGGAAAGACCGTCTCTGCCGGAGGTGCCCCTGCCCCTGGGCAAGCTGCTGTTTGAGGACGACCATGCCGTTTTGGAGGAGATCAAGCGCTTTTTGACGGAACAGGGCTGGAGTGGGGACTATGAGCTGATCTTCTCCGGCCAGACCCTCCTGGAACTGACGGCCAGGGGCGCCAACAAGGGCGGTATGGTGCGCCGTCTGGCGGCCCGGCTGGGAATTCCCATGAAGCACGTCTACTGCGTGGGCGACGAGGCCAACGACATTCCCATGCTCACCGCGGCGGCGGAGGGCTTCGCCCCCGCCAACTGCGTCTCCCTCGTCCGGGACTGCGGGGCCACCATCGTGGCTGACGCCCGGGAGAGCGCGCTGGCGGATGTGGTCCGGCGGCTGGCGGAGAAATACCCCGGATGAAGCGCGGGCGCATGGCGGAAAACATTCGGCGAAAAACCGGCACAGGACCTGTGCCGGTTTTACTTTTGCGCGGCAGCCGGAGGAAACGGCGCCCCGGTTTGAAAGAAAATTTTGAAGATCCTCTTGACAAATGCGGAAGATGTGATATTGTATTACTTGCATAATACAACAACACACAACGGAGGCGTGACATGAAGTGGCAGTTTTCCAATGATGCTCCCATCTACACCCAGCTGATCGAGCAGATCAAGGTGGGCATTGTGGTGGGCGCGTTTCCGCCGGGAGAGCGGCTGCCATCGGTGCGGGACCTGGCGACGGAGGCCGGGGTCAATCCCAACACCATGCAGCGGGCTTTGGCGGAGCTGGAGCGGGACGGACTGGTGTTCAGCCAGCGGACCGCCGGCAGATTTGTGACGGAGGACAAGACGATGATCGAACAGGCAAAACGCGGGCTGGCCGAACGTCATATCAAAACGTTCCTGGAGGCCATGATCCGGCTGGGCTACCGGCCGGAGGAGATCGTGTCCCTGCTGCGGCAGGAGACTGGTGAGGAGGGAAGCGCAAATGGCGGTTCTGGAATGTAAGGCACTGACGAAAAATTACGGGCATCTGGCGGCCCTGGACGGCGTGGACTTCGCCATTGAGCCGGGCCGCATTGTCGGCCTGCTGGGGCCCAACGGCAGCGGCAAGACCACCCTTATCAAATTGGCAAATGGCCTGCTGACGCCCACCAGCGGCGACATCCTGGTGTGTGGCATGGCGCCGGGAAAGGAGACCCACGCCCTCGTCAGCTACCTGCCGGAGCGGACCTCTATCCCCACCTGGATGACTACCACCCAGCTTCTGGACTTCTATCAGGATTTCTACGCCGATTTTCGCCGGGACGCGGCGGAGGAGATGCTGCAGCATCTGAATATCCAGCCCAGGCAGCACATCAAGCAGATGAGCAAGGGCACCCGGGAGAAGGTGCAGCTCATTATGGTCATGAGCCGGGCGGCGAAGCTGTACCTGCTGGATGAGCCCATCGGCGGCGTGGACCCCGCCACCCGGGACTACATCCTGTCCACCATCATCGGCAACTACAACCCCGAGGCGGCGGTGGTCATCTCCACCCACCTCATTTCCGATGTGGAAAAGGTGTTGGACGACGTCATCTTTATCAATCAGGGCCGCGTCATGCTCCAGTCCTCCGTGGACCAGATCCGGGAGGAGAAGGGCATGAGCGTTGACGAGCTGTTCCGGGAGGTGTTCAAATGCTGAGAAAGCTCTTAAAGCACGAATTTCGTGCCACGGGCCGCATCATGCTGCCGCTGTATCTGATTTTGCTGGCTACCGCCATCGGCGCCAATTTCTCCACCCGGGGCCTGCTGGAGACGGACCTGAAGGTGCTGGACCTTCTGGGCGGCCTGCTGGTCATGGCCTTTGCCGTCGCCATTATCGCTGTCTGCGTCATGAGCATGGTGGTGATGGTCCAGCGGTTCTATAAAAATCTGCTCCAGGATGAGGGCTATGTGATGATGACTCTGCCTGTCTCCGTCCACCAGCAGGTGTGGAGCAAGCTCATCGTCTCCGCCGTCTGGTTCGCCCTGACCATCGTCATGGTGTGCCTGGCCGGATTGATCATGGCCTTTGACATCGACATTCTGGAGGGCATCGGTGAGGTTTTCCACGAGATTTTCCAGCATGTCACCGCCTACTACGCTCTGAACGGCACCGCCATCGCGGCGGAGTTCCTGGTGGTGTGCTTCCTGGGCTGCTGCGCCATGTGCCTGCATTTCTACACCGCCCTGGCCATCGGCCACAGCTTTTCCGGCCACAAGATGGCCTGGTCCGTGGCCTGGTACTTCATTATCCAGTTCGCGGTGCAGTTCGTGGGCGGTATGCTGGTCACCCTGCTGGATGAATCCTGGCTCCACCACCTGCTGCTGGGCTGGACGGACAACATCTCCGGCATGGCTGCTGTACATTTCGGGATGTGCGTACTCATCGTGGGTGAGCTGGTCTACGCCGCAATTTTCTATTTCTTAACAACTTATTTCTTGAAGCGCCGCCTGAACCTGGAGTAAACTGTCCATAACGCCGCTGCGGTCTCCGGGGCTGCCGGAGGCCGTGGCCCACGTTTGGAGGAACGTATGCCTTTTCTGGAAACTGTATTTGGAAAACTGCTGATGACCTTCGGCACCGCCATGGTGCCGGTCATCGAGCTGCGGGGCGCCATCCCCGTGGGCATCGCCGCCGGGCTGCCGCCCGCAGTGGCCTGCGTGACGGCCATTCTGGGGAATCTGCTCCCCGTGCCGTTTATCATGCTGCTGGTGCGCCGGGTCTTCAACTGGCTGCGGGATACCCGCTTTTTCGGGCCGAAGATCGTCTGGCTGGAGCGGCGGGCCCACCTGAAGGGCCGCATCGTGCGGAAGTACCGTCTGGCGGGGCTGTTCGTCCTGGTGGCCATCCCCCTGCCGGGCACCGGGGCCTGGACCGGGGCGCTGGTGGCGTCGCTGCTGGACATCCGCCTGCGGAACGCCCTGCCCGCCATTTTGCTGGGGCTGCTGGCCGCCGGAGCCATCACCACGGCGGTGACGCTGGGGGTCATCCGGTTGTTTTGAAATGAGAGATCCGCCGAAATTCGGCGGATTTTCTTTTTATCCAAAGTCATGCCTGCCGCCGCAGGAGAGGCCCATGTCCTCCAGCAGAGACACGATGGCCTCGATGCGGTGAAAGCATTCCGGGTCGTCCAGCGTATCGTCGGCGAGAATTTTCTGGATATTCCGCAGAGCGCGGCTGGCGGCGTCGGAGCTTAAACAGCGGTAAAAATCCTGTTCGTCCTGTATAAAATCACCTCGCCCCAAGCGTACCATATTTCCCTAAAATACGCAAGCGCGTATACGCGGTATCGTAAAAACAGATACCATAACCGTGAGGTGATGGGAATGGGCGTTAAGGATGCTGTTGCGGCGCGCTTTGCGTCGATTTGCCGTCAGCGCGGGATGAAATATAACGAACTGGCAGTCAGGGCCGGTGTGACGCCCTCCACGGTGTACAGCATGATGGACGCCCGCCGCCGGGACGTTTCTATTACTACCATCAAAATGCTCTGTGACGGATTGGAGATCTCTCTGGCGGAATTTTTCTCCGGCGGGGAATTTACAGAGCTGGAGCAGGAGATCAAATAAAAAGAGAGCCTTTCGGCTCTCTTTTTTGCGCTTATTCGGCGGTATAGACCTTTCTCCCCGCGCTCCAGACCGCCCGGACGGCGCCGCTCTGCCGCAGGTACACGCACCGCTCCAGCCGCTCCGCCGGGGTCAGGGGATGGGGCTGAGGCAGGGTGTCGTCCGCCAGAACAATGGCGTGGAGAGGGTTACCGGGGGCAAAGCCGGGCTGTTCTCCGAAATACGCCGCGCCCGCGGAGGTGCCTAAGTACCAGCCCTCGGGCACGGTGAGGAAATCGGTTTCCCAGTTGTCCAGCACCCGGCGGGCCTTGGACGCCCGGATGGCGGAGGCCACCACGTCGAACATGTCCAGATGGTCGCCGCCGGCGATGTCGCTGCCCAGGGCCACTTTCAACCCCTCGTTCAGCATCACCCGCACCGGCGCCACGCCGGAGCAGATGTTTTGGTTGGAGTCGGCGCAGTGGACCACGGTGACGCCCGCGTCTTTCATTGCTTTCCGCTCCCGTGCGTCGGACCAGACGCAGTGGGCCATGACGGTGCGTTCGTTCCAAAGGCCGTATTTGGCATAAGTCTCCCAATACTGCCGGCAGTCGGGGTGGAGCTGGCGCACCCACTCCATCTCCGCGCCGTTTTCCGACAGGTGGGACTGGACGGGGAGGTCCCGCTCCGCCGCCAGCTTCCCCAGGAACGCCATCAGCTCATCGGTGCAGGAGGGGGTGAACCGGGGGGTCAGCATGGGCTTGATGTGGGCAAAATCCCCGCACTCGTCCAGCCAGCGCAGGGTCTCCCGCATGGATTCCTCGGTGGTCTCCTCCAGCACGCCGGGGGCGGCGTTGCGGTCCATGTTCACCTTGCCCACATAGCCTGTGACGCCCGCCTTTTCCAGCTCGTCCATCAAAATCAACGTGGCGTCGGTGTGGAGGGAGGAGAACATGCATACCCGGGTGGTGCCGCGGGACACCAGCTCATGGGCCAGCTTATGGTAGATTTCCCGGGCATAGTCCGGGTCCGCGAACCGGGCCTCCGTGGGGAAGGCGTAGGCGTTCAGCCAGTCCAGCAGGGGCAGGTCCATGCCCATGCCCAGCATGGGATACTGGGGGGCGTGAAGGTGCAGGTCCGCGAAGGACTGCAAAATCAGGGCGCCGCCGAAGTCCTCCACGTCCGCCCCCGCGTACTGCTCCGGCAGGGTGGGGAACATCCCCGTGATGACGCCGTTTTCCGCCACCAGATACCCGTTTTCCGTGGCGTCCAGCTTGCCCGGAGACGGGGCGGAAATGATCGTGCCTTTCAGAATTGTGACAGCCATACAAACACCTCACTTGTGAAATTTCGGCACAAAAAAGGAGCGCCTGACCGGATAGCCCTACCCGACAGACACTCATAGCAGAGCCTTTCGGCGGCCCCGTAGAAACTTTCGCGCCATTGCACAGCGAAATTATATGAGTCCTTTTGCATTGTATGCCGTTATCTATAAAATAGCACGGAATGGGAGAAAAAGCAAGACGGGTTTCCTGTTGCCGCGGCGCCGCTTTGCGTTCCGGCATATTGGTATCAGTGTACCAAAAAATGTTCCGTTCACCGGCCATTTCTGCTTAAATATCCGAATTTTTTAACTTTTATTGCAAAGACGTCCAAATATTGTTATGATGAAATCGGAATTTGGAAGGTTTACGGCGGAGGCGAAAAGCCGGAACGCTTTTGGCAAAGGGGGCACACCATGGATTTTACCGACGTCCTGATCCGGGATTTCAATGCGGACGCAGACCGCCGCATGGCGTTTATCTGCCGGGTGATGATGGCGCTGATGGCGGTCGTGATCGTGCTGAATCTGGTGGGAGTCTTCAAGATCGGCGCCATACTGTATCCGGCGGTCCTCTTCGGGATGGCGGTGATGTTCATCCCCACGATCCTGTATGACATCCTGCATATCAACAGCAAGCCGGCCCGGTACTGCACGCTGACCATGATGGTGCTGATGTCAGGCGTTTTGTATGCCATCCTGTCCTACCATGTCATCATCATGCTGGCCTTTCCGGTGACGGTGTCCTGCCTGTACTGCGACCGCTCCAGCGTCCTTTATACCACGGTGCTCTCCCTGCCGGTCATGGTCGTCAGCCATCTCATCGCCTTTGCGCTCAAGGTCGTGCCGGATGAGCCGCTGGTCACGCTCCGGGGCGTGCTGCTATACGGCGTGCTGCCCCGCGCCATCGAGCTGATCGCCATCTCCGTGATCTGCCTCAGCGTCACCAATAAGCTGCAGCGGCTGATCCGCAATCTGATCCGCAACAACAACGAGCTCTACGACGAGCAGCAGACCCTGGTCAACGCGTTGGCCGAGATGGTGGAGTCCCGGAGCCGCGAGACGGGCCACCATGTCAAGCGGGTAGCCGCGTATACCCGGGTCCTGTGCGAGGCGCTGGGCCTCTCGCGGGAGGAGAGCTGGAAGGTCAGCGTCGCCAGTATGCTCCACGATGTGGGAAAGCTGGAGGTGCCCAAGGACATCCTGCAGAAGCCCGCGCGCCTGACTGCCGGGGAATTCGAGCAGATCAAGCTTCATGCGGGCTATGGCTACGAGCTGCTGAAAAACTCTCCCGGAGAGATCATGCAGATTGCCTCCGTCATCGCCCAGCAGCACCACGAATGGTATGACGGAAGCGGCTATCCGCTGGGACTGAAGGGCGATCAGATCGACCGCTTTGCCGCCTGCGTATCCATCGCGGATGTGTTCGACGCTTTGGTCAGCAGCCGGTGCTACAAGGAGCCGTGGCCGCCGGAGAAGGCCAGAAGTGAAATTTTGTCCCTGGCCGGCCGCCAGTTTGATCCCGCGCTCACCGCGCTGTTCGACCGGCACTTTGATGACTTCCTCGCTGTTTTGCGGCGCTATCCGGACGAGTGACCGGGCATTTGCGGGAAAGAAGGACGGAGAGATGAAGATTTACAATAAGAGCCAGTTTGTGCGGGGGCTGATGGGCATTGGATTGGGTGTGGCGTATCTGATTCGCGGCATCACGGACCGGGATGGGTTCCAAATTATGATGTTTGTGCTGTGGGGGGTCTTGGGAATCATTACCATCTGCTTCTCCACAGACGAGGACCTGGCCGCGCAAGCCCGGGAAAACGATGAAAAGATTCGCCGTGCCGCTCAAAAGCGGTTCGGGAAGTGGGCATGGCCTGTGCGGTTGTTCGGCGCGGGTCTGGCGGCTGCCGGGATCGTACTGATCCTGTTCCGCGTCTCGCCCCCGGTCTGCCTGCTGCTGATTTTTGGGGGAATGGGTTATACGCTGGCGGTGGAACACTGGCTGAAAGGACGGGCTGAAAACGTTATTTGACCGGGCGGCGGGAGCCGCCCGGTTTTTCCATGCCTGCACCCCCGGCGCGAGCGGCGCTTATACTGGCATACGGGCGGGCTTCCGCCTGAATCCAGATAAAGGCGTTGATGCGTATGCTGCAATCTCTCGGCTGGGCCGCCCTGGGCACCGGGTTCACCTTCCTGATGACCACTCTGGGCGCCGCCATGGTATTTTTCTTCTCGGGAGAGCCCCGGCCCCGGTTCCAGAAGGCCATGCTGGGCTTTGCCGCCGGGGTGATGACGGCGGCGTCGGTGTGGAGCTTACTCCTGCCCGCCATCGACCAGGCGGTGGAGGAGGGGCGCTTCCCCGGCTGGCTGCCCGCCGCGGCGGGGATGCTGCTGGGGGTGGTGTTCCTGGCGGCGCTGGACAGCGTCCTGCCCCGGCTCCGCCGGAAGCCCCTGGAGGGCGCCTGGCGGCAGAATGCCCTGCTGATGACCGCCATCACCTTACATAACGTGCCGGAGGGCATGGCCGTGGGCCTGGCCTTCGCTCTGGCGGCAAGCGGCGAAAACCTGGCGGGGGCGGCGGCTCTGGCCATGGGTATCGGCATCCAGAATTTCCCCGAGGGCGCGGCCATCGCCCTCCCCCTGCGGCAGGAGGGGAAGTCCCGGAGCCGGGCGTTTTTGGGCGGGATGCTCTCCGGCGTGGTGGAGCCGCTGTTCGGCGTGCTGGTGGTGCTGATGGCCGCCTGGGCGCGGCCCCTGATGCCCTGGCTTCTCAGCTTCGCGGCGGGGGCCATGCTGTACGTGGTGGTGGAGGAGCTGGTGCCCCAGGCCCACAGCCGGGCGGGGACCTGCGGCTTCGTGGGGGGCTTTCTCATTATGATGGTGCTGGACGTGGCGCTGGGCTGAAAAAATTTCCCGCCGGAGGTATCCGGCGGGAAAAGGGTCGTTATTCTGCGGCGGGAGGCTCAATGAGGGTGTAGTTCCCAGAGCGGATGAGAGCCGCCAGCTCAAAGGTGTCGGCGGGCAGGGTGTCGGACAGGATGCCGCTGCGGGCGATGTCCGGCGTCTGGTGGCAGTCGGAGCCGGCCAGCTGGATGAGGCCGAACTGCTCGGCATACTCCTTGGCCCGGTCATTGTGGCTGTCGTGCCGGGGATGGGCGTTGATGACCTCCACGCCGTCCAGATAGCAGGCGATGGCGGGGGTACACTTCTTCCGGTAGGGATGGGCCTGGATCAGCAGGGCGCCGTCCTCCCGGGCCAGCTTGGAGAACTCCACCACGCTCATTTTCAGGTTCCGGGGCATGTCCCGCAGCAGCTCGTCGTGCCAGCCGAAGAGCAGGTAGTCGTTTTCGCACTCGTCAAAGCGCAGCTCCGCACCCTTGTAGACCCGGATGCCCAGCTCGCCGCAGGCATCCTCCATCCGGTGGAAGCCGTCCAGGAACTTCTCCAGCAGGCCGTCGGAGGAGCTCAGGTCCAGGTTCAGGTATTTCACCGTGTCCCGGTTGTAGTGGTCGGTGACGGCAATGGCGTCGTAGCCGGCCTCCTTGTAGGCCTTCGCCAGGACGGGGGCGGTCAGGTGGCCGCACTTGCTGACGTGGGTGGTGTGGAGATGGGTCTCGATCTTGTACATGACAAACACACTTCTTTCTATATCCAAGTAAAAGCGCAAACGTTTTCGATATAGGAATACACGAAAAAATCCCGCCTGTCAAGAGGACAGACGGGATTTTTTCCATCAGGCTGTCGGTTACAGCGGAAACTTTGCGCGACGGGAAGGAAGATAGTTACGAAAGAAACCCAGGAGGGGTGTCTTTCGTTTTCAATCATAAGTTTATCTGAACTTTTCAAGTTCAGATAAACTTGCAGCAGCTTGTCGAAAAGACTTTTTCGACAAGCTGACACGAAAAAATCCCGCCTGTCAAGAGGAAAGGCGGGATTTTTTCGCTTATCGTGAGAGTTCAATGGGCAGGCCCGACAGATACCGCCGCACCACGTCCAGCGCGTGGTTGCTGGCCAGGTCCTGGATGCGGTCCCGGCGGCGCTTGCCCAGGTCCAGGGGGCGGCAGAAGGTGCCGTCCGGAGTGGCAAGGCCGATGTACACGATGCCTACGGCCACGCCCCGCTCATCGGGGTCGGGGCCTGCCACGCCGGTGACGGACACGGCGATGTCGGCCCCCGTGACGCGGCGGGCGCCCTCCGCCATGGCCCGGGCGGTCTCCTCGGACACGGCGCCGTGGGCTTCCAGGATGTCCGCGGGCACGCCCAGCACGTCCGCTTTGACGGAGGTCCAGTAGCTGACCACGCCGCCCCGGTATACGGCGGAGACGCCGGGCAGGGCGGTCATCCGCTCCGCCACCCGGCCGCCGGTGCAGCTCTCGGCGGTGGCGAAGGTCAGGCCCTTCTCCTTCAAAAGCCGGAAGCAGACGTCCTCCAGGCTGGCGACATCCACGCCGTAGACGTAATCCCCCAGAAAATCGGTGACGTCTTTGACCACCGGGGACAGCATGGCTTCCGCGGCCTCCACGCTCTCCGCCTTGGCGGTGGCCCGGAGCCGGACCTCGCTGGGCTTGGCGTAGGTGGCCAGGGAGGGGTTCTCCATGCGGCTCATTTTCTCCCGCATCAGCTCTTCCATGGGGCTCTCGCCCAGGCCGAAGGTCATAATGTCGTGGGAGACGATGACCTCGCTGGAAAGGCCCCGGAGATAGGGGATCACGTGACCTTTCAGCATGGTCAGCATCTCGAAGGGCGGGCCGGGGAGCATCAGAACGTGGACACCGTCCGCCTCGAACGCGCAGCCGGGGGCGGTGCCCACGGGATTGTCGAACACGGTGCAGCCCTCCGGCAGCTCCGCCTGCTGGAGGTTGTTGGAGGGCATCTTCATGTGGACGTTTTTCTCGAAAAAGACTTTCAGGCCGTCGAGGATGTCCTGGTGCAGCACCAGGGGCTTACCGAAGGATTCGCAGATGGTCTGCTTGGTCAGATCGTCGTAGGTGGGGCCCAGGCCGCCGGTGGTGATGATGATGTCGGCCCGGCGGCGGGCAACGTCCAGGGCCTCCTTCAGGCGCTGGGGGTTGTCGCCCACGACGGTGTGCCAGAAGACGTTGACGCCCACGGCGGAGAGGGCCTGGGAGATGTCCTGGGCGTTGGTGTTGACGATGTTGCCGAGGAGCAGCTCGGTGCCCACGGCGATGATTTCGGCGGTATGTGACATCAGAATTCCTTCTTTGCTCAGAAATCAGAGGGGTCAGGGCTTGACCCGCACCCAGCTCTCGCCTGCCAGGGCCTTGGCCACCAGACCGTCCACATCCAGGGCGGCCTCCGCCTTCCGCACATCCTCCAGATTGGGACGGGTGCAGGGGTGGCGGGGGGTGAACACGGTGCAGCAGTCCTCGTAGGGGAGGATGGAGGTCTCGTAGGTGCCGATCTCCCGGGCGATGCGGATGATCTCCACCTTATCCATGCCGATGAGGGGCCGCAGGACGGGCATGGTGGTCACGTCCTCGGTGACGCCCAGGGCCATCATGGTCTGGCTGGCCACCTGGCCCAGGGATTCGCCGGTGATGAGGGCCTTGGCCCCGGCCTTTTTCGCCACGGCCTCGGCCAGCCGCATCATAAAGCGGCGCATGATGAGGGTGAAGTACTCCTCCGGGCAGTTCTTCCGAATTTCCTCCTGGATCTCCGTGAAGGGCACGATGTGGACGATCATCCGGCCGCAGTAGGCTGTCAGCAGATGGGCCAGCTCCAGCACCTTATCCTGGGCCTGCTGGGAGGTGTAGGGGGGAGAGACGAAGTGGACCATCTCCAGCTCCACGCCCCGGCGGGCCATCATCCAGGAGGACACGGGGGAGTCCAGGCCGCCGGACAGCAGGGAGACGGCATGGCCGCCCATGCCCACCGGCAGGCCGCCGGCACCGGGCAGGGCGGGAGCGTGGACGTAGGCGTATTTCTCCCGAATCTCCACATAGACCGTCAGGTCGGGGTTGTGGACATCCACCGCCACATCGGGGAAGAGCTCCGCCAGATCGCCGCCCACGGCCTGGCTGATCTGGATGGAGTTCATGGGATAGCTCTTGTCTGCCCGCTTGCTCTCCACCTTGAAGCTTTTCGCGGCGGCGAACTCGTCCGCCAGGTAGGTTTTGGCTGTCTCCACGATGGCCTCCATGGTCTTTGCGCAGGGGACGGCCCGGGCCACGGAGACGATGCCGAACACCTGGCGGCAGGCGGCGTAGGCCGCCTCCATGTCGCAGTTGTCGGTGGTGGGCTCTACGTAGATGGTGCTCTGCCGGATATAGACCTGGAAGCTGCCGCAGCTCTTCAGCCGCCGCCGGACGTTGTTGACCAGCTTATCCTCAAAGGCGTGCCGGTTCAGGCCCTTCAGGACCACCTCGCCCAGCTTCAGCAGGAACATTTCGTTGTTGTTGATCATGGATATTTCCTCCGCTTGCTCATACTGTTCCACATTATATCCCATTTTTCCCCGGAGGAAAAGCCTGATTTTGCGGCTTTCACGGATAAAAACGATCACGGCTCCCGTTTCGGGAGCCGTGAGGCCTTTCAGCGGATGAAGTTGGTCATGGGCCGCTGTCCGATGGCGGGAGGCGGCAGGGTCTCCCTGGTGGCGTTCAGCACCTTTACCATCCAGGCCATGTCCCGGCCCAGGCGCTTAGCGACTTCCATGCCCTCCTCGTCGGAGAGGACCTCGCCGGGCTCGGCGCCGTGGGCGATGCCCCAGTAGTCGGAGGTCACCAGCACCATCTCCATGCAGTCCATGGCGGCCATGAGCTGGTGGTACGTCTCACTGCCGCCGGAGCGCCGCAGGGTGCACAGGGCGCCGCCCACCTTGTGGTGGAGCTGGTTCACGCCGCAGCCGGCGGAGAGCATCAGCCGGTCAACGACGCACTTCATGCTGCCGGACATGCCGCTGTGGTATACCGGGGAGGCCAGCAGGATGCCGTCGGCCTCGATACAGGCGGCGATGATGTCGTTGACGCCGTCGTCGTTCCGCACGCAGCGGAGGCTGCCGGTATCCAGACAGTTGTAGCAGGCCATGCAGGGATGGACGTTGGCGCCGGGCTGGAATACCTGGAATTCCACGCCGGCGGCCTCCACCTCCTGGCGGACGGCGTCCAGCAGCAGGGCGGTGTTGCCGTTTTTACGGGGGCTGCCGTTGATGGCGACGATTTTCATAAGGGGAGACCTCCTTTTCTGTATTGAAGATATTATACAGGAATGGGGAAACGTTGACAATACATCCCCGCCCGTATATCATGCTGTTTTCGGATAGAAAAAAGATTTTCCCCGCTACCTGTCACCTTTTCCCCGGGAAACACATCTTACTATATGACCGGTCATTCGGGAGCGGCGCCGCCGCTGCCCGATTTTATCACCAGAAAGGAGCTGCTCCGAACATATGACGCAAGCTGTTTTGGACAAAGAATCGTTCTGTGCGCAGGTCATCGGCTGCCAGGAGACGATGTTCCGCACCGCCAGGGCTATTCTGCGGAATGACCAGGACGCCGAGGACGCGGTGCAGGAGGCCATCTGCGCCGCCTTTGCCCGCCGGGATTCCCTGCGGGACGCCGAAAAATTCAAGCCCTGGATGCTGCGCATCCTGGCCAACAAGTGCTACGACGCCTGCCGCAGGCGGCGGAATACATCGGACCTGGACGCGGCCGGGGAAGTCCCGGCGCCGGAGACCGACCAGGCGGAACGGCTGTCCCTATGGCAGGCGGTGCTTTCCCTGAACGATGATCTGCGGGCGCCTGTGACGCTGTTTTACTACGATGGGCTGTCCATCCGGGAGATCAGCCGCGTGCTGGGTATCAGCGAGGCGGCGGTCAAGACCCGCCTGTCCCGGGGTCGGGCGCGGCTGCGTCAGCTACTGGACGAGAAATGACGAGAAATGAGGTGCGACAATGGATCGATTTGACGAAATGCTGAGAGAGCGGGCCAAAAGTGAGCCCTTCCCTCTGCCGGAGGGTTACGCCGGACGGGTGTTTGCCGCCTGCGCCGCTCTGGAGGAGACAAAAAAGCATTCTTACCGCTGGACGGCCTGGGCCGCGGCGGTCCTGGCATTGTTTATCGCGGTGCCCAACGTGTCCCCCGCGGCGGCGGCAGCCATGGCGGATATTCCGGTGCTGGGCGCCGTCGTGCGGGTGGTGACCTTCCGGAACTACACGTACGACGACGGCTGGCACAGCGCCGACGTCTCCGTGCCGGAGCTGGCGGGCAGCGACGCCGCCCAGGAGGTCAGCGACCAGGTACGGGCGTACACGGACCGGCTCATCGCACGGTTCGAGGAGACCTGCGAAAAGGAGCTGGGGAAAGAGGGCTATCTCGGCCTGGATGTGAGCAGTACGGTGGTGACGGACAGCGATACCTGGTTCACCCTCCGGGTGGACGCGGTGGAGACCCAGGCCAGCGGGTATCAGTTCAGCCGCTTCTACCACATCGACAAGACCACCGACCGGGTGGTGACGCTGGAGGACCTGTTCCGGGAGGATGCGGACTATGTGGGCGTCTTGTCGGATGAGGTGCGTCGGCAGATGGAGGAGCGGATGGCGGAGAACACGGAAGCTTCTTACTTCCCGGAGGAGTTCACCGCCATCGGTCCGGAGCAGAATTTCTATTTCAACACGGACGGAGACCTGGTGCTGGTGTTTGACGAGTACACCATCGCTCCCGGTTCTATGGGGATGCCGGAGTTCACCATCCCGTCGGATGTGTATGAGACATTATTAAAAAAGTAAGAAAGAGAGAACAGATGAAACGAATCTTTGCGTGTCTGCTGGCGGCTGCGCTGCTGCTGGCCTGCGCCGGGTGCGGCGCGAAAAAGTCCGGGGAGAGCGGGGAGGAAAAAACGCTGACCGGCACCCTGGATGAGGTGAAGGACTTCATGTTCGTAGTCACCGACGACAACGGCGACAGCTATGCCCTGACCTTTGAGGGCGGCGCGCCGGAGGGACTGGCGGAGCAGGAGGTGGGCGACCGGGTGACGGTGACGTACACCGGGGAACTGTCCGTGGTGGACGCCTTCACCGGACAGGTACTTTCTGTGAAAGCGGCGGAATAAAACCGAAGGCCCGGGGCAAAGCCCCGGGCCTCGTTTTATCCTTTTAAAATGTCGGTGTTGCGGTACTGGATGGCCTCCGCCAGATGCTGGGGGCCGATGCCCGCGTCGCCGTCCAGGTCCGCGATGGTCCGGGCCACCCGGAGGATGCGGTCGTGGGACCGGGCCGTCAGGCCCATGTGTTCAAAGGCGGTCTTCATCAGGGCGTCACAGGCCGCGTCCAGCGGACAGAAGGCGGCGATCTGCGCGGGGGTCATGTGGGCGTTGCAGACGGTGTCCGACCCGGCGAAGCGGGCGGACTGGATGACCCGGGCACCGTCCACCCGCTTTTTCACGTCGGCGGAGGACTCCGGCGTTTCCCTGCGGCGCATGGCCTCGTATTCCACCGAGGGGACGTTCACATGGAGGTCGATGCGGTCCAGCAGGGGGCCGGAAATTTTCTCCACATACTTCTCAACTTCCCTGTCGGAGCAGGTACATTTCCCGGAGGGGTGGCCCCGCCATCCGCAGCGGCAGGGGTTCATGGCGCACACCAGCTGGAACCGGGCGGGCAGGTGCAGCGTGCCCCCGGCCCGGGCCACGGTGACTTCGCCGTCCTCCAGGGGCTGGCGCATGGCCTCCAGCACATCCCGGCGGAACTCCGGCAGCTCGTCCAGAAACAGCACGCCGTTGTGAGCCAGGGACATCTCCCCCGGCCGCATGGCGGGGCCGCCGCCCGCCAGGGCTGCTGCGGAGGCGGTGTGGTGGGGGCTGCGGAAGGGACGGCGGGTCAGCAGTGGGTGCCTGGGGTCCGCCAGCCCCGCCACGGACCAGATGCCGGAGACGGCCAGCGCCTCGCTCCGGGTCATGTCGGGGAGAATGGAGGGCAGCCGCTTTGCCAGCATGGACTTGCCCGCGCCGGGAGAGCCGATGAGCAGCAGGTTGTGGCCCCCCGCGGCGGCAATCTCCAGCGCCCGCTTCACGTTTTCCTGCCCCATGACATCCCGCAGGTCCGGGAGGGGACCGTCTTCCTCTCCCGGTTCCCAGGCCGGGGCGGGGGAGAGGGGCCGTTCCCCCTTCAGGTGGGCCACCAGGGCGTTGACGTCCGGGACGCCGTAGACCGTCAGGCCGCCCGACAGGGTGGCCTCGGCGGCGTTTTCGGCGGGGACGAACAGCTGGCGGATGCCCGCCTCCTTCGCGGCCATGGCCATGGGTAGCACGCCGGTGACGCCCCGCAGGGCGCCGGTCAGGGACAGCTCGCCGAGAAAGGCGGCGTCAGGCGGCAGCTTCGGCAGGTCACCGTTTGCCGCCAGGATGCCGACGAAGATGGGCAGGTCGTAGACCGTGCCCGCTTTTTTCTGCCCGGCGGGGGCCAGGTTCACCGTGATGCGGCTGACGGGGAACTTGGCGCCGCAGTTTTTCACCGCCGCCCGGACCCGCTCCCGGGCCTCCCGCACGGCGGCGTCCGGCAGGCCCACCACGTCGAAGGCGGGGAGGCCGCCGGAGAGAAAGCACTCCGCGCTGACCTCGTAGCCGGAGATACCGCTGAGGCCCAGAGAACGCACCGTCACTACCATTTTTTCATGCCTCCCGCATATCGTGATACCGGCGGACAGGCCGCCGGATGTTGAACTCCAGGGAAAATATACCACATACAGGGGCAAAAAGAAAGCATTACCGGGAAAATGCCGAAAATCAAGAAACACTTTTGTCCCTTCCGCAGAAAAGAGGAAATTTTGTGCAAAAAATAACAAAGTACCCGTTTACAGCCGGAAAGGGAAGTGATATAATATCACCGCATGAAAATTTGGGGGAGAGAGCCCGAGTTTCGTGTTTTGGTAAGCTTGCTGCCGCGGGGCAGCGAATTTATAGGAGGTAAGAGTTTATGGCAAGAAAGTTCAAGTCCATGGACGGTAACAACGCAGCCGCATATGTCAGCTACGCGTTTACCGAAGTGGCGGGTATCTATCCGATCACCCCGTCCTCTCCCATGGCAGACTTGGTCGACCAGTGGTCTGCCGCTGGTCAGAAGAACATCTTCGGCACCACCGTCAAGGTGTGCGAAATGCAGTCTGAGGCAGGTGCTTCCGGTACCGTTCACGGCTCCCTGGCCGCCGGCGCGCTGACCACCACCTACACCGCCTCTCAGGGCCTGCTGCTGATGATCCCCAACATGTACAAGATCGCCGGCGAGCTGCTGCCCTGCGTGTTCCATGTTTCCGCCCGTACCGTTTCCACCCACGCCCTGAACATCTTCGGCGATCACTCCGACGTCATGGCCTGCCGTCAGACCGGCTTCGCCATGCTGTGCGAGAACGATCCCCAGGAGATCATGGACCTGGCTCCCGTGGCTCATCTGGCCGCTATCGAGGGCCGCGTTCCCTTCATCAACTTCTTCGATGGTTTCCGTACCTCTCACGAGATCCAGAAGGTCGCCGTGTGGGATTACGAGGACCTGAAGGAGATGTGCGACATGGACGCTGTCGAGGCGTTCCGCAAGCACGCCCTGAATCCTGAGCGCCCCAACATGCGCGGCTCTCACGAGAACGGCGATATCTTCTTCCAGCACCGCGAGGCCTGCAACCCCTACTACGAGGCTCTGCCCGCCGTGGTCGAGAAGTACATGGACAAGATCAATGCCAAGCTGGGCACTGATTACAAGCTGTTCAACTACTATGGCGCTCCCGACGCCGAGCGCGTCATCATCGCCATGGGCTCCATCTGCAACGTCGCTGAGGAGGTCATCGACTACATGACCGCTCAGGGCGAGAAGGTCGGCCTGGTGAAGGTCCACCTGTATCGTCCCTTCAAGGCGGACAAGCTGATCGAGGCCATCCCCGCCACCTGCAAGTCCATCGCCGTGCTGGACCGCACCAAGGAGCCCGGCTCCCTGGGCGAGCCCCTGTACATGGATGTTGTCACCGCTCTGGCCAACGCCGGCAAGCACGACATCAAGGTCATCGGCGGCCGTTACGGTCTGGGCTCCAAGGATACGCCTCCCCGCAGCGTGTTCGCTGTCTTTGAGGAGCTCACCAAGGCCGAGCCCAAGCGTCAGTTCACCATCGGCATCGTGGACGACGTCACCAACCTCTCCCTGGAAGAGAAGCCCGCTCCCCTGGTCGCTCCTGCCGGCACCATCGCCTGCAAGTTCTGGGGTCTGGGCGGCGACGGCACCGTCGGCGCCAACAAGAACTCCATCAAGATCATCGGCGACCATACCGACAAGTATGTTCAGGCTTACTTCCAGTATGACTCCAAGAAGACCGGCGGCGTGACCATCAGCCACCTGCGCTTCGGTGACAAGCCCATCAAGTCTTCTTACTACATCAATAAGGCCGACTTCGTGGCCTGCCACGTGCCCGCCTACATCACCAAGGGCTTCCCCATCGTCCGCGACGTGAAGCCCGGCGGCGTGTTCCTGATCAACTGCCAGTGGGATGACGCTGAACTGGCTGAGAAGCTGGACGCCGCTTCCAAGCGCTACATCGCCCAGAACAACATCCAGGTCTACACCATCAACGCCATCGACCTGGCCAAGGAGATCGGCATGGGCAAGCGCACCAACACCATCCTGCAGTCCGCCTTCTTCTCCCTGGCGAAGGTCATGCCCGAGTCTGAGGCCATCCAGTACATGAAGGACGCCGCCACCCATTCTTACCTGAAGAAGGGCCAGGACGTCGTCGACATGAACCACAAGGCCATCGACGCCGGCGCCACCGCCTACAAGAAGTTCGAGGTTCCCGCCGACTGGGCTGACGCGAAGGATGTGGCCGAGGATGTGAAGCTGGCTGGCAAGCCCGAGCTGGTGGAGCAGGTCAAGACCATCCTGAACCCCGTTGGCAAGATGGACGGCGACAGCCTGCCCGTCTCCGCTTTCGTCAAGCACGTGGACGGCCAGTTCGAGCTGGGCGCCGCCGCTTACGAGAAGCGCGGCGTGGCCGTGTCTGTTCCCACCTGGGATTCCACCAAGTGCATCCAGTGCAACAACTGCGCTTATGTCTGCCCCCACGCCACCATCCGTCCCTACGCTCTGACTGAGGCCGAGGCCGCTGCTGCCCCCGCCGCCGCTAAGATCGTGGACGTCAAGGCCGGCAAGGGCAAGGGTGTTTACAAGTACACCATGGCCGTGTCTCCTCTGGACTGCATGGGCTGCGGCGTCTGCGTGGGTGTCTGCCCCGTGAACGCGCTGACCATGGTCGCCCAGGAGCAGGAGGCCGCCCAGCAAGATGTGTTCAACTACTGCGTGGCCGAGGTCGCCGAGAAGAAGGATATGCAGGATGACACCGTCAAGGGCAGCCAGTTCAAGCAGCCCATGCTGGAGTTCTCCGGCTCCTGCGCCGGCTGCGCCGAGACCAGCTATGCCCGCCTGATCACCCAGCTGTTCGGCGATCATATGTACATCTCCAACGCCACCGGCTGCTCCTCCATCTGGGGCGGTCCCGCCGCTACCTCTCCCTACTGCACCAACAAGGCCGGCCACGGCCCCGCTTGGTCCAACTCCCTGTTCGAGGATAACGCCGAGCACGGCCTGGGCATGTTCCTGGGTCAGCAGGCCATCCGCAACAGCCTGATCGACAAGCTGACCGCGCTGGAGGCTGACGACGCCACCCACGCTGAGGCCAAGGCTGCTATCCAGGCCTTCCTGGACACCAAGGACGACGGCGCCGCCAACGGCCCCGCTACCGAGGCTCTGATCGCTGTCCTGGAGAAGGGCGCCGCCGCTGGCTGCCCCACCTGCAAGGAAGTTCTGGCCAACAAGGAGTATCTGCGCAAGAAGTCCATGTGGATCTTCGGCGGCGACGGCTGGGCTTACGACATCGGCTTCGGCGGCGTGGATCACGTCCTGGCTTCCGGCAACGATGTGAACATCTTCGTCTTCGATACCGAGGTCTACTCCAACACCGGCGGACAGGCTTCCAAGGCCTCCAACATCGGCCAGGTCGCTCAGTTCGCGGCTGCCGGTAAGGAGATCAAGAAGAAGTCCCTGGCTGAGATCGCCATGAGCTACGGCTACATCTATGTGGCTCAGGTCGCCATGGGCGCCAACCCCGCTCAGACCCTGAAGGCCATCAAGGAGGCCGAGGCTTATCATGGTCCTTCCCTGATCATCGGCTACGCTCCCTGCGAGATGCACAGCATCAAGGGCGGCATGATGAACTGCCAGAAGGAAATGAAGAAGGCCGTCGAGTGCGGTTACTGGAACCTGTTCCGGTTCAACCCCGCTGCCGAGGGCGCCAAGTTCACTCTGGATTCCAAGGAGCCCGCTGGCGGCTATCAGGAGTTCCTGATGAACGAGGCCCGTTACAGCCGTCTGACCCGCGAGTTCCCCGCCCGCGCCGACGTCCTGTTCGAGCGCAGCGAGAAGAGCGCCATGGAGCGGTACGAGCACCTGCTCAAGCTGAAGACCATGTACGAGGGCTGATCCTGAAGTTCATACCCCCAAAGGCCACGGGAGAGATCCCGTGGCCTTCAGCTTGTCGAAAAACTTCTGTTTGGAGAAAAAGCGTTTCGTTTCGCAGGGGGAGTACGAGGGGGCGGGAGTCCCCTCGTATTGAATTGAATGTCTGCAAAAAGCCCATTGGACTTTTTCGACAGCCTGCAGGCCACGGGAGAGATCCCGTGGCCTTTTTTGCATATGATAAGAATGCGGTGAGACCGGCGGTTTCAAAATCTACAAAAATATTGGGGATTTCCCCGGAAGAATCTGTGAAAACACGACTGGACACCACGGATGGAAGGACTATAATCAGGGATTTGAAAGAAGGAGATCCTTGTGAAACGTTCAGAAAAAGCCCCGGATACCGGGGCCCGGCGGGAATTCCGCGTCTTCCTGTATTTCGTCCTCCTCGCCCTTGCGGTGACGTTGATCGTGGAGGCTTTCAACCATAAAGCCTTCACCGACGGCCCGGCTTCGCTGCTGCGGTATCTGACCCGCTCGCCCATGGCTTTTTTGACCAATGCCGCCATTTTGCTGACGGCGCTGGCTCCGGCCATGTTTTTGCGGCGCCGGGTGTTCTGGTGCGGCGTGGTGTCCATTCTCTGGCTGGCGGGAGGTGCCGCCAACGGTTTTATCCTCATCAACCGCATGACGCCTTTCACCGTGGCGGACCTGACGGTATTCAACACCGGCCTGGATACCCTGCCCAATTACCTCTCCAAGCCGTACCTTATTCTGCTGGGAGCGGGCGTGGCGCTGGCGGCCGTGGGCCTGGGGGTGTTGTTCTGGAAAGGCCCCCGGAACCGCCGGAGCGGACGCCGGAGGCTGCTGGCGGGCCTGGCGGCGGTGCTGGTCTCCGCCGGTGCCCTGGCCGGAAGCTGGGCCCTGGCCTTTCAGCTGGACCAGCTCTCCACCGTTTTTTCCAACCTGGCCTTTGCCTATGAGGATTACGGTTTCTCCTACTGCTTCTTCCAAACCTGGCTGAACCGGGGCATCCGGCGGCCCGCCGGGTACGACGCGGGAGAATTCGCCCGCATTCGGGAACTCATCGCAAAGGACGCCCGGGAGGCGGAGCCCCAGGAAGATGTGAATGTGGTCATGGTCCAGCTGGAGTCCTTTATCGACCCCAAGGAGATTCAGGGGCTGGTGATGTCCACGGACCCGGTGCCCAACTGGACGGCGCTGAAGGAGAACTGCTCCAGCGGCTATCTCACCATGCCGGTAGTGGGCGCGGGCACCGCCAACAGCGAATGCGAGGTGCTGACCGGCATGAGCACCCGCCTGTTCGGGCCCGGAGAGTATCCCTACCGGACCTGCCTGATGGATAAAACGGTGGAGAGCGTGGCCTATGACTTGAAGGAACACGGGTATGCCGCCCACGCCATTCACAACCACCGGGCGGCCTTTTACAGCCGGAACCGGGTCTATGCCGATCTGGGCTTTGACGATTTCACCGGGCTGGAATATATGCCCAAGGTGTCCGTGACCATGAAAAACTGGGCCAAGGACAGGGTGCTGACCTCCCAAATCGAAAAGGCGCTGGATACCACACCGGACGGACCGGACCTGGTGTTTACCGTGACCGTCCAGAGCCACGGGAAGTATCCCAGGGAGCGGGTTTTGGAAGACCCGGCGGTGCGGGTCTTGACCTGCCCTGACGAAGAATACCGGTACGCCCTGGAATACTATGTGGACCAGGTGCGGCAGGTGGACCAGTTCATCGGAGAGCTGACGGAGATGCTCTCCCGGCGGCAGGAGCGGACGCTTCTGGTGCTCTACGGCGACCATCTGCCGGCCCTGGGCTTACAGGGCAAGGATATGGCCTCCGGCAGCCTCTACAAGACGGAGTACGTCATCTGGGACAACTTCGGCCTCAAGCAGGAGGACGAAGACCTGTATGCCTACCAGCTCTCCGCCGCCGCTTTGGGGCGCATCGGCGTCACCGACGGCGTGATGAACGCCTTCCACCAGTCCTGCCGGGAGGAGCCCTCCTACCGGAGAGATTTGAAGCTGCTGCAATACGACGTGCTGTACGGGAAAAACTACCTGTACGGCGGGCAAACGCCCTATCAGCCCACGGAGCTGCAGATGGGTATGGAGCCCATCACCATCACCGGGCTGTGGGAGAAGGACGGCGCCTGGTATGCGGCGGGTGAGAATTTCAGCCCCTATTGCCAGGTGGTCCGGGACGGCAAACGGCTGGAGACGGAATACCTCTCGCCTTACCTGCTGCGCCTGACAGAGGACCCGGAGACCACGGATGCCGGGGAACTGGGCATCCAGGTGGTGGATCAGCACAACGAGGTCCTCAGCGAGACGGGAACAGAATAAAAAAGAAGGACTGCGGCCGCAGTCCTTCTTTTCCTTATTTTCCCTCGCTGCGAAGCTTCAACTGCTCCGCTGTGATGGCCCAGCCATCCTCGGCCCAGTGGTCCGTGGGGCGCTCCGCCGGGAGGGATTCCCCCCGGCGGCGGTAGATGGCGTCCACCACCGCGTCCAGCATCCGGGGGTTTTTCACCAGCAGGGGGCCGGTGAGCTGGCTGGCGAACACGTTGTTCCGGTGGAAGCCCTCAGGGGTCTTTTCTCCCTCGTTGCCGAAGCCCAGGGACAGTTCCGTCAGCAGCGGCGTCTCCACGCCGGAAATGACGGAGCACTTGTTCATAAAGCCCACCACGGCCTCGGGATACAGGTCCGTATGGCCGTAGACGTCCTCCACGAACCGCTTGGTACCCTGAGCGGCGGTAAAGTCCGCCAGGCCGATGCCGTCGTAGACCTTGCCGTCCGCGCCGGTGATGGTTTTACCCAGCAGCTCCATGGCGGTGCCCGCGAAGAGCATGGCCACGCCGCTTCCGGCAAGGGCTTTCACGGCCTCGCCGTACCGGGCAAAATCCTCCAGGGCGGCTTTCTGGGCGTGCTCCGTGCCGGCGCCCATGTAGAGGAAGTCGGCATCGGATAAATCGACTTCCTGACCGGGGAGGACGGGCGTCACTGTAACAGTGTTACCCATCTGCTCCAGACGGCGTTTCAGCACGGACACGTTGGCGTAGCTCCCGTACAGGCTCATCAGGTCGGGATAGAAATGCAGAATTTTGATGTCCATGGCTCAGCCCTCCTTTTCCACATGGGCCAGCAGCTTATCCCGGTCGGAGAAGCAGGTGACCACGTACAGGTCCTCGCTGCCCTCCGCCTTCAGCTCCGCGGCAGCGGCGGCGATGTCCGGCTGGACGGTCCAGTTGGTCATGCCGGTGAAGCTGAACCGCTCCGCCAGGTCGTTGCAGTACCGGCCGGAGAGCACTACATGCTTTACATGGGGCTTGTCCAGCTGGTCAAAGTCGATGTCCCACAACCAGCTGGTCTCGCTGGTAAAATATTTCCGGGAGACGGCGTCCACAATGATGAGCACCGCGCAGTCGGCCTTGGTGGAGGCTACGTACCGAAGGTTCGTGTCGTAGGCGATGGAGTTTTCGTGCTTGCTGGTCAGCAGCGTGCCGTGGTGCCGGCCCAGGGTGAACTTCTGCATCCGGCCGTTTTTCAGGATGTAGTTGTTGATGACGCCCCGGGCGGTCTCCGCGCCCACGCCGCATTCCCGGCAGGCGGCGTAGGCCGCCAGAATGTTGTAGACGTTGTAAATGCTGCGGAAGGCCAGATGGATGTCCACCGCACCGTCAATGGTCAGCGTGCCGTTTTCCAGGTCTACCGCCGTGGCGGTGTAATCGGTAACGGGCTTGGCGTGGCCGCAGTTCGGGCAGCGGTAGGCGCCGATGTGGTTGTAGTGGACGTAGTCGTAGGTCATGGGGGCGTGGCAGATAGGGCAGTAGGCGCCGTCGTGATAGATACCGGAGGGGGCGGGCAGGTCAATGGAGCAGTGATCCAGGCCGAACCACTTGACCTTGTCGTGGCCTTGGGCGAAGCAGGAGGACAGGGGGTCGTCAGCGTTCAAAATCAGCTCCGTTTCCGGGTGGATGGCGGGCAGGATGGCGTCGTAGACCCACTCCGGATGGCCGTTGCGGGTGAGCTGGTCCCGGTAGAGGTTGGTGATGACGAACTCCGTGGGGTGGAAGAATTGGAAGCTGAACTTGGCGTACCGCTCGTCACTCTCCAGCAGCAGCACGTCGGCCTTGACCTTCCCGCCGAAGGTGGCGTGGGTCAGCACCAGGGTGGTGACGCCCTCGATTTGGTTGGAACCCTCCTCGTTGTAGACCACATTTTTTCCATCTGCCCGGAGGATGGCGGCGATCATCTCCACCGTGGAGGTCTTGCCGTTGGAGCCGGTGACAGCGATGACGTGGGGCGGCAGCTGCACCCGGCGCAGGATGTCCGGGCAGATTTTTAAGGCAAATTTGCCGGGCATGGAGCTGCCCTTGCCCACCAGCTTGCCGACAAAGCGGCCCAGCTTGCAGACCAGAATGGCGAGAAACATTCTCATGTGGATTCCTCCTCCAGAAATTGCCGCACCGCCCGGTCAAAGGCGGCGGGCGCTTTGTTTGCGATAAAATGGTCCCCCGGTATCAGCACCAGCCGGGCGTTGGGGATGCGGTTGGCGATGAGACGGGTGTGGTTCTCCCGAATCATATCCCTTGTGCCCGCGATGACCAGCACTGGCATGGAGAGTTTCCCCAACTCCGCCGGGTCAATATGGGGCTCATTGACCATGAGGCCCAGCAGCTCCGCGCGGGCTTTTGCCTTGGGACTTTTGGACAGGGACGCAAAATGGTAGCCCAGAACGATGGGCAGCTGTACCAGCGGCTTTACGCCCTTCGGGTCCAGGTTGGCGCCGTTCAGAATGAGGCGGCGCACCCGGTCCGGGTGCCGGAGGGCAAAGATCAGGGCGATGTTGCCGCCGTCGCTGAAGCCCAGAATGTCCGCCCGCGGGAGCCCCTGCCAGTCCATGAACGCCAGCAGGTCGTCGGCGAACTGGGAGATGGTAAAGGGGGCACCGCCCCGGGGAGACTGGCCGTGCCCCCGGGTGTCGATGGCGTAAACGGTAAAATCACGGGAAAATTCTTCGACTTGGTGGACGAAATAGGTGCCGTCCTCCCCGTTTCCGTGGAGAAGCAGCAGCGGCGGGCCGCTGCCCGTTTTCGTATAAAACAGCTCAATGTCCATATCTTACCGCCGCTCCAGCCAGATCATCAGGGCGGCCACGTCCGCCGGGGACACGCCGCTGATGCGGCTGGCCTGTCCCAGGTCCAGGGGGCGGATGGCCGCCAGCTTTTCACGGGCCTCCAGCCGCAGGCCCTGGATGCCGCTGTAATCCAGGTCGGCGGGCAGCTTGTGGCGCTCCATCTTGCGGAAATCCTCCACCTGCTTCTGCTGGCGCTGGATGTAGCCCTCGTATTTCACGCTGATCTCCACCTGCTCTCCCACGTCCGCCGGAAGGTCCGGGCGGGTGGGGTCGAAGGAGGCCAACTCGTCATAGTGGAGCTGGGGGCGGCGGAGGAGGGCGATGAGGGAACAGCCGTCGGTGACGTCCGCCGTGCCCTTTTCCGCCAGAAATGCGGACAGGGCGGGGGAGGGGGCGGCTCCGGTGTGGGTCAGGCGGCGTATCTCCCGCTCCACAGCCGCGTATTTTTCCTCCACGGCCCGGAGACGTTCTTCGGAAACAAGGCCGATCTCATAGCCCCGCTTCGTCAGCCGCTGGTCGGCGTTGTCCTGCCGGAGCAGGAGCCGGTACTCGCTGCGGGAGGTCATAATGCGGTAGGGCTCATTGGTGCCCTTGGTCACCAGGTCGTCGATGAGGGTGCCGATGTAGCTCTCCGACCGGGAGAGGATGAAATCACTTTCACCCCGGAGCTTCCGGGCGGCGTTGACGCCGGCCACAAAGCCCTGGACGGCGGCCTCCTCGTAGCCGGAGGAGCCGTTGAACTGGCCCGCGCCGTAGAGACCCGGCACGGATTTGACCTCCAGGGTGGCGTTCAGGGCCAGAGGGTCGATGCAGTCGTATTCGATGGCGTAGGCGGGCCGGGTCATCACGGCGTGGCGCAGCCCCGGCACACTGTGGAGCATTTGGAGCTGGACTTCCTCCGGCATGGAGGAGGAGAAGCCCTGGATGTACAGCTCCTCCGTGTTCAGCCCCATGGGCTCCACAAAGAGCTGGTGGCGGAGCTTGTCCGGAAACCGGACGATCTTCGTTTCAAAGGAGGGGCAGTACCGGGGGCCGATGCCCTCAATGAGGCCGGAGTACATGGGCGCCCGGTCCAGGTTCTCCTGGACGATGCGCTTGGTTTCCTCCGTGGTCCAGGTCAGCCAGCAGACAGCCCGGTTTTCGGGCTGGTGGTCCGTGGAATAGGAAAAGGGCACGGGAAGGGTGTCTCCCGGCTGGAGCTCCATTTCGTCAAAATCCACCGTCCGGGCATTGACCCGGGGCGGCGTGCCGGTCTTGAAGCGGCGCAGGGGCAGGCCCAGCTTCAGGAGGGAGTCCGTCAGCCGGACGGCGGCGTGCATCCCGTCGGGGCCGGATTCCTCCACGCACTCGCCGATGATGGTGCGGCCCGCCAGGTACGTGCCGGTGGCCAGAATGACGGCTTTCACATCAAATACCGCCCCGGTGGCGAGAACGACGGCGGAAACGGCGCCGTTTTCCGTGCGGACCTCCACCACCTCGCCCTGGCGGACGGTCAGGTGCTCCTGCCGCTCCAGGGTGTGCTTCATCCGCTCCTGGTATTTCCGGCGGTCGGCCTGGGCCCGGAGGGACCAGACGGCGGGGCCTTTGCCCTTATTCAGCAGGCGGTACTGAATGCAGCACTCGTCGGCGGCCTTTGCCATCTCACCGCCCAGGGCGTCCAGCTCCCGGACCAGATGGCCCTTGCCGGTGCCGCCGATGGCGGGGTTGCAGGGCATGTTGCCCACGGCGTCCAGGTTGATCGTGAACACCACCGTCTCCAGCCCCAGCCGGGCGGCGGCCAGCGCCGCCTCAATGCCCGCGTGTCCGGCGCCGATGACGGCAATATCAAATTGTCCGGCGTGAAATTCGGTCATAATCGTTTATCCTTTGTGAAGAGTTACCGCCGCTACTTCCGGGCGGTTGAACAGGCGGAAGGTGGGACCGGAATTGCCCAGGCCACGGGTGACGAACAGGCAGGAGCCGTTTTCCTCGTACAGCCCCGCCGTGTAGGAAGGGAAAAAGGTGCGGTCGGTGGACAGCAGACCGTCGGTGAAGGGCAGGCGGATGATACCGCCGTGGCCGTGGCCGGAGACCACGAGATCGGCCCCCAGCAGGCTGTACTGCGGGGCAAACAGGTTGTTCCGATGGGCCAGCAGGACCCAGAAGGGGTCGCCATAGGCGGCGTACACCTCGGCGGCGACTTCCTCCGGCGTTTTCTGGTCGGCGTAGCCGTTGGGGTCGTCGATGCCCGCAAGAACAATCACATCCCCGTTACGTTCCAGAGTCGTGAACTGGTTGGAGAGGACGGTGACGCCATGGGCTGTCAGCAGTTCTTTCAGCTCCGGCACGCCGCCGACGGCCCATTCGTGGTTGCCGGTGACGTAATAGGTGGGCGCGATGGCGGAGAGGCCGTCAGCCACCTGGACGGCATAGTCCGCCGGGACCTCCCGGTAGGCGTCCAGCAGGTCGCCCACCAGGAAAATATAGTCCGGGGCGGTTTTTTGAACGGCTTGCAAAAGACGCTCATTGTTCTCACCGAAAGATGTGGAGTGCAGGTCTCCCAGCACCACGATCCGGCAGCCGTCGAAGCCCTCCGGCAAGCCGGCAAAGACCGGGTCAAAGTATGCGGTTTGCAGCGCGGTGTTGCTCCATCGCAGGAACAGGGCGGTCAGGACCACAATGATCAGCAGAGCCAGAAGCCGGCGCAGTGGCCGCCGCTTTCGCGGATGTTTTGCCATATATGCGGCCCCCTCCGCCGCTTTATCAAGCCGCTTTCCGTTGGCGGAAAGCGGCAAAATCTCATAAAATCCATATTTTCTGCTATTATAACATAGTAGTATGGCCGTTGCGAGAGAAAAAATATACAAAGAGCGGACATCTTTTCCCGAAAAATGAAAGGCTTCCCGGCAATTTGCCCACGGAAAAGAAAAAATCGTTGGGATTTACAAAAAGTTAACAATAAATTTGTGGAAAACATCAGGTAAGCTCTTGCGGAGCGTCGGAAATCAAGCTATAATATCAACAGAAAACCGAAAAAGGAGGTGTGAAAATGACAACTGAGACCCCGCGCAAGGATGTAGACGATCTGGTCTTCATGGACGATGAATGGACCCGCAGCGAGCGGTAAAAAAGAGCAGGACCACGCCGATGGGCGTGGGCTTTTCTTTTTTTCCGAAAAAGCAAAAAAGTGGAAAAATACCGTGGAAATTTCCGGCCTGATATGGTATTTTAAGAATAGATAGTGGACTTTTGGGATGCGGGGCCCGGGAAGTGTGTGCGCGGGCGGCCGCCCCTGAAAGAGGAGAGAGAACGTGATGAAGAGAAAGATTTGGCTGCCGCTGGTTCTGGTGCTGCTGCTGGCCGGCTGCGGCGGAGCGGAGAGCCGGGAGACGGAGGAGGCGCCGCCGCCGCGGGAAAGCGCGGCAGAGGTTGTCCCGGCCGCCGCTGTGACGCCGGAGCCGGAGACGATGGAGGCTTCCCAGGTGGAATCCACCGCCCGGGTGCCCACGGAGGAGGAGATCCAGGCGGATTATGACCGGGCTGTCCGGGTATACAGCTGGTTCGACCTGACGCCGCTGAAGGACAGCGGGGAGACGGTGACAGTGGACGGCACGGAGTACCGCCGTGTCAGCGAGCCGGGATTCGGCAGCATGGAGGAGCTGCGGCTGAATCTGCGGGGCGTATTTTGCGAAGAACTGACGGAGCGGCTGCTGTCCGGCGAAAGCAGCCGTATCCAATACCGGGAGATCGACGGGGCGCTGTATGTGACCGGCGAGGCCCGGGAACGGGAAGACGGCAAGGGGGCCGTGACGGTGGAGGTGGAGCAGACTTCGGAGACCGCCTTTTCCGTAAACGTGACGGTGGACCTGCTGGACCAGGATGTCGTCACCGGCATGGAGTGCTGGGCGTTTCCTTACGTGCTGGAGAACGGACGGTGGGGCTTTTCGGAGTTCCGCCTGGTGTACTGAGGGGTACGCAAAAAACACGCAAAAAGTTTAAAAAATCCACGAAAAATTTACGATCACCCTGAACATTGACTGTTCAGGGTGATTTTTTTGAAACGCGCCCTCAAAATTTGCGCTATAAAAACTCGAATTTTGCGAAAAACTTTACGCAAAAAAAGATGATTTGCACGGAAGCACTTGTCAATCTTTGGATAAAACGTAAAAATTACAACGTTTGCGTAATAAACTGCGAAAAACTTACTTGAAAAAACGTTCACGTGTGTTAGAATAATGGAGCACTATAAAACAGCAAGGAGTGGAAACAATGGAAAACCTGTTTTGGATCGGTTTTGTCGGAGCACTGGTTGCCGGATTGTTTGCAGTGATGCAGGCAAAGAAGGTCATGAGCTACTCCGAGGGCACCGAAAGAATGCAAAAGATCGCGGCCAACATCCGCGCCGGCGCAAACGCCTATTTGAAGCAGCAGTACACCACCGTGTTCAAGGTGTTTGTCGTGGTGTTCATCGCGCTTCTGGTCATGGCCTTCGCCACCGGCGGCACGATGCTGTCCAAGTTCACCCCCTTCGCCTTTGTCACCGGCGGCGTGTTCTCCATGCTGGCCGGCTTCATCGGCATGAAGATCGCCACCAACTCCAATGCCCGTACCGCGCAGGCCGCTTCCGAGAGCCTGAACAAGGGCCTGCGGGTGGCTTTCTCCTCCGGTTCCGTCATGGGCTTCACCGTGGTCGGCCTGGGTATGCTGGACATCACCATGTGGTTCTTCATCCTGCGCTATGCCTGCGGCATTGACGACCCCAGCGCCATCGGCAACATCATGGTCATGAACGGCATGGGCGCTTCCTTCATGGCGCTGTTTGCCCGTGTGGGCGGCGGCATCTACACCAAGGCCGCTGACGTGGGCGCTGACCTGGTGGGCAAGGTCGAGGCCGGCATCCCCGAGGATGACCCCCGCAACCCCGCCACCATTGCCGATAACGTGGGCGACAACGTGGGCGACGTGGCCGGCATGGGCGCCGACCTGTATGAGTCCTATGTCGGCTCCATTCTGGCTACCTTCGCGCTGGGCGCTGTGGCCGGATACGGCTTCCGCGGCATGCTGCTGCCTCTGGCGCTGGCCGTGTGCGGCATCCTCTGCTCCATCCTGGGCTCCTTCCTGGTGAAGACCAAGGAGGACGCCACCCAGGAGTCCCTGCTGAAGAGCCTGCGGACCGGTACTTATACCGCCGCTATCCTGGCCGCTATCCTGGCTGCCCCCCTGACCTGGGTCATCCTGGGCAACATGGGCGTGTATGTGGCTATCCTGTGCGGACTGATCGGCGGCTGCGCCATCGGCTACTTCACCGAGTACTACACCTCTGATACCTACAAGCCCACCCAGGAGCTGGCTGCCGCTTCCGAGACTGGCTCTGCCACCATCATCATCGGCGGCATCTCCCTGGGTCTGAAGTCCACCATGACCTCCATCCTGATCGTGGCCGTGGCTGTTATCATCAGCTTCTTCGCCGCCGGCGGCGGCACTGCCTTCGGTATGGGCCTGTACGGTATCGGCATCGCCGGCGTCGGCATGCTGTCCACCCTGGGCATCACCCTGGCCACCGACGCTTACGGCCCCGTGGCCGACAACGCCGGTGGCATCGCCGAGATGAGCGGCCTGCCCGAAGAGGTCCGGAACCGCACCGACGCGCTGGACTCCCTGGGCAACACCACCGCCGCCACCGGCAAGGGCTTCGCCATCGGCTCCGCCTCTCTGACCGCCCTGGCTCTGCTGGTCAGCTATGTTGACATCGTGCAGAGCAAGACCCCCGAGACCCTGGACCTGTCCCTGACGAATCCTCTGGTGCTGGTGGGCCTGTTCATCGGCGCCATGCTGACCTTCGTGTTCTCTGCCTTCACCATGAGCGCGGTGCAGAAGGCCGCCCAGTCCATCGTCGTAGAAGTCCGCCGTCAGTTCCGTGAGATCAAGGGCATCATGGAATACAAGGCCGACCCCGACTACGCCTCCTGCGTGGCGCTGTGCACCAAGGGCGCCCTGCATGAGATGGTGGCTCCCGCTCTGCTGGCCATCATCGTCCCCATCCTCACCGGCCTGATCCTGGGCCCTGTGGGTGTTGTGGGATTGCTGGGCGGCGTGTCCGTCACCGGCTTCGCCATGGCCGTGTTCATGTCCAACGCCGGCGGCGCCTGGGATAACGCCAAGAAGTATATCGAGGGCGGACACCACGGCGGCAAGGGTTCCGAGCAGCACAAGGCGGCTGTCGTGGGCGACACCGTGGGCGATCCCTTCAAGGATACCTCCGGCCCCTCTTTGAACATCCTCATCAAGCTGTGCTCCACCGTTTCCATCGTCTTCTCCGGCCTGATCCTGGCCTTCAACCTGATGAACCTGCTGTAAGTACCACCTGACAGCGTTCACCACATACGAAAACCACCCTCCGTTTCCCGGCGGAGGGTGGTTTTTGCGTAAAAAGGCCAAAAACTGGAGGCTGTAAAAATTCTATGCAAACGAATCCCTTTGCTTGACAAGGTAATCGTTTACCGATATAATGTTGAACGGAAAACCATCAGAAGCCGCTAAAATTGGCGGTTTTCGGGAAAATACATACAGGAAAGGAACGCACGAACATGATCTACTCTACCGAAGTGCAGAATATGTGCCCCGTTGCCAAGGGTGCGTACCATGGTCCTGCTCCCATCCCCGAAGAGGGCAAATGGGTCCAGGCCAAGGAAATCAAGGACATCTCCGGCCTGACTCACGGCATCGGCTGGTGTGCTCCCCAGCAGGGCGCCTGCAAGCTGACCCTGAACGTGAAGGACGGCGTCATCGAGGAGGCCCTGGTGGAGACTATCGGCTGCTCCGGCATGACCCACTCCGCAGCCATGGCCTCTGAGATCCTCATTGGCAAGACCATTCTGGAGGCGCTGAACACCGACCTGGTGTGCGACGCCATCAACACCGCCATGCGGGAGCTGTTCCTGCAGATCGTCTACGGCCGTACCCAGACCGCGTTCTCCGAGGGCGGCCTGCCCATCGGCGGCGCCATGGAGGACCTGGGCAAGGGCCTGCGCTCTCAGGTCGGCACCATGTACGCCACCAAGGTCAAGGGCCCCCGCTACATGGAGATGGCCGAGGGCTACTGCACCCGCATTGCCCTGAACAAGGACGACGAGATCATCGGCTATGAGTTCGTCAACCTGGGCAAGATGATGGACGCCATCAAGAAGGGCGTGGACGCCAATGAAGCGCTGGAGAAGGCCAAGGGCCACTACGGTCAGTGGGACGCCGCTGCCAAGTACATCGACCCCCGTCAGGAATAAGAGAAGGAGGAATTGACAATGGCTCTGTTTGAAAGCTACGAGAGAAGAATCGACAAAATCAATTCCGTCCTGGCGCAGTACGGAATTTCCAGCATTGAGGAGTGCCGCGACATCTGCAAGGCCGCCGGCTTCGACCCCTATGAGATCGTCAAGGGCGTGCAGCCCATCTGCTTTGAGAACGCCTGCTGGGCGTACTGCATGGGCGCCGCCATCGCGCTGAAGAAGAATGTCAAGACCGCTGCCGAGGCTGCGGAGGCCATCGGCGAGGGCCTGCAGGCCTTCTGCATCCCCGGCTCCGTCGCCGAGGACCGCAAGGTGGGCCTGGGCCACGGCAACCTGGGCGCCATGCTGCTGCGTGACGAGACCAAGTGCTTCGCATTCCTGGCCGGCCACGAGTCCTTCGCCGCCGCCGAGGGCGCCATCGGCATCGTCCGCAACGCAAACAAGGCCCGTAAGGAGCCCCTGCGGGTCATCCTGAACGGCCTGGGCAAGGACGCCGCCCAAATCATCAGCCGCATCAACGGCTTTACATACGTCCAGACCCAGTTTGACTACTACACCGGCGAGCTGAACATCGTCCGGGAGGTCAAGTACTCCGACGGTGAGCGCTCCGCCGTCCGCTGCTACGGCGCTGACGACGTCCGCGAGGGCGTGGCCATCATGCACCATGAGGGCGTGGATGTGTCCATTACTGGCAACTCCACCAACCCCACCCGGTTCCAGCACCCCGTTGCCGGCACCTACAAGAAGGAGTGCATCGAGCAGGGCAAGAAGTACTTCTCCGTCGCCTCCGGCGGCGGCACCGGCCGGACCCTGCATCCCGACAACATGGCCGCCGGCCCTGCCAGCTACGGCATGACCGACACCATGGGCCGGATGCACTCCGACGCCCAGTTTGCCGGCTCCTCCTCCGTGCCCGCCCACGTGGAAATGATGGGCTTTTTGGGCATGGGCAACAACCCCATGGTGGGCGCTACCGTCGCCGTGGCCGTGGCTGTTGCGGAGAGCCAGAAGTAAGAAAAAACGGCTGAAAAGCTGCTTTTTCGGAACTTTTATCTGCATATTGAAAATGCCCGCTTCACTGCGAAGCGGGCATTTTTCCTGTTTTGTCAACATTTTGCCAACCAAATTTTCAAAGTGTGTCCAAAAGCTTTGCACCTTCCTCAGACATTTTATCAGTGAGATGCTGGTAGATGTTCATGGTGACCTGGATGTTTTTATGTCCCAGGCGGTGCTGCACATACTTGGGAGAGGCGCCCAGTTCCGCAAGCATGGTGGCGTGGGTGTGGCGCAGGGAGTGGTAGTCGAATTTCTCAAACCCCAGCTCCCGCGTTGCGACCCAACTGACATACTGCATGTTCCGGCTGTTGATATAGGAGCCGTCCGGCCGGACCATCACCAAATGCACTTCCTCTCCCTGCCCGGCTGTGTTGAGATGGCCCGCTTCATCCCGGTACTGGCGGATGTAAAGGTCGCCGTAGAAATCGCGGGCTTCCTCCTGGCGGGCCTTCTCCCGCTCCAGTGCCGCCACGACATCGGAGGAGAGCTCAATGGTGCGGTTGCTGTTGTACTTGGGGAGGGTGAAATACCAATACGCCGGGGCGCCGGTCTCCTTGTTCTTTTCCTGCCAGAGGATCTGCTGCCGGACGGTTACCTTTTTGTTTTCAAGGTCGATACTGGACCAGTCCAGCGCGAAGGCTTCCGAGATGCGGAGACCACACTTGTAGCCAAGCAGGAGAGGTAGATAGGAACTGCTGCCTTCCGGAAACCGAGCGAAGATCTTTGCCATCTGCTGGGGCGTCAGATAGACATGGGGAGCGCTCCGGGACTTCACAGCTGGCGTCGCACGGGTGGAGGGAAGCTCGATATATTCGGCGGGGCTGTACGGAATGTACTTCAGCGGCTGGACCGCATAGGAAAGACTGCCCGTCAAAATGCCCTTCAAAACGGCCAGCGTATTCCGGCTGTACCCCTGATTGAACTTGTCGTTGATCAGCTTTTGCAGGGCCTCCGGGGACAGAGCCGCCAGTCGGTACTTCCCAATGGCGGGCTTGATGTGGAGTTGAATTTTCTTTTCGTAGTTGCTGATGGTGCTGGGCTTACAGTTGTTCAGACAGTATTCCCGCATCCAGAGGTCCAGATAATCCGACACACTGATCTCGCTGGGCGTGAACACGGAGCCGGAGCGGTTGTACTCATTCATGGCCTTTGCCCCGGCAGCGGACGCTTCGCCTTTGGTGCGGAAACCGCTCTTGCTGATGGTTTGGCGTTTGTCGTTTATCCGTGCTCCTTCAAAACTGTATTCCCAATGCGTACCTCGTTTTCTGAGCCTTAGTTCACTCATTGTAAAGAGCCTCCTTTTGGGAGATGGGCAGGTGCCAATTCAGCACCTGCCCACTGTATTTATCCAGCTGCAAGCGCCTTGATATTCAGCGGATCGCTGAGATCACAGCCCTCATACCGCTGGAGGAATGCGTCCAGGGCTTCCTTGCGGACACGAATGGAGCCAAGCTTCAGAGCAGGCAGCAATCCCAAGTTAATCAGACGATAGATCAACGCCGGATTCGTATGGAGCATTCTACTGACTTCTTTTACGGTGTAGACCGGATTATCAGAAATAGCAGCATTGATTTTTTCAGTGGACATAGAAGATCCTCCTTATGTTTCTTATTCATTAAATTAGCGTGTAATATCGATCTCACGAGCTTCCATCTGACAGAATTGCCGTTGACGGGCTTCATTGCGAGCTTGTATCTCACGCTTTTTGTTTCCGTTTGCGGTACGCTCACCGTTCTTCTCTCGCTGCCAATCGATTCTACTGAGATGGATGGTCGGCTCCCAATCGTGTTTGCCTTGCATTTCCAGACTCTCATGGCTCACACGGATCGGCAACCCGTTTCGTGCATATGCCCGATTTTGCACTTGCTCCCATTGCTCACGCCAAATCTCCATATTTTCAGATCGGTCGAGTTCCCGGTCTTTCTTTGGGCAAAAACCTTCCTCGTTTACGGCTCGGGTTGAAACGATCATGTGAACATGTGGATTGTTTCTTGCCGGGTCGGTTTGATTGATTCCAGCGTGGATAGCTGCGACTGCACACAGGCCACGACTTAGGAAATTTGCATGGATGTATTCTGATACGATTCGGATATTCGCCAGCTTAGATAGTTCATTGGGAAGGGAACATATGAACTCCCGGGCAGTACGGGCGTCTTTTCGCTTTTCCGCCCGCTCAATTTCGGTACAGAGCGGTTGCAGATTTTGAAATTCCGGCGGTGCATGTTCCGGCAGAAATATTCCGCAGAACAAGACATCATCTCTGTGCCGATAATAAGTCTCATTATAATAGCTATCATACAACCGCTGACCGCTGATGTAATTTGCGCGCCTTGTAACAGACTGCCCTTTGCCTCTGCTGATGACATTGACTTCCAAATGATAATTTGCCATTTAGAACACCTCCTTGTTTGTGGCCGGCTCTCTCTGTCCACTTACACATTGGACGGTTTGCGCGGCAAAAGCCTGTTCAATCTTTCCTGTGAAAACTGGGTCGGCGGCCAGTGCAGCCAGGAACTGCTCCAGTGGCCGAAAGCGGCTTTCAGTCTCAGCCTTTGACTCAGCAGGAACGATATTCAAGAGTTCGGGGAAAGCTGTTATAACGAGTTCACCAACAATGAACTTACGCAGCTTATCCTCATGCTCTTTGCGGTTGAGTTCATTCTTAGCAGCCAGATACTGCGCTTTCTTATTGCGCGCAATCTTCTCGATAGCATTCTTTGTCCTTTCTTCTACCATTAACATCTTCACGCCTTTCTTGTTGAATGAAATTTTAGGATGATCATCCAGATTTGTATCAAGATTTTGGGATGGCTGCCTCTTTTCCAAGCGGCTGACCCCGCAGGGAGAGATGAGCAAGACATCCGTCAAGGTTGACAATTCATGTGGAAAAACTCTGGGTTCACGACCGATTGACCGCTGTGTACTGTAACCGGTCTTTTCCCCGGATTCATCCAGATTTCGACTGACGCTCTCCAGCAACACCGAAGTAGACCCGATGAGCCGACTTAAAATTTCCTGTGTTTCAGCATCGTTAGCACGGAGGATTGCTTGGTACTGACAATTATCGAAGATGGTTTTCCGCTCGTTTGTGCCATAGAGCATGTCCAACTGTGCGAGGCTCTGCACGACCAGACAGATGTTTACATTTTTGCTGCGGAGCGTTGGAAGCGTATTTGCAAACAGCTCCAACTTTCCGAACCGTGGAAATTCATCCATCAGCACCAGGGTCTGCACATTGTTCTGCCCCTCTGCGCTGTATCGCTCCGGCCTGCACTCCAAGTAGCGGATCAGCTGTGTATACATGAGGTTGACAGCACCGCCCCACTGGTCTATTCTGTTCTGTGGGATTCTCAGAAAAACATTTACCTGATCCAAGTGCCTCCAGTTAAAGCACGCTGCGCCTTCTCGTTCACCGCGGAAGGCATGACTGATATATGGATCAGCTGCGAAGGGATGAAGCTTGTCCCGAAGTTCTCGGTCAATGCAAGCTAATGTTTCAGGTTTCATCTTTGCAAACATCCCCAGAAGAGGTATTATCAAATCTGAACCAGTATCACTTGATTTCATCTCCTTGAAAAATACGTAGAGGTCATTACGGAGCAACGCACAAATACTTTCACTGAAGCTCAAGCCAAGTTTGAAGTAGTAAATCAATCCGACGGTGAGTATGGACTGTTCTGCTTCAATCCAAAACGGCTGTGGATCGTTAGGCGCTTTGGGTATCATTGCAAGTACAATATCCTTGATATTACTGTATAAGTTCGTCATATCATCCTGCAACAACCACCAGAAAGGGTCATAGCTTAGACCGTCTGGCTGTGTTGGATCGAAAATGATGTACGGCCGCATCTCCTTTCCACTTTTCAAGGCACGCTGGTACACCTCAGTGTAATACGCTGAAAGTTCCCCCTTGATGTCCGTCGCGCAGATGGCGCCGCGCCATGTCTCCAGAGTCGGTTTCACGATTCCGGAGCTTTTGCCGCTGCCGTTTCCGCCTATGACAAGAATGTTTCCGTCCGCGCCTTGCGGCATACCGACGTAAGAACCGTATCCTCTCCGGTCAGCATCTCCAAAGAAGAAACCGGGAGCGTCTGCATCAAGACAAAGCTGATGCGGAGTGCAGAATCCTCTGTTCAAATCTACACGATCAGGGAAGTGTTTATAGATTTTCTTGCCGTTACTGCCTTTCTGACTCATAGCTACACCTCAATTAGGAAATACTTGCCTCGATAGGATTGCCACCGCAATGTGGTCAACGCGTATTGAGGATGGTTTTATTGTAACAGCAAAATAGTCACATGAATATTGGACGTTTCATGTGACATTATTTCGATGCTTTATTAAGATCAGTTCGTAAAATTTTTAGACGGGATGAGATAGGATGATTTTTCATAAGTGGTTTTACGTGGATAATTATGTCGGGACATATGAAATTGGATATTCTCCCGTACTCAATAAAGAGATTATCGTATCAAAGGAAAATGTGGATTCAAGTTCAGAAAATAGATTAAAGAGGAAACGTATCTTTGAAAATGATGCTAAAAATTCCGAGCAGATATATACAAAATTTTCAAACATCTCGATTGAAAGTGAAGACTCAATTTTAGCTTACTGCAATAAATATGGACTGCCTTATTCGTCACAGATTATTGAAGAAAAGATGTTGTGGGCAGATCCGGACGACACCTTTGACAATAACACAGATGCAGATGGCGTAAATGTATCTGAGTTGAGCATTGAACAGTTGAAAAAGAAAGATATTATGACCTTAAAGGGCTTTTGCAATTCTGTGATTTTAGTTAGAAATTTGCTCCGATTACAGAGTTTAACAGACGCAAAAGAGTTAGATAGTTCTCAATATATGGACTTGCTTTCGCTGCTTGTGTTTTTCTTGTTCTTCAGCCATGAAAATGATTTTTGCTATGACCCTTACGAAGATAACATTCCAAAGTCGCAACTTTTACGGTTTCAGTATGCATTTCAATTATTTGTACGTAAGAATCCCCTTGCTCGTTATGCTACTACAGCAGAACAAGTAGGTCTATTTCTTTACCATTGCCAATTTACAAAAGAACGCGGAGCAGAGGCTGCAGAATCCAGGCATTTTTGGTCATTAGTAAATTCAAAATCAGTAGAAAATGTGTTGAATCTATTTTCGTTTTTGATTGGCACATTAGATGGGGATGGTAAGGAAAATTTATTTTCCTATTGCTCATATGGAAATGTTAAATTTGAAGAAGATGTGCTTGGCGAACTCAATCAGGAACGCCAAGAGGAAATATGCTGTGTAGGAAAAGAAGTTCTATGTGACGTTATTAACGATGGACTTAGTGCTATAACACCAGTACTCAAATTGGATGGACAATCTCTCCACGGAGATTGGGAGTTGAATTTTCAAATGGCTGGTATTTTCATGGAAATCTATATGGAAACTACAAACCAATTTCTCGTTCGACAGTGTGCCGATCCAACATGTGGAAATTTTTTCTCCGTCTCAAGGAACCGCCCCAATAAAATGTATTGTTGCGAAGCATGCGCTCATCGTGTTGCTAAACGCAAAGAGCGAGAGCGGAAGAAACTGCAAGCAGAACAACTCAAAGTGAAAAAGCAGCCCATCAAAGTGCAAAAATAAGTGTTGCGATAAATATGTATTTGCACACTTTGGGGGGATGATTTTTCACTGCGAGTTGTTTTGAATGGTAAGTATATCTATTTTTTCGTTTATATACATGAAGCATTTTTAATCGATTTATGCTCCCGATGTCGCTACTAACAATCAGCGACATCGGGAGCATGATGGTTCAGCTCATCTCTGGCAGAACCTCTTCTGCGGTCACGAGCTCCATGAACTGCTGGGCGTATGCCTTGGCGCTGGCGGCTTCTTCCGGGGACAGCCTGACGACTGCCTCGAAGTGGTAAAGGGCGTAGGGCTTTCCTGTCTTATTGGTGGCCTTCTCCAGCGTGATGCGTGTGACCACGCTGTTAATAGGTGTCAACGTCCCCACCAGCCGCGCCATGTACTTGAGAAACCGGGGCTTGCTGGTGACCGGGATGCGTACCAGCAGCGGCAGAATGTTATCGGGACGTAGCAGGAACAGCAGTACCGACTCCTTACACGCCTTGGCGTTGGTATCACCGTCCTTGGAACCGTAATCATTAAAGGGACAATGTGCGCAGGATTTCCCGTCGCTGGAAATGATGCTGTTCTGGCTCACGCAGGTAGGCGGCGTACCCTCAACGGGGTCAGAGGTATCCCAATATGCCCGCGGCATGGTGTAGTCCACGATAATGCCTGTCAATTCCTTTTCTGGTTCTTCTCCGGACAGTCCTGGTACAGAAAAGACCGTTGCACCGCCAGAGGGCGATTTTACGATGTCAAAGAGTTGGAAGGGCAGCGGCTGATTTTTCAGGTTCTCCTGAATGATAGATAAAGAGTTGGAACGGAACGCTATGTAATCGGATTTCACCGGAGGCAGATCGATAGAAGCATCGGGAATCATTTCCATGGGTGTTTCCAGTTCCCTAACCTTATCCCCCAGACGGTTTTTTAGTTTCGTGGTATCCATGTAGACAGACCTCCTTTAAACTGCCGCATTGATGGTGAAGCGGCGGTATGATACCTGATTGGTGTATTTCTTGCACAGTGCTGGATGCTCTACTTTCAGCTTCTTGCTGTCCAGTCGTTCCTGCGATAACTGCTTCCATGTAATTACACGGTTGCCGGAGATGCCAATCTCATGCTCTCCCAGCATCTGCTTCAACAAATTCTCAGCGGTCTGTTTTTTCTCCTGTACTACCGCTAAGTTTTCACACGCAGCGTCATACTGCTGCAGCAAATCGGCGGCGGAATCTGGCAGGGCAATTTGCGATTGCGGCACACTGCGGGGAAACTGCTCCGCAAGAAACCGTGCCGATGCGTCGGAGCCATCCAAGGGCGGCGGAGTACGATTCTCTACATGGCTCCAGAAATCAGATTCCAACTGAATCAGCATGGCGATCAGTTCTTCATCCCGCTCCACAAATCTCCATTTAAAGGTGTTGCCGCCAATCAGAACGGCAATGTACGTACCGCGATACCCGGTAACTGCCATGTAATGCTGGATTTGCATCTGGTACTCGTCCGGGATGCTGTTCTCCCATTCCCCGGCTTTGTAAGCTGAGGCGGTTTTCGCCTCAAAGATACAGGTTCCCAACTCCGGGTGCTCACAGATCCCATCCAGATTGGCAAGCATGAATGGGTACTCTTCGCTTTGCAGAAGCTGCATCGCATGGGTGACTTCGATTCCCGTCCGTTTTGTAAACTCCGCTCTTACCAATGCTTCCAGCTGTGTTCCCCAGTAGGCGGCTTCTCCAGCTTCCTTTGCGGGGAGCTGATCTGTTTTCTCCATCCACAATTCCACAGGGGACTTATAACGGTTGATACCGCAGACTACGGAAGCATCTGAGCCGCCGATCCCCTTCTTCCGCTGCTCCAGCCATTCGGCATAGGGCATATTTTCTGTGGATGCTACGATCTTTGCTGACATAAAATGACCTCGTTTCTACTCTGATTTCCGGCGTGTATTACGCTGCTGCCAGCGCCATTTTATACGCCTTGTCGATGATAGGATTACCCTCCGCGGTACGCAGAAACAGGTTTTCGCGGTAGTTCTTGGTCCTGCGGATTGGAGACGCATGCGTGGCAAAATCGCTGACAGCGTTGATGAACCGATATCCGTTCCTGCCAACATGGGAGAGATCCGGTGCATCCCAGTACCGCTGCTTCAAATCCTCCAGCAGCCGCAGATTGTTCTTTTTCTGCATTTCGTTCATGTCCTCGGACACCGGAAAGAACTCCTGCATCATTTCCAGAACCTTGCGGTCAGAAAGCTTAATTTGGAAAAGTTCATCAATTCCGCGTCCCAGCTCTGCCATGTACGTTTCTGCCAGCAGCAGGGTGTCTCTGGCTTCGTAGACGCGGTTCATGACATTCTCCGTGTGTTTGGCTGCCCAGATGCGCTTGGCGGTATTCAACGCCAGATTCAGCGTATTTTGGCAGACGACCCGGATGGGCGTCATGGCAACCTTGATGCCGGAGCTGCCGTCATGGGAGTTCATTACAACCATATACGGCGTGATCTCATCCCCGGCAATAATGTAGCGCTGGGGCATCCGGGCCAGCATCCAAACCTTTCTTCCGCCCTGCAAGGAGCCTGCGGTCTCGTAGGTAACACCTTCGCCTAACAGGTCATCAGTGAACTGAAAGGCATCCTTGTTCTGCACGACCTTATAGCGGTCAGACACGATACCGAGGGCGGCTTGGTCGGCGCTGCGGGTGTTGACCTTATAGCCGGGAATCGGGGTGCCATCCTCCGAGTAAACATCTTGCTGCTCAACTGTCCAATCCAAACCGGCAGCGATCAGAGCGTCGGCAGATGCAGGAGCTTCCCTGATCTCCGTTCTCAAACCGTGCCACGGCTTCTCTCTTACATAAAACATGGTTTCCACATTAGCTGACATTGAGTTTTCCTCCATTTTGATTTTAATTGTGATAGTTGATGGTTTCGCTCACGTAATAGGGCTGTGAAATATCGGCAGTTCCCAATCGGTTGTCCAGCGGAAGTAGTTGATTTTGCGCAAAGGTATCGATATAAAAAGCTGTGCGGGTTTGCACTGGCCCTGAAATAGCGGAGGCTCTCGGAGGTGTAGGTATCCTGCAACGGCGGCGCAAAGTGCGTACGCCGGTTTGAAAGTGCACACTGACCGCACCACATGGTGCATGGTGGCCGTGAAGGCCGGTGCACGGCCACCATGCAGAAGTTTCACTCAATAATAGGGAGAGCCGCAGTATCATTGCTCGCTGTGATTTTAGTTACCTTAGGAAACTCTTTTGGGCTCCTATCCTCGGTGCTTTTTTCAGGCACTATTTTGCAACGCCCCCACTTTTTCGCCGCCCCCGGTAAGCTCCATGACCATACCAAGCGACATTCTGGCCCCTTCACAAAACGCCCGGAACAGGCGCCGCCGGTCCGCCTCTGCCTCCTTTTCCCGCAGGACCTCCCACAGCTGCTTTGTATGTGTATCCAGCTCCGCACAGATTCGCCCTGACAACTCCGAGATCTCGCCCGTCAGCTTTGCGTCAGAGCCATCCACCCGGCACACTTTTTCGTAAATGCTGCCCTCTCCGAAGAACACTTCATTCAGCATCCATCATTGCCTCCCGCAAACAGAAAATATTGCCATTGATTCGGATAAACCGCTCCGAGTAGCGGAACCGCTCCTGAAAATGCAAGACCTGTTCTTTCGTCAGCGATGTAAAGCGTTCGCTGTCAGCCGGAGCGCCGCAGAGCAGGAACGTCCCGTCAATGACATCATAGGGGATATTCTCCATGTACAGCGCCCGATTGGGCGTCATCCCCAGCAGTTTTCCCTCGTCATTGCAAACCAGTGCCACAGGCTCTTCAAACGGATAAACAGCCTGGATCGTCCCGCCCACCACCGCCTGCATGTCCGCCAGTGACGTCCCAATCTCCCACTCATAGGGAGCCTTCCCCGGCTCCACGATCAAAACACGCATCTTCTTACAACTCCCCGCAATACAAAAACTCCTCCAGTTCCTCGGCGGAAAACCCCATCGCCGCCAATCGGTCGATGGCCTCCGGCGTATAGCCAAACGAGGAGGCAACGGCCTTGATCTCCTCCATATAGGAATCCGCTGTATCTGTTGCTTCTTCTGAATCCCACTGTCCGCCATAGGGATAGCCCCACATCCGGTCATAGCGGCTGAACATCAGGTTGGAATCGTCAAACCGGCTCCAGGCGGTTTTCCCCGCGCAGTCGATCTGCAGAATTTTACCGCAGTCAACTCTGATTTGGTGTGCCCGTTTATCAGACAGGTGCAGCCGGGACAGCACACTCCGCATGATCTCTTCCGTGGAAGTATAGAGGTACAGCCCCAATGTTGGAAAATGATACAGGCACAGGGGGTTGTCTCCTTTCACGAAATAGAGGTCGTCTTTTCCGTCCAGTACCGTAAATGTAAAAGAGCCCTCGAGCTGTTCCGCCATGTACCGCAGGCTGGCAAAGTCGAGGACGTTTTTCCGTTCGATGAGCTGTACGCCGATGTAGCTGTCCGTCTCAATTTTTACCTCGGGCAGGGCCAGAGTGCGGCGGAGGGAGCGGTCATTGTAAAGCACTCCGTTGTGGGCCAGGGCAAAGGGCTCATTTCCCGCTTTTCCGAAAAAGGGATGGTTATTGTAGTTCCTTTTGGCGCTGCCCTGAGTGGTCATACGGGTATGGCCCATGATGGTCCAGGCATCCGCCGGGACCCGGAACCGCATCCGGTGGCCGGGAATCGGCCGCTTATAGACGCGGAGCTTCCCTCCGAAATTGTAGGCAATTCCGGTGGCGTCCGTTCCCCGTGTCTCACAGGCCGCTGCCAGGACGGAAAGGATTTTGTTCTTCTGCTTCACGGACAGGCCGTGGCGGTAGTCGATCAGTCCAAACAGGCAGCACATCTCACAGTTCCTCCTCCACCGCGACAGGCTCATTCACATACAGCCGCCGTTCTTTCAAATACTGCACCAGCTCCGGGTACTGCTGACAGCCGGAGACAAAGGTGGTCCAGGACATTGTTTTCAGCTCATCATCAGACAAATAAAGAGCCACATCGCAGACCCGGTCAACGAGCTGCAATGTGGCGATCAGCGTATTGTATTTGAGGGTCCCCCGGAACATCCGGAACTCGATGGTGTCGGCGTTGGTCAGGTTCACGCAGGTATAGCGCCCGCCGTGGCCCCCTTTCTTGGCGTGTTCCAGAATTTCCTGCGGCTGCTCCTTGTACCCGTACCGGGCAGCCCAGTGCTCCAGCTGACGCTGCGTCCGGCGGCTGAATTTCAGCAGCTCCTCCCAGTTTTTCTCGAAGAAGTAGAGGATACGGGCGATAACAGCATCCTGGGCCTCCTCCGTGTCACCAAAGGCGTTTCGGTTCACATGGACATGGAGGCCGCAGGTCCCAGCCTGGTGGCTGGTGTAGCCCAGGGAGACCGCTTTCTGGAGAATGCCTGCCCAGGGCATTTCTTTCATGTGATAGTCCAGCGTCATAGGGTGGGTCACCAGCTCAAAGCCGTCGTCCAGGGAACCGTCATGCTTGCAGTAGAGCTTTTCCGGGCCGCTGCCGTTGGCAATCCCCATGATTTGCCGCGCGCTGTCATCATCCTCTCCGGCTCCGTCGATCTCCAGCTCTACGCCAAAATATCGGGAGCCATTGCCGCGAAACAGCGGCTCCGGCTTGTAATAATAGTCCTCAATCATTTTATTCCGACGTGCATGGGTATGGCAGTCATAGCAGAGTGGAGCATCTTCATCGTCATCTTCATAGTAGGCATCATCCAGATGGATGATGCGCCCGCAGCGTTCGCAGCTGGTGTAGTGCCGGTCATAGCAGGACTGGCAGAGGGGTGTATGGCTGTCTCCAACATTGTCCTCCCGGTAGATGCGCTCTCCGCAGTGGGCGCAGGTCACGGTCTCCTCATCGGCGCAGGATGCGCAGAGTTCATCATCATCCACCAGAACGCGTTCGCTCAGCGGATGGGCCTGCCCACAGCGGCAGCAGGTAAAGGTCTCAGCTCTCATGTCATTTCCTCCATGTATAGAAATTGGCCTCGGGGAATTACCCCGAGGCCTTCAAATCTATAATATATACCCCGATGCAGGAGGAAACCGGATCATGCGGTTAATACGCCCCCGCGATGCCGCCCAAGGCATCCAGATCCTTATCATTGTTCAAATAGAATCTGACAATTATCCAATAGTCCGCCTCGCTGTCGATCCCAAATTGATTTTCCGCATAGGCCGAAATATCGTCAAGGGAGTACCCAGCCTCATTTTTCTCATACCACAGGAACGATTCGTCGCTGGCTTGGGAATTGAAGCAGAGCAGGATCAGCTCCTGTGCGAACTCCGGCAGGCAGAAAAAGTCAACATCATACCATCCTCTGGAAAGTCCGTTGATGGTATTATCGACGCCGTTCACCATACGGCCGCCTCCAGCAGAGCCCCACAGCTTATGCTGCATCCCGGCTGAAACTGTCAGCGAGCATTCTCCAGACCGCCCAAAACAAATATGACAGCCTGCGGACAACGGGAACTCCGCAATTCAAGGAGTGGATCAAGACGCTGATGGAGAAGAATCCGATGCAACTGGTGATAACCGGAGACAAATTCCGCGGGGTGATCGATGAATTCGAAAACGGCAATACACCGGAGATCGCCCAGGCCAAGAAGCGGCTGAAAAGTCAGCACTATTATACACTGCACCGCAGCGAAGCGGAGCTGAAGGAGATGGGTATTCCGAAAACGATCGGTGAGCCGATCTTCCGCTCTTTTGAATCGTTCCAGCGCCTGGAGGCAGCCCAAACGCTGCTGACCCCCGAGCAGTACCGCCAGATGCTTCTGGATCTGGGCGCGGGGGCGGATATGCACAACGGGGAATGGGAGAAAACTATTCAGGAAAAAGTCGTAGACGCGCAGGGAAAGACCGAAGTGGTTGTTAAAAAAGTAATGTCCCCCGGCACCCCGGAAGAAGAGCTGCGCCCCGTCCTGGAGCAGAACGCCCGGGGACTGGAGACGTACAAAATGGTGGTTCGCGCACAGATGGACATGATCACCCGCAAATATGGCAATATGCTGGAGAAAATCCCCATTCGGGAGCTCATAACCCATTATGTAGAACTCGCCAGAGATTTTTCCGATGCACAGGTAGCGCTGAGTATGGCAGCCGGGCACCCGGACTTTCTGGATCCGTCAAAGCCGGAGGATCAACTGCTGCGAAAGCGGATCGAGTATTACTGCAGGGTCGGCAAATTTGCTCTGGACCAACTCAACTTCCTGTATATGGGGATGGTTAAAACGGACGAAGAACTGGCCGAAACCATGTCCAGCGGATGCTTTGGCGATGAGTCCTGTCAGCAGAGCAAGGACTATTTGCTGGAAAACGACCCTGCTTTCCAGCACCAGCTGGACTGGGACCAGAGGGTGCTGCCCCCGGCATAATTCCGCCAGAACAGACGCGCAGGACGATACGAAACCGCAAAGAACTGACGCGGTGGGACGAACTGTCCCACCGCGTTTTTGCAGAGTTTGGCTTCCACACATCTACACGAAGCACCATTTCTGAAAGATGGGAAAACGAATGGCAGCGTGACTTTCCAATAGCCAGAATACTCGATTTTATTACGCTTCCCCCGTAAATTCTGCCAGACTTGCCAGTGAGATCCTATACTCTCGGCCAATCATCATACCTTTCAGCTGACCGGAGCGGATCAGCCTTCTCACTTGGGTACGGCTGACTCTCAGATATTGCGCAACTTCTTTGACCGTTAACAGCTCTGTCATCCCCATGGATCGCTCCGCTTTCTGTCACGGTATCCCGTGCTCTCCCCCGTCGCCTTCTGCTCCTTGTAAATATGGTTGTGCAGCTTGCGTACCAGTATCTTCCGGAAGCCCCAGTTGCCATACTGGTCCTCCTGCGGCTCAATTTCATACTGAATGCTGTATCGCCGCAGTTCCTGCTTGTCCAGTTCAAACAGGCGGCACACCTCCTCGATGGTATAGAATTCCTTCATGTTGTTGTAGTCGATATACTTCATGACCGATCACATCCTTTAGAGCATTTTAGGAGCATATGCATTGGCGGCAAATGTCTGGCTGCAGTGTATGCTCCCTTATACTCATGTTACTTATCGTTCGCTCAAAAGCGCTCATTTCAGCGTGTTTTTGAACCATATTTGATGCATATCAGATCTTCAATGGTGGCGGAAAGGCTTTTCCGGTCACTTGCCTTTCGCAACAGATGCAGCATCCGCTCCCTTGTCCTTTTACTCCGAAGGCCATCGACCGATTGGCGGCCATGGGCTTTACCGCGGAGGAACTGGAGGAATTACTATACTGCGGGGAGTTGTGAACCGATAGGCAAAAAAACTCCTCATGCGAGTGAAACAGATGCAAACAGGGAGAGGCTTTCCGCCCCTCCCTGTTTGCAATATATCGCGGTAATTTCCGTTGGTTAAAAGAGCAGAATTTGAAAATACTGATAGAGGTGGTCCTTCTGGGCTTTTTCATGTGCTGTTGGTAAAATGTAGGCACTGATTTGGAGGAGGTTTTTGCCATGAGAAAGAGGCTGGAAATCACAGAGCAGGAAATCAAAAAGTTCGAGGCGTATCTGCGCCGGGACGAGCGGGAACCCGCCACTATCGAGGCCTATCTGCGCTCCCTGCGGAAATTCGCGGTCTGGGCAGATGGCCGCAGTATCACCAAGGAGCTGGCGGCGGAATGGAAGGCGGAGCTGACGCAGAACGGCTACCGCCCCGTGAGCGTAAACGCTATGCTGGCCGCCATCAATAAGTTTTTTTCCTGCATGGGCCGGGAGGACTGCAAGGTCCGGTATCTGAAGCTCCAGCGCCGGATGTTCCGCCGGGCGGAACGGGACTTGACAAAGGAAGAATACCAACGGCTGGTGGAGGCGGCGCAGGCCAAGGGGAATGTGCGCTTGCAGCTTTTGCTGGAGACCATCTGCGCCACCGGCATCCGGGTGAGCGAGGTGAAGTATATCACCGTGGAAGCCGCCCAGACCGGCGCGGCGGAGATCGCCCTCAAGGGAAAGATCCGTACGATTTTGCTGCCCAACCGGCTGTGCAGAAAGCTGCTGCGGTACGCCAAAAAGCAAAACATCACCTCCGGCAAGATCTTTCTCACCAGAGGCGGTATGGGGCTGTCCCGGAAGTATATCTGGGCTGAAATGAAAAAGCTGTGCACGGCGGCGAAGGTGGAGCGGACAAAGGTGTTCCCGCATAACCTGCGCAGCCTGTTCGCCCGGGCGTTCTATAACGTCTGCCATGACGTTGTACGCCTGGCGGACGTGCTGGGCCACAGCAGCATCGAAACCACCAGAATTTACCTGCTTTCCACGGGAAAAGAATACGCCCGCCAGCTGGACAGGCTAGGCCTCGTCCAGTAGTGGGCATAATTATTGTTACGAACAGCTATTTGAAAAGTAGCGCAAATATAACCATATTATCTAATGTAGGATAGCACTTTAACCGCGAAATAGCAAGTGTTTTACGGTAATTGGTGCATGAAGAAAAGGCCGATTCCACCAATTGTTGGGTCAGCCTGTTTTGACATGCAATTGAAACGCTCTGCGCAGCAAGCACAGGGCGTTCTTTTTTGCACTTTTTTCAACTTATTGGCTGATTAGAGACAAAACAATAATTTTGTCACATAAATGGAGCTGAGACATGGGACGCCTGCGGACTGAGACAATCAAAATCGACCCGGCCCTCCTGCACCGGACACCGGCCAGCGCGGAGCTGACGCCTGCCATTCTGGCGGATTACAGCGCCCGGATGCGGGCACAGCGCCGTCGGGAGGACAGCATGCGCAGCTGCGAAAAGGTCCTGCGCCAGTTTTACGATTTTCTGCCGGAGAGCAAGACTGTGACCAAGGACACTCTGCAAAGATGGCGGGAGCAGCTTTTGGCTGAGAACTACTGGCATGACGAGCAGTGGGAAGACCTATCTCTGCAATGCCCTTTGTGTCTCTGCCATCCAGCAGTTTAAAACCGTTCGCTATATCCGCGCCAACATCCTGATGCTGGAACTGGAACAGGCTCGCCTGCAGACAACCTATCTCGATTATGTTTCATCTCTTGCCAAGCTGGACTTGCTGGCGATTGATGACTTCGGCCTTATGGACCTCGACTTGGATAAATGCCGTGACCTTTTTGAAGTAATTGATGGACGCGATGGCAGGAAGTCCACCATTATCGTTTCACAGTTCCCGATCCACACATGGTTTGATCTGTTCCAGGAGCACACCTATGCTGATGCCTGCCTTGCACGCATCACGGACAAGCGCCACAGCTACCGTCTGGAGATGAATGGCATTAGCATGAGAGACGCAGTCAAGTAAGCTTCCTTGGGTGGCTTTCTCAGGAGACCAGCGGCCTCAACTCTGTGAGGAATTGCGACCGCTGGTCGCTCAGAACGGATGGGCGGCGCTTCACGCCGTTTGGAATGGAACGGCTACGCCGTTTGCATTGGAATGAGCGCACCGTTCCTCCGGAACGGGCGCGCCGTTTGACTGGAATTCGCATACCTCTGGCGTTAATTATGTTGCCAAAAGAATCTTACCTACGAAGTCAGTGGTTTTGACGGTTCTTCCAACAAATCATAGTGGAAATGATGTGTGGATATTTGATGATGCAAATAAGAATTCACTATTTGAAGAGTGCAAAAATGGAGTAAAGGATGGGATCTGGGAATATCGCGATGCATCAGAGCATGGGTATGCAGGGAATATGATTGTTTCCTATAGCGACAATAAAGGGGCAATAATCAGATTCTCTGCTAAATTAGAGCAAAATGCATATATAACGTTTTGGAAAAATTCCAACAGCGCTGTAATTATGATTGAGGCAGACGGAGAAAAGCAGACTGCTGATCTCTACAGTGATGTAGAGGGAGGAGAAATGCTGAGAATCTATCCGTTTGCTAAGAGTATGTTGCCGGTGATAGTACGTGGCGGTATATATTGCTTGCTAGTAGCAATGCTTTTCACTGCTCTTTTTGCGCTTGAACAGGAGGCATTAGAACCGCGAAGAAGCAAGTTATTAGGCTACGCATGGAAGAAGTGGATGATCTTTCCAATATGGGGAGTGCTCTATTTTATTGCTGTAGTGGAGTATAAGAGAGGCATTCCGAACTTCTTGGAATTTGGAGATCAACTGTACTATTGGAATGTATCATTGCTTGATACAAATGGAAAATGGAATCCTGCATGGTTATCTGAAAATGTTATCGCATTTAGAGGTTATCTCTGCCAGTTGCTTCCTACAATTTCAAAATTAATAGGGAATGCAACAGGAATTGATCCGGTGCATATATATTTTCTGTTTACGTCGTTTGCAATCTCATGGCTTACTGCCTATGTATTACCCATGCTGTATACGGAACTCACGAAGAAGTCTGCACATGCTGAGCTTTACCAGCTATACAAAAGGCGGGCTCCGAGCGGCAACCTTTGGCGGTTTTGCTATTTCGGGTTTAAGTTTTTTGGTGGCAATTTTTTATTTAATTCAGAAACTCCTTCACTGGGACAAGTTCTTAGCGGGCAATGCACCGATTTTGATTGGTGTGTTTTTCTTGGGCGGACTGCAATTATTCTTTACAGGTCTTCTGGGAGAGTACATCATGAGCATGAATACTCGTGTAATCCACCGCCCGCTTGTGATTGAGGAAGAACGACTACCGTTTGGAGCAGGAATTTAACCGGGAGGGATTGAAACTGTCCCGGCAGACAATGGCCAACTGGATGCTGAACACCT
>NZ_JAFBIS010000050.1 GCF_021531435.1 Oscillibacter valericigenes
TCCTTTATATAGTCCTATTGTATCATATTAGTACTATATAGTAAATGCTTTTATGACATTTTTTGCAAAGAACTTTTAGCACAACCAAGAGAATTACAGTTGGAAAACATCCCAAAACAAGTGGTCTTTGCCGATTTGTGGCCTCATCCCACGAATAAGCAGGTCCTTATAACCAGAAATTCAATACTTTTGGACTATTCTTCTATAGTCCGAAATGTTGGGAAAGTTTTATTTAATACAATTTAAGGTTGCCTGACCGTAGGGGTTTCGGTTTTGACTTAGGGGTTTCGTTTTGGTCAGGGGTTTCGCTTTTGAGCCCTTTGACCGATAATAAGAAATGGAGGTCTGTCGTTGGCAACGATTACGAAAAAACAGCTTGCTGATTATGAGCAGCTCTGTAAAGATAGAAATAACGGAAGAATACTAACGCCAGATGGGCTTCGATTTATCTGTGCTGCATACGAGTATGATCCAGAGAAAATAGGAAAGCACATGTTAGAGACGCTGGCCAAGTTTCAACCGTATAAAAAATGATTCGCAAAAAATACAGACCCTATAGTGAGGTCTATCCCATACACAAGAATAGGAGGAATGAAAATGTCAGAGACTGAGAAAAAACGCAGTAAGAGCAGTGCCGGGAAAGTCTTCTGCTATGTTGTAGGAAGTGTTGCATTATGCGCGACAGCCTGCGTAGTAATTGGAAGGCTTTTTGTTATTATGCGCCAGCTGTGAAGGAATGGCGTATTACTGGTGTGAAGAAATCGCAAAGCTCTGTGGAATTGAAAACAAATATCGAAAATTTTCAGAGACAAAAATATCAAAATGTGATTCCTGCGAACTATTTATGAAATCCTCTATTAAAAAGCCTTTTGATGGGATGGAGCCAACAATATTTGCAAATTTTGATTTTTTGTTGAGGGAAAAATGTATTAAAAAGGAAGAATATAACAATTTTAAGAAATATTTGTCAAAAGTCAGAAATGACAAATTAAGAAATAAAACAACCCATGGTTCAAACAATGAGATTAGCAAGCAAGAAGCAGAAAAATCATTAGAAGCTCTTTTGAAAATGCAAGACCTATTTGTTGAGATTACCAATCGTTTAAGGGAAGCGCGTAAAGAATGAGGTGTTATGCATGACCAACTTCGATTTCCTGACCTCAGATCCACAATTCAACACCTTCTCCACTGTGGCGGTCTCCGCCGAGCGCATCCTACATATTGACCCTGCTGCCTGCGTGCTGAACTGCCGTCGGGCCATGGAGTTTGCCGTCAAGTGGATGTATTCCGTGGACGGCTCTCTGGTGCTGCCCTATGACGATCGGCTGGTTTCTCTGATGGATAACGAGGATTTCCGGGACATCGTTGGTCAGGACATCTGGCGCAGGATGAAGCTGATCCGCACCCTGGGCAACAATGCCGCCCACACGGGGAAGAAGATCAGCGAGGAGCAGGCGGCGTTGTGCCTGGAAAACCTCTTTGTCTTTCTGGACTTTGTCGCCTACTGCTACGGTACGGAGTACACCGAGCGGACCTTCGATCCCGCGCTTTTGAAGGACGAGCCTGCCGCTCCGCCGCCCGTCGATACGGAAGCCGAAGTCAAGCTGGAGCAGCTCATGGCGGAGAACGCCGCTCTGCGGGAGGAGCTGACCGCCCGCCGTGCCGAACAGCAGCAGACCTATGTGCCCAAGCCGCTGGATCTCAGCGAGTACAAGACCCGCAAGATCTACATCGACGCCATGCTGCTGGACGCCGGCTGGACAGAGGGGCGGGACTGGCTCAATGAGGTGGAACTGCCCGGTATGCCCAACAAGAGCGAGGTGGGCTATGCCGACTATGTGCTCTACGATGACACCCACAAGCCCCTGGCGGTGATTGAGGCCAAGCGCACCTGCGTGGATGTGTCCAAGGGCCGCCAGCAGGCAAAACTTTACGCCGATATTCTGGAGCGCAAGTATAGCCGCCGCCCGGTGATTTTCCTGACCAACGGCTTTGAAACCCGAATCGACGATGGTGCTTACCCCGAACGCAAGGTAGCGACCATCTACTCCAAGCGGGATCTGGAAAAGCTGTTCAATCTGCGCACCATGCGGACGAGTCTGAAAAACGTGATGGTGGACAAGCGCATCGCAGGCCGCTACTACCAGGAGAGCGCCATCAAGGCCGTCTGCGACAGCTTCGACCGGCGCAACCGCCGCAAGGCGCTGCTGGTCATGGCCACTGGCTCCGGAAAGACTCGGACCGTCATCGCCCTGTGCGATGTGCTGCTGAACCACGGTTGGGTGAAGAATATTCTGTTCCTAGCGGACCGCAATTCTCTGGTCACTCAGGCGAAACGCAGCTTTGTGAACCTGCTGCCCGACCTGTCCGTCACCAACCTGTGCGAGGAAAAAGACAACTACACCGCCCACTGTGTGTTCTCCACCTACCAGACCATGATGAACTGTATCGACGCGGTCAAGGACGAGCAGGGAAAGCTGTTCACCTGCGGTCACTTTGATTTGGTCATCTGCGACGAGGCCCACCGCTCTATCTACAACAAGTACCGGGACATCTTCAACTACTTTGACGCCCCGCTGGTGGGTCTGACTGCCACACCCAAGGACGAGATCGACAAGAACACCTACGAGATTTTTGAACTGGAGAGCGGCGTACCTACTTATGGCTACGAACTGTCCCAGGCTGTCAAGGATGGCTTTCTGGTGGACTTCATGAGCGTGGAGACCAAGCTGAAATTCATCGAGCAGGGCATCACGTATGACGAATTGTCCGATGAGGATAAAGCCGCCTATGAGGACACTTTTGAAGATGAGAATGGTGAGCTGCCGGAACGGATCAGTTCCTCCGCTCTGAATGAGTGGGTATTCAACGAGGACACCATCAAGGAAGTCCTGCATATTCTCATGACCAACGGTCTGCGAATCGACTATGGCGAGAAGCTGGGCAAAACCATTATCTTTGCGAAGAACCACACCCATGCTGAAAAAATCTTTGAGATTTTCAACCGGGAATATCCCCATTTGCCCGGCTATGCAAAGGTCATCGACAACTATATGACCTATGCCCAGAGCGCCATTGACGAGTTCTCTGACCCGAAGAAGCTGCCTCAGATCGCCATTTCCGTTGATATGCTGGACACCGGCATCGATGTGCCTGAAGTGCTGAATCTGGTGTTCTTCAAGAAGGTCATGAGCAAGGCGAAGTTCTGGCAGATGATCGGCCGCGGCACCCGTCTGTGTCCCGGATTGATCGACGGAGAAGATAAGAACAAGTTCTACATCTTCGATTTCTGCGGCAACTTTGAGTTTTTTCGCATGAATAAGGGCAGGCCGACTGCCAACCAGATGGCGCTGCAGGGAGCAATCTTCAATCTGAAGGCACAGATGGCATATAAGCTGCAGGACCTTCAATTTCAGACGGATGACCTGATCGCATTCCGCAAGGAACTGGTCGCGGACATGGTGCGGAAGGTCCGGGAACTGAACAAGGAGAACTTTGCCGTCCGACAGCATCTGAAATATGTGGAACTCTATGCCAACCCTGATAACTATGCTGCTCTCAGCTATGAGGATACGCTCATCATCAAGGAGGAGCTGGCTCCGTTGATTATGCCTGACGAAGACGAGCCCGCTGCCATGCGGTTCGATGCTCTGATGTATGGCATTGAACTGGCTTATCTGGTCGGGAAAAAGTATACCAAGGCCAGAAGCGACCTGTTTAAGAAAGTAAGCGGTATTGCAGGTGTGGCAAATATTCCGGAAATCATGGCGCAGGCAGAGCTGATCCGCAAGATTCTGCACACCGATTTTCTGGATAATGCCGGTATTAATGAGTTTGAGAACATTCGGGAAAGCCTGCGTGGCTTGGTGAAATACATCCAGGGAGGACACCCAACATACACAACCAACTTCGACGATGAGATCCTGTCCATGGATTGGCATGAGTCTGAACTGGAAAATGATGATCTGAAGAACTACAAAGCTAAAGCGGAGTTCTATGTACGGCAGCACCAGGACGAGGCCGTGATCGCAAAGCTGAAAAGCAATGTACCCTTGAATTCTGACGATGTTGCGGCATTGGAGAAAATCCTTTGGAGCGAGGTCGGAACGAAGGAAGACTATGAGGCCGAGATCGGTTCCAAGCCTCTGGGAGAGTTTGTTCGTGAAATTGTCGGCTTGGATATGAAGGCCGCAAAGGAAGCCTTCTCCATGTATCTCAACGACACCAGCCTGGACAGCCGTCAAATCTACTTTGTCAACCAGATCGTGGAGTACATCGTCCACAACGGTTTGATGAAAGACCTTTCTGTACTGCAAGAGTCTCCGTTTACGGACAGGGGCAGCGTGGTTGATATTTTTACTGATTTGACGGTTTGGATGGGGATTCGCAAAATCATCGAACAGGTCAATGCCAACGCAGTGGCGTAGTGGTATAGAGATAAAATAAGTTCATATTTACTCGCTTTTGTGGTAGCTTTCCGTAGCTCCCTGTGGTATGTTGTCTTGCTAAAAGGAGGCGAGGCACATGAACAAGCTGCTGGAAATGCTCTACCACAGCCTGTATACCCCGCTGGAGCAGGCAGAACTTCAAAAGGAAATCGGCTCCTGCCACCACCAGTTGACGGAGCGGTTGAACAGGCCGGATCACAAATTGCTGCTGAAATTGGTAGATGACTATGACCACCTTGCAGACGTGCAGTCCATGGACAGCTTCCTCTGCGGACTGAAACTGGGCATGGATCTTGCGTACGAACTGAAACACTACGACGGACATCTCCTTGGCGATGAAGCCGAAGAAGATGTCCGTCGGTCTTTATCTGAATGATGTTTCTGTTATCTGTAAACATTTTTTGAACACTGATTTGCAATGATTGAAAAACCAAACGGATGTACTATAATAATTTTAGGCGAAAGCCAAATTCTGTAGCTTTCCGGTGAGGTCCACACCAGAGTGTGGCCTCGGACATTCATGGACCGCGTAGGGCATTCAAAACCCACCTGTACGACGGGAACTTTCCATGGGCGTCCACAGTCTTGACGCTGTGCCGGCAGCGCAGGTGTGTTCCTTCCCGCGTAAAGCGGAAAGGACATGAATGAACGACATTGTCGTTATCTATAATGAGGAGCCAGTATTAGTGTCAAGGGAGGTCGCAGACTACCTTGAAGAGGAACGGAAGCGGGACCAGGCGGAAACAAGGCAGGATCGGAGACATCTGAGTAAAAGTGAGTTTGAAACGGTGTCTGATTGTGCTGTTCCGATTCGACGTCCCGTGGAAGATGCCTGTATCAAGAACCTCCGGCTTGAAAAACTGCGTAATGCCGTTAAACAACTGGATGACCAGGAACAGAAATTGATCGACCTTCGGTATAAATGCTATATGACCGAAGAACAGGTCGGAGAAGTTTTTGGAATATCCAGGATGGCGGTATCCAAGCGGCTGAAAAAACTCCACGAAAAGCTGCGGAGCTCTGTCGTATGACAGGGCTCCGTAGTTTTTTATTTTTTTCGGTTTACAAGTGATTTCCGAGTGTCCTTAAGGTTAGAGTGCCCAATTCGCTTCAACGGACTGCCCGTTTCGGATGAACGGTGCGGGCAGTTCGGTTGAAGCGGTGTGAGTTATGGCT
>NZ_JAFBIS010000051.1 GCF_021531435.1 Oscillibacter valericigenes
GTGTTGGCGCTACCTATTTTCCCGGGCCGTTGCCAGCCAAGTATTGTCGGCAGAGACGAGCTTAACTACCGTGTTCGGAATGGGAACGGGTGGACCCTCGCCCTAATCAGCACCAACTATTCATTCGGTTGCCCGAAGAACTTGCTTCATTATAATGTTTTTCGCACACTCTGTCAACAGAAAGTTTGGTGACCCGTACCGGATTCGAACCGATGTTAACGGCGTGAGAGGCCGCTGTCTTAACCACTTGACCAACGGGCCATGGTGCACCTTCACGGACTCGAACCGGGGACCCACTGATTAAGAGTCAGTTGCTCTACCAACTGAGCTAAAGGTGCATACTTTCTTTTGAAAAAGAAGCAGCAAAGAAAACTTTATCTAAAGTTCTCTTTCCTCTACTCTCTCTTTCAGAGTGTGCATTCGATGCACCCTCAAAACCGAACAATGTAACTCACAAGCTTTCAGGCCGCCTGCTAATTCGTAGGTCAAGCCCTCGGGCTATTAGTACCGGTCAGCTGCACACATTACTGCGCTTCCACCTCCGGCCTATCAACCAGGTAGTCTTCCTGGGCCCTTACCTCATGAAGAGTGAGAGATCTCATCTTAGGGGGAGTTTCACGCTTAGATGCTTTCAGCGTTTATCTCGTCCGTACTTAGCTACCCAGCTGTGCCCTTGGCAGAACAACTGGTGCACCAGAGGTACGTCCATCCCGGTCCTCTCGTACTAAGGACAGCTCCCTTCAAATCTCTTACGCCCGCAACAGATAGGGACCGAACTGTCTCACGACGTTCTGAACCCAGCTCGCGTGCCACTTTAATCGGCGAACAGCCGAACCCTTGGGACCGAATTCAGCCCCAGGATGTGACGAGCCGACATCGAGGTGCCAAACCTCCCCGTCGCTGTGGACGCTTGGGGGAGATCAGCCTGTTATCCCCAGGGTAGCTTTTATCCGTTGAGCGATGGCATTTCCACTCACATACCACCGGATCACTAACTCCAACTTTCGTTACTGCTCGACCCGTCGGTCTCGCAGTTAGGCTGGCTTATACGTTTACACTCACTGCACGATTTCCGTCCGTGCTGAGCCAACCTTTGAGCGCCTCCGTTACTCTTTTGGAGGCGACCGCCCCAGTCAAACTGCCCGCCTAACAGTGTCCCCCGACCGGATTCACGGCCGCAGGTTAGAAATCCAGCAGTCCAAGAGTGGTATCCCACCGGCGACTCCACCGAACCTGACGGCCCGGCTTCCAAGTCTCCCACCTATCCTGTACATGAACTACCGAATTCCAGTATTAAGCTGCAGTAAAGCTCCATGGGGTCTTTCCGTCTAGTTGCGGGTAACTGGCATCTTCACCAGTACTACAATTTCGCCGGGCGGGCTGTTGAGACAGTGCCCAAATCATTACGCCTTTCGTGCGGGTCAGAACTTACCTGACAAGGAATTTCGCTACCTTAGGACCGTTATAGTTACGGCCGCCGTTTACCGGGGCTTCAATTCAATGCTTCGCTTGCGCTGACATCTCCTCTTAACCTTCCGGCACCGGGCAGGCGTCAGCCCATATACGTCATCTTTCGATTTAGCATAGACCTGTGTTTTTGGTAAACAGTTGCTTGGGCCTATTCTCTGCGGCCTCTTTCGAGGCTCCCCTTCTTCCGAAGTTACGGGGTCAACTTGCCGAGTTCCTTAACAACCCTTCTCCCGTTGGCCTTAGGATTCTCTCCTCATCTACCTGTGTCGGTTTGCGGTACGGGCACCTTAGCATACACCAGAGCTTTTCTCGCCTCAGGACATCGCCGACTTCGCTACTATAATTTCGCTCCCTTTCGCCCCGGTCAACCAACGCCGGGGTTCGGCTATTCCCAAGTGTCCTTCTGGTTTAAGTTTCGGTGGTTACGGAATTTCTACCGTATGTGCATCGACTACGCCTTTCGGCCTCGCCTTAGCTCCCGACTTACCTTGGGCGGACGAACCTTCCCCAAGAAACCTTAGATTTTCGGCCATTATGATTCCCACATAATTCTCGCTACTCATTCCGGCATTCTCACTTCTGTACAGTCCACCGCTGCTTCCGCTGCGACTTCACCCCGTACAGAACGCTCCCCTACCACTGTCCAAAGACAATCCTAAGCTTCGGTTCCATGCTTAGCCCCGTTATATTTTCCGCGCAGAGTCACTCGACCAGTGAGCTATTACGCACTCTTTTAATGAATGGCTGCTTCTGAGCCAACATCCTGGTTGTTTTCGCAATTCCACATCGTTTTCCACTTAGCATGAATTAGGGACCTTAGCTGTAGGTCTGGGCTGTTTCCCTTTTGACAATGAAACTTATCTCACACTGTCTGACTGCTATGCATCAATTATCCGGCATTCAGAGTTTGATAGGCGTCGGTAACTTTATCAGCCCCTAAACCATTCAGTGCTTTACCTCCGGTAATCTAACATAACGCTAGCCCTAAAGCTATTTCGGGGAGAACCAGCTATCTCCGAGTTCGATTGGAATTTCACCGCTACCCACAAGTCATCCGCCACCATTGCAACGGGGGTCGGTTCGGTCCTCCATGGGGTTTCACCCCCACTTCAACCTGCTCATGGGTAGGTCACCCGGTTTCGGGTCTATGGCAACGAACTTCATACGCCCTATTCAGACTCGCTCTCGCTGCGCCTCCGGTACTGAATACCTTAAGCTTGCTCGTTACTATAACTCGCCGGACCGTTCTACAAAAAGTACGTCATCACACGTTAACGTGCTTTGACTGCTTGTAAGCACAAGGTTTCAGGTTCTCTTTCACTCCCCTCCCGGGGTCCTTTTCACCTTTCCCTCACGGTACTGCTCCTCTATCGGTCATCAGGTAGTATTTAGGCTTGGAGGGTGGTCCCCCCTGTTTCCCACCGGGTTTCACGTGTCCAGCGGTACTCTGGATCCAGTCTCACAGTCTTCTCTTTCGCCTACGGGACTCTCACCCTCTGTGGTGGGCCTTCCCAGACCCTTCGGCTAGATAACCTCTGCTAAATGACTGTCCGCAACCCCGGAGAATAAATCCTCCGGTTTGGCCTCCTCCGCGTTCGCTCGCCACTACTTGCGGAATCTCGGTTGATGTCTTTTCCTCGCCCTACTTAGATGTTTCAGTTCAGGCGGTTCCCCGCGTACGCCTATTTGATTCAACGCACGCTACATGGATATTGTCCATGTGGGTTGCCCCATTCGGAAATCTCCGGATCAATGGATATTTGCTCCTCCCCGAAGCTTATCGCAGCTTGTCACGTCCTTCATCGGCTCCTGATGCCAAGGCATTCCCCTTGCGCTCTTTATAGCTTGACCAATCGAAAACAGTTTTAACTGTTCTCGTTGTGAATTATGCAGGCTTTCACAAAGATCAAAATTGTAATCGTTACCCTAACATCTTTCCAGATGTTGTTCCACAATTAAAATTTGCTTTCCATACCATTTAGTATGGAAACCTCTCTGTTGCCTTACTTCACTTTGTTTGTCACATTGTTCAGTTTTCAAGGTGCATCGCTCCAGCTTCTTTTGAAGCCAGATTGAAACATTCAAGTTTTCTTAAATGCTTCAATCCAATTTCAATTCTGGTGGAGATTAGCGGGATCGAACCGCTGACCTCCTGCTTGCAAGGCAGGCGCTCTCCCAGCTGAGCTAAACCCCCGTTAATCTATGTCAACCCGTCTCCAGGTTTCTTTTGTTGGTGGGCCCGAGTGGGCTCGAACCACCGACCTTGCGATTATCAGTCGCACGCTCTAGCCAGCTGAGCTACGGGCCCGTACCACCGAGGTGTGTACCCTCTAAATTAAACAACGTAACTACTCCAACCGCACCCTACGACTGACCAGGATGTTACAGTGAAGTGTTTCATTCACTGAGGTCTCCTTAGAAAGGAGGTGATCCAGCCGCACCTTCCGATACGGCTACCTTGTTACGACTTCACCCCAATTATCGAACCCACCTTCGACCGCGCTCTCCTTGCGGTTAAGCTACGGGCTTCGGGTGTTCCCGACTCTCATGGTGTGACGGGCGGTGTGTACAAGGCCCGGGAACGTATTCACCGCGGCATGCTGATCCGCGATTACTAGCGATTCCGACTTCACGCAGGCGGGTTGCAGCCTGCGATCCGAACTGGGACGGCTTTTTGGGGTTCGCTCTGCCTCGCGGCTTTGCATCCCTTTGTTGACCGCCATTGTATTACGTGTGTAGCCCAGGACATAAGGGGCATGATGATTTGACGTCGTCCCCACCTTCCTCCGTTTTGTCAACGGCAGTCTCGCTAGAGTGCTCTTGCGTAGCAACTAACAATAGGGGTTGCGCTCGTTGCGGGACTTAACCCAACATCTCACGACACGAGCTGACGACAACCATGCACCACCTGTCTCTACTTTCCCCGAAGGGCACCTAATGTATCTCTACTTCGTTAGTAGGATGTCAAGCCCTGGTAAGGTTCTTCGCGTTGCTTCGAATTAAACCACATAATCCACCGCTTGTGCGGGCCCCCGTCAATTCCTTTGAGTTTCAACCTTGCGATCGTACTCCCCAGGTGCAATACTTATTGTGTTAACTGCGGCACGCAGGGGGTCAGTCCCCGCACACCTAGTATTGATCGTTTACAGCGTGGACTACCAGGGTATCTAATCCTGTTTGCTCCCCACGCTTTCGCGCCTCACCGTCAGTTGTCGTCCAGTAATCCGCCTTCGCCACTGGTGTTCTTCCTAATATCTACGCATTTCACCGCTACACTAGGAATTCCGATTACCTCTCCGATACTCAAGACCCTCAGTTTCAAATGCAGTTCGCGGGTTAAGCCCGCGGATTTCACATCTGACTTAAAGGCCCGGCTACACGCCCTTTACACCCAGTAAATCCGGACAACGCTTGCCACCTACGTATTACCGCGGCTGCTGGCACGTAGTTAGCCGTGGCTTATTCAAGGGGTACCGTCTTCTTCTCTTCCCCCTTAAAAGAAGTTTACAACCCGAAAGCCTTCTTCCTTCACGCGGCGTTGCTGGGTCAGACTTGCGTCCATTGCCCAATATTCCCCACTGCTGCCTCCCGTAGGAGTCTGGGCCGTATCTCAGTCCCAATGTGGCCGGTCAACCTCTCAGTCCGGCTACTGATCGTCGACTTGGTGGGCCGTTACCCCGCCAACTATCTAATCAGACGCGAGGCCATCTTTCAGCGATAAAATCTTTGACATCCGGGCGATGCCGCCCAAATGTGTCATGCGGTATTAGCAGTCGTTTCCAACTGTTGTCCCCCTCTGAAAGGCAGGTTCCTCACGCGTTACTCACCAGTCCGCCACTAAGCAACTTTATCCATTGACCGAAGTCTCTATCAAAAGCGCTCCGTTCGACTTGCATGTGTTAAGCACGCCGCCAGCGTTCGTCCTGAGCCAGGATCAAACTCTCTATAAAATGGTATCTAAACAGCTTT
>NZ_JAFBIS010000052.1 GCF_021531435.1 Oscillibacter valericigenes
GCGGCGACCGTGCTCAATTCCGCCGGTGACGGTGCTCAATTTGCCCGGTCGAGGTGCTCAATCTCGGGCGGAATACTCAAAACCGTGGACGGCTAGCCCCAATTGCGGCTAGCCATCCACGGTTTTTCTTTCTGTTGAATAATATAGCCAATCCCGTTATAATAAAGAAAATACTTGTATTGTCAGGAGGGGCTTTGATATGAAAATTGCCGTAAGTCAACAGCTTTTGGATGCATATGCAAGCTCTGGTAAGAACCCCAACTATGCGCTGACCTTCCTTTTGAACAGCCTCGACATTAATAGTGCTTCTGATTGTATGGCACTCAGTGGAAGTTTTGTATTCGAGGGGGCAAAAATCGAACTCGATCTTGATGCGAAGAACGCCCAGGCAGTACAGATGATTTTTGGTTCTGCCGATGCACCTCTTGTGGAAAAACTTCTGTGGGTTGCTATACTTTTCCCGGAGATGTGATATGGCTGACTTGGATTTGACATATCAGCAGGCACTGCAAAATGTTGAACACTCCATAATGATTGCGATGGAGAACGCCGAGGTCCCTCCCTCATTCAGTTTTGATTCTGTAGTGCGAAGCGAAGCCACCCTCGATGCATGGGACTACTGTTATGCTATAGCCATTGGTTTGGCGGGAGTATTTATTGCCACAAATGATGCCTTTGCTAAATACCTTGAACAAATCCACAAAGCGGCAAGTGGCGCTAGTGGCGAGTATGATGTCTTCCAGGCGTTTCTGGGCAAGGCGCTTCACCATGAGGGAGACTATATTGACGCAATGGCCATGCCGTTCAAAAACAGAAATGGTGGCAATGCGTATCCCATTTTTCACCGTCTCCTGTGGGGGCATGATATTCTCTCCACAAATGTAGATAACCCCTTTGTTCTGATGTTTAATCAGAAGGGCCTGTCTGGCATTCTCCAAGCCGTTCAGCATCTTCTTGCCGACACTGCATCAAAGCAAGGATTGCCCCTTCCGGGAAGCTCTTTCTTGGATATTGCGGATGAGAACAACAAAACCTCCAATTACTTAATCAAGGTAGCACAGCAACTGTCTGAGGAGAGCATCGGCCTTAAAAGTAATGCCCAAGAGATATATGCTCACATGATGACGATTCGTGCTCAGGATATTTCGGCAGGAGTGGTTGTCAAACTCATGTCCGAACTGTACTTCAAGCTTCGGAGAATAGAGGATGAAATTCGTTGTGCTGAAATCCGTCTTATAGCTTATACCGTAAACTTTGTCGGTGAGGCTGTGGTAGGAAGCATGCGCCAGAATGGTGTGCCCTACATAAATATTCCCTTGGCTTCTGCAATGGCGGCATCCTTCGCAAGGTTCTGTTATTTGAACAGCAAGGAAATCCGGCAGTTGTCAAAGGCCACCGCTACCGTTCATGTCCAGGTGGATTGCCTGGAAGCACGACAGACTTTGCTGGCCAACTTGTGTCCCACCAAGCAGACCGCAGCGGCGATCATTGAGGCCGACCGAAAGACTGACTCAAATATTGATGAGCTACTAGACTTCTTCAGAGGGGAAGAAATATGAAGCATCTAAAAGAAATAATCTGTGGTTACATACTTGCAGTGGTTAGCCTGTTCGCTGGGTTTATGTTGAGGCAGCCCCAAGTGAACAAGCTGAAAAAGCAGGTTAAAACACTGGTCGCTGACAACGGTCGGCTGATTAGACTGAATGAAACTATCCAGAATGATTTTTCTGAATTACTACTCCAGGTAAAGGCGCAACGTGCACTCTCCTTCGGGAAAAAGAAGGTAAAAGAAAGCCTCGCCGAGAATGTCGTACTTCAGTATTCTCTTTCCGATTATTTGACCATTCTCCTGAAGTACATCAGGGCTGGCGAGAAGCTGTCCGAAGATGAACTGCGCTTCCTGAACGCCTTTGAGAAAGTGGTCAACGGAGACAGTCTCTCAACCAGAGACAAGAAAACCATCAAAGACTTCACCATCGGTCTTCACGAGAAGGAGATTAAACAGCAGGTGCCATGCGATTGTGAGCACCTCTTGGCGGAACTAAAATATATAACAGTTTAAAAATGGAAGCTGCAAGCTAAGCCTGGGAATGGTTTCACTTGCGGCTTCTCTTTATTAGTTTTCAAAAATATTGCGTCAAAGCTTTGTTGCGAGGATGATGACGATGATCTTCGAGTATACAACACGCCCGAGTGCGAATCTCAAAGAGACAATTCGGGAAATCCGTGGTTCAAAGGACCGCGATGCAGAAACCTATGACAGCAGCACCCTTTGCGAGCGCGTCCTTCACCGATTCAAAATCACGACTCACGATTGGCGGAATCTCTTGAACCACTTTATCATGGACGAAACAAAGGACTACAGCTTTACCCCTCCCGATCGCAGGCTGCAGGATCTGGACTTCTTTCTGCCGGATTACAACGAGTCTGAAACGCCCAGGCTCAATGTTTTGTTCATGGTTGATATCTCTGCCTCTTTGAAAGATCAGGAAGTGGCCATGGCCGCCGCAGAGATCTGCGCGGCTATTGAGCAGTTCGGCGGGATGCTTAGCGGCTCTATCGGTTTCTTTGATTCGGAAGTCCGTCGGGTAGTTCCCATTACCAGCGTGGAAAACCTGCTGCGGATGACACCACATAGCGGAGGCGGGACAAGTTTCCAGTGCATTTTTGATTATGTTCGGGAACATATGTCTGACAATGTTCCTTCCGAAATTGTCATTATGACAGATGGGAAAAGCGATTTCCCGGAATATGAAGCCTCATCCGGCATACCAGTGCTCTGGCTGCTCACCAATAACCGTGTTCGAATCCCTTGGGGGCAGGCGGCATACTTTCGGAAATAGAAAGATATCTTTGTGTGAGGATGATGGCAACAAATCATATGCCGGCCTGTCCTTTTCGATGGCAGCCAAAAGACTTGTAGTTATGTGGCATCTAAGCCACCTGGTTTTCAAATAGAAATCCATATGTTATTGCAAATTTCGCCCGAACGGTGTGAGGATTTCGTTTCGGACGGTGTGAGTATTTCGGTTTAAGCGGTGCGGCTGTTTCG
>NZ_JAFBIS010000053.1 GCF_021531435.1 Oscillibacter valericigenes
GTTTGATCTCATTCTTGACTCAGTCGAAGATTTTCATACTGTCGAGGAACGTCGATTACACAGAATTTTCGACGGTCTCGTGCGGTTTCTGCCTTGGCGGTTCCGCGCGGATTTACCATCTTTCCATTTTCATCAAAAGAGGGATACTGTAAATATTCCGGGAATTGTTCGAGGAACCACTTTTTTACATACTGATAAGACATGTTGCTGCTTGTTGCCAGTTCACAGATTTGCTTAAACATAAGCAGCAGTCTTTCGCCATCGGGCTGACAAGCAAGATACTTCACCATCTTATTATAGGTAAGTTGAGCAGATGCATTTTTGCGCTTGGGAGCAGGTTTAATGCAAATTCGCAGTCCGGGAAAATCATTCTTAAATTTCAACAGAATTGCATATTCATCATTATCGGGATTCATTGCACGCTTGTTGAAGCGTTCAGAAATAGTCAGAGTGTTCTTGACAAAATCCAAAGAATACTGGTTTTTCATTTCAATTACCTCCTTTTATGCTGCGCTGTTGTCGGTGTTGTTTTCGGCTTCAACTTCATTTTCGTTGTTGCTATCCCATGTCGGATCATTGGCATAGTCTTTATACTGGTTAATGAACCAACTCTTTACACGGGGATAAGCATGTCCTCGGATTTTTGCTTCCTTGCAAACCTTGTCAAACTTTTTCAGTGCGTCACTATCTGCGCCTTCCTTGAATTCGACATAACTCCGCATTCTTTCAATAGTAAGCTTCTTGTAAACTTTCTTGTTTTCAGATACATTTTTCTTTTCCAGTCGGTATGTGGGAAGATCTCTTCTCACCATCAGCAGGTGATTATATTCCTCTGTTCCCCAAATACCGGCACACTTCATAAATTCAGAGGTACAGAAAATCGTCTGCTGGGTGTGGTCAATAAAACAAGAATTGCGCTTCATAATAGTTTCCTTTCTGCGCTCTTGGCGCGGGCGTCGGTCGCTACCCTTTTTATCAGGTGGGTTTGTTTCCCTCACCCTGTGGCTATATAATAGCGCAGACCATTTATAATAAACTTAAATTTATTTAGACGGAGCAAATCCCCGAAAGCATTGCAGCACAACGGATTTCGAGTTTTCTCGTTTTTTAGGTATTCATTATTTTTATAAAATTCAAAAATACTTTGCTTCACGTACTGATAATTTAACAGATGTACGGACTTGTTCAAAAGAGTTCCATCAAACTATAAAACGTTTAAAGTTGTATAAACCTATTTCTAAAATATAGATTCTTATTTGGCAGTCGTAGAATTTTGTTTGCAGGTGTTCCCTTTTCGTTAGCGCGAGCAAGGTTAATATCCCAAAACATTCCCCCGGACATTGAATAAATTTATGGCAGCGCGCTTTCTACGTATTAGTTTTTTGCTTTCAAAAAGAGCGCACAAAAAAGCGCACAACCCCCAAATTTGTGCGCTTTTCCATCTTATATTCTCCAAAATAGAATTGTATTATCGAACATCTTATGATATAATAAAAGCACAAAATAATAGATGTATCAAGGCAAATTCCGCGTTTTTTGCTCACATTTGTTTCTTTTCGTGATACAGTCGCTTCGACGCAGACCGATCGAGTTGGATAGCGCGTCAGACTCCGACTCTGAAGGCCGCTGGTTCGAATCCAGTCGGGCGTACCAAAAACTCTCGTAAATTGAATATTTACGAGAGTTTTTATTTTATGAAGTTTTAGAATTAAAACTCATGCATCGCATTTTGTAAACCAAGCATCACGGTAACCAGTGGCTTTTCCACCTCCGCAATACGCTCCAGTAATGTTGTATTTTGTACACGCTTCAGTGATAATTGAGTGAATTTGTGTCCTACTCCCAACGACCCAAAGACATCCACCGGAAGATCGCTTGTCGATCACTTCCAAGCCTTTACTTTCAAGGAAAGCTTTCAATGTATTCGTCGATGGATTAGCTTTAGTTCGGGTATAATCAGGTGCCGTCTTCAAGCCCAATGCTGCTTTTGCTCGGGCCACTGCACTTGATACAATGGCGTCTATTTCTTCAGGAGACAATCTGATTCCTTTATCTTCATCTTCGTTCTCATCTTCTTCGCACTCGCCATCACCCGAAATGGCAGGCTTAGCAGGGGTGACCGTATCCGCTTTCCCTTGTTGTAGCCTGTTGGGAATATCCTCGCAACTTTTTGACAATGGTGGAGCAGCCTTCTTAGGAATTGGTTCATAAAACTGGCTTGGTACAGATTCGTCAATGCCGTACACGCGCTTAAACCAGCAGCAAAGTCCAAATATCCTTTTCAAATAGGACAAAGCTTCACTTTTGCTACAACTCTCACCTTGGTGCTTAATTTTGTTTGAAGTTTTCCGAAGCGCATCGAGGAGGTCACTTTGCTTTGGTGAAATAATATTATGAAGTCTAAGTAACTCAATTTTTTGGTGCTGGGAATTGTCATACGGAATTGCTAAACCTTCATATTCAAAAATGAAATTGACAAGGATTTCTGCCAATGTCTGAATTGCGGATATACAAAAAACCGGTTCAGTGACATAACCCTTCTCTGCTTTGATTCCCCATTGTGCTAATTCTGGAAACTCCGAAAATAAGAAATCAAAATTTGAACGGCGTTTGATTATCTCTGTTGTGCCATTTCTTTCATTCTTCTCATCTATCATAAGCTTATCCTTCAAATACTATACTTGAGATCTTATTCAAGGATTCATCTCAATAATTTGCTATCTTACTGCCTTCCATAGTGTCAGTAATAATATAGCATAAATTACATACGTGCGCAATTGAAGAAAAGCCTTATCTATTAATTTACTTGTACTCAAAGTTGTAGTCACAGGCATTGCCTGTGACTACAACTTTCGCCATTTATATCATTTTATTGACCTCTTTTCTTTATTAGGGGTTCATACAGCTGCCTCCCTCAGCTGTATCTCCTTTTGGAAGCTGCCCCTCTAATGCAAATTTCGCCCGAACGGTGTGAGGATTTCGTTTCGGACGGTGTGAGTATTTCGGTTTAAGCGGTGCGGCTGTTTCG
>NZ_JAFBIS010000054.1 GCF_021531435.1 Oscillibacter valericigenes
GAATGGGTAGGCCTTTATAACCAGAAACTCAATACTTTTGGACTGTTCTTCTATAGTCCAAAATCTTGGGATAGTTTTAATTAATATATTAGAACACGACTGTGATTACGGGAAAGTGATTTTGCCCCATAAGCGCCACGACATATTCAAAGCGGTGATTGCAACATGGAGCGGGATATACCGGCGGGAATTTCTGCTGAAAAACAATATACGGTATAACGAGACCCCAGGCGGAGCGTTTCAGGATATTGGCTTTTGGTGTAAAGCGCTGTGTTTTGCGCAGAGGATGGCCGCTGTCCACAGGCCTTTCTATATGTGGCGGCAGGATAACCCAGCTTCATCTGTGAAACAGTCGGACAAGGCTGCGGAGCGTACATACCGGGAATTCGATTTGCTGTTTGATTTCTTTCGTGCATCAGCCCCTGATGTATTGAAAGAATATGCAGATGGCCTTACGTGGCGGAGATTGGCATCTTATTTCTGGGTATCTGAACGTTTGACATGGGAAGATACGACAAAGCATTTTGCGCGGGCTGCCAATGATTTTCAGAAGCTTAGACAAAGTGGAGAATATTCTGAAGCATTGTTTTCAGAGGCGGAAAAGGCTGCTATGAGCCGTATCGATATGTGTTATGAGGAGACAAATGAAAAGATAAATTTACTTCGCCTGCAATGGGACATCGAAGATAAAAAAAGAGAAATAGATGCGCTGAAAAGTTCAAGAGAATACAGAGTTGGGCGAGCTTTTTATGCGGCATCGAATGCGGCAGGAAAAATGCTGGCCGTAACACGGGAAAAAGGCATCCGCAGTTTAACATACAGCCTATTAAATAAACTAAATAGAGAGGGAAATAAACATGGAAGCAATCACTAAGAAAAAAGACCCGATTCTGCTGGTGAGAGAACATCAATATCAGGAAAATCCGAAAGTTTCTGTAATTGTGCCAGTATATAAAGTGGATAAATATTTGACACAATGCCTGAACAGTATTGTGAACCAGACCATGGAGGAACTGGAAATCATCATTGTGGACGAGGGTGATCAGGACCGTTGCAGGGAGATCATCGATTATTTTGAGGCTCATGATCCTCGAATCATCGCACCTCATCAAAAGAATGGTGGCTACGGTGCTTCCTGCAACCTTGGTATGTCCATGGCCAGAGGTGAGTATATCGCCATTGTAGAGTCTGATGACTTTATTGAGCCGGAGATGTATGAGGAAATGTACGAGTATGCGAAGGCACTTGATGCCGATGTTGTCAAGACTCCATATAGCGAATATTTTGCGAGTGGAGAAAAGCATGACTGCTCGTATAGAAAATACGTTGCGAGTGCTGTGCCGTCAAACATGTGCTTTTCTGTTAAGCAGTACGGCGCACTAATGGAGATTCATGCCTCGCTCTGGAGCGGATTGTATCGGACAAGTTATATGCGTGAAAACAAAATTCAGTTTATTCAAGCAAAAGGCGGCGCATATGTGGACGTCGGATTTAGAATTGATACTTTAATTCACTCCGAAAAAATAGCATGGCTCGATAAACCTTACTATAACTATAGGGTCGATAGCGAAGGTTCGACAACAAATAATTTTAAGATTGGCCCGATGATACAGCGATGGAAAGAAGAACATGAAATGTATGCGGAGATTCAGGAAGATTACAACAACTTTTATGGCCCGCATATCATTATTGATGAATACTACAATACTATTGGTTGGTTATCATTAATGAAGGTTACCGATGATGAATTTAAAGCGATGCAAACCAATATGGGATATGTTGAAGAAAACGTTATAAAGAATTCACCTTGCCTAACCGAAAAGCAAAAAGGTGAAATTCTTCTATTTAAAAACGACCCAGAAAAGTTCAAACAATATGCAGCAAAGAATAGATTTAAGAATAAATATGGTAATAAAATTATAGGTTTCTTTGACAGACTTTCTAATTTCACCCTGATGAAATATTTGTTGGCTTCTTTAATTGCGTGTGTCCTTTCTGTGGTGGTATTTCCGATTAAAGCTGTCCAAGCAGGAGTAACCTGTATTTCTGGTGTTCTGCTAATAGGAATTGCTGTTTGTTTTGTCAGTAAAGTCATTCGAGTATTATTACGGATGATCTTTAACCGATAAGGAGAGAGAATCCAATGATTATTACAAGAACTCCTTTTCGTGTCAGTTTTGCTGGAGGCGGAAGTGACTTGCCCTCCTTTTACCATCGGCATGAGGGTTGTGTATTATCCACATCGATTAACAAATACATGTATGTGACGATTCACCCATCCTTTAACCGGGCAGAAACAGTGATCAAGTACAGTAAAACAGAATCTGTACAGGACGTACATAAAATTCAGCACCCCATTGCAAGACAACTTCTGCTCGACAGCGGGCTTGATGGTGTTGAAGTTGTCAGCACAGCGGATATTGTTTCGGGGACAGGCCTTTCCACTTCCAGTGCGTACACAGTCGGGTTGATCCACGCGATCAACGCCTATAAAGGAAAATATTGGTCGCAGGAAAAGATTGCCCGGCGGGCATGTGAACTGGAAATCGAAGAATTGGGCGAGCCAATCGGAAAGCAAGACCAGTATGGTACAGCCGTTGGCGGATTGAAGTTTATCCGCTTTTTGCCTGATGATACAGTAACTGTGGAGCCCGTGCTTTTGTCCAGAGAAACACAGGAAAAGCTGAATGAGAATTTGCTCCTATTACAATAAGTTTTGGTTGGAAGCTCAGCATCCAGCTGGGCTTCCTTCCATCTCGTGCCTCAGCTACAATTAGGGG
>NZ_JAFBIS010000055.1 GCF_021531435.1 Oscillibacter valericigenes
TGAGTATTCCGCCCGAGATTGAGCACCTCGACCGGGCAAATTGAGCACCGTCACCGGCGGAATTGAGCACGGTCGCCGCAGCCGTTGAGCAACACGGTAAAATGTAGATATGTACCCTCCAGGGTGCAAATTCTACAAGGAGGTCAACCATTATGACCAATTACCGTGAGATCCTCAGACTGCATAGCCTTGGGCTCAACAAAACCGAGATTGCGGCCAGTTTACACTGTGCCCGCAACACCGTGGCCGCAACGCTGCAGCGTGCAGGCAACTGCGGCTTGCAGTGGCCGCTGCCGGATGAAATGTCCGACAGGCAGCTGGCAGATCTGCTGTTTCCCAGCGCTCCAGGCAAGCCGGTATACAAGATGCCGGATTACGCCTATGTGTACCGGGAAATGCAGAAAAGCGGTGTGACGTTGAATCTGCTGTGGCTGGAATACTGCGACCAGTGCAAAGCGTCCGGCGAAATTCCGTACCAGTCCACGCAATTCAACAAGTATTATAGCGACTATCTCAACAAGACCAATGCCACGATGCATCTGAACCACAAGCCCGGAGAGATCATGCAGGTGGACTGGGCGGGTGATACTGCTTCCGTCATTGACACAGATACCGGCGAAGTCATCCCGGCTTATGTGTTCGTTGCGACCCTGCCTTACAGTGGCTACAGTTATGTAGAGGCCTTCTTCTCCATGAACCAGGAGTGCTGGACTGCAGCCCATGTCAACGCCTACCGGTATTTTGGCGGCGTCACGCGGATGATTCAATGTGACAACCTGAAAACCGGTGTGGAAAAGCACGGAAAAGATGAGGTGGTTCTGAACAAATCCTACCAGGAGCTGGCTGAGCATTATGCCACTGCCATTGTCCCTGCCAGAGTCAGAGCACCAAAGGATAAAGCGGCTGTGGAAGGAACCGTAGGGATCATCTCCACCTTCATCCTTGCAGCTCTGCGGAATCGGCAGTTCCTGTCCTTGCCGGAGCTGAATGAAGCAATTTGGGAGCGCCTTGAAGCGTTCAACAACAAGCCCTTCCAAAAGAAAAACGGCAGCAGAGCCAGTCTCTTTGCGGAGGAAAAGCCGTTTCTGCGGCCTTTGCCGCCCTATCCATTCGAGCTTGCCACCTGGAAAAAGGCAACCGTTGGCCCCAACTACCATATTTCCGTGGAACGGATGAACTACTCGGTTCCCTTTGAGTATATCCGCCAGAAGGTGGATGTGCGTTTGACCAGAGCCACCGTGGAGGTATTCTATAATGGGAGCCGGATTTGTTCCCATCCCAGGCTGTACGGCAAATTCAACCAGTACAGCACCATTCAGGAGCACATGCCGCCTGACCACCAGAAATATGTGCAGTGGAACGGGGAAAGGTTTATCCGCTGGGCCGGAAAGATTGGCAGCAGCACGGAATGTGCTGTCCGTGCCATTCTGAGTAGTTACAAGGTGGAGCAGCAGGGGTATAAATCCTGTTTGGGACTGCTGAAGCTGGGTGACAAATATTCTGCACAGCGCCTGGAAGGTGCCTGCAAGCGGGCATTGGAATATACGCCAAGACCCTCTCTGAAAAATATCCAGGCCATTCTTGCCTCCGGGCAGGACAAACTCCCCACGGAGCCGGAGCCCACGTCTTCCTCCCAATACGGTTTCACCCGTGGTGCTGACTATTATGACAGGGGGAAGAAGGAATGCTGACAGAAACAACGATTACAAAGCTGCGGGAAATGCGCCTGAGCGTCATGGCGAGTGCCTTGAAAGACCAGATGTCAGACCCTCAATTCCGGAACATGGCCTTTGAGGACAGGCTGGGGCTGTTGGTGGATGCGGAATGGAATGCCCGCAAAAATAACCATCTGCAAAAACTGATCCGCCAGGCCGCCTTCTCCGACCCCGGCGCCTGTCTGGAAAATGTGGAATATCTTCCAGACAGAAATCTGAAGCGGGAGGAATTGCTGCGGTTTGGCACCTGCAATTACATTCAGGAGCGCCACAACATCATCCTGCTGGGAGCGACAGGGAGCGGCAAGACCTATCTGGCATGTGCGCTGGGAATGGCGGCAGTCCGACAGTTCCTGACAGTCAAGTACATCCGTCTGCCGGATCTGCTGGTGGAGTTTCACATTGCCAGAGGCGACGGAAGCATCCGAAAGCTTCTGACCCAATACAAGAAGTACTCGCTCCTGATTATTGACGAATGGCTTCTCTACCCGCTGAAGGAGACGGAGGCCAGAGATCTTCTGGAGATTATGGAGGCCAGGTACAAGAGGGCTTCTACGATCCTGTGTTCCCAGTTTGACATTCCGGGCTGGGCAGAGAAGCTCTCCGATCCGATTCTGGCAGACGCAATCTGTGACCGCATTGTCCATGACGCCTACACCATTGTCATTGGCGGCAAGGAGTCCATGCGGAAACGGAAGGGCTTACAGGAAACCTGATGTAAGAGCCTGCGGCTCACCGGGCTCTGCCCGGACCCGAGGTTTTACGCATTCCGGTTTTCCAGGAGAGTGATTGGGATGGTGCAACAAAAAAGAGAGCGATGCTGACGACATCACTCTCCTGCCAAACCCCATATACGGCGCTCATGTCGCTCCTCAGCGTTGCACTATCCTCCGATATGGCTAAAAGCAAATTTATGATACCAAGTACAGCATAGTCTGTCAATATTCAATCCGAGCGGTGGCACTGCTCAATCCGGGCGGTGCCATTGCTCAATTTCAGCGGAACGACTGCTCAATTTCGCCGGTCGAGGTGATCTGGCGAGGCGGCGTACGCA
>NZ_JAFBIS010000056.1 GCF_021531435.1 Oscillibacter valericigenes
TGAATATTCCAGCCCGAGGGAACCGGGAATCCGGTGAAATGGAAACCACGATTCCGGTAGAACGGGAACCGCTGTTCCGGTGAAATGGAAACCGGTCATCAGCGCTCCTATAATGTAGTCATGCGCTTTGCGCAAATACATTATGGGAGGTCTGTATATGACCCATTACAGAGAGATTCTGCGATTGCGTAGCATGAATCTCAGCCAGATGAACATCGCAGCCAGCTGTGGTGCTTCAAAAAAGACCGTAAACAAGGTTTTAAAAGCAGCCGGTGAACACGGAATCTCGTGGCCACTGGCTGACACCATGACGGATGCCGCATTGGAGGAGATGCTGTTCCCCAAGGCGCCGAAGGTCAGTTCCACCAAGCAGATGCCGGACTTCGATTATATCCGCAAGGAGCTTTTGAGGAACGGCGTCAACAAGAAGCTGCTCTGGACGGAGTATCTGGAGACCTGCCGCCAGAGTGGTGGGGAGCCCCTGATGTACTCCCAGTTCTGCTACTACATCCAGCAGGATGAGCAGCGCCGCAGGGCTACCATGCACATCTCCCGCAAACCGGGAGAACAGATAGAGGTGGACTGGGCAGGTGATCCGGCGTACATCGTGGACCCGGATACCGGTGAAGCCACGGAAGCTCACATCTTTGTCGGGGTCCTGAGCTACAGCCAGTATCCCTATGTGGAGGCATTCATCAGTGAGCAGCAGGTTCCATGGATCACCGCTCACATCCACATGTTTGAGTACTTCGGCGGCGTATCCAAGATCCTCGTCCCGGACAACTGCAAGACTGCCGTGATCCGCAATGGGGACTGGAACGATCCACAGGTCAATGCGGTCTACCACGAGATGGCGGAGCATTATAACTGCGCCATCGTCCCGGCCAGAGTACGGGCACCTAAGGATAAGCCGAATGCCGAGGGCACTGTCGGCGTCATCTCCACCTGGATCGTTGCCGCCCTCCGGGATGAGCAGTTCTTCTCCCTGGGCGAGTTGAACTCGGCGATTCGCCAGAAGCTGTATGATTTCAGTCGGAAGCCGTTTCAGAAGAAAGACGGGACCCGGTACGACATCTATATGGACGAGGAGTTCCCCGTGCTGACGCCCCTTCCACAGACGCGGTATGAGTTGGCGGAATGGAAGCAGGCGACGGTGCAGTTCAACTACCATATCTCCGTGGACAGCATGTACTACTCCGTTCCCCATGAGTACATTAAACGCAAGGTAGACGTCCGAGTCACAGCATCTACGATTGAAGTATTCTACAAGCAGGCGCGTATCGCCTCTCACCGCCGCCTTTATGGCAGGAAAGGCCAGTACAGCACTGTGACCGCACATATGCCGGAAGACCACCAGAAGTATCTGGAGTGGAACGGCGACCGTTTCCGCCGCTGGAGCGCCCAAATCGGCCCCAACACCGCCATTGTTGTAAACGCCATCCTCACCTCTCAGCGTGTAGAACAGCAGTCCTACAGAAGCTGCATGGGGCTCCTGAAGCTGACGGACAAGTATTCCTCTGCTCGATTGGAGAATGCGTGTACCCTGGCTTTGCGCTATACTGCATCTCCCAGCTACAAGAACGTGAAGGACATTCTTGCCGCTGGCCGGGACAAGACCCTTGCAGATAATAAGAAGGAAGACGCTGAGCCCAATCCCTACGCCCTGACCCGGGGCTTGGATTACTACCGGAGGTGAGGAAAATGACAAACCAGATTACTGTAGACAAGCTCCTGGAAATGCGGCTCAGCGCTATGTCTGACGCATTTCTGATTCAGTTGAACGATCCCCAGATGCAGGAGGTTCCCTTTGAGGACCGCTTCGGAATGCTGGTGGATGCCGAATATACCAACCGTAAGAACAACAGTCTGAAGCGGCTCATTAAGGGTGCTGCCTTTGACCAGCCGGAGGCACATATTGCCGCCATTGACTACACCTCCGGCCGGAAGCTGAACCGGGCGCTGATTGAGCGGCTGGCAACCTGCGAATACATTGTGGAGCACCGGAACATCTTCATTACCGGTGCCACTGGCAGCGGCAAGACCTATATGGCCTGCGCGCTGGGCATGGAAGCCTGTAAGCAGCGTTTCAAGACCAAGTACATCCGGCTCCCAGATCTGCTTCTGGATCTGGAGATTGCCAGGACGGAGAACAACTACCGAAAGGTTTTGACGAAGTACGCCAACCCCAGACTGCTGATTCTCGACGAATGGCTCCTTCTGAAGCCCACGGAGACGGAACAGCATGACATCCTGGAACTGCTCCACGCCCGGCGAAAGACGTCGTCCACGATCTTCTGCTCCCAGTACCACGACAGCGGTTGGTACGACCAGCTCGGTGGAGATGACAGCCCCCTGGCCGAGGCGATCCTGGACAGGATTAAGCACGATGCCTACAAGATTAACATCATCCCCGCTGATCCGGCGAACTACCGATCTATGCGGGAGGTGTACGGGCTTGATAAAAGCCTGAGCGAATGATTTGACTGGGACCGCTGCTCAGCAACCGGAACATGTCCTTGCGGGGCAGCGGTTCCCAAATCGCCGGAATAACGGTTTCCAAAACGCCGGAACGACGGTTTCCATTTCACCGGACTGGCGGTACCCCGCCACCGGAATATTCA
>NZ_JAFBIS010000057.1 GCF_021531435.1 Oscillibacter valericigenes
TGCAAATTTCGCCCGAACGGTGTGAGGATTTCGTTTCGGACGGTGTGAGTATTTCGGTTTAAGCGGTGCGGCTGTTTCGGATGAACGGTGCGTACCAGCTTTGGGTGTGATACAGTCTTTCCTGCAGCAGCCGCTGCAAGAAAGGAGTATCATTTTCAATGCAAAACAGCACAACCATCCTTGGCATCATCGAGATGCGCCTGAAGGGTATCTCCTACGACGATTGCCGCAATCGCTACGGTGTCGGCAACAGCACCGTGAACCTCATCATGTCCCGATACCGGGCCAAGGGCATCCCGCTGGAGGTTCTGAAGCAGATGCCTGGCTCGGAGGTGGAGGCCTCCTTTTATCCGCCATCTAATGTCCGCAGGAAGTCTGAGGACATCATGCCGGACTATGAGGCCATCTACAATCGGATCAACCAGGATGGCAGTAAGGCCAATTTGTACTTCATGTGGCTCCGGTACAAGAAGGAGCATCCCTCCGGATACCAGTACACCCAGTTTTGCCATTACTTCAACCAGTATGTCGACACTCACCACGGATCTCAGAACCTCCGCATGGCGGTGGAGCGGGTTCCAGGAGAGCGTGTGTATATCGACTGGGTCGGTGACCAGCCGGAACTTCTGGTAGACTCTCAGACCGGCGAACTCCGGAAGGTGCATATCTTCGTCACCACCGTGGGTGTCAGCAGCATGATCTATGCGGAAGCTTTTCCTGACGAGAAGCTGCCCAGTTTCGTCGCAGGCACCGTCCATGCCCTAGACTACTATGGTGCGGCTCCCAAGTATCTGGTTCCGGACAACCTCCGTGCCGCCGTTACAAAGCACACGAAGGATGAGCTGATCCTCAATTCTGCATATCAGGATCTGGAACAGTTCTATGAGGTGGTGATTCTGCCACCTCCGGCCCGGAAGCCCACCGGCAAGGCTACCGTGGAGAAAGGCGTCCAGTGGCTGGAAACCCACTTGCTGGAGGACCTAAAGGAACAGGTCTACTACACCATAGAGGAGCTGAACCGGAATGTCCGGCGGATCGTGGATAACCTGAACGACCGAAAAATTCAGGGTCAGAGTTTCTCCCGGCGGGAGGCATTTGAGTTTTACGACAAGTCAAAGATGCGCCCCTTGAATAGCGGACATTTCACTCCCTGCGAGTATCGTTATTTTGGGAAGGTTCCCAACAACTACCATCTTCTGTTCGACGAACATTACTATTCTGTTCCCTGCACCATGTATGGCCAACCTGCTTTTCTCAAAGCAACCATGGCAGAGATCCGAATTTGTGACCGGAATAATAAGCTGATTTGCACCCATAGACGGTCTTATACCACATTTCCAAAGTACATCACGAAGACTGAGCACATGCCCCCGGAACATCGTTTCTACCGGGATGTGAATGAGAAGGACGGCGAATACTACCGCCGCTGGGCCGCCGGATACGGCCCCTATACGGCAAAAATGATTGACACAGTTCTCCTTTCCGGGCAGCATGAGGAACAGTCCTATAACAGCTGCAACGGTATCCTCCATATGTGTACTGGGCAGTCCAAGCTGCTGGTGGAGGAAGCAGCCCGGCTCTGCGTGGAGGGCAACGCCTGCCGATATTCCTATTTCAAACGGTGCCTGAAGCAACTGACGAACCGCAGCCAGACAAAGGAACAGCAGCAGCTACCTTCCCATGAGAATCTCCGAGGAAAGGAGATCTATAAGTGATGACAGATATCCTTTCTACCGGAGATTATGAACTGTGCAGCAAGCTGAAAGCCATGCGATTTTCCGGCATGGCAGAGGCATTGGAGGAACTGCTAAGGGATCCCAACTCCGACTTGATCCCGTTCCGCGAGAAGGTTGGCAGATTGGTAGATGCAGAATGGGATCTGCGCTACAACAAAAAGCTGAACCGCTTCATTAAGAAGGCTACGCTGAAATATCCCCATGCCGATCTGGATGAGACGATCTACGATCCGGAACGGCTTCTGGATACCAGGATCATTGAGGAACTGACCAAGTGTAAATGGGTGGAGGAAGGCCGGAACCTGATGGTCACCGGCCAGACCGGCTCTGGTAAGAGTTATCTGGCTAACGCTCTGGCGATCTGTGCTCTGCGGCAGTTCAAGACCGTGAAGTACTGCAAGGCCAGCCATCTTATTGACGAGCTGAACCGGGCCGAGGCAATGGACAACTACCGGGAGACGCTGGCTAATCTGGTGTCATTTGACCTGCTGGTGATTGATGATTTCGGCCTGATGCAGCTGGATCTGAACAAGTGCCGGAACCTGTTCGAGGTACTGGAAAGCCGGGATCCGGGCCGGTCCACCATGGTGATCTCCCAGTTCCCGGTGAACGCCTGGTACGACCTGTTCCAGGAACATACCTACGCTGACGCTTGTCTAAATCGATTGTTGCATAACT
>NZ_JAFBIS010000058.1 GCF_021531435.1 Oscillibacter valericigenes
CTGTTAGAGTCGGACGGAAACGGCCAAATAGTGTCGGAAGAAAACGGCCAATCGTAGCCGCCTAAAAACGGCCGAATGGGGTCGGATAAAAACGGCCATTGTCATTCTTTGGTAGAAAGTAGCCAACGCCCGGTATAGACAATTTAAATGGTTGAGTCGCTGTAATCGAGTCCGGTTCCTTTCACCCGTCCGGTGTGCAAGTTAATCGTGTCGAGTTTACGGCCTCGGAAGCTCTCTCCCTTGAAACGGAATACCATAGCGTCATCAAAAATCCGGTCCAGGGCACACAGAAGGGCATCATCCTCATTAAAGTTCTCTCTCCACATGGAGGGCATCTTGTTGCTGGTAAAGACGATGTTGTAAGCGCCTTCCTTGTTGTACCGGCGGTCAACCAGATCAAAGAACAGCCGGGTGTTCTCCTTGTCAAACTCACAGTGTCCAACTTCATCAATAATCAGGCAGGACTGCCGGACAAGGTGCGAAACCAACGCATATTCCTTTCCGGTGCGTCTGGCAGCTGTGAGCTTGTCCCGGAGTTCGGACATCTTAATGAAGTATGCTTTAATTCCCTGAGTGCAGCACTTGTAGCCAAACGCTTGCGCCAGATGGGTCTTCCCAGTCCCAGCAGGGCCAATGAAAGCCAGATTTCGGTGAGCATAGATTGCGGAGAGGGACGACAGATTCTTCAGCCGCTCAACATCCCTCCCTCTAATCACCGAGAAGTCAAAATTCTCAAAGGTCTTCGGATTCTTACGGGGCAAATGGCTCAACCTCAAAAGGGTCTGGATGGTCGTATCAGTTTTCTTGTCGCTCAGGTAGTTCAGAACCAAGGCCACCGCCTGAAGCCCCTCTGTGGACAGCCCCTGGTCTTCTGCCAGAGTTGCAAGTTCCTGGGCACAGAAGTCCAGCTTCAGAGCAGCACAACTTCTCTCAACAGATTCAAACACAGAATCAGTCATCCAAGTCATCCTCCTTGTCAAAGTTAAACTTTTCAAAGGAGAGGCTCAGGGAAGGCTCCTTGAGTTGCTTAATCGCCGTCTTCACCGGAGCGGTAGGAAATTCCTCGGGCTGTGCAAGGGTCTCGTATTGGCCGTCACAGAAGCTGTCACGGCGGCTCCAGGTTACATTGTGGGTGGTCAGCAAGCTGAGCAGATCAGCCGAGTAGATGTAGAGCGTGTCACCGTCCCGCATTACCCTGGCAGTCTTCCCGTGGTAGGCATACGGAACACCAAAGCGCCGCCCTTCATAGGTCACGAATCCGTCGAAGGAAATTCGGCGCTCCGGGCAGAGATAAAAACGGACTGCGTGGACATCCTGCAACATACGAGCCATTTCAGCGCACTTGCTAAAATGAATGTCCTGCGGAACACCGCTAATGCACTGGTGGTAGGTGCTGTTCTGCTCGTTACACCATTCCAGCGCCGCATAATTTAAGTCGGTCACGTTCCAGAAGACCCGCCCCGCCAGAAAGTTGTCCTTCACAAATCGGATGAGGCGTTCAACCTTACCCTTGGTAAACGGGTGCCTGGGCTTGCATAACTTTGTCTGGAAACCAATGGTACCCATGAACTCCTCGTAATCAGGCTGCCAAACCGGCCGGCCTTCACTATCTCGCCGAAGAACAACACTTTTCATGTTATCAGTCAGAATATATTGGGGAATTCCCATGTACTGGAAGGCGTGAACCATTCCAATGAAGAGGTTCTCCTGTTTGGCGTTGGGAAAGAATTCCACATACCTCTGTCCACAGTGGTGGCAAATCATAGCAAAACAGGCAGCGTTGTACTCGTTTCCGTTGTAATCAAGAACTTTCGTGAAGCCCCAGTCCATCTGGTAGGCTTCTCCGGGTTCCGTAGTATATCTACGGCCACGGCTGCCCTGAGGAGATACCTGACACCGTTTGGCTGGAACAAGATCCTGATGTGAAGCAATATATTCCTTCACGATGGTCTGTCCACCGGGGAAACCCTTTTGTTGAAGTCGCTTCAGGCAAACCGTGGAGTTAACGATGCCATTTCGAAGCAAATCGTCAAGAATGGCAGTGTAGCCGGTGAGCAGTGTAAAAGGTGCCTTACGGCCTTTCAGCCCGTGCTGCGTCTTCACAAATCCATTTTCCTTCATGCGGCGCAGCTTGTGGCGAGAGATGCCGGTGCGCCGCCCCAATTCTGCGAGGTTAATTTTCTCCAGAGAGAAACCGTTGCCCTGCTCGATTTGCATTTCTTGAATTGCTTGTGCTACGGCGGGGTCCAAGTTAGACACTTCAAATTCTTTCATTCATTTCTCCTTTCTCCGGGGCATTGGCTACATCCCCAGTGTAAAGGAGAAATGACCGAGTGGCCATTTCTATCCGACTAAAATTGGCCGTTTTCACCCGACTCTGAATGGCCCATTTCGCCCGACTCTAACA
>NZ_JAFBIS010000059.1 GCF_021531435.1 Oscillibacter valericigenes
GCCCGCCGCAAGCCCACTCCGTGAGGGGTGGGTAAGGCGGGCATTTTCATGGAAATGTTTCTTGAATTATTTTCAAAAATGTGATATAATTGAAACATGAGTGCGCCGGTGCGGTGCGTGTAGTATAGCTGGGTGAAACACCCGGCCCAGTAAAGCTAGGCAGGCAGCTGGTACTCAGCCTTGGAGCCGAAGCCGTGAGGTCAGGTTTAAGCGTAGGCAGAGGAGTGCGAGAGCCGCAATGCGAAAGCGTGAAGTGATTGAGCCCCGTTATTTATAAAGAGCGGAAGCCGATGTGTTTCATATCACAGCAGGCAGCAATGCGCAAACGTTACGCAAGAATGCGCAGGTTCCGCCGGGGTCTGAGAGCGTGGCGAGCGCACAAGGTACTGCACGTATACCCGGGAGACCTGATGTGTTCCAGAAATGGTATGCAACCTTAAGTTCTTAGCTGAGTGGAGGGAAGCAAATGACACATCAGGAGTCGGACTGACTCATAGTAGTGATGAAGCTTGTGAAAGCAGGTGGAACAAAGGGGTCAGCAAACAGTCGTTCCCAGAGTGGAAACATTGAGGACACAAGAGGTCAGTATCAATGGCACAAGAAGCAAAGGGAATAAGGTATCAGTCAGAACACTTTGCGACGGTGCAGGGGCTTATGCACAGCGTCAACGAGCAAAGCCTAATGGCGGAACATCGAAAACAGAGCGGAAAGAAAGCAACGGGAGTAGACGGCGTAAGTAAAGCGCAATATGACGAGAACGCTAAGGAGAATATACAGCGACTGGTGGAGCGGATGAAGAAATTCCAGTATAAACCGCTCCCGGTCAGACGGACGTATATCCCGAAAGCTAATGGCAAATTGCGGCCATTGGGTATACCTGCGTACGAAGACAGGCTAGTGCAGGGAGCCATGGCAAATGCACTGAACGAAGTCTATGAACCAAGATTTCTCGACTGTTCCTACGGATTCCGACCAGGACGGTCAGCGCACGATGTGGTGCGGTATATCAACCAAATGATTATGATACACAAGGTCAACTATGTGTTGGAGGCCGACATAAAAGGCTTCTTTGACAACGTAGACCATGAGTGGCTCATGAGATTTCTGGCGCATGATATACAGGATAAGAACTTCCTGCGCTACATCAAGCGGTTTCTGATTGCGGGAATCATGGAGGGAACGGATCTGAAGGACAGTGATCGGGGAACACCGCAGGGTGGATTGATTTCGCCGGTACTGGCCAATGTGTATCTGCACTATGTGCTTGACCTGTGGTTTGAGAAGGCAATAAAGCCGAAACTGCGGGGAGAGGCGTACTATGTGCGGTTTGCGGATGACTTCCTGGTTCTGTTCCAGTATGAGAACGAGGCGAGAGATGTACTTGAAGTGCTCAAGAGAAGGCTCGGCAAGTTTGCACTGGAGGTAGCGGAAGACAAGACGAGGATACTGCCAATAGGACGATTCAAGGGCACAAAGGACGAATTTGACTTCCTTGGATTCACGTTCTTTAACGCAAAGACCCGAGAGGGAAAGTATCGCCTTGGAATACGCACCAGCAAGAAGAAGCTAAAAGCAAAGCGGCAAGCGGCAAAGGCATGGTTGCGAACCAGAATGGTGCGGCCAATACCTGAAACGATGATGAAGGTGGCGGCGATTATTCGAGGTCATTGCAATTATTACGGGGTAAATGGGAATCTTCGATCCCTGCACAAGTTTCATGACTACATGAAGCAAATGACCCACAAAATGCTGAATCGCCGAAGCCAAAAAGGCTATGTGACATACGAGAAGTTCCAAAGAATATGGGACTACTATGTGGCATCGCCGAAACTGACAAAAGACATCTGGCGGTGGATACCAAAGACAGTTTGAAGAGCCGTATGCGGGAAAATCGCAAGTACGGTTCCGAGGAGGGGCGACGGCAGTAATGCCGGTCGTCTACTCAACAAAATGAGTATAAACGCACCAGTACAACAGTCTCAATGCTGAACTACCATTTTGTATTTTGCCCGCGCTATCGACGGAAGATATTTCTTATCGATGGTCTGGA
>NZ_JAFBIS010000005.1 GCF_021531435.1 Oscillibacter valericigenes
TAGCAAACAAGTTTTACCGGCGAAAGCACACGGGTTTCATAACCCCGTCGGTGCCTTTCGCAGAAAGGCGGATTATACGGATGAAAAAGTACCTGAATATCGCTTTTGCCTATGCCATTGCCGCTATGGTGGGCGGCGTCTTTTACCGGGAATTCACCAAGTACAGCGGCTTCACCGGCGTGACGGCGCTGGGTAAGGTCCACGCCCATCTGTTCCTGCTGGGAATGCTGGTGTTCCTGGTGGTTGCGCTGTACGGCGCCCATAATGACCTTGGAAAGCTCAAGACCTTCCGGGCATTCCTCTGGACCTATAACATCGGCATTCCGATGACGGCTATCATGCTGGTGGTACGCGGCGTGGCCCAGGTGCGGGGACTGGCTCTGTCCGCCGCCGCGAATGCCTCTATTTCCGGGATTGCGGGCATCGGCCATATTTTGACCGGAGCCGGTATCATTTTGCTGCTGCTGTCCTTCAAAAAGCTGGCAAAGAACTGAAAACGGACTTATGAACATGCCCTCTGTTTTCCGCGTCAAAAGCGCATCCTGCCGGCGCTGCCGGGTGCGTAGGGCTGATTGCGGGCTTTCGCGCTGCCAGACTCGGCATCCTCTCTTATGATAAGCTTTCCCAAATCAAGGCGATCCATATCCATTTGCCCTGCGCTGCTCTCTGGGCGTTTCATTTCTGACCGTGCGATACTATTGGAGGTTCGTTTACGGATTAAAAATCCGCTGCATACCGACTACATAGCCATTTTGGATCGTGATAGTTGTATTATTGGGGATGAAATGATATTCAATTCCTGCGTTATCTGTCAGGAAGTCGCCGGGATAATATGTGCGGGGGCCTTTTTCCAGATCAGAGGAATCCACAAATTCGAAATCAGGAGAAACAGGCAGGGTCACTTCTCCCAGCTCATAGTATTGTTTCATGTCGTCAAAACCATCTGCGTAGAACACGGTATCATCATCCGTGACCAACTCGTAACCTCCGTTTTCCAGACCGCCGTTGATGACAACCACGCCGTTTTCGGTGCGCTCCAGGGATGAGACTTTCACATCCTGCCGGCAGATCGTGATATGATCCCCTGCTTTCAATGTGCTGATGTCCACCATGTCATAGAGATCGTAAGTATATACTTTTACATGCAGCTGCATAGCGCCTGTATCATCGACAAAGGCATCCCCTTGGTCAAAGGATACCGCCACTGTGCAATCCTCCAGATGGTCCAGGTCGATTGATGCGGGCAGAGGAGATACGGCGAGAGCTTCCGAAGCGGATCCCTCATTAGATGCTTCCGGCTCGGCCGGAGTGTTTTCCGGCTGACTGCTGGAGCAGCCAGTCAATGCAGCAAGGGCAATTGCCAGCGCACAAGCCACAAAATATTTGCTTTTCATAAATTAGCCTCCATTGCGATTCAATATGGCCTTTAGCGGTCTCGTTTATATAGACGGTGTACAGCGAAAAAAGGTTTCCTGTTCATGGAAAATGATTCTGCCCCGGCAGTTCTGTGGAAATGGAATGAATTCATGGACACCGCGTCATGCGTATGGTAGAATACGGACCATGGAGTATATGCGGAGGCGGGATATGGGAAAGAAATCAACAAAAGAAAATAAGACCAAGTATCATCTTGTGAGAGAAGAACTCGGATGGTCCAGAGAGTATGCAAGCGAACAGATGGGCATGATTACACCCGAACGGCTGGAGCGTATTGAAAATGAGAAAGTGACGCCGGACCCCAAGGAGATCCTTGTGATGGCCGAAACGTATGGGAGACCCTCTCTCTGCAATTACTACTGCTCTCAAAAATGTCCGATTGGCCAGCAGTACGTTCCTGAGATTGAAATTAAAGAACTCTCTTCTATCGTCCTTGAGATGCTTGCCTCCCTGAATTCTGTCAATAAGCGGAAGGATCGACTCATCGAAATCACTGCGGATGGCAAGATTGATAAAGATGAAATGGATGATTTCATCTTTATACAGGAAGAACTGGAGAGGATCTCGATCACGGTAGAGACGCTGCAGCTCTGGTCAGAGAAGATGCTGGCGAACGGTGTGATCGACGCCGAGGCCTATCATGCCAGGAAACGCAAATGAATTCGGCAGGCAGCGCATTGAACGGACGATGCGCTGCCTTATTTTGCAGATTTCGCGAAAATAGCAAGTCCTATTTTGCGGGATTCATCATTTATTGCGGAAGACTCCTGGCCTACAATGAAAACACAAACAAGAGGTCGTACATCAGCGAGGAAGGTGGTTTTGATGACGGTGTGCGAAAGAGTTCTTGCAATCAGGCTTTTGGAACAGCAGGAGAAGAAACCTGAGTACTTTGAAAAGCTTGGAGTTCAGGCCAACATGAATGAGGCGGAATCTGCCATTACTGAAAGGAGAAAACAAGTTGTTTGAATTATTCGTAATCATCCTGTTTTGCTGGCTTGCCTTTAAAGCAATCGGGCTTGCACTGTCGCTCACGTGGGGAGCCGCGAAAATCCTGGCATCACTTCTCTTTGTGATCGCCGTGCCGGTGCTCTTTGTGTGCCTGCTGTTTGCGGGCGGTTTGGTCTTACTGCTCCCCTTGGCCTTGATCGGTGGCGCGGTTGCGGTCTTGAAAGTATGTGCGTAAATTCATATTGGAGTTATGGAGGGAACAATAAGGATATTCCCAATATTTCCGCCAATTGATAAATCGAGGCCTGATCTTGAGGGAACACACAAGGTCAGGCCTTTCCTGTATCCGCCATAGCAGGAAAAGGTCGAGGAATCAATCAAAGTGTGATGCGGACTCCGGAGGCCACATCACACCTTGATACTGTACATTCAATTGACCTTATTTTGCAGTATTCGGAAGATCAGCAGGTCGCATTCCGCAGAAGTGGTTATTTATCTGTATGAAAATATCGTCTATAATGGAAGCAGAAACCTGAAAAAGAGATAAGGGGGAGATATAAATGCTGTCTGCGAAACATGCCAAGCTGACAAGAAATATCCTGATTTTGGCGCTCATAGGCGTATTCTCGTTTTTTGTCCTTACAGCGTGGCTTCCGGAAACGAAATTCATCGGGAATTCCATCGAAAGCGTGGAGGAAAGCAGTAATACCGTGATGAGGTTTTCGGCCGCGACCCTTTCGACGTCTCTGGCGATTTCAGCGCTGCCGGATGACTTTGCAACGCCGTTAGCTGATACCTTGGCGGATATGAACATCTATTTTGTGGGCATTCTTGTGATCCTGTTTCTGGAAAAGATCATGATCCAGTACGGAGTCAAGCTTGTATTTGCAGTCGTCATCCCAGTGGCGTGTGTTATGGGAATCCTGTCCGTGGGGTTCAAAAAGGACCTCTTGAAAGGCCTGGCAATCAGACTGTCCATTCTGGGCCTTGCTGTGGCCCTTGTAGTTCCGTGCAGTACGCATATTACGAACTATGTTGCCGAAGATCTGACCGCATATGTCGAGAGCACGATCGCGGACACGGAAGACGGCGCTGATAAGCTCAACGAAGCTATGGAGGGCGGCACGGAGGAAAAGACAATTTTTGAAAAGCTCTCTGATCTGTTCCAAACGGCGATCAATGATGTTTCTAATCTGATGCTCCGCTTCCAGAATACCATTCGCAAGTGCATGAATTCCATTGCGATCTTGATCCTGACGAATTGCCTGATGCCGCTGATCAACTTCTTTGTGCTCAAATGGATACTGAAAGAAACTTTCCACATCGCAATTCCCATGCCGCAGACACGGAGTCGCCGCCGTTCTGATTCCGACTCTGGTTCTGATGCAGCCGGAACTGAGCTTGTTGCCGCGGGAGAGTGAGGTTATGAAGATATTGGAATTTTTCAAAGACAAGCAGAAACGGGCGAATCTCTGCATTTGGGTCCTAGCCGCACTGATCGGCGGCGTTGTTATCTGGGGATGCAATCGCGGCACAAACCCCTTACATATGAATGTGTCGGATGGCATACAGCAGATCGATCTGGATACGATCTATCTTGAAGCCAGCGGCGTAGAAGTCAACTTCTCTGATGTCATTCTCTCCGACCACAATGAGACGCGGAAATTAATTGTCAGTACACAGAGGGGAAAGGTTACCACGGAACTGACGGACCGCCTCATCAAGCAGCTTGACTTCGATTTTCTAAAAAAGACGCAGAGTGTGTCTTATACCGGAACAGGCTACTTCGTTGTGGACCTGGATAACCTCACAGCAGCCAATATCATAGAAGACAAGGATAAGAAGACCGTTACGATCAGAATTGGCCACGCTTATTTGCAGGCCATAGAGATCGATCCGAACGACATCATCATTGATGAAGTTAAGGAGGGGCTGCTGGCGCGTGGAGATATTGAACTGACAGTGGCGGACTACAATGCCATTGAGAATGACCTTCGCACCCGGCTGGAAGCGAAATTCGATACAGTGGCGAACGGTCAGCGAGCAGATGACCTTGCGATCAGGATGGTGAAAGAAGTCTACGAGCCGATCGTCAAAGCCATTGACCGTCGATATGATGTGATTGTTGAATTCAAATCATAGATTATGTGGCCCAACGTAAAATTTTGTGTAAGCGTTTTTCGACAAAAGTCAAGAATGGCGCTGGAAAGCAGGGCTGATTCTGGCCTGAACTCCTTGTTTTTCGAAAGCCATGGCAGTCAGAACGGTATGCGCGCCGCTCCGGCGTGAATGCCGGTCTGGCCGCCGTGGCATACTAGGACAAGGGAGTCAGCCTACGGCCCGGTCGGCGAACATGATCTCCAGTTGGCTCAGCACCAGATTCCAGTTCTGGTATCTGGCGTGCCAGTGCTTCACGATGCGCTGAGAGGCCAGATACAGCATCCGGCGCAGGGAGTCGTCGTTCGTGAAGGAAGGCTTGTTCTTTGTGATCTGCCGGAACTGGCGATTCAGGCCCTCGATGATGTTCGTCGTGTATATGATTTTCCGAATCTCAACGGGGTATTCAAAGAACGTGCTTAAAACCGGCCAGTTTTCCTCCCAGCTTTTCACGCAGGAGGGGTACTGCCTGCGCCAGGTCTCCGCAAAGGCCTGCAGGTTTTTCTCGGCTTCTTCCAGGGTAACGGCACTGTAGATCTTCTTAAGATCCGCAACGACTTTCTTGATGTCCTTGTAGCTGACATATCTGGTGGAACTGCGCACCTGGTGGACGATGCAGCGCTGCAGCCGGCTTTTCGGGAATACAGCCTCGATAGCCTGCATCATCCCACACAGGCCGTCCGTGCAGAACAGATATACATCCAAAACACCCCTGCTTTTGAGGTCATTCAACACATTCAGCCAGAATTTGCTGTTTTCATGCTCCCCGATCCAGACGCCCAGGATGTCCTTCCTGCCATCCATGGTGACGCCCAGGACCACATAGGCAGCCTTGGTCACATACCGCCGATCCTCCCGCACTTTGTAGTGAATGGCATCCATGAACACGAAAGGATACACCGGCTCCAGCGGGCGATTCTGCCAGGCTGTGACCTCCGGCATGATCTTTTCACTGATCTTCGTTACCAGCTCCGGAGAGATATCCACGCCGTACAGTTCCTTGATCTGCTCGGCGATATCCCGTTGGCTCATGCCGCAGGCGTACAGCGCCAGAATCTTATCCTCCATCCCGTCCGCATTCCGGTCATACTTGCCGATGATCTTGGGCTCGAAGGAGCCGTTCCGGTCCCGGGGAACCTTGATGTCCACCTCACCCAGCTGGGTCTTGACGGTCTTCTTCGTGTAGCCGTTGCGGTAGTTTCTCGGGGTTCCCTCCGGCGCGTCCGAGCGCTCGCAACGCTCTCGACCAAGCTCCTCGTCCATCTCCACTTCCATGGCGGTCTGGATGACGTCCCGGAACATTTCCTTCATGGCCTCCATGATCTCCGTCGTACTGGTAAAGTGCTGGCTCTGAACGTATTCCTTCAATAAATCCTGTGGTACTGACTGCATAATCTTCGTCTCCTCGTCTTGAATGTTTGATCTCATTCTTGACTTAGTCGAAGATTTTCATACTGTCGAGGTTCGTCGATTACACAGAATTTTCGGCGGTCTCGATTATGTCATCATGTAACCACAATATGATGGTTTGATTGCTCCGCAAATGATAAGTTCCCGTGAAATGGAAAACGCTTCCTCCAAGCCGGTGATTCACCGGCTTGGAGGGAAGCGTTTTTGACGTTTTTGTTCTTCAATTATCGCAGGCCGCTCAGCACCGCGCCAACATCGGCGTCGAGCAGAATGGACTGCGTTTCCAGTCCCAGGGAGGCGGATACAGCAAAGCAGAAACCTGCACACAGCAAATACTGCTCAGAGGCGCAGGCCCTTAATATCCTTGATCCGGGATAAAATGATGTTGCACCCGCAGCTGACCACGCCGGGCAGCGGGTCGATGACCTCCCGAATCAGTTTTTCCATTTCCTCACTGGAAGCAGCCACCGCGTGAACATGGAGCTTGTTTTTTCCCGTCACCCGGTAGACCTGCGTGATGATCTCGTTCTGCTTTAATATCTCTGTGACTTCAGCCAGCGTGTCCGGCAAGGTCTCAATCTCAAAATAACAGGACACCGCACCGCTGATCTTCTGGGGGTTGATAATGGTGGTGTATTCCTCAATGATGCCCCGCTGCTCCAAAGCCTGGATGCGGGCTTTCACCGCCACCCGGGAGATCCCCACCTCCTGCCCGATGTCCGAATAGGAGATCCGGGCGTTTTTGATCAGCAGCCGGACAATTTTCTGGTCCAACGCGTCCAAGCCTTCCAGAAACATATTGAAGACCCTCTTTCCTGTATCATTTCAGCCCCATCATACCAGCTATTGCACGAAATGTAAATAAAAGATTGACTTTAGAAAAAAGGATCACTATAATGATTACGAAACGTAAGTTTAAAATTTCCTTTCGGAGGCACAGAGATGAAGAGAGATTTGACGCAAGGACCGGTCATGCGCTCTATGCTGCTTTTCGCGGTCCCCATGATTTTGGGAAACCTGCTGCAGCAATGCTATAATATCGCGGACACACTGATCGTGGGGCAGTTCCTGGGAAAGAACGCTCTGGCCGCTGTGGGCTCATCCTTTACGCTGATGACCTTTCTGACTTCCATCCTGCTGGGACTCTGCATGGGCAGCGGCGCGCTGTTTTCCATTCGGTTTGGGCAGCGGGACGAGGCCGGTCTGCGGGAAGCGGTGTGCGCATCCTTCGTGCTGATCGCATCCGCGACCCTCCTGCTGAGCGGAGCTGCCTTTGCCTGCCTGGACTTTCTCCGGGTCTTTCTCCGTGTGCCGGCAGAGGTGTGGGGGTTCATGCGGGAATACCTGTCCGTCATCTTCTGCGGCATCGCCGCCACCTTCCTGTACAATTATTTCGCATCACTTCTGCGGGCGCTGGGTAATTCCGTGGTGCCGCTGATATTCCTGGCAGTCTCCACCGTGCTGAATATCGCCCTGGACCTGTGGTTTGTCCTGGGATTGAAGCGGGGCGTGACAGGAGCGGCGGAGGCCACGGTGATCGCCCAGTACGTCTCCGGAATCGGGATCGCCGTGTACACCTGGTTTCGCTGTCCCCAGTTCCGGACTGGCCCACGGGCCATCAGCTGGAGCTGTGTCCGGGAGATCGCCTCTTTTTCCATCCTGACCTGCGTTCAGCAGTCTGTGATGAACCTCGGGATCCTGATGGTACAGGGACTGGTCAACAGCTTTGGCGCCACGGTCATGGCCGCCTTCGCGGCGGCGGTGAAGATCGACGCCTTCGCCTATATGCCTGTGCAGGACTTCGGCAACGCCTTTTCCACCTTTATCGCCCAGAACTACGGGGCACAGAAGGAGACGCGCATCCGTGCCGGACTGAAGGGCGCGGTGGGAGCGTCCATGCTGTTTTGCGTGGCGGTATCCGCCCTGGTGTGCTGTTTTGCCCATCCGCTGATGGCGATGTTTGTGGGGGAAGGAGAGGCCGAGATCGTCCAGGAGGGCATCCGCTACCTGCGCATTGAGGGTGCGTTTTACTGCGGGATCGGCTGCCTGTTTCTGCTGTACGGCCTGTATCGGGCGCTGGGAAAGCCGGGGATGTCCGTGGTCCTCACCGTCATTTCCCTGGGCACCCGCGTGGCGCTGGCCTACATACTGTCGGCTATTCCTGCCATTGGCGTGATCGGCATTTGGTGGTCGGTGCCCATCGGCTGGGCCCTGGCTGACGTCGTTGGCATCCTTTATTACATACTCCGAAAAGGACAGATACTTACCTGGAAAAACCAAACTTCAATATAGTCTGCAGGACATTCAAGCCCCGCCGCCCGGACCAGCGAAAGTCCCGAAGCCGCAGCGGTTTCGGGACTTTCCGTTGAGAATGTACTTTCATGGACAAGGAGGGGAGCAAACATTCCTGCCCTTGTTTTTTGCCCTCCATATGATATAATTTTTCATAGCATGAACCAATCAATACCCGGCATTTTAGGAAACGGACAGAATTTCAGGAAGCTGTCCGATCTGTTCCGGTTCCGCTTTCGGGGGAAATAACGATGTGAGGGGATATCTTTTTGCTGTTGGCAAGAACCGTGATATCTGCTATAAAATAGATATCAGGACACCAGCAACCGCTGTCAGCGGACGGCAAACCACAGGATACAGCGCGTCTGAACAAAAAAATAAAAAAGGAGGGAACGGCAGCTTCTCCCTGTCCGGGTAACATTCGGAGGGAGTATCCCTGCCTGCATGATGAAATCGATCCGTGATATTTATAAAGTCGGCAAAGGGCCTTCCAGTTCCCACACCATGGGCCCCGCAAAAGCCGCTTCGGACTTCCGGAAGGAAACGCCGGAAGCTGACGCCTACCGTGTCACCCTCTACGGCTCCCTCTCCAAGACGGGCAGGGGACACGGGACCGACCGGGCTGTTATGGAGACCCTCGCGCCCATCCCGACGGAGGTGATTTTTGCCCAGGAGACACCGGAAGACATTCAGCACCCTAACACGCTGGACCTCGTTGCGCTGAAAGATGGCCGGGAGATCGCCAGGCAGCGGGTCCGCAGCATCGGCGGCGGCGATATTATGGTCGAAGGCCGTTCTGCCCCGGGGCAGAGTGAGGAGACGTATCTGGAGAACTCCTTTGCCGAGATCAAGCAGTTTTGCGAGTTCCGGTACATCAGCCTCATCGACTATGTGGAGCTCAATGAGGGCAGGGATATTTGGGACTATCTGCTGGGCATCTGGGAGGTCATGAAGCGCTCCGTTCAGGAGGGGCTTTCCACCACCGGCGAACTGCCCGGCGGCCTTCATATCGACCGCAAGGCCAAGTCGATCTACGACCACATCCTCGTCAACAAGCACCCGGAAGTCGTGGAATGTCAGCTGGTCTGCTCCTATGCCTATGCCGTCTCGGAGCAGAACGCCGACAACGGCACCATCGTCACTGCGCCGACCTGCGGCTCCTGCGGTGTGCTTCCGGCGGTGCTTTACTACATCAAAGACAAGCGGAACCTCAGCGACATGGACATTGCCCACGCCCTGGGCGTGGCGGGCATTTTCGGTGAGCTTGCCAAGCGCAATGCCTCTGTCTCCGGCGCGGAGTGCGGCTGCCAGGCGGAGATCGGCGTCGCCTGTGCCATGGCCGCTGCAGCCCTGGGGCAGGTGTTTGGCTACTCCATCAAAAAAATCGAGTATGCCGCCGAGGTCGCCCTGGAACATCACCTGGGGCTGACCTGCGATCCAATTTGCGGCCTGGTGCAGATCCCCTGCATCGAACGGAACGCCGTTGCCGCCATGCGGGCCCTCAATTCCGCCAATCTTGCCTACTTCCTGGCGGACACCAGAAGGATCAGCTATGACATGGTGGTCAAAACCATGTACGAAACGGGCGTCAACATGAACCGCGGATACCGTGAGACCTCGGAGGGCGGCCTGGCCAGGCTCTATTCCCGCCGCGGCTGACCTCCCTGCGCCGATCACGCGGAAAACACGCGATGGGTTGATACACCGGCAGAAACGCAGGGCATTTCTTCCGAGCGGCTGAAATGCCCTGCGTTCGGATCGGGACTTCGTTTGCTTCCGTCTGTACAAAAAATTTCCATCATGGAAATTTTTTTGTGAAAGGCTTTTGGAAATCTTGTTGACAAACCTCCGGCGTATATGGTATCATATCCAAGTGCTTGAGATTCGGGCACTCCTGCCGCTTTATGGAGAGATGTCCGAGCGGTTGAAGGAACCGGTCTTGAAAACCGGCAACGCGAAAGCGTTCGTGGGTTCGAATCCCACTCTCTCCGCCAATTTTATATCGATCTGCGGAAGTACCCAAGAGGCCGAAGGGGCTCCCCTGCTAAGGGAGTAGGCTGGCTAAAACCGGCGCGAGGGTTCAAATCCCTCCTTCCGCGCCACGAAAAGTCGTTCTATTTGTTATGAATAGGACGGCTTTTCTGCATATATAGCAATGTTTTCTTGTGAATAGTTGCGTTTTCCTTTTCTTTGATTTTGCATTACCCCTATCTTTACCCCAAACAGCTAAAAATACCCCGCCAGATAGTCAAATCCGGCGGGGTTGCTTCATGCCTTTTTGGCGGTCAAGTTGTCATAGTAACTCTGCATCCGGGAGGCGGTGTCCTTCTTCATCTGGTCGCTGCTGTGCGCATAGACATTCAACGTAAAACTGGCGGTAGCATGGCCCAACAAATCCTGAACGCTCTTTATATCGGCCCCGGAAGCAATGGCAACGGTGGCGGCTGTGTGCCGGAGATCGTGCGGCCTTGCGTCCGGCCTGCCGATGCTGGCAGCGATTTTCTTAAAATGACCGTAGAAGGTCGATATGGCAAGGTGCCCGCCCATTTCATCCGTGAATACCAGATTATACGGGTTGCTCCACAGCTCACCGGCAGCGAGGCGGTTTTCTGCTTGCCGTTTCCGCTCTGCCCGCAAATACTGAAACGCAATTTCCGGCGGCTCAATCTGCCGGGGCTTTCCGCTCTTTGTGCTGGGTGCAATGTAGTATTTAGCGCCCTTCTTTTTCTCCTTCTGGAGCTGCTGGCTGATGGTGATCCGCCGCGCTTCAAAGTCCACCTGTGACCACGACAGGCCCAGGCACTCACCTTCCCTGAGGCCAGCGAACAGACACAGCGCATATGCGTTCTCCATAGGGTGTCCGGCAATGGCTTTCAGGAACAGCGGGATTTCTGCATCTGTCAGCGGCTTGATTTCCTTTTGCGTGGCCTTTGGAAGCTCCGCCGCGTCACACGGGTTTACCTGTATCATGCCCTGCTTCTGGGCCACGGAAAACGCTTTGTGCAGGATCGCGGCAACGTTCTTCACTGTCTTTGGGGACAACCCGGCGGCGGTCATGCCGTTGTATAGCTTCTGAACGTGGACGCCCTTCACGGCTTGCACCTTCAGCGCACCGATGGCCGGTTTAATGTGGTTCTTGATTGCCACCTCATAACTGCTGTATGTCAGCGGCTTCACCTTGACGGCACAGAAAGTTTTCATCCATTCATCGAGCCATTCGGAGACCGTGGTTTTGTCTGGGGCCTGATAGGTTCCGGCGTCAACGGCTCTTTGGATGGCGGTCATTTTCTTTCTGACCTCCGCCTGAGTTTTCCCGTAAACACTTTTGCGATCCGGCTTTCCTGTGCCGGGATTGGTGCCAATGGTGATTCGGGCCTCCCACGTACCATCCGACCTCTGCCGGATGCTCCCGGCGCCCTGTGCGGCTCTGGTGTTTGATTTTCTTGGCATTGAAATTCCTCCAATTTTCATATATGATAGGAGGGCAGTAGGCCGTTCAAGTTTACTGCCCCTATAGCCGTCCCTGGTATTGCGAGTACCGGGGGCGGTTTTATTTATGCTATTCGGGTTCCACGTTCTTTCAACTTTCTGTCCGCTGTTTGTATTCATTCAAAAGGCTATCAGCAATAACGCGATTCCACTTTTCGGAAGCTTCATCAACCATGCATATTTCTGAGAACAACTCTCGCGCTATCATCGTTACCCTGTCCAAGTCATGTCTCAGTAAGTCACTGCCGGAAATCGAACGCTCAGTCAAAGTGCACCTTTTTTCTTTTCCAATATTTCCGCTTTCGGCGGCGGTACGAACAGCAATAGATTCATCGTGCAAAACCCATAACTGATACAACAGTGTTTCAAAATTGCTGTGGAGAATCATCCCGTTAAGGGGGAGCATTCGGTTATGGTCTTTATATAGGCTATCCAATTTTGCAGCAGCTTTTTGGGAAACACCAATATAATTTGCTACGTCGCGCATCTTCGCATTTTGTTCCAAAGATGCGCCTAATAAATAGTCAGTAGTAACGTTGAGTGCCTTTGCCAAAGCTACAATAATTTCAAAGCTGTCTGGCTGTCGTGATCCACCCTCATATTTTCTGATTGTCTGCTCTTCCAGCCCAACAATTTCTGCAAGTTGCGCCTGAGTATACTGCCCTCTCCTAGCTTCTGCCAGTCTTTGAGAAAACCCATCTATTGGATTTTTGCCTTTTGATTTGCGCCCAGCCATAACAGACCTCCATTTATACAATTTGGGACGGTAGAAAGTTTTATAGTTGATATTCCACATATAAAACAGTCCCATATTGTATCTCATTAAAATTCATTTTGTAATCTATAATAAGAGCATAGCACAACAACATGCTTTTGGCAATAGAAAGGAGAGGCGATTTTGAAAAACATGGATATTCGTTTGGCCGCCGCTAGTTCAGGCGTAAAGCTGTGGCAGATTGCAGATGCCCTCGGTATGACAGACGGTAACTTTTCCAGAAAACTGCGAAAAGAACTGCCGCAGGAAGAAAAGGCGAAGATATTTGCAATCATTGAGAAAATTCCCATGGAGGGTTGACGATGAGCGTGAAGTTAGCATACTCGCTGACTGAGACAGCAGCGGTTTTGGGAGTAAGCCGTCCGACAGTGTATGCGCTGATAAAACAGCCAGGATTCCCGGTTTTTCAGATTGGAAGCCGAAAGCTCGTTTCGGTTGACGGATTGCGGGAATGGGTGCTCAAAGAGGCTGGGCGGAATGATTGATTTCAGAACGATCCGCTCACGGATTACAGCACAGGACGCAGCGAAGTTCTACGGAGCAGAATTTGACCGCCGCGGCTGGGCACTTTGTCCCTTTCATGGGGACAGTCACCCATCCATCAGCTTCAAGAACGGGCGCTTTCGGTGTTGGTCCTGCGGTGCAAGCGGTGATGCGCTGGATTATACGGCAAGGTTGTTCGACCTGGACAGTGTGCAAGCCGCTCATAAGCTGGACGCTGATTTTGGACTTGGCCTTTCTTCGGGTTGCAACAATTCCGCAGAGGCACAGCAGAAAGAGGATCATAGGAAGGCAATAGCGGCAGCTCATCAGCGATTTGAGACATGGCGCGAACAGGCCATGAACAAACTCAATGAAATTTTTCGCATAGCTCACACAGCATTGAAACGCTTGCCGGAACCACTTTCGGAGCGGGAGTGCCTTGCGCTTAGGTATCAGGCAAGAGCGGAATACTTGTCGGGGGTGCTGGAGGATGGTACTCCAGAAGAACAGGCACAGCTATACAGAGAACGGAAGGAGATGGAGAAGTGGACAGAGCAAATTTTGAAAGGCTCATGAACGAGGGTGCCTTTGAATCAAAAACAGAATCGTCCACTGTGCGTCCGTCCGACTTCTCCGACGCCGGCAATGCAGAAGTGTTCACACAAGCACACAAGGGCAATCTGATTTTCACAGATGCGCTTGGCTGGCTGTGCTGGAACGGGACAGTATGGGAACGCGGAGACCATAAGGCGGAATCGCTTGCTATGGAATTTACAGGCAAGATGCTGGAGGAAGCCAAGCGGGAATATGCCGCCGCACTACATAACCAAGCCGATGTCAAAGCGCAGGCCGCAGAAGGAACAGCTACAAAGCAGGATGTAGCAGACGCAAGAGAATCCGTTCGGACAGCGTCAGATTATCTTGCCCATGCGAAACAGTCCCGCAGTGCTTTCCGGCTGAAAGCGATGCTTACACTCGCAAAGCCTGCCCTTGTTATCAAAGCGGACAAGCTGGACGGCAATTCTGCCGAACTAAATACACCCGCCGGAATCGTCGACCTGAATACAGGAAGCATCCGGAAACATGACAGAACCGCATATTGCACAAAAATTACATCCGCCGCTCCCGGTAGTGCCGGAGCGGCTATGTGGATGGACTTCCTAGAAACCATTACAGGTGGGGACAGCAGCCTCATAGGCTTTTTGCAGTTGGTGGCCGGAATGGCCCTGCATGGCAAAGTGTACCATGAGGGTTTGATCCTCGCTTACGGTTCTGGTCGTAACGGAAAATCTACATATTTCAATGGTTTGCTTGCTGTCCTTGGTGACTATGCCGGTACCATTGATGTATCAGTTCTGACTACGGACAGACAGAACAGGGGCGCAGCTCTCGCAACACTTAGAGGCAAGCGTCTGGTTGTAGCTGGTGAGCTGGAAGAAGGAAAGCGGCTTTCTGTATCCACACTTAAGCAAATCACATCGACAGACGCGATCTCGATCGAGGAGAAGTACAAGCAACCTGAGACGGTCACACCAACGCACAGTCTTGTCCTTTTCACTAACCATCTTCCACGTGTTGGCAGTATGGACAACGGAACGTGGAGACGTTTACAGGTTGTTCCATTCAACGCCAGTATACCGGAAAAGTCTACGATTGCGAACTTTGGAGATGTCCTTGCAAGAGAAGCCGGGCCCGCTATTTTGGCATGGGCCATCCAAGGAGCTGTCAACTTTGCTCGGAATGGGTACAAGTTGGATATTCCCGCCGCCGTTGAGGAAGTGACGGACGAATACCGCAAGCGGGAGAACTGGCTTGACAACTTCATTGAGGAGTGCTGTGTGCGAGAACCAGATGCACGTGCCGGCGCCGCGGAACTGTATGGAACCTATAAAGAGTGGTCAGCTCAGAACGGGGACTATACGCGCAGGTTGAACGACTTCAATACTGCCATGGAATCTGCAGGCTATGAGAAACGCACCCCAAAGGGGAAAAAGGTTTGGATAGGAATCCGGGTGGACAACAGAGCAAGATATTCCCAAGTTTTGTAAAATGGGTTGCGATACTGGGTTGCGGGTTGCGGTTTTTTCCTATTGTTTAAGGTATAACGGAAAAATTAAACCCTATATAGGAAGTTATGTTCCAGCCGCAACCCACCGCAACCCGATTCCCTGAAACCATTGCGACGCAAGGCTTTAATGGTTTTTGATGTCGCAACCCACCGCAACCCTGAAACGGCAAAGGAGGCAGAAATGGGGCTGAAATCACAGAAAAAAGGAGCGGCTGGAGAGCGGGAACTTGCAGACTGCCTCCGCCGCGCTGGCTACCCCGTTTCGTGGGGCGGAAATAAGACATTCGGGGCTGTTCCTGATGTGTCCGGCCTACCCGGCATTCACGTTGAGTGCAAGAGAGTGGAAGCACTGAACGTGACAAGGGCCATGGAGCAAGCGGAGCGGGATGCTGACCGATTCCGGGACGGTGCCCCCGCCGTGTTCCACCGAAAAAATAAAAGCCCATGGCTTGTTACCATGCGGCTTTCTGACTGGCTCCACCTATATGCTTCGGCACTTACCCAAGATCATGATCATGACGCGCGCACGCGTTTTTTTACATACGACCCTACAAGCGATTTGGAGAAAGGAGCCCACATGGAACAAAGCTATTGGGAAACCGAAAACCCCGTAGAAGTAGACACCGGCAGAAATGTTTTGAGGTACTTCCCGGAAGCGCGTAAGCTGCACATCAGCAAAAATGGCTGGACGGACAAAAGGACCGGCGAACACAAGATGGGGAAAACCGTCGCGCTTGACCTGGATGCCGTCGCATCTACCCCCGCCGCGATTTCTATTCTAAAACAGGTTGTGAAGAGCCTGGAGAAATAAAGAACGAAAAGGAGAAAAGCTATGTACTACACAAAGACTACCATCGGAAGCACTACCATTGAGACCGAGATCAACGATGAAAGCGTGTTCACCCGCTGCCCCTGCTGTGGCCGGGAAATGCGCGTTGACCTCCAAGAGCTGTTTGCCGCCGGTGACTTTGACCTGTGCGGCACTACCATCCTCTGTCCCGCGTGCACCCAGAAGGAGGCGTGACCAATGCCCAGAAAGAAAGCAGAGCCGTCGGCTACACCGGCATTGGAGGCGAAGGAGACCATCACATTATCTGTAGAGGTCAGCAGATCGCTCTATGCGCAAATCTGTGCGGCCGCAAAATACTGTGGATTCGAAGACATTAACGAATGGTTGATGGAATCCATTCTGGATAGAGTGTGAGGAGGACTATTATGGCAGTGAAAAAGCCAGACCTTATCAACGGTGACGCACAGTCCCGTGTGGTTAAGCAGATCGCGTCTGAAAGCAGGAACGCGGCGAAAAAGCCTGACCTTATCGGAAAAGACAATACGGTCGAATCTGTCAGTGTCAGCAAGCCGCTGTATGCCCAGCGCCCCACGGACAACGTGTGGGCGCAGAGGGCATATGACAATCAGGTGAAGAACGCACAGCTGACAGCGGAGACGCCGGATACTGACCCGGAAACGGCATGGAAGCGGGGACGGCTCACGGGCGTTACCCGTGTAGCTGCCGCCTCCACTGCGGCCGGCAGTGTTGACTTCGTGGGCCTTCTGCTGGATTCCGTGCGCAACCTAAATCAGAAAGCACAGGAGCAGAACCAGAAAATCAAGACGGCGCAGGAGAACATTGCCCGGTACACGGAAATGATGAACCAGCCCGGCGCGGACAAGGCACAGCTCCAGCGTTGGATCGATTCCAACCAGAGAACCATTGACGCCGCCCAGAGCACCCTTGACACCTGGAACAAGCCCACGGATAAGGCTGTCAGCAGTATTTACGGCACGGCGGACAAGCTGGCGGACGTCAGCAATCAGGAGATCACATCCGCAAAGCAGGGCCTCGGCAAAGCCGGTCAGCTGGCGGTGGATGTGGGTGTGGCCGGATTGCAGATGGCGGGGGACGCTGTGACCGGCGGCCTCCCGGCAATGTTCGTCCGGGCGACCGGCGGCGCGGCGCAGGAGGCACGGCAAAGCGGCGCTTCCATTGACCAGCAGCTCATTTACGGCCTTGGGAGCGGTGCGCTGTCTGTTGCCACGGAGAAAATCGCAAACGTGGCGGCGCCCTTCAAGGCGGTGTTCGGCGAGGGACTTGCCAACAAAGCGGCCGGGAAACTGATCGCGAAGTTCGGCGAGAATCAGGCGGTACAGATCATGAGCCGCCTTGCCGGGACAGCAGGCGGCAAGGCTGTGCTGTCCGCCATTTCCGAGGGCGGCGAGGAAGTCCTTGAGGACTTGGTGCAGCCCTATCTGAAGCGGGCTACCTACGACAAGAACGCAACCTTCAATGCGCAGGAGGCAGGGCATGACTTCCTGATTGGCGCTCTGCTTGGCGGTCTTGGTTCTGGCGTGGAAGTCGCAGCAAACACAGTAAATGGCTTTTCTGGCGATATTATGATGCAGGAAGCGCAAAGGCTGTTTGGAAATAATAATCCCCCTGCGCAGGGCACCGGATATGCGGCCACCGAAATGGGTCGTCCGGATACCCCTCTGGGCGTTTCAGCCACGCAGGAGGATACTTCCAGTGTAGCACCTTCCAAAGGAAATGCAAGCGTGAAAATGGACCCGCTTCTGGAATTGCTGACCGGTGGGAAGCGTGTTGATCAGACGAAACTGACCAATGAGCAGTTCGCCACCCTTGCGGAACGTGGAGACATCGGCATGGACGCAGGCGGAAAGGTGTACCAGGTGGACCCTGCGCAGCACATTGACCGCCGGACAGCGGACAGCGTGAGTAGCCGAAACATGAACGCTTTCCAGTTTGACCACCCGGAGCTGCACAGCTATTACCGGCAGGCGGCGGAGGCTCTGATCGCAGATGCGGACCTGTCTCTGCAATTTCCCATGAGCCGCAGCTATGAGCGCACCATGCAGGGGAACAAGGTCAACCAAAGCGTACAGGCGTCCGCGCACCTGCGGCAGGCAATGGACGAGACCGGGCTTTCCCGGGCTGAGATCATCGACGCCGCACAGCGCATTGTCCACGACCAGGGGCAGGAGAACGTCAATGCCGCAAAGCAGGTGGAAATTATCCTGGATTCCATGCTCACCAACGGATGGTCTACCATGATGGGAGATACCGTTGGGCCAAATCAGGCGTATATCGACGCAAAGAGCAGCATTGCTGGCAGCCAGCCCACCATTCAGAGCGGTGAGGGGCTTCCCATGATGGACGACGGGCTGGGTGCTAAAACAAGCCAGTTCAAAAGAGGGCAAAGAGTATCTGATGCAAAGAGTGTCTATGATGAAACAGACAACGCCACGGACGAGCAAAGGCGTTATGATACCACATCGGACGCTGAACGCCTGAACACTGCCAGAGAGCGTTTACAGGTGGACTATGACGGCGAAAAGCAGTATCTGAAGAATGCTGCGGAATGGAACGATGAAGATTACGCCGTTGCAAAGCTTATCCAATCCGATATCCGGAAGCAGGCACAGGCAAGCGGAGATTTTACGGAGTTCCGGGAGTGGAGCCGAAATATCCAGAAGCACGCAAGCGCTTTCGGCCAAAATCTTCAATCTATGAAAATGTGGACAAAGCAGAGCGCAGACAAAGCAGTTGGTGATGCTGCATCCGTTCTGGACGCCGCGAAAGAGAAAGAGGCTTCCGCACCTGTAAGAGGAAAGGCGAGAATCACGGATGATGTGATCAACAGCGCTCTCGGTTCCGTCGCAGAATTCGGTGCCAGAGCAGAAAATCTAGCGGGTGCAAGTGATGCCGCTGGCCTTTACAACCTTGTGATCGAGCTTGCCAACTACCGTGGATATAAGCCTTCCAAGTCCATACAGAAAGCGTTGAAGGGATGCACGGTAGAGCAGCTCACAGACATTGCATGGTCTGAAATTTCCGGCATTTCTATTGACGCAATCCCGCCGTCCGCCGGCCAGTACATCAGCACATATCAGTACCTCTCTCACCTGCTGAACGCCAAAACGCTCCTGAGGAACGTAACAGCAAACAGCGTGTTCTCTCCCATTGAGAGCGCATTTACAAACAATATTGCCTCTATCGTGGACAGACTGGCCGCTTCTGTTGTGGGTGGGTATCATGGTATCAGCACAGCGCAGGCCCGGACTGTCGGCATGGAGAAGGGGCCATTCTCTAAGGCCGGATGGAAGGGCAGCGTTGAGGGGGCGAAGCAGTCCGCGATTGATGTTGCACTGGACATCAACCGCGGCAATAGCCAAAATAAATATGAGGCCGGCACCAACCGCACGTTCAAGAGGCACAAGACCGGCGACCCGCTTCTGGATGCGATCCTCAACACTGGGAACAACCTGGAAGGTGCCCTTGGCTACGGACTGAACACTACTGACGAGTTCCAGAAGGGCGGCACGGAAGCAACGGTGCGGGAGAGCCTGAAAGGTATCCTGAACACCGAGGGCAGCAGAGTGACGCCGGAGATGGCTGACCAGTTCGTGAAGAATGAGCAGCTTTACAGGTCCTTCCAACGTGATACCGCAATCGGAAATCTGCTACAGGCATCCAAAGACTACCTGAACATTATCGGTTTCGGTACTTCCAACGGAAAAACCAAGAATGTTGCGGGACACACTTTTGCTGTCAAAGACTTTGGCCTGGGTGACTTCATCAATAAATACTCCAAAGTGCCTGGTGCGCTGGTGACCACCGCCGCAGAGTATACAGACCTGGGATACGCAAAGGCAATCTACAACCTGGGCGCGATGGCCTACACAAACGCACAGGTTAAGAGTGGGCGCGGGGATGCGCAGGTGGGCGGTCATTACGGCGCTTACTCCGGGATGACCAACGCGGAAGCGGCAGTCTATTCCCAGAGGGCCTTTGCACAGAATATCGCCAGAGTTTTGACCGGAAAGGGGCTGATGCTGGCCTGTGCCAGCCTTGCCAAAATGGGTATCCTGCACTTTACAGGTGACGATGATAGGGATGAAGCCACGGTAAAAGCTGCGCAGGGGCTATCCGGGTTGCAAATCAATTTGTCCGCACTTGGCCGGCTGGTTGACGGCGGGGACGGGAGTATGCAGGATGGGGATGTCATGCTGGACGCTTCCAGCCTTGAACCTGTGAATGCATTGATGGAGGGCGGCGCCAGAATGGCGGAGCTGGAGGACGACGCTGATTACAGCGCAAAAATGGACATCCTCACTGATACCATTGTCAACAGCTTTGCGGACCTGAGCATGATGCAGAGTGCAAAGGATGTACAAAATGCTGTCACCTATAAGCGTGACGATGAGACATGGGGAGACGTTGGAAAGGATGCACTCATGGAGATCCTACTGGGCGGTGCAAGCGGCTTTGTTCCTGGTCCCGTTCGGCAGGCTGCCAACTACACTGATGAATATTACCGGGACACTTCCAGCGATACGCAAACCGGCAAGATCAAGAACTCCCTGATTTCTTCCGTTCCGGGTATGCGCGAAACGCTCCCGGAACGTGTGACCCCTCTTGGAGAAAAGCGAGAAAAGACAACGGACGGAGGCTTGGACTTCTTTACGTCCTTTATCTCCCCGTTCAATGTCACGAAATACAAGCAGTCTGATGTGGTGGACGCTATGAACGAGACGGGCGTATACGCTCCTCGCTCCGCACCCAAAAAGGTGACAGCGGATGGCAGAACCGTTGAACTGAGCGCCGAACAGCAGAGGAAGTACCAGACCGATAGAGGTGCGCAGCTTGTGCTCACGGTCACTGATATGCTTGGGAACGCACAGTACAAGCGGGCCGGGGAGACCCAGAAAGAGGAATTGATGGCGGACGCCAGAGATTATGCCAACTCCATTGCGAAAGCGAACGTTATGGGTAAGGGCAGCGCTCCCCAGTGGGTGCAAAAAACGATGGATGCACAGCGAACCACTGGCCTATCCGCAGCTACCGTAATCGTCTACCGTGATATGCTCTCCAGAGCGAAGGACAAGGGCAAGAAAACGGCGGATGCGAACAGCTCCGTTCGTGATGCAATCAGAAAGGATACCACATTGAGTGCGGCCCAGAAGGCCGCGCTGGATGATATCGTGATTTCCGATGGTGTGTATATCGCAAAGGACCTCAAAGTGGACTACACGAACGGCGAGACCTTCGTTATCAGTCAGATGTCCGACGGCGCTCAGAAACGGTACAATAGCATCAAGAACCAATTCGGCATGGACGCTGAAACGTACAGTAAAGCATGGTCCATTTACCAGAACGACGATCTCAAAGCAGACCAGAAGCGGAAGCAGCTATCCGCACTCGGATACAATGGTTCCGCGCTCTATAAGGCTCTCGGTCAAAAGCTGGAGTAGAGCTTTAGAATTTTTGACCCAGAAAGAGAAAATAGTACCCCCCCTGTTTTTCCGGGCCCCCACACATTCCAAATAGAAAGACACAGAAAGGAATCGTGGTGACCGCACAAGCGCGTCCTGTGCAATCCGAGGGTAATTCCATGGGTGCACAGGAAAACACCGCACAGGGCGTTTCTGGCGCGAACAATTATCGTACACATCAGGTAATAAAAATGGACCTGACCCCTGCGGAGGCCAGCTTGGTAGGTCCAGCACCTACGGCTTCCTCCGAGACGTCAAGTCCGGTTGAGGGTACGCGTCCCCTCAATGCGGAGGACATATCAGCTTCTTTCCAAAGGGGTACAATTCCCCCAGGCGATGGCTGACGATATCCTCGTTAAAAACAGTGTACCACAGGAAGAGACGGAACGCAACAGAGGGCCTATGAAGTATTGATGGCACTTCATAAAATTTTGACCCGGAAAGAGAAAAGGGTGCCCCCTGTTTTTCCGTTACCCCCATAGAAAGGATGTTCCAATACGGAGCATCCTTTCTTTGTTGTGCAGGCCGGATTCGTTGATGATGGTCATCTCCTGGTCGCCGCCCAGGGTGGGAATCAGATTCCATCCCTATGTGTGGGAAATGGCAACAGGGGATGTGGGGCAATACTCTCTCCCCGTTCCCTGAACCACCCGCCCGTTTTTCCGCTACCCCCCCTTGCTAGTCAGAGATACCATGCATCCCCGGATCACCACCAGACCAGCAGCACCCAGGCCCCCGGCGCGGGTTCCTTTATTGCGTGCCGTACTGGACATATCATAAATCGCCAAATAAGCCCCTACAAGCGCTTCCTCACGCTTCCGGGTATTCGGATACCCCACAAGCATAGAAACGCTCACAGCGCAAGCAAAAGGCCGAGGCAACCGCCCCGGCCATCTCTATTGTATTGTATATGAGCGTGACCAACCTTTAAGGGTGCCCATCCTCACCGGTTCCCTTGTCTCGCTCCATCTGGTTTTCTATGGCCCTACTAATAAAGCCGTTCACACTCTCGCCCTGGCTCTCTGCGTGTGCCTTGATAATGTCCTTCTGGCCCTTGGGGAGTACCAGATTAACGCGATCATACGCCTTTGCTATATATTTATTTTGTGCCTTTGTGCTGGCTTTTCCCATAATATCACTCCTTTGCTCAAGTATATCAATTATATAATAGTTACGCAACTATATAATTTGCACAAATATAGTTGCACAACTATGTGCAATATCCCATCTTGATATAGTTGCGCAACGATGTTATGATGTAATCACAGCAAGGGAACAAACGAAAACAGTTCAGACACCGGCAATCGTTGAAGCCTAACACCGAGATCGCGGATAAGGGCGGAACGGTATAGGGAATGGGAAGCAGATGAGGCCACAGCCCTAACGACCACCGCCGCCGGGGTTCCCCAAAATAACAAGGAGGATGTACAAATGAGCATCAACGAAATGGAAGCAAAGGCACGGGAGCTGCGCCAGCTCCAAGCCCTGATTGATGAAGCGCAGGCAGAGGCGGAAGCCCTGAAGGACGCCATCAAGGCCGCTATGGGTGATTCCGAGAGCATCCAGGCCGGTGAGTATAAGATCACCTGGAAGGATGTCACTTCCTCCCGCATCGACACCGCCGCCCTGAAAAAGGCCCTGCCGGACGTAGCGGAGCGCTTCACCAAGGAAACCACCGTGCGCCGCTTCACCGTAGCATGAAAAAGGCCCCTTGCATCACCGCCGACCAAAGCCGGATGCAAGAGACCCAACCAAAACCCACAGGGGACTTGGTACAGATAGTTTATCAAGTCCCCGCCTAAAAATCAAGGAGGATTTGATTATGAACAGAAACGAATACATCCAGCAGAGAGCGGCCATTGACGAGGCAGCAAAGCAGATTGCCATGGACCTGATTCACGATCAGTTCCCGGATGTGGAGTGGACGCCCACCGGCAAGTGCAAGCTCTGGCAGAATGGCACCCTTGCCAGACTTCACCCGGAGTATGACGAGAACGCCCCTGCTGCTTTTGGCCTTTTCGAGGTTAACTTCCTCACCGGCTCCGTGCTGTATATTGGCCCTGACTTCTCCAAGATGACCGACGCCGCGCTGAACAATCCCACTTCCTACACCGTGGAGCAGCGCGGGGAGACCGTGGTGTTTACGATCTGGCGCGGAAGCGAAGCCGCTGTAATGCGGTTCGAGAACGGGGAGCATACCGGGAACATTGCTTTCCGGGCCATCCAGGAGGACGAGCAGGGGGCCTTTATCAAGCTGGGACAGAAGAAAGTCCGCCGGGAAGCGGAGGGCGCATGAGCGCCCCCGCCCTGGCCCTGGTGGTGATTGGCGCCGCCACCGTGACAAGCTGGCTGTTCCGCATCGTTGACGCCATCGATAAATAAGGTACCTGAAAGGAGAAAATCGAATTGAATAAAGTTGATATGTTCGAGGTTGAATGCACCCTTAATGGAGCACTGGCCGTCATGCAATTAGCCATTGACCGAATGGCTGGTGACATTGCAGAGTGCAAAACCGCTGACAAAGAGGACAAAGGCGCATGTGCAAATGCAATCGTGGTTGCGGCCGAGAACATCTATTGTCCCGCCCTTGATTCCGTTTTTGCATCGCTTCGGGATCTTCAAGATAGGATCAGCGAGAACAATTCGAACCGATAAAGAGGAGATTAGATATGGGAATGTCTGAAATTAATGAAAAACTTGCGGAATTACGGGAAGGAATGGCCCGTGCAGCCGCCATCCTGGACAGCATCGTAATTACCATGCAGGAGGTTGGGGCAGGTCCTAACTCTGAAACCGCTATTTTGGGCGTCATGGACTACCTGGACCGCATGAGCGATGATATGGACGCTGTAAATTGCGCCCTGAGAGAACAGAACCAGAAAACAGCGTAATATATTATTATATCGCCAAAAAAAGTTGCGATAAATCGCTTATGCACTGGCCTTTTCCATGCATACGTGCGATTATAATTTACACAACTCATTTTGCAAGCGTGAGCTGTGCTGTACTGTGAACGACCATAAAAGCAGAAATGCCGTCATACGCAAGTACGTGTGTGGCGGTGTTTCTGCGTAAGATTGGAGGTGATACAATAGAACACCCAGCATACAGGGACAACCTGGAACAGATTCTGAAATTCACCGGAGGGAAACAGGTTTTGACGGTATCCCAGGTCCGTGAATTCACAGGAATGGTTGACAGCCGCACCATCCGGAGGCATTTCCCCATCATGAAGGGGGGCTACATCAGCGCCGCCACCCTGGCCCGCTGTCTGTGCGGAAGTATCGAAAAGTGACCTGTAAGAGGAAGAACAGGGGTCCTCATTTTTACCCCAACTTTTACCCCTTACAGCTTTTTCAACGTTTTACGGCATTTTACAGATAATCCACGAAGGCGTTGAAAACACTACTTTTCTTTAACCGTATTTTACAGCATTTTTCGCATCGTTTAAAATTCAAATCCCTCCTTCCGCGCCACGTCGTCGCGGACTGCATATCGTTCGCGACGACGTTTTCTTTTTCAAAGCAAACGTCATCTCTCACGCATTCCGTCGCTCCTCCTTTCCAAATCACAACCGCTCCGCTGGGTTGTGATTTGGGTCAGGAAACGAAAATATCCGGAGTAAAATGCAAAAAGGACACCTGCCGGTGTCCTTTTTGCGATTTATTATCCCATATAGGTTTGCAGTGTTTGCAGATTTTTCTCCATCAGCGACAGGTAGGTGGCGCCGCCCTCCAAGTCCTGGCGGGAGACATTGTGGCAGGAGTGGAACATGGCCGTCTCCGTGCCCGCTGCCTCGGCGATGCTGTCGGCAACTAAATGGTTGGAGAACTCAATATACCACACCACCGGGAGTTGTTCCTGGCGCACTTTTTCCGTCAGAAAGGCGATGGTGGCCGCCGACGGCTCCGTCTGGGTGCCGCAGCCGGGGAAGGCCGCGTAATATTCCACGCCGTAGGCCGCCGCGAAGTAGCGGAGAGGGAAGCGGTCGCCAAACACCATGGGGCCCCGGTCCGCCGCAAAAAAGTCCTCGAATTCCCGGTCCAGAGCGTCCAGCTGCTCCGCGTAGCCCTCGGCGGCGGCCCGGTAGGAAGCCCCGTTGGTTTTGTCCATTGCAGCCAACCGCTCCCCGACGATCCGGGTGATGGCGGCGGCGTTGGCCGGATCGGTCCAGACGTGCTCGTCCAGGCCCGTCACCTCGCCCTCGCCGTGGTCGTGGTGCCCCTCCTCATCGTCATGGCCGTGCTCATGGTCATGGCCGATCTCGGCCTGCATGCCCTCCACAAGTTCTTCTTCCAGCAGGGGAACGCAGTCGATCATGCGGAGCTGTTCTCCCCGTGGCTCGATGGCGGAGAGGATGGTCTCCACCCAGGTATCCGACTCGCCGCCCAGATAGATGAACAGGTCGCAGTCCTGCACCGCCAGAATATCCGCCGGAGTGGGCTCGTAAGAGTGACTTTCCGTACCCGGTGGAAGCAGCAGCTCCACATCCGCCAGCCCTCCGGCGGCGGCCCGGGCAAAGTCATAGGCCGGGAATACAGTGGTCACGATTTTCAAGCGGCCGGATTCCGGCTCCGGGGCCGCCTGGCCGCAGGCGGTCAGCAGCAGGCAGATGGACAGCAGCAGGGGCAGCGGTTTTTTCACAGGGGTTCGCTCCTTCAATTTGAGAATGATTTTCGGTTTTCCATCATACCACGCCCAACCGGAAAATGCAAGAGCCGCAAATGAGGACTTCACAAATCTGTGAAAACGTGTATACTAAGGGCAGGATGTGTTGAAATGGAGGGAATATCCATGAGTGATTTGCTGAAACGGATGAAAACCAACGCCTTGCTGTCCGCTGCGCTGTATGCCCTGCTGGGTCTGGTGCTGCTGCTCTGGCCGGAGCTTTCCACCAGCGTGCTGTGCTTTGCGCTGGGGCTGATCCTGCTGCTGTGCGGGCTGGGAGATGTGATCGAGTTCCTGCGCCACCGGGACGGCAGCCTGTACGCCGCCCTGCACCTCGGCGTAGGCGTGATCCTGGCTGCGGTGGGCCTTTGGCTGATGTCCCAGCCCACGCTGGTGACGGTGGTCATTCCCCGCATCGTGGGTGTGCTGATCTGCTTCCACGGCTTCAGCGACGTGAGCGATGCCATGACCATTCGGAAAAACGGCTCGTCCCGCTGGACGGCAGCTGGGCTTTTGGGCCTGGTAACGCTGGTGCTGGGCGTCGTTCTGGTCATCTGCCCCTTTAAGGCTTTTACCACGGTGGTGCGTCTGCTGGGTGCCTTCCTGCTGTATGACGGCATCAGCGACCTTTGGATCACCGGACAGGTGAGCAAGGCCGTCCGCCAGGCGGAAAAGGACTCCAACGCCAAGCGGGACGCGGTGGATGTGGAATACCGGGACGTGAAGGACGAATAAATAAAAAACAGGAGCGGCGTGAGCCGCTCCTGTTTTTTATTTGGACCGTTTCAGCACTTCCAGCACGAAGGCCCAGACCCGTTGGACGGAGGCCACGCTCATCCGCTCCCGGGGGGTGTGGATCTCCTCCAGGTCCGGCCCGATGGACACGCAGTCCAGATCCGGCAGCTTGCCGCACAGCAGGCCGCACTCTACGCCGGCGTGGATGGCCTCGATTTTGGGCTCGCGGCCGTACTGCTCCCGGAAAACCTCCGTCATCCGCTCCCGCAGGGCGGAATCCGGCCGATACTCCCAGGCGGGGTAGTCACCGGAGATGTCCACCGTACCGTCCAAGGCCTCTGTCAGGCACCGCAGGCGGTCGTGGAGCATATCCTTTTGGCTGGCGACCGAGCTGCGGACGCAGAAGGCCGTGCTGATCTCGCCGGCCTCCGTTTTCAAAATGCCCAGATTCAAAGAGGTTTGCACCAACCCTTCAATCTCCCGGCTCATCTCCTGGACACCGTTGGGGGCGCAGGTCAGAAGGCACAGCGCCCGCCGGGTGGGATCCCCGTCCATGGGCAATTCCGCTGTTTCCGCGTCGGCCACCGATGCCTCCAGCGCCGGGTCCGTGACCCGGTATTCTTTTTTCAGCTGTGCCGCCAGCGCTGCGAAAGCGGTCCGGGCCGCGTCCGCGTCCGACACCACTGCCACGGCCTCCGCCGCCACGGGGATCGCGTTGTCCTTGGCACCGCCGGAGGCGGATACCAGCCGCAGCTCCGTCGCCGCTGCCATCGCCCGCAGCAGGCGGCCCAGCAGCATGTCGGCGTTGGCCCGGCCCTTGTGAATCTCGGCCCCGGAATGGCCGCCGGTGAGACCGGAGACCGTCAGATGCAGGGCTGTTCCCGCAAAGGGCGCGCGGGTCACAGGGAGGGTGCATTTCGTCAGGCTGCCGCCGGCGCAGCCCACGGTGAAGACGCCTTCCGCCTCGGAATCCAGATTGATGAGCTGCCGACCCTTGAGGGGGGAGACGTCCAGCGCCGCCGCGCCCAGCATTCCGATCTCCTCGTCGGTGGTCAGCACCACCTCCAGCCGGGGGTGGGGGATGGACGCGTCGTCCAGGATGGCCAGCGCCATGGCCGCGGCGATGCCGTCGTCGCCGCCCAGGGTGGTGCCCCGGGCGAAGACGGTATCGCCCTCCACCGCCAGGTCAAGGCCCTCCCGCTCCATGTCCTTAGGACAGCCGGGTTCCTTTTCACATACCATGTCCAGGTGTCCCTGGAGGATGACAGGCTCCGCCGCCTCATAGCCGGGGGTGGCCTCCTGGATCAGGATGACGTTGTTGGCGCTGTCCTGATACCACTCCAGGCCCCGTTCCCGGGCAAAATTCACGCACCAATCGCTGATGGCTTTCGTGTTCCGGGAGCCGTGGGGGATGGCGCAGATCTGCTCAAAATATCGGAAGACCTTTTTCGGCTCCAGTTGGTCCAGTACGGACATATCAGTCACTCCTTTGCCGCTGCATCGGTATACGGTAAGAGTATACCGCAGGATGGGCGCTTCATGCGCGGCCCTTTGCGTAAAATGTCAGATGGGGGAAAGCGGGCTCACGCGAGGTAGGGCGCGGCAATGCGCTCCACGCCCTCCGGCTCCGCCTGCCGCCAGGCGAAGAAGTCCCTGCCGCTGGCCGCAACGGTTTTGCCCAGTTCCACCAGGAATGCCGGGATGTCTGCCTCCAGCATCACACCCAGCTCCCGGCCCATGGCCTCCTGGCCCTGGCGCGCCTCGCCGCCCAGGAAGAAGGTAAAGGCCGCCTGGGGCTTGCCGTCTACCAGCTTGGAAGCGCCCCGGAAGCCCATGGCCCCGGTCTGGTGGGTGCCGCAGGAGGAGGGGCAGCCGGAGATGTGAATGCGGGGCAGGGCGCCGTCGGGCAGTTTGGCCTCCCGTACCGCCGCCACGCAGGAGCGCAGCAGGCCCTGGGAATCCCGAGTGCCCACCTGGCAGGTCTGGCCGCCGATGCAGCTGACGGAGGTTTCAAAGACGCTCTCGGCGCCGCAGGCCGTCAGGGCCAGCACTTTCTCCGCCTCACTGCCGGTGAGGTTGATGATGAACGCGGTCTCGTCGGGACTCAGCCGCATCTCCGCCTCGGGGATGTCCGCCAGGGCGTCGCTGAGAGCGCACAGGGTCTCCAGCTCCGGCTGGCCGCCGATGGGGTGCCACTCCACGGTGTACAGGCCCTCCTGCTTCTGGGGGATGACACGGGGGCCGCCCACCACTACGCCGTCGCCGGACTTGGTGACGGGGCGGGGTTCCACAGCCAGGTTCAGGTCCTCACCGGAGGCCAGCACCTCCGCCAGCTTCTCGTTGTAGGCTTTCGCGTAGCCCTCGGGGCCGCCGCAGATGTCCTGCATATAGCGGGTGCGGGCCTTGCCCCGGTTCTCATAGTTGCCGTAGGCCCGGAAGGTCAGCCACATGGCCTTGATATAGTAGAGAATTTTGCCCGGCTCCACCGCCTCGGCCACCTTTACGCCGAAGCGGGGGTTGTTGCCAAGGCCCCCGGCGCTGTACACGTCGAATTTCCCGTCAGGCCGGGCCACGAAGCCCAGGTCCCGGTAGGTGGCGTGGGTCACGTTGGCGGGGGAGTTGGAGAAGCCCACCTTCAGCTTCCGGGGCATCTTCTCCGCCTTGATGAAGTGCATGAGGTAGTCCCCGGCGGCCTCCGCCCAGGGCAGCACGTCAAAATACTCACCCTGCTCCACGCCGGAGAGGGGAGAGCACATCACGTTCCGGGGGAAGTCCCCGCCGCCGCCCATGGTGACGATGCCCGCGTCCAGGGCTTTTTCCATGATGTCGCAGACATCGTCCTGCTGCAGATCGTGGAGCTGAATGGTCTGGCAGGTGGTGAAATGGGCCCGGGGCACGTCATGCTCCCGGATGGCCCTGACGGTGAACGCCAGCTTTTCCTTCGTCACCCGTCCGGCGGTCATCCGCAGGCGAAGCATACTGGCCTGACCGCCCTTCTGGGCGTAGCTGCCGTACAGCCCGGAAAAGCCCTTATAGGCGGCCTTGTCCAGCTCTCCGGCGTAAAACGCGGCGGTCTTGGCCCGGAATTCCGGCATGTCCTGTTTCCAGCTCTGAGGATCGATGGTATGCATAGGAGCGTCTCCTCTCTGTCTCTCCGAATATTTTTATGTGGTCACTGTGCCGTTTATCGCGAAATATTTTATCACACCCTGTTTTCCCGCGCAACCCATGCCCGGAAAAATGGCCTGTCACAAAATTCCAACAGATTTTGACAAAAGTCTGGACATTTTTCAACCGAGATGTTATACTGCTTTAAAGCACGAAACATGGCGCTTTAAAGCGTTAAAACAACGCTGCCGGATATCTGAAAGGTATGATGCAATGAAGATCATCGTGTGTATGAAGCAGGTCCCTTTGAGCTCCAAGGTGGAGATCGACGAGGAGACCGGAAACCTCAAGCGGATGGGAGCTGCCACCCGCACCAATCCCTTTGACCTGTTTGCCCTGGAGTGCGCCCTGCGCATCCGGGACCAGATCGGCGGCACCGTCACGGTGCTGACCATGGGCCCCCAGCAGACGGAGACCATGATCCGGGACGCCTACATGATGGGCGCGGATGACGCCGTTATCCTCTCCGACCGCAAATTCGCCGGGTCGGATGTGCTGGCGACCTCTTATACGCTCTCCCGGGGCATCCGGCTGCTGGGCGGCGCGGACCTCATCATCTGCGGCCGCCAGACCACCGACGGCGACACCGCCCAGATCGGCCCCGCCATCGCGGAGCACCTCCACCTGCCCCATGCCGCCTGGGTCAACGCCATCACCGACGTCAATGAAAAGCGCATCCAGGTTCGGCAGGACCTGGCCAGCGTGTTCCAGATCAGCGAGATGAAGTATCCCTGCCTCATCACGGTGGACAAGGATATTTGCGTGCCCCGGCTGCCCTCCTACCGCCGCAAGGCGGAGGCCGCCGCTAAGCCGATTCGAATGGTTTCCTGTCAAGACCTCCCGGACCCTGACATGACCCGCTTCGGTCTGGTGGGCTCTCCTACCACGGTGGAGCGCATCTTCCCGCCTCCCGCCGGCGCCGGCAGCGTCACCCTGGAGGGTACCGCCGCCGAGAAGGCCGGCCAGCTCTTTGACCTGTTGGCCGCCGCCAAGTACTTCTGAGGAGGGGCAGGATGGAATTTCTGAAATTTGACATGTCCCGCTGTGACCTCTGCGGGCAATGCATTGAAAAATGCCCCTTCGGGGCGCTCCAGATGGAGAAGGACGGCATCACCGCCAACGAAAAGTGCCGGATGTGCTCCGTCTGCGTCAAGACCTGCCCCCAGCGGGCCATCCGGTTCGAGCAGGTGGCCAAGTCTTTCGACAAGGAGAAGTGGAGGGACATCTTGGTCTATGCCGAGCAGGAAAACGGCGCCGTGCACCCAGTGGTCTACGAACTCATCGGTGAGGCCCGGAAGCTGGCCGCCAACGTGGGCTACGATGTGAACTGCGTCATGGTGGGCGGCGCCGGAACGAAAGAAAACGCGGAAAAGCTGCTGCCCTACGGCGTGAAAGAGGTGTTCGTCTACGAGCATCCCGGCTTTGAGGGCTTCAAGGCCGACTGCTACTCCGACGCCGTGGCGGACTGCATCTCCGCCATTTCCCCCTCCTGCGTGCTCATCGGCGCCACGGCCTGCGGCCGCTCCCTGGCGCCCCGGCTCTCCACTCGGTTCCACACCGGCCTGACCGCCGACTGCACGGAGCTCCAGATGAAGGACAACACCGACCTGGTTCAAATTCGTCCCGCCTTCGGCGGCAACATCATGGCCCAGATCGTCATTTCCAACTCCCGGCCCCAGTTCGCCACCGTCCGCTACAAGGTGATGGACAAGGCGAAAAAGGTGCCTGATCCCACCGGGAAGGTCACCGTCTGCGACGCCACGGAGCTGATGGTCCGCTCCGGCATCTCCATCGTGGAGCGGGCCGCCATTACCCGGACGAAGTCCATCGAGGAAGAGGATGTGCTGGTGGTGGCCGGACGGGGCGTCAAGACCGCCAAGGATGTGGAGATAGTGCGGGAGCTGGCAACCCTCCTGGGCGGACAGCTCTGCTTCACCCGTCCCATGGTGGAGGGCGGCTTCGGCGACGCCGCCCACCAGATCGGTCTCTCCGGCCGGACGGTCAAGCCCAAGCTCATCATCACCTGCGGCGTCTCCGGCGCGGTGCAGTTTACCGCCTGCATGAATACCGCCCAGACCATCGTGGCCATCAACACCGATCCGGAGGCCCAGATCTTCCGCATCGCCCACTACCGCATCGTGGACGACCTGTACCAGGTGGTCCCGGAGCTCATCGCCCGCATCAAGGCAGCAAAGGAGGCTGAGTGATATGCCTTATCCCTATAAGAAAATGGACGAGCAGGATTTCGCGTACATCCGCTCAGTCACCGACCCCTCCCGCGTCTGGGTAGGGGAGGCCATCGCCAAGGAGTTTTACCACGACGAGATGCCGGAGTACGGCGTGTTCCCGCCGGAGCTGTACGTGGAGGTCCTGACGAAGGAAGAGGTCTCCGCCATTATGAAGTACGCCTACGGGCAGAACATCCCCGTGGTGGCCCGGGGCGCGGGCACGGGTCTGGCCGGCGGTGCAAACTGCAAATACGGCGGCATCATGCTGTCCCTGATGAAGATGAACAAGATCTTCCCGGTGGACACCCAGAACATGACCGTCACCGCCCAGCCCGGCGCCCTCATTTCCGAGGTGGCCGCGGCAGCGGCGGAAGTGGGCTTGTTCTATCCTCCCGACCCCGGCGAAAAGACCGCCTCCATCGGCGGCTCCATCATCACCAACGCCGGCGGCATGCGGGCGGTGCGCTACGGTGTGACCCGGGATTACGTCCGCTGCATCGAGGCCGTTATGCCCAACGGCGACATCGTCCATTTCTCCTCCAACGTGGTGAAAAACACCACCGGCTTTGACGTGAAGGACCTGGTGGTGGGCTCCGAGGGCATCCTGTGCGTCTGCACGGAGGTGACGCTGAAGCTGATCCCCGCCCCCAACTGCACCTGCACCCTGGTCATCCCCTTTGACAGCCTGGAGAAGTGCATCGACTGCGTACCCGTGCTGCTGCGCCTGCCCTTCGTGCCTACCGCCGTGGAGTTCCTGGAGCGGGAGCTCATCGACATCGTGGAGCGGAACCTCCACAAGCTGCTGCCGGTCCGGGAGGGCGCCGCTGTCCTCATCGTTATGTATGACGCATCCTCCCGGGAGGAGCTGACCCAGTGCTGTGACGCCGCCGCAGCCGCCGCTCTGGAGGCCGGGGCCCTGGACGTGGCCCTGGCGGACACGCCGGAGCGCATCGGCTCCGTCTGGTCCGTCCGCGCCGCCATTCTGGAGGGCATGAAAGCCGACTCCGTGGGCCAGGAGGAGTGCGACGTGGTGGTGCCCCGGTCCAGGATCGCGGAGTTCGTGAAGGCCGCCAAGAGCATCTGCCTGTCCCATGGCGTGGTGGTGGAGCCCTGCGGCCACGCCGGTGACGGCAACATTCACACCGAGATGCTGCGTCAGCCCGGCATGACTGATGAGGAGTGGAAATCCGCCACCCACGCCTGCCTTGTGGAACTGTACGCCAAGAGCAAGGAGCTGGGCGGCCAGCTTTCCGGCGAGCACGGCATTGGCAATGGCCGTCTGGAATTCCTGAAGCCCTTCATCGGCGATGAGATGTACCAGCTCTACCGAAATATCAAGCTGGCCTTCGACCCCAAGCTGATTCTGAACCCCGGCAAGATGATCACTTTTGACTGAGGATTTTCTCCCTCTGGGAAAATCAATATACCGGCACATTTGAGAATAGAGAAAGAGGTATCCGCACTATGGTAGACAAGAACAAAATGCCCCTGGCAGTGGGCGTGGCTTTCGTGGCCTTCACCACCCAATTCGGCGGCGGCTTCGCCTCCGGCGCACAGATCTACTCCTACTTCATCAACTACGGTATCTGGGGACTGTTCCTGCCCCTGCTGTCCCAGTTCCTGCTGGCCTTCTTCTTCTGGTACGGCCTGCGCTACGCGTTCCTGCACAAGACCTACGACTACCGCGCCTTTGGCGACAGCTTCTACGGCAAGTACAAGGTGCTGTTCTCCAACCTGTATGAGATCACCTACCTGATCCTGATCGCCACCGCCACCTCCGCGGCCTTCGCCACCGGCGGCTCCACCCTGAACAGCCTGTTCGGTATTCCCTACTGGCTGTGCACCCTGGTGGTGGGCGCGTTCATCTTCATCATCTCCCTGTACGGCACCAACATCGTGCGGAAATGCGCCTCCACGCTGTCTGTGCTCATCATCATCGGCCTGGTGGTGGTGCTGGTTCCCAACATCATCGTCCAGTTCGGCACCATCACCGAGTCCATCGGCCGGATGGCCGCCGGCGAGCTGCCCGTCAGCTCCAGCGAGAGCGGACTGTTCGGCGCCGCATTGAAGAGCGCCATCCTGTATTTTGCGTTCCAGCTGCCCTCCATCGGACTGATGTACCAGCACACCGAGCCTCTGACGGACGTCAAGCAGGTGGACCGTGCCGCCCTGTACATGTTCCTGTGCAACTTCATCGCCATGATGCTCTCCATCATCGGCATGCTGGCCATCGCCTTCAAGCCGGAGCTGGAAGGCGCCTCCGTTCCCATGCTGGTGTTCGTGCAGAACGGCGTGGGCGCCGGTATCCTGACGCCCATCATCTCCATCCTCATCATCCTGGGCGCCGTGTCCACCGGCGTGAACATGATCGCCGGTATCGTCACCCGCACCGTCAACGCCGTGGAGCGCCGTATGGACGAGAGCAAGCGGGCCCAGGGCCACATGATCCGCGCCGCCATTGCCGCGCTGGTGTTCACCGTCGGCGTTTGGGCCATTTCCCAGGTGGGCCTCATGGCCATCGTCAAGAGGGGCTATGCGTATCTCGGCTACGCCGGCTTCATCTCCGTGATGATCCCCTTCGTGCTGTCCATGCTGCACGTCGGACCCTTCGGCAAGGTGGAGCAGAAGCAGTAAGCTTTTTCGCCTGAACTGTTACACGGCGCAGGGACACCCCCTGCGCCGTGTCAGCTTGTCGAAAATGATTTTCGACAAGCTGCTGCAAGTTTTTCTGAGCTTTTCAAACTCAGAAAAACTTATGATTAAAAACGAAAGACACCCCTCCTGGGTTTCTTTCGTAACTTTCTTCCTTCCCGTTGTGCAAGGCTTCCGAATTTATCGACGATCTGAAATTTCAAATCTGAAAGGGAAGTGTTTATCCATGCAAAAGAAATTCCAAAGCGGCACCTTTATGCCGGACAGCATGATCTCCTGCCGCACCCTATATAGGGTCTACTGAATGGCTGGAACATTTGGAAATCTCGGAAAAATGACCAGCTCGCCGAGGTCAAAATCGTAGTCCAGAGCCCAACCGCAGTCAGGCGCAAAAAGGAGACGTAGTTTGCGCTCCATATTTGCGGCAAAGAAGCCCATCGCAATTGAGGTCATGGAAGTGTCGGGCAAACGAGTCATGACCCGGTCCAAGCTATATCGGCGCTTGACGACACCAAATGTTCCCTCAATCACGACGCGGTCGCAGCCATCCTGGTAGATCTGTTTGCTTTCTGCCTGCTTCTCCTCTGCCGACTTCCGTCCCAGCCTGGGACCTGAAAGACGGATCCCCAGCGAGGTGCACCAAAGCCGATTTTCTCTGCCGGGATAAGCCCGGTCTGCCAGAATCGTCTTTGGATAGAAGCCAAAGGTCTCCTTATATTCCTCAACGACCTGCTGCAGACTTCTGCTCTCAGAGTAGTTGTTCCAGTCAGCCTTCATCAGGAAAGCGTAACCACCCACAAGACCTACTATGACTTTGGCACCAAACTCAGTAGGACATCCCGCTTTACCGCGCACAATAGGGCGAACGTGCGGCTGATTGATGCTGACGATGCGGTCTTCTATCTGATGACTCTTCCGCACATACATGTCCCACTGTTGGCGGCAGAGTTCCTGGATCACCAACAGCTTCCTGTAAAGGTCATCCCCCAACAGCGATAAGGACACGCCGTGGGCCACCATCTTCTCGATGTAGCCGATATCCCTCTGGATATATTGCAAATTCCCGCGGAGAACCATCCGCGTTTCTCGTACAGTATGGGTGCGCTTCTTGGTGTATGCCAAATATCTTTCCCGAGCCTGCTGGCGATAGGTCCGGGGCTTCTCGGGGTACAGATCACGGGCGGAAGGATACAGCAAATCGATCATCTTTTCTACCAGCTCCCGGGCGTGGTTCAGCAGCCCGACATCCGTCGGATAATGAATATCTGCCGGACAGCAGGTCGCGTCAAGAATCAGCGTTCCACGGTTCTCAGATTCTTCTGTCGGCTGTGCCGAGAGAGTGTCCTCACGGTCTTCCTGATTTACGGAATCATCTTCCTCGGGGTTATCCATGCTGGCAACTGCTTCTGGCGCAAAAACCAGATCATTGATCCGTTGAATCATCTCAGGAGAAATACGCTTCCTGAAATGTGTCATCATGGATGCGTCGAAGGGCGAGTCCATGGTGTAGCACTCAAATCCGCAGAAGTACTGCAGATACGGGTTCTCCTGGATATTTCGTCTGGTCTGTTCATCTGTGTAGCCTTCCTCGGCCTGGATGTACAGTGCCCCGAAGGCCAGGCGAGATGGAATGGCCACCTGGCCCTCACTGCTTTTGAAATGTTCCTGATACTCCCGGTCAATCTCTTCCCAAGGGAACTTCTTGCTGAGGATTACCCACCGGTTATCCTCACGCAATGTGACCCCAAAGGGCATCTCCACCTTAAGCTGGTCATAATCTTCGTGCCGATACATCTTCATCACCTGCAAACTTTTTCTTTCAAACTTCTGAATCCCTTTGCAGATATTTTACCGTATTACCCCTGTTTTTCCTAGTATTTTCAATGGTTTCCGAGCTTTTTCCCACTGTTCAGTAAGCACTATATAAGGCCAACGGTTTCTCCGACGACGATTTCTCCCGCCCCGTCATCGGCATCTGCGATTCCTTCACGGACATCGTGCCCGGTCACAAAAACCTGCGGGAGCTGAGCGAGCAGGTGAAATACGGCGTCTACCGGGCAGGGGGCACCCCGGTGGAGTTCGGCTGCATCGCCGTCTGCGACGGCGTCTGCACCACCCACAGCGGTTCCCGTTACTCGCTGCCCTCCCGGGAGATCGTGGCGGACGGCATCGAGATCATGGCCCGTGCCCACCGGCTGGACGGCCTGGTGCTGGTGGGCTCCTGCGACAAGACGGTGCCCGGCATGCTGATGGCCGCCGCCCGGCTGGACATTCCCTGTATCTTCCTGGCAGGCGGCTGTATGCTGGGCGGCCCCTCCTTCGGCGGAAAGCGGAAGTCGGATTCCACCTCCTCGGAGGAGGCCTACGGCATGTACCAGGCCGGCAAGGTGTCCCGGGAGGAGGTGCTGGAGCTGACGGACGCCTGCTGTCCCACCATCGGCTCCTGCCAGCACATGGCCACCGCCAACTCCATGTGCTGCATGGCGGAGGCCATGGGCATGAGTCTGCCCGGCTCTGCCGCCATCCCCGCTGTCTACAACGCCCGCACCCGTGCCGCCCTGGAGACCGGCGAGACCATCGTGGAGATGGTCCGAAACGGCCTCACCGCCCGGGACATCATCACGGAGGAGTCCATCCGCAACGCCATTATGGTGCTGCTGGCGACAGGCGGCTCTACCAACTGCGTCATCCACACCTGCGCCATCGCCCATGAGATCGGCATTCCCGCCAAGACCGTCATGGGCTGGTTCGAGGAGTACGGCACCACAGTTCCGTTGATCTGCCGCATCAACCCGGCCTCCAAGGACTACGACGCCGAGGATTTCTACCAGGCGGGCGGCATCCCGGAGGTGCAGCGGCAGCTGGCGTTCATTCTGTACAACGACTGCATGAGCGTCACGGGCCGCACGGTGGGGGAGAACGCGGCAAACTGCCGCAGCCTGTATCCGAAAAACCCGGAGGTCATCACCTCCCTGGACAAGCCCTTTTCCACACTGGCGGGCCTTGCCATCATGCACGGCAACCTGGCTCCGGACACCGCCGTGGCGAAACCCGCCGCCATCGCCCCGGAAGTCCGGCACTTTGAGGGCACCGCCATCTGCTTCTCCGGCGAGGACGAGGCCAACGAAGCCATCGGCAAACAGCTGGTGAAGCCCGGCCATGTGGTGGTCATCCGCTACGCCGGTCCCAAGGGCGCCCCCGGTATGCCGGAGATGTTCAAGCCCATGAAGCTGCTGTACGGCCAGGGGCTGAACAAGTGCACCGCCCTCATCACCGACGGCCGCTTCTCCGGCACCAACAACGGCTGCTTCGTGGGGCATATCTCCCCGGAGGCCGCCTCCGGCGGTCCCATTGCCCTGATCGAGGACGGGGACAAAATCGTCATCGACGTGGTGGAGAGGAGCATCGACCTGCTGGTCTCCGACGAGGAATTGGCCCGCCGCCGGGAGGCTTTCCACTATACGCCTGCCCCGGTGGACGGCTATCTGTCCCGCTACGCCCGGGACGCCAGAAGCGCCGACCAGGGCGGCATTCTGGAATAACCGGCAAAAGGCTCCGCCGCGGAATTGCTTCCGCGGCGGAGCCTTTTTGAGAGGGGAAAAGGGGATCAAAGTGTTAACCAGGGGCGGGAGATGCGCGTCTGCCGGGCTTCCTCCAGCGGCACATCCAGAAGGTACAGCTCATCTTCGCCGCCGGCCTTGAACTGCAGACCGCCGTCGGGAGCGGCCAGCAGGGACTGGCCCGCAAAGGCCAGCTCGCCCTCCGGACCGACCCGGTTGCACATGGCTGTGAACACCGTGTTTTGAAAAGCCTGCACCTGAACCTCCCATTCAAAAAGCTCCAGCGGCTCGCCCAGAATGTTGGCGGTGGGGATGATGACCAGCTCCGCGCCCTGCTTTGCGCAGGAGCGGATACCGTCCGGCAGGTGGCGGTCAAAGCAGATCACGACACCGATTTTTCCGAAGGGGGTGTCGTAGACCTTGAAGCCGTCGTCGGAGGGGGTGTAGTAATCCTGCTCGTAGAAAAACTTGGCCTGGGCGATGTGCACCATTTTGGAGATGCCCAAAATCTCACCGTCAGAACCGATCATCAGGGAGGCGTCGTAGCGGTTCTTTCCCTGTTTCAGGTACACGTTGGGGCTTGCGTGGATGCGGAATTTCCGGCAGGCATCCCGGATAGCGGTGATCTCCGGCCCGTCGGCGGCCATGGCCCACCGCTCCGCGTCTGCTTTTTCATATTGAGGAAAGAAAGGGGAGAGCTGCACCTCCGGGAAAAAGATGAGGTCGGCGCCGCCCTTTTCGGCCTGCTCTATGAGGCGGAGCGTTTTCTCCAGGTTTTCTTCCACGGATGTACCCATCCGCATCTGCGCCATGGCCAGCTTCATAAGCGCCTCCTGTTATCTGACAGCGGCGAAGCCCTTCTCCAGATCGGCGATGATATCGTCGATGTGCTCGGTGCCGATGGAGAGGCGAATGGTGTTGGGCTTGATGCCCTGGTCCAGCAGCTCCTCGGGGGAGAGCTGGGAGTGGGTGGTGGTAGCCGGGTGGATGACCAGAGACTTCACGTCGGCCACGTTGGCCAGCAGGGAGAAGATCTCCAGATTGTCGATGAACTTGTGGGCCTCCTCCTGGCCGCCCTTGATTTCGAAGGTGAAGATGGACGCACCGCCGTTGGGGAAATACTTCTCGTACAGGGCGTGGTCGGGATGGTCGGGCAGGCTGGGGTGGTTGACGTGCTCCACTTGAGGGTGCTTTGCCAGGAACTCCACTACCTTCTTGGTGTTCTCGGCATGGCGGTCCAGGCGCAGAGAGAGGGTCTCCACGCCCTGGAGCAGCAGGAAAGCGTTGAAGGGAGAGATGGTGGCGCCGGTATCCCGCAGGAGGATAGCCCGGATGTAGGTGACGAACGCGGCGGGGCCGGCGGCGTCCACGAAGGAAACACCGTGGTAGCTGGGATTGGGAGCGGCGATGGGGGCATACTTGCCGCTGGCCTTCCAGTCGAACTTGCCGCTGTCCACGATGATGCCGCCCAGGGTGGTGCCGTGGCCGCCGATGAACTTGGTGGCGGAGTGGACAACGATGTCGGCGCCGTGCTCGATGGGCCGGATCAGGTAGGGGGTGCCGAAGGTGTTGTCGATGACCAGGGGCAGGCCGTGCTTGTGGGCAATAGCGGCGATGGCGTCGATGTCGGGGATGTCACTGTTGGGGTTGCCCAGGGTCTCCAGGTAGATGGCCTTGGTGTTGGGCTGGATGGCGTTTTCCACTTCTGCCAGGTCATGGGCGTTGACGAAAGTGGTGGTGACGCCAAACTGGGGCAGGGTGTGGGCCAGCAGGTTGAAGCTGCCGCCGTAGATGGTCTTCTGGACCACGATGTGGTCGCCTGCCTGGGCCAGGGCCTGAATGGTGTAGGTGATGGCCGCCGCGCCGGAGGCCAGGGCCAGGGCCGCTACGCCGCCCTCCAGGGCCGCGATGCGCTTTTCCAGCACATCCTGGGTGGAATTGGTCAGGCGGCCGTAGATGTTGCCTGCATCGGCAAGGCCGAACCGGGCGGCGGCGTGGGCGGAGTTGCGGAACACGTAGGAAGTGGTCTGGTAGATGGGCACTGCACGGGAATCGGTGGCGGGGTCGGGCTGTTCCTGACCGACGTGGAGCTGCAAAGTTTCAAATTTATAGTTACTCATAATATGTACCTCTTTCACTTTTTAATTTGGATACGAAAAAAGCCGGGGCAAACTTTGCTCCCGGACTGCGTATGGCCAAATTGAGGTCCACCCATGAAATACTCAGTGGACAGTGGGCGCGTCGAAACGCCCGGCCATATCAACAGTCCGGGAGTACAGCATTCGACCACAGCGGAAATTGCTGCGCAGCAGGCGGTTCAGAGTCTTCTGCATGGATATGGCCCCCTCTCTTTAAACCAATCATACTTGTTGGTTGATGGGGATAATATAACACTTCCGCTCCGGCCTGTCAAGTAAAAATTTGCATAATCAGACAAAATTTATCCTGGAATTTTCAGAACCGGATGTGCCAATAATCGGCTTAAATCGGAAAAGTCCTGCAATTCTTGACAGTTTGCCGGATCGTAGTATAATAAAGTGCATAAAAAAGGCAGTATGCCCCACGCTGTCATTCCGGCGGGGATCATTCGATACACCGATTCAGAGGAGCGAGTCATATGAAAAAAGCATTGTTTGGCTATGATATCAAAGAGGCTGATGCCGCTCTGGACGAGCTGACGAGCCGAAACTATGCATTGGGTCAGCGGAATGACCGTTTGGTCAGCAGCCTGAAAGAAATGCAGGCACAGCTGGAGGAGGCGCAGCAGGCCGCGGCGCGTGCAACAGATGTCGAGAACACGGACAGCTACCGAAGCCTGCAGGAAAAACTGGAAGAAGCGGAGAAGAAGCTGGCAGAGAGCACTGCGGAAAACGGCCAGCTGAAGGAGACGGCTGAACAGGCCAATCAGCAGTTGAACGCCGCGCAGGAAGAAGCACGGCAGGCGAAAGCGGAGCTTGAGCGCCTGAAACTGGAAATGGCAGATCGGGAGGAAGAGCCTGCGCCCCAGAGCGGGGAGCTGGAAGAACTGCGGGCCGCTGTTTCCAGCCTGAAAGAGAAGAACGAGGAGCGGGACAGTCAGCTTGCGCAACTTCAGGCGGAAAACGATCAGCTGAGAAGCAGCGCCGCTGATGCGCAGGACGAGATCAGCAGGCTCCGTCAGGAGAGGGAGGTATCCGGCTCCGCGGAATATCAGGCCGTACTGCGCCAGATGTGCATAGATGTAGAGCGGTCCAAAAAGCGCGTGGGTGACCGCATGAACGGCGAGATCGATAGTTTCGCAGGAAATATGGCGAATGCGGAAAACGGCTTTACACAGCTGATCGAAGAACTGGAAAGCGCCCGCGCCCAGGCACAGAGCGCCTTTGAAGCGGATGTGCAGAAGCTGATGGAACGTTTCCGCTGTCTCAGCGAGTACTGTGACAGGATCACGGCGCAGATGAAGATGAAGACGCAGGACCGGGAAGCCTTTACCGACGAAATGCGGCAGATCGTGGATGAGATGCAGTCTGAGGTGATGATCTCCAAGGGCTCCTCCGAAGAGTCTCCGGCTTTGACGGTGGTGGGTAAAGACATCCGTCCTTTTAAGCGGGCCTGAGTTTTCCACTGTCAATCGTTTCATAATAAGTTATGGAGAACTGCCGGAAACAGCAGTTCCCCATATTTTTTGACGAAAATTTTGCGATTTCTCATTTTGCAGGCGCAATATGCAGCAGGGGAGATGGGACTGATGATGCTGCTCCACCATGCGGGAAGCTGAATATCCGGGCGTCAGTTCTGGATAAAGGAGTAAATGATCTGGCTGTCATCGATGATCTCCATGTCCATATCCATCGCCAGCCGCACACTGTCGCTGCCGTCGTAGCTCTTGATGGAAATTCCAACGGAGAGACCGTCCCGGATGTTATCAAGAAACGGGACTTTTGTGACAGTTGTGATCGTTTCCCCGGGAACAAGCTGTGATAATTTCAGGTCAAGCGTTTCCCAGTAGACCAGCGTGCCGCTGGAATCAAAGATCTTGATCATAACAGGCCAATCCCAGTACAGCGGCGCGCTGCCGTCATTTTCCCAGTCCAGCTGAATGTCGATGGAATCATCGGAAAAGGAAAATGTCGTTGAGAGCCTGGATACGTAGTATTTGTATCCGATGCGGCGCAGGACTGCTTCGTAGGCGGACGCGTATTCCTCCTGATCCGGGATGTGGGGGCCGACAAATGTCAGGTGGCAGTCCTCGACCTGGCGAAGGAGAGAGGGCAGTTCCTCGTTAAACAGGCGTTCCGGGTCGATCCCGCTTGTGATCTCTCCGCCGGCCGGGGCGGTTTTCCAGAAGGAGGGGTACGGCAAAATGTCGATCGTGCCTGCGGCGGCGTCCTGGCTGCCGCCTGTTTTTGTCCACTCCAGCCATGTGTCTGTCTGCTCCTGGTCGCCGATCACATCGTTGTAGATGCCCAGCTTGGCATCCACGGCATGGATGTAGCTCCTGCGCATAAGGAAGCGCACATTTTGGAAATGCTCCGTGTAGGCGAGAATATAGTCCCAGCAGGTTTCCGCCGAAGGCATCAGGGAATTGCCGCTGCTGTCCTGCACATGCCATTCACCCCAATGACCGAGACTGCCCAATTCGACATAGGCCGCGAAATCATCCTGATTGAAGTAATCGGCCAGAGCGGAAACGGCCATTGCGTGCCGCGAAATAAAGAACTCATTTTCGTAGTTCGGCGAATAACCGGACCCGCTGCTCCCGGTATAGTACGTGCCGTCTCCGGTGGCCTCCAGCAGCCATTGCGGAATGTCCGCATGGCCGGCCTCGCCCGGATCGTCACAGATAAACCGGATCACCGCGTGCTTGCCCTCTGCTTTCCACAGGGGGATATGGAAATTGGACTCCAGAAATGCGGTGTTGTACTGCCCCATCTCAGGTTCCCAGTCCGCCCAGCGCAGCTTGATGAAAACCAGATCGGTATCCGCGCATTTTTCCAGATCTTGCGCATAAGGCGCATATCCCATCAAAGGATTTGCCACAATGCCTTTATCCGGCGTAAAGCCTACCTCGTCGTTCAAATGGTAGCGTTTGAGCATGTAGAAGAGAAGCCCGATAATAGCGGCGGCCAGCAGGAGCAGGACGATGTAGTCGGCGCGGTTGCTTTTCTTTTTAGCCATTATACTCTCCGTTGTACTGGATGAGGTTGACGTCCTTGACGCCTTCGATCTCATTGATCTTATCCATAAACGCTGTGCCGTGCTTGTCGTAGATCAGCTCCAGCGTCAGTTCACAGGTGGAGCCGCGCATGGTCTTGCTCTTGATTTGATAGTGGAAGCGGCTCAGGCTGCGAAGGATCTCGTCGTCCGCCGTATCGCCTTCATAATGGATCACCAGAATGTAGATGACGCCCTGCTTACGCTTGTGGTAAAAGACGTAGACGATGCCGATCATCACGATCATGGTCAGGGCGGCCAGCACGTAAAGCCCCGCGGCCAATGTGATGCCCACGGAGATCGACCAGAACAAATACAGCAGGTCCATGGGGTCTTTGATGGCCGTGCGGTAACGGACGATGGAGAGGGCGCCGACCATACCGAGAGAGATCACGATGTTGCTGCTGATCGCAAGGGTCAGCATACATGTCAGCACCGTCATTCCAATCAGAGTGACCGCGAAGGACGCGGAATAGACGACGCCGCCGTAGTAATGGCCGTAGACCTTATAGATCACGATGCCCAACAGCACGGCCGCGGCCATGGCGATGACCGCTGTGATGACAAAGTCCACGGTGATCCCGCCGCTGGCGGCAAAGGACTCCCACACCGTTTTCTTAAAATAATCCTTGATAGACATTTCTCTGTTTCCTCCCGCTGATATATGTTTTGGAGATCCCTGCCGTGGGATCGGTAAGGTGATGGGCCGCCTCATAGCATTGCGTGTACTTTGAAAACGCGGAGAATTCCTGACCATCCAGAGGCAGGAGCGTTTTGACCATCTGCGGCAGAAACGAGGTATACTTGACTTCCAGGACCAGCTTGCCCGGCTCTATGGCCGGAAGCGTGGGAAGCTCCGCGTCAAAAATGTCAAAGGAGCCTATGGCGGCCCGGACATTTTTATCGAAGGTGATGCGGACTGTGCCGGCATCCAGGGTCAGCGGCGTTCGCTCATAGTCTGCGATCACCTTGGGGCGGAGGAGATGTGCCATGTATTCATAATAGAATTCTCCGCAGAGGTTTTCTTCTCTTTCCAGAAGAAATTTGCAGTCTCCGTCAAGGATCTTCTGAAATTCCCCTCTGGTCAGCAAGGCGGATTCTTTGTAGATATAGCTGCCGTTTTTTGTTTTCCGTTCAAGGCTGATGCGGCTGTCGCTGCAATTATAGACCCTGATGCGCCATTTCTGACGGAAGTTCACGCCCGTGATCTTTTCCCGGTAGGCGGAGTCGTTCATATCGTCAAAGTAAAGGCTTCGGATCATATATTCTCCGCCTGCCGCGTTCCGGTCAAGGGACAGGAACGGACTCAGACGCCGCTGAAGCAGTTCCGCTTCCGGATAGGAAACCAGGTATTTCCACTCATGGCGGAAAACTTTCTTTTTTTCGGACATCTCATTCACCTTCGTTGAAGTAGGAGGCATGGACAGAGCCGTCAGGCAGCACATAGAAGCACAGGACGCCATGGAGCGTTGTTTTGACTTCAGTGGAATAGGTCTCGTAAGCGATCTGGCTCCTGCCGTCCGCGGTTTGCGCTGTGACGGAAAGGAAATACTGCCCGGCGGGAAGCTGGCCGATCACCCATTCGGTGGACTTGCGGCCGGAAGCAGTGAGAAGCGGCGTCTCAAAGTCCCAGGAATCATCCAGCGCGATGTCATATGCGACATCCATGCCGCGGGAGGCGTCTTCCCAGGAAAGCCGGAGACTGCCGTCCGCCTGTTTTTCCGGTTCAAGGATGTGGAAGGGGGCGGGTAGCTCAAGGCTGTCATAGTAGGCATAATAGTTTCTTGTGATCTGCTCATAGATACCCGCCGCGAGGGTATCATACTGCGGCGGGGTCACCCGGGCGAAGGTCTTGTCTGGCAGGCTGTAAACATATTGCTTTGCCAGCGAGGTGAGTCTGGACACGGCGGAGGATACGGCGGACTCGGTCAGATATGTTTTGTACAGGTCATCCACCGCCGTGCTGAGACTGGCGATGCAGGCGTCATCTCCCAGCATTCTGGAAAACAGGACGTTGTCATAGAAGCTGAAAATTCCGGTGTCCCAGGCCGCCGACTGGCCGGGATTCCGCATTTCCTCGTAATCGTCCCGGAGCGCACCGTCGTTGTCCCAGGAGATGAAATAAAACTTGTCGGAACCCGTGGGACTGTACAGGTAGTAGTTTTCCGTCGAGGCGTTCTTGTTTCCGACCAGGATGTTGAAGGCAAGCCAGTTGAACAGGTTGTCCCTGTCAAAATAGGTATTGATGACATCCTGAATGGGGACATTGGGGTCGTTGACGGCATTGAGCATTGCCAGCAGTTGGGAATGGTCGTTACCGCCCTTGATCTCCAGAAGCGATTCAAACGCGTCCTCCCGGAACTGGGAAGAAGTGGAAAGAGTGATGACATCTTCGTGGCGGGCAAAATCAAAATCGTCGGCTTTGTAGATCGCACCGTCATCATCCAGATGGCGGTTTTTAAAGTAGGTCTTGTTGATGGGCTCCACCATCGTGTACAGGCCATAGTCCTCATAAAGCGTGTCCACGCCGGAAGTCGTGTCCTTCACATAGAGGTGAACGAGCCGCGTCCTTGTGCTCAGCAGGGACGGTATACCCTGCATCAGTTCGTAGCACAGCTTGTTTGTGATGCGCAGCGGATCGGTAAAGCTCTTGGAGAGGACCACGGTTTTCAGTCCGTCCAGCGAGCCCTTGCCGTCCTTGATGGAGACGCGGTAGCTCTTTTGCTGGCGCGCGGAGGCGTTTTCCCCCTGCAGCCGGACAACGGCGTTGGCGGTCAGCTCCCCGTATCCGAAAGAGCCTTCGGAAGGCGCGGTTTCGTCGCCCAGCTGAAACACAGCCTCACATTGATACGGGGCTGGTCCCTGTTCGTTCAAAGGGATGGAGTTGATCTCCGTCCAGGTGTGGTCGGTGCCGTCGGCTTCGTTGCCCAGCCCCACAGCCAGGTATACGACTGTGACGCCGTCATCCGATTCCCCATAGAGGTCACCGGCGTCGGAGACGGAGATTTTGGAAGTATCCGTTTTCTCATAAGTCTCCTCCGGCGACAGGATACCGCTGAAGGCGCCCTCTGACTGAAAACCACACCCGGCCAGCAGCAGGCAGAGCAGGACCGGCAGCGCCTTCCAGACGGAACGCGCCGGCGGGTGCTGTGTCTTTTTCCGCTTTTGTCCGGCGGTATATCTTATATTTCTCATTACACATCCTCCCCGATGTAGACGGATATGGTCCCATCCGGCTCCACCGTAAAGACATAGCAGCCATAGATTTTTCCGATGTCTGGAATACTGTAAAAGTCAAAGCAGTCGATCGTGTGGCCGGACTCATTGGTTGCCGTGACCTTCAGATAATAGGTCCCCGGCTCCAGAAGACCCACCTTGGCATAGGGGATGGTCAGGCCGGAGTCCTGGGACAGGATATTTCGGAACCAGTAGTCGGTGGCCAGCTGATAGGCGTAGGTCACAGACTCGCCCCGGATGTCGTAGGAAGTGCCCCAGGAGAAAACGATGCTGTCCTCATGGTGTTCCGGGACATTGACAAAGAACGGCCACGGACAAGCCAAACTGTCCAGGTAATATTCGTAATTGATCTGTATTTCCGACGAGAGCATACTGACGTATCTGTCGTATTCCGTCGGGGTCAGCTGGCTGATGTTGTTGCTGAATGCATTGTTGAAAGCGTCGTATTTCACGACCTTGCTGTAAGCGGCGGCACGTTCCGCGATTTTGTCGGGGTTCAGCGCATGCTCCATCAGGTCGTGGATGGCGTCATCAAGCTGCTGACGGTAGCACGCTTCCTTCATCATCCGCTGAAAGAGCACCAGTAAGACATATTGGGTCAGTCCGCGTTCCCAGGAAAGGCCTTCGAGATATCCGACTTTTTCATAGTAATTCCTTCGGAATGATGCGTCCATATCCCAGGAGATGAAGTACCACTTTTGGGAATTCTGCGGACTATAAATATATGCGTTTCTCGCACCGGAGTCGTAGTTGCCAATCAGAATTTGAAAAGCCATCCAATAGCACAGGTTTTCCGCGTCAAAGTTTTCCTCTATGATCTCCGTAATGGGGATGCTGTAATTCTGCAGCCTGGTCAGCATGTCCCGCAGATCAGAATGGTCATCGCTGCCCTTGATCTCCAGATAGGTTTCAAAGGCATCCTCGTCGTAGTCGTCTCCGACGGCCATGATCTCGTCGTAATCATACCATTCAAACATATTGATCTTGTACAGCTTGCCACGGTCATCCAGACCGTGGTTTTTCAGATAGGTCCGGTTGATCTGCTCCACCATGGTGTAAAGACCGTAATCCACATAGTTCCCGGAGCTGCCCGCCGTTGTGTCCTTCACATAGAGATGGACGAACTGGGTCCGGGCGCTGAGAAGCTGAGGAATATCCGTCAGCAGGTCGTAGCACATCTTATTCAGAAAGCGGTAGGGATCGCTGACATGCTTGTTCAACGCCAACGTCCGCTGGCCGTTGTATTCCTCCTTGCCGGCCTTGATACGGATCTTGTAGTTTTTGGAATCGTACCGGGAGGATGTCTGGCCCCGGACCTGCACGGTCACATTCGGCACAGTCTCTCCGTAGCCGTAGCTGCCCTCGCCGAGGCCATTTCCATCATCAATTTGGAGGATGCCCTCTACCTTGTAGCGGTCGATACCCAGGTCATCATAGTAATAAGTGGAGTGGGCGTTGACCTCCGACCAGGTGTGGTCGGAGCTGTCAGCCGCGTTTCCCGTGGATACGGTGAGATACATACTGATGACGGAGGTGGGGTCATGCCCCTCGTACAGCGCGTCATTGTCGTGGATGTTTCCCTCCGACGGCGTCTCTTTGGGAACTGCCTGGACCGCGGAGACCTCCGGCGCTTCCGGCGCGGCGGAGTTTGCGGCGCAGCCCGACAGTATCAGGGCAGCCAGCAAAAGGGCGGTTATCTTTTTCAGTCGCTTCATGGGACGATCCCCTTATCTTCCGCAAATTGCTGCACTCTTTCCTGAAGGCGCCTCTGCCGCTCCGCTTCCTTGCGTTCCTGGCGCTGGTCCAGCTTCACGGCAATGAAAACAAGGGGCCCTTTCTCTTTGCGCGGGAGGATGCTTTGCTTTGCCAGCAGATAGTAAGGCAGTTTTTTCGTGCGGTGCCCCAGGCCGATGACAGATACGACATAGAACACGATGGCTCCGGCGAAAAAGCCGACGCCGTAATAATTCCAGCTTCCATATAGGATCTGCCAGATGGTGGCGGCGGTGGAGATCACGCCGAAGAGGGACGCTCCGATCACGGCGGAGGTATAATCCTCGAAGTACAGCAGGATCAGCATCATGGAATTTGCGATGGCATAAGTTCCGTAGCCTATGCAAAGGAAACGGAAGATATCAGAGGAAAGCGCGGAGAAGCCCAGCGGCAGCGCCTCCAGCACCGGCGGGGCAATGACGATAAAAAGGATCGTCGTAAAGAGCTGCTTGTGTCCCGCGTAGCCAAGCTCCTGCCGGAGAACGGCCAGCATCTCATCCTCCGCCTGTTTGATGTCTTTGATGGAACCACGGTCATTGAAAAGACCGTAATAGTTCCGGTACTTGGGATAAAACCGGACTTCCACCGATGTGATAAAGTTGATCGTCGTGATCAAAAGGCTGAAAAAGGCAAAGAGGGCGGGGACATCGTACTGGGGCGCACCGTAAAAAAGACCCTCCACCTGTACTTTCAGCGGCCCGAAATACATGATGATCATATGGGAGAACAGGCCGATGTTCAGCATGCCGCCGGTTATGACCAGAGGCCGGTACCTGTCCATCCACGCAAGAAAGGAGAAATTGCTGCCCTTTTGCGTGGGAAAGTCATCCAGCAATACGTTCAGATACCTGCACATCAGCAGGCCGTATGCGGCGATGATCGCAAGCATGAAGACCTCGATGCTGACAAAGCCCAGGAGGATCGCGATCAGGACCAGAAGAAAGCCCACCATCAGCGAAATGCAGAAGGACAGCACGATGGCTTTATAGTCCTTGACAGCGGTCAGGTAGATCATTTCGTTCCAGACAACGATCAGCACCAGCGAATACCACAGGCAGAGGAGCTGGTAAAGCAGGGAGACCCCGGAAAAGTGCAGAAAAATTCCGTAAAATACGGTGCAGATCGCCAGCATGATAGCGGTGGAGCCATAGAAGGAAGGAATGACCTTTTCGTTTTTCTCCTCGTAGAGCATATCGGATACGAAGCGGGTCACGCCCATGTTGAACCAGCTTGTGATGGTCAGGGAGGCCAGCAGGCTGTATGTGAGCATGCAGTTCAGCAGCTCTCTGGAATGGCTGTCCATGCCGCCGATCCGGGCGGCAAAGGAGACGCTGCCCAGAAGGGCAATGCCCAGGAGCATGGGCCCTGTTGAGATGATCCCCGCATAGCCGTACGCCCGGCAGAGGTTGAAAATACCTTTTTTGTCAAATAGTTTTCTCAGACTGAATCCGATTCCTGCCATCTCTTAAAAACCTCGTCATATACTTCCAAATAGCGGCGGATCATATCCTCATGGAGAAAATACTTCTCTACCCGCTTTCTGCCGATGATACCCATTTTCCGCCGTTCCACGGGATGCTGGCACATCCGCGCCATGGCGTCCGACATGGCCTGCACGTGGATGGGAGGCACACAGTACCCCGCGGAGCCGAGGTCGTCATCTTCGGCGACCTTGTTGATCAATTCCTTGCAGCAGCCTACGTCTGTGGTGATGACGGGGCAGCCGGCGGCAAAGCTCTCCAGGACAGAGAGCGGCATTCCCTCTGAAATAGAGGAAAGCATGGTGAAATCGAACTTTCCCAGCCACTCGGTCACGTTGACCGTGCCCAGAAAGGTGATGTCCGGGACCTGGAGCTGCGCGATCAGATCATAGCATTCCTGGGCGTATTCCTTGTCGTCCTCCGGGCCGGCGATATAGAGCCGGGCGTTTGGAACTCTGGCCTTCAGGTCAGCAAACGCGTAAATCATGGTTTTCACATCTTTGATCGGCGCGATGCGCAGCACCGCACCAATATCCACATATCCGTTATCCGGTTTGGGGGGAATCTTACAAAACCGCTCGTAGTGGATACCGTTTCCGATGTAGGTGCATTTATCGGGGTCGCAGCCCATGTCGATCTGCGTGTGCATGGCGCCGCTGAAAAGACTGGTGATCATGGACGCTTTTTCATAGGCACCGTCTGACAGCATATAGAAAAACCGGACCCAAAACTTTTTGAAAGCCGGATTGACCCATTTGGCGCGGATAATTTCCTCCTCCCGCTCACGGGTGTAAATGCCGTGCTCGGTGATGAGATACGGCACGTGATAGGTGTAGCTTCCCAGCCGGGCGAGGATCCCGCTGTATCCGGTGGCAATGGCGTGGTAAACATCGGCCTTAGGGATCTCGGAGGATAAAAGATGGAGCACCGGCAGGAACATGGAACGGATCGTGTGGAAAAGGTCGGAGAAGGCTGTGTAAGGATACTCCGTTTCGCAAAGATGCATCAGAATGTCCAGAAAAGTCTCGCTTTGCAGGAAAGAGACCGGCGCGATGCGTTTTTGCGCGTACATTTCGAACAGGACTTCCCAATGCGGATTTTTGCAGTTGATCAAATCATAGAGGACCTGGGTCTCTTCGGGAGTGAAATTGTATTTTTGGGGAGCGTTGACCAGCTTCAGGGCGTCGCCGAGGAAGATCTCTTTTACTTCCACCACATTGTCGGGCAGCGTATACTTGAACTGCCCCTGGCTGTCAGAGGACGCGCCGATGGCCCATACAACGAATTCGTGCTGGGGCATGGCCTGGATGTATTGATGGATCCAGGAGGACACACCGCCGGTCACATAGGGGTAGCACCCCTCCAGTATTACGCAGATTCTCATGGTACGATCCTTTACCTGCCTTTAAGACAACTGAATATCGACCTCATCTGAAGTCGCGCGGATCAGATAGAGCGTGCCGTCAAGCTGTGTGAGCTCGCCGCCGGCAACGGATGCGATACCGCGTCCGTCGTTGATCCGCAGCATGAACCACGCCTCGTCATAGAAATTTGCCAGTTCCAGATGGATGCTGTTTTCGGTCCTGGTCTGGACCATATCGACATAGTCGTATCGCTGGACGGCGGCGGCGATCTCCGAGCCGGTCATGGAGCGGATGGACGGAACGGACGAATACAGCCAGTCCACATAGTCGGACAGGTTGGAGAACATGTTCGCCCAGCCCATCTCAGCGCCGCGGTCCTCATCCAGGACGTCGTCGGGGTGCTGGAAGTGGGAACTCACCAGATGGAAATTCAGTTCCGAAAGAGCCACGAGGCGTGTATAGTCGTCCAGAATATAGCCTGCGATCACGCGGGGGGTACTGATGATGCCGTTATCCTCCACCTGGTACTCCTGGTAATAGGCCAGCTCGCCCGGAAGATAGACGGAGGCGATGGCCTTGATGTCGGGGAATTCAGAGGCCAGCATTCCAATCCCGTCTCCTGAGATGATGTTGGACGGCGGCACATACACCTGGAAGGTGCGGTCCGGGTACAGGCTTGAGCAGAAGCCCTTCAGCTCCTTGACCGAATTCAGCATAGCCTGGTAGCTGGGCCATTGGCGGTAGCTGTCAAAAAGCCCCATATAGTCGAAGTTTTCCAAAACGAGAGGCATGTGGTTGAAGCCGTGGAAGCCGATCTCGCCTCCCGCGTCCAGAAGCATGTTGCCAAAGTACTGATAGCGTTCCGTATCCGTGTTTCTCTTAAACGTACCGGACACCTGATCCGAATACTCCTCAATGACCATGCCGGTATATTTGATGCCGTATTTTTCGGCCAGGTTATAGATGTCCGTCCACCATACGGACGTATAGAAATCCTTGATGCTGAGGTGATAATCCCGCTCAATATATTCGGCATAGCCGTTGGGGACGGGAGAGGGGAAGTCGTCGATGTAAAAGGCGGAGGCGTTGATCACGGGATAGACGCACGCGGAATCCAGCAGGCTGTACGCGGCACAGTGAATGCCGCGGTAGCCTTTTTCCAGAAAACCGAGATTGTCGACAACGACGGTTCCGAGCTCTGCGTTCCGGCGCCAGATAATGGGGACAGGGTATTCTCCCGATGACTGTGCAAACACCTCACAGTCATCCTCCAGATAGACGCTCATGGAGGAGTCGTAAGCGTCGGTGACCACAAAATCACGGGATGCGCCGCCAAGCATGAAGTCCTTTGAAAAATGGAGGCTTTCAACCGTTGTATAGCTGCTGCCGCAGTCCCGGATACCGAGTATATCGAACAAACTGCAAAAGCTGCCGCTGAGTTCCGGCGGATATAGGATCATCAGATTTCCGCCGGCCTTGACCCAGGTCTTGATGCTGCCGAGCAGGTCCCCCAGATACTGGTAGTGGGTCACGGAAAGGACCAGATAACCATAGCTGCCCAGAGAGTTCTCCTCAACATCCCCGCACTCCAGCGTATCGAAAGGGACCTTCATCTGGGAGAGGATCGCGGACATTTCCTCCAAGCCCACGGTGCCCATCTCATCGTCTTCATAGATCAACAGGCAGGCGGCAGCCTTCACGGGATGCACGGTCTCCTGCTTTCCGACAGACAGCAGTTCCAGACTGGGGTCCTGGGACGTATATGTGACGTTTTTGGCCACTGCGATCAACACGAGCATCAGCAGGCACATTACGAGAGCGGTTGGCAGCATATTGAAAAAAGTGCCGCCGGACCGGGCCTCGCCGGGTGTGAAATTGTCTTTTTTTCGCCTCATAGCCATGGCAGTTGTACCTTTTCAGACAAGTTTTAAGAACGCCAGAATTCAATTTCCCCACGCCCATCAGAGGATAGATAGACGCTCCTCTGGTCGATCAGCTTGATGACATCCGTCACGCCTTCCCGGTTCTTTCGGATCGCGTGATATTTCAGAAGATAGAGATAGCCCTGCTCGTTTTCCGGCCGGAAGGCGATCATCTTTTCCGCATCGGTCCGCAGATCCTCCAGATTTTGAAGGAGCATATCCGCGTCTGCTTTTTTGATCCACAGGGAAAGGCTGTCCTCGTTTTTCGCGAGGCGCTTTTTCAATACATCCACATATTTGCGGAGCTGGGCATCCCGCCGGCTGCCCTCCAGCAGGCCGCTGGACAGATACTGCTCCAAAAGATTCTGATACTTTCGGATCAGGACTTCGTCATCCGGGTCGTCCATCAGCTCTTTGCTGAGGGCCTGGAACTTCAGATCGAACTCCTTCTGGATCTCCACAAGTGCCGTGACCGCGTAGTGGACGACTTCGGGGTCATCATTGGATCTGGCTTCGGAAAGCTGCAGAATATAGCCGCTGGGGTTGGTGTAGAGGACGTCCATGATCAGTTCCCGCTTGGTATGGGAATCGTTGATGAGGAGCGCCTCCTGAATGGGAACGACCTTATCCTGCATATCGTCTTCGTCGATCTCGACCCGGCTGTTCAGGTCATAGAGCGTTTCTTTCATCATTACCCGCTGCGTGCCGGGATCGTTCACAACAAATGCCTCGGAAAGAGGCACGACCTCATTGGTGTTTTCGCTGTCCTCCAGGAGGATGCTGCGGCGCACATTGTCGTCGACCTGAAGGCGGGGCAGCCCCAGCTCTTTGGCCTGCCGCTCCGTTTTGCGGTAAACATGAGAACGCAGGAGCAGGCTCGCAAGTCCGAAAACAGGCACGAACAGCGCGACAAAAATATCAATATATGGGTTTTTCAGGATATTGAGGTATGCCAAAATGAAGCAGACCAGACATACCAAAAGATGTATCATTAAAAAAATGAATAAGATCGTGTTCATATCCCTCAATTACCGCTAATGATCTCATATTTGAGCCCTTTTTTGTCAAGCCGCTCACCGACGATGCTGATCGCTTTCCGGTTCGTCTGCGTCAGGACCAGGAACAGGGAGCCATCATCATCCGCACCGACGATGTCGTTGTTCCGCACCAGGCCTTTCAGGGAAGAGGAGATGTACTCCTTGTCTTTGGAATCGAACCGGATCAGCGCGTAGCTGGACAGGCCGGCCTCCGCCAGATTCTTCTGAGCATTCAGGATTTCTGTAAAGTAAGACGGGATGACGATCGGGGTGCCGGGATAATATTTCTCCTGCTCGATGGCCTGCTGATACTCCAGGGCGCGAATGAAGGAGAGCTTGATCAGGCTGCAGAGAATGCTGAACAGATTCATGTAATACAGGCTCATCTGTTCGGGGGTGGCATGATAGACAAAGATCAGCAAACTGACTGTATCCTTTTCGCAGATGCCGTAGGCATACATCGGCAGGTCGGGGAGCAGGTCGGTATTTTTCCAGGTGTTTCCCGCAAGGACCGTATCATATACGGGACGAACGGACGCGATCTCAAGAGATTTTGGCAGGTCTGTCAGAATATCTCCAGAACTTGCGGCCAGACGGCCGTATTTCTGCCAGCTGTCAACAGTGTAAATGGCAATGGAGTGATTCTTTAAGATCCCCTCCATGGTCTGGATGCTGTTCATGAAAATTTCCTGGGGGAGGACGCTGTCCAGCTTTCTGACAGCCTGGAAAATAACGCCGAAGGAGTCCTTGTATCCCAGGATCTGCCGCTTATATTCGCTTTTGTTCTCCACCGCGCCGTGATAGACGTCGTTCAGGAACAAGTATTTGTCCCGCAGAAGGTCGTTTTCCTTTTTCAAAAACTCGTTTTTCTGCCGGTGTACCGTGCTGATGTAGCCGGTAATGGAGCCTGTGATCAGATAGATCACGAACGGCAGCCAGTTTTCGATGTTGTAAAAGAGCATGGTGCCGTTGACGCCGATGCTTCTGTATCCGAAAAACAGGGCGATGCCCGCCAGGATACCTGCCAGGATGCCTGTCATCGTTCCGTAGGTGGTGCCCATAATGAGGACATAGAACAGGCGGATGTCAACATATTTGAAATAAACGGAGGACGCCGTTTTGCGCACCAGAAACTCAGCGACCAGGAAAAATACGATCAACTCAATGTATCCGACGGCATTTGTCAGGATCTTGTCACGGATCTTCTGCACAAGCGCTTTTGCCCAGGAATTCTTTTGGGCGTTTTTCTTATAGGCAAAAAACGCGTCCGCAAAGGTGCTCAGCACATTGTCCATGGGGATAAAGCCGTATTTCTTCTTCAGTTCAATGCTGTAACTCTGAACGGAGATGAAATTCACCTTATCCTCATACTCAATGACGGTATCCGGGTTGATCTTCAAAATCTCGTTCTCCAGATCCCACCAGGTATAATGGTAGCCGCTGGCAACGCTGTATGTAGCGGTGCTGTCGGAACTTTCCTCACTGATGTCCAGGAGCAGTTCCATGAGATCGGAAGCGGAGAGAAAATCAATTTTGTTCTCGGGGCGGTACGGGAATACCATCTTTTCCCCATGGAGCATATTGGAGAAGATCTGGCCGAGAAAATTGGAATCGTTCAGCTCCGAGGCGATGTAAGGCGTCCGCAGGATGATCGTTTTGATGCCGTGGCTCTTTGTGCAGTAGCGAACAAAATTTTCCAGCTGCGCAACGGCGAAGGCCTCTCCGGAGGCGTAAGCCCGGCCCACGACCTGCCCCATGATGTCATACTTGGGCTGAAAGTTGAGGCTTGCGATGGAGGTGACCACGATGAGCTTGGAGACTACGTTTTTGACACAGGCGTCAACGATGTTATCCAGAATTTTCATCTCATCGTGCAGGCCGTCCTGACCGTCGGCGTATCCGCTGATATACCAGACCGCGTCGATCTCAAACGCGTCAAAAAGCTGATGGAATTTTTCCTCGGTGGGAATGGTATCGTAGTAATGCACCCTTCGGCTGGAACGGCCCGGCGCACAGCCTTTCCCGGCGATCACAAGGTTATAGGTATCCGCGGCCTTTTGGATGGCTTCCTCGGAAAGCAGGGAAATATTGCCGCAGATCATGGCGCAGGAAACCTGGATCTTGTTTGCCGCCTCCTCGCGGGCCACGGCTTCGGCATAGGGGATCGCGTCTTCGGCATAGATGCTGTCTTCCAGCTGGAAAGGATCGGCAGCAGGCGCCGGACGGATCACGAAACGCTCCTGGGAATCGCCCCTTGGTTCCGATGCTGCCGCGGCGGAATCGGCCATATCGCTTTTGTTTTCAGAGAATGTGTCCTTCTCTGTTAAGATCTCGTCTGCCACAATATCACTCCGTTAAATTACATTGGACTCCAGAATACGCTCTGCAATGGGCAGGAATTTGTCCAGCAGCTCCGGGTCGAACTGACGGCCCCTTCCGGACTGGAGCTCCTGCAAAATATCTTTTGCCATCATTTTGTTTCGGTACACGCGGGAGGAATTCATGGCGTCAAAAGCGTCCGTGATGCCGATGATCCGCGCCTCAAGGGGGATCTGGGAGCCTTTCAGACCATAAGGGTATCCGGTCCCGTCATACCGCTCATGGTGGCTGATCGCGCCGATGGAGGCATTGGGGAGCAGGGTGAGATCCTTTAGGATCTCTCCGCCGATCACGGTGTGCTGCTTGATGGCCTCATATTCTTCGTCGGTCAGGGATGAATGCTTGTTCAGAATGGAATCGCTGACGCCGATTTTCCCGATGTCGTGGAGCAGGGCGATGTTGTATAGCCGCTCCAGCCTGCGGGAGTCCCAGCCCAGTTCCGTTGCCAGCATGACGGAGTATTCCGCGACGCGGGAGGAGTGCCGCTTGGTATAAGTATCTCTGGCGTCCACGGCATTGCTGATGGAGAGGATCGTCTGTGTGGTCATGGCCATCAGCTTGTCATGCTCCGCGTTGACCGCCTTTTCCAGCGTCTGCGCGTTTTGACTTTTAACCAGCAGCTGTTTGTGCTGGAAGTAGCTGTATGCGAAGAACGCGGCGTATACAATTGCATAGAGAATCGGGTAAAATATCCGCATTTCCGCCGGATAACCGGAAGGGACCCTGTCAAACAGGGGAGAATAGAACAGAACGATGAAATAGAGGACAAGAAGGCCGCTGATCATGGAGCCGTATTTGATCCCGCACAGACTGATGGTGACGGTAGGAATGAACAGGATCAGCATCATGGACAGGATATGGCTGGAGGCCCAAATGGTGGAGCATACGGCGATCCCAACTAAAATAACGCAGAATATGATGGACGCGGTCCCCTGCCTGAACAGCCGCTTGCCAAAGAACGCGCCGGCGGCGCAGAGAAGGGAAAGAGCCAGAAGGAGGATGCCGTCGATGTCCCGGACTTTCCAGAAGCTGTATGCACTGAGCAGGAAAAAGAAACACGACAGGATCAGACAGCCGACAGCTCTTGCCCTGGATAATGCCCCGTTGATCCGGCTCTTCGGCGGTTTTGTGTTGATCGTCCTCAAAATGGCCAGAAGCTTAAATTTCATATCCATCTGACATTCTCCCAATTCCCATAAAAAAAGCCGCCCTTGTCTGATGCATACAGACAATGCGGCAGCTGGCTGGCGATAAAGCCCCTGTAGCTTTGCGTCCCCACCTCACGATGGGTTTGCTCTTCCCAATAAATTCTAGCTGATTATAGCACGAAGCGGACGGTTTTGCAACAGAAAGATTGCTTTTCTGACACGATAAGCGCTATATTCATGCGCCTGCGTGCGCGGGGCCCGCCGGGGACACTGGTCCCGGCGGGCCTTGACCGGCTATGGCGGCTTCCGGCGAAAGCGCGGTCAGGTTTTGTAGCAGCCTCCGCCGACGAACTCCCGCATCAGGGAGGTCTTGGGCACGTCGTCCGCGGGAAGCGGCAGGAAGTAGTTCAGGAATTTCAGCAGGCGCTTGGCCTCCACGTATTCCTCACAGTCCTTGGGGACGCCGAAGAGCAGCGGCTCTACGTAGGGCTTCAGCAGGGCGGTCTCGTAGATCAGCGCCGAGTTGAAAATTTTATCCGCGCTGTCCTGATAGGGGAAGATGTTGTTCTCCTCACCCTTCCGGACGGAGGGCCACATCCGGATAGTGGCCTGGGCGCTGTATCCCCGGGTCCTGGCGTCCCGTTCGATCCGCCGCAGCAGCCGGGCGTCGGTGGTGGGGATGCGGTTGTGGTCATCGATGTTCAGCGTCGTCAGGCAGCTGATGTAAATTTTGTACTTGCTCTCCTTGGGCAGCGCGTAGGAGAACTGGTCGTTCAGGCAGTGGATGCCCTCGATGACCAGCACATCCTGCTCACCCAGCGTCAGGTAGTCGCCGTTGTACTCCCGGACGCCCTTTTTGAAGTTGAACTGGGGAATTTCCACCGTCTCGCCGTTCAAAAGCCGGGTCATATCCGTGTTGAACTGCTGGATGTCCATGGCGCCGAGGCACTCAAAATCGTACTGGCCGTTCTGGTCCCGGGGCGTCTCGGAGCGGTTTTTGAAATAATTGTCGGTGGCAATGGGATGGGGGCGCATCCCGCAGGCTATGAGCTGGGTGGACAGCCGGTGGGAGAAGGTCGTCTTGCCGGAAGAGGAGGGGCCCGCGATCATGACGAAGCGGACGCCTTTCCGGTTCGCGATCTCCTCGGCGATGTCGCCGATCTGCTTTTCCATCATGGACTCATGGGCCAGGATCATCTGGGTGGCGTTGCCGCCGGAGATCGTGTCGTTCATCTCCGCCACATTGGAGATGTGCAGGGCTTCGGACCGCTGGGTGGCGTCGTGGAGCGCCTGAAACACCTTGATGGAGGGCTTGAACTCGCCCAGGTGGTCCGGATCTTTCTGGTCCGGCAGCCGCAGGACGAAGCCGTCCGCGAACAGCTCCAGGCCGAAGCATTTCACATAGCCCGCGTCCGGGACCATGTAGCCGTAAAAGTAGTCGGAAAATCCGTCCAGCGTGTAGATGTTGACGTGGGAATTGATGCGGTAGCTGAGCAGGCGGGCCTTGTCGTGCATCTGCGTCTTCTGGAAGAGCTCCACGGCGTCATCGGTGTTGACGGACTTCTTTTGAATGGGAACCGCCTGTTCCGCCAGCTCCCGCATGCGGCCCTCCACCCGGTCCAGCAGCGCCTGGTCCAGCGTGAAGGCGCCCTTGGCACGGATGAACAGCCCGTGGCTGATGGAATACTCCACGGTGATGCGCTCCACGTTTTCACGGCCCGCCACATCGTGGAAGGCTTTCAGCATCAAAAAGACCGCGCTGCGCTCGTAGGTCTGCATCCCCGGCTTATCCTGGGCTGTGAGCATTTTGAGGGTGCAGTTCCGGTCCAGGGTCTTATGCAGCTCACAGAGCTTCCCGTCCCGGCTGACCAGCAGGATGTCATACGGATACGCTTTCTGAAAATCCGCGGCGATCACCCGGTATGGCGTCCCGAAGGGGTATGTATGCTTCGACCCATTCACGGTTACTTGCATCATTTTCGTGTTTTCCATAAGATCCCCCTCAATTCTTTGTGTTTCCCGTATGACTATCATAATCTATTTGCGCCATTTTGCCAACAGGCAGCCGGCATCAAATGTCTGTTTTTATCGCTTGCGATCTATTATAATAGTTGACATAAAAAATAGCAAGGAATTTGCGGGCATGAACCGGCTCAGGAAAAAGTATCCGTTATTTTGACGGTTTAAAGTGATACACACTTGAAATGCGGAGCGGATATTTGTATAATACACTCCATAGGTATGCCGCACGGCGGCAGCCTGTGAGAGAAAAGATGGGAACAGACACATCTTTGGGATATATCGTTTAAAGGAGGATACAGTTATGGCAAATCTGACTCTGTGGGACCAGTTGAAGGAGTGGAAGTCCCCGAAGTACAAATGGGTGGACCTGACCCATGAGCTGAGCCCGGAGACCCCGCACTGGTATGGCTTCAAGCCCCTGGAGGCCACCAAGCTGTTCGACTATGTGGAGGGCACCCCCGACGACATGATGGCCCCCATGCGCTGCTTCCAGATCAGTGTGGCCAGCCAGTACGGAACCCACGTGGATGTGCCCCGCCACTTCTGGGGGGATGGCCGCGCCATGAACGACATTACTGTTCAGGAGATGGTGTATCCTCTGGTGGTCATTGACAAGTCCAAGGAGTGCGCTGAGAATCCCGACTTTATGCTGACGGTGGATGACATCAAGGCATGGGAGGCTGAGTACGGCAAGATCCCCGAGGGCGCTTTCGTGGCTTTCCGGTCCGATTGGCACAAGAAGGCCAACCTGGACAACCCCGACGAGAACGGCGTGCCCCACTATCCCGGCTGGGACAAGGCCGCCATCCAGTGGCTGGTGGAGGAGCGGAACATCGGCGCCATCGGCCATGAGCCCGCCGACACCGACCCCGGCTTCGTCACCACCAAGGAGGGCGCGTATCCCTATCCCGGCGAGCAGTACATCCTGGAGGTGGACCGCATCCAGATCGAGGTCATGCGGAATCTGGACCAGGTGCCCCCCGTGGGCAGCATCATCGTCTGCGCCTTCCCCAAGATGAAGGACGGCGTGGGCTTCTCCGCCAGATGCTTTGCCATCTGCCCTGCTGAATAATTTCTGCATCCAACGGCGGGCGCGGCAACCATCTGCCGCGCCCGCCAATCACACATTTCATACTATTACAGGAGGAATTAACTATGGCACTGGAATTTGATGAACAGCTCTCCCGCCTGGAAAAGCCCAGCCGTGACGAGATGACCAACAAGGAGTACGAGGTATTCAACCAGAACGTGGAGTCCATGGAGAAGAACTGGGGCTTTATCAACAACCTCTTCAAGGTCCTGCCCCTGAACGCCTCCCAGTACATCGGCTTCCTGAATTTCAAGGGCTCTCTGTTCAACCCCGAGACCTGCTTCCTCACCAACGCCGACAAGGAGATGATCGGCGTGGTGGTGTCCTCCGTCAATTGCTGCTCCTACTGCCTCACCACCCACGGCGACGCGCTGCGGGGCTACACCAAGAATCCTATCCTGGTGGACAAGCTGAGCTACAACTTCCGCTCCGCCAAGGATATGCTGACGGAGAAGCAGTACGCCCTGTGTGAGTACGCCTGGTACGTCACCAAGCACGCCGACGAGATCGGGGAGGACCAGATCGAAAAGCTCCGGGCCGTGGGCTTCAACGACCATGAGATCCTGGAGGCCGCTTTTGTAGCCGGTTTCTTCAACTACACCAACCGCTGGGTCTCCACCATCGCCCCCGTTGCCAACCCCGGCCATTTCAGCCACAACCGCAACTTTGACTAAGGGTGCGCCATGGCATACGAAAAGCTGTTTACCCCGGGCCGCATCGGTCCGCTGACCATCCGGAACCGGGCGGTCATGTCCCCCATGGGCACGGACTTCGCCGACACCAACGGCAACGCCAGCCCCCGGCTCATCGCCTACTACGCCGAGCGGGCCAAGGGCGGCGTCGGCCTTATCATCAATGAGTACACCGGCGTGGACGACGTGGACTCCATCCCCACCCAGCACAACCTGCGGATGGCCCAGGACTACAACGTCAAGGCCGCCGAGGAGCTGACGGAGACGGTCCACATGTACGGCGCGAAGATTTTCGCTCAGCTCCACCACGGCGGCGCCACCTCCAAGAGCGCTTTCACCGGCCGCCAGAACCTGAGCCCCAGCGGTATCCCCATGACCCCTGCCGGGGAGGTCCCCCGGGAGATGACCCTGGAGGACATCAAGCGGGTGCAGGACAAGTTCATCGCCGCCGCCGTCCGCTGCAAGAAGGCGGGCTATGACGGCGTGGAGCTCCACGCCGCCCACGGATACCTGATGACCCAGTTCCTCAGCGAGTACTATAACCGCCGCACCGATCAATACGGCGGCTCTCTGGAGAACCGCTGCCGCTTCATCGACGAGGTCATCGCGGGCATCCGGGCCAAGCTGGGGAACTACCCCATCTCCGTCCGCATCTGCGGCGACGAGATGACGGACCACCCCGGCTTCTGGAACCTGGAGGGCGGCCTGGCCATCGCCAAGCACCTAGAGGCACAGGGCATCGACTGCATCAACATCTCCAACGGCAGCTCCTGGAACGGCAACGCCAACTGCGAGCCTTTCTCCTATACCCCCGGCTGGAAGAAGCACGTTGCCAAGGCCTTCAAGGAGGCGCTGTCCATCCCCGTCATCGCTACCAACACCATCAAGGACCCGGACTTCGCCGAGCAGCTGCTGGAGGAGGGCGTCAGCGACTTTGTGGCTCTGGGCCGCAGCCAGTTCGCGGACCCCGAGTTCATGAACAAGGCAAAAGCGGGCCATCCGGAAAAAATCCGGAACTGCATCGCCTGCATGTACTGCCGGGAGCGGCTGCTGGGCAATGCCATGCCCGTCCAGTGCTCCCTGAACCCCCGGCTGGGCCGGGAGTACCGCTACCGCTGGCAGGACCTGCAGAAGAACGGCAATGGCCGCAGTGTGGTCGTCGTGGGCGGCGGCCCCGGCGGTCTGGAATGCGCTATTATTCTGGCGAAGCGTGGCTTCGCGGTCACGCTGCTGGAAAAGGGCGACGCCCTGGGCGGCACTCTGAACATCGCCAAGCTGCCTCCCTTCAAGGCCAATCTCCAGGGCACCATCGACGTGCTGGCTTTGGAAGCCCGGGAAGCCGGCGTGGACATCCGGCTGAATACCGAGGCCACCCCGGAACTGGTCAAGTCCATGGCCCCTGTGGGCGTGTTCCTGGCGGTGGGCGCGCCTCCTGTGGTGCCGAAGTCCATCCCCGGCGTCGAAAAGGCGGTGCTGGCGGAGGACGTCATCCTGGGCAAGGCGAAATGTGAGGGAGATGTGGCCCTCATCGGCACAGGTCTCACCGGCCTGGAGTGCGCCGAGATGATTTTGGAGCAGGGCCACAAGCTGACCATGGTGGAGATGAACCCCACTGTGGGCCAGGGCATCTACAATGTGGTGTTCAATGACATTATGAGCCGCATCACGCCCCACAGCCCCACCATCCTCACCAGCCACCAGCTCACAGCTGTCACTGACAGCGGCGCGGAGGTGAAGGATCTGGCCACCGGCGAGACTAAGACCGTCCCCGCTGGGACGGTGGTCCTGGCGCTGGGCACCCGGAACCAGGCGCCCCTGGCAGCGGAGTTCGAGGCCGCGGGCCTGCCTGCTGTTCTGGTGGGCAGCGCCGAGACGCCGGGCCGCATCGCGGGCGCCATCCGCGGCGGTTTTGAGCAGGCCTGGATATTTGACGCGGAATAACATAAAAACGGCTGGAAGCCAATGCTTCCAGCCGTTTTTATGTACTCAGCAGCCGATCAGGGGATTCACATCGCCCTCCGGCGGCACGATGCAAAGGCCCATCAGCTCGCCGTCCCCGGTGTTGCCGAAGTTGTGGCGCATCCCGGCGGGGATGTGGACCCAGGTGCCGAACTCCAGAGGCACCCGCTCCTTGTCGATGAGGAAATAGCCTTCGCCCTTGATGCACACGAACCAGTGGGGCCAGGGGTGGGAGTGGATGCTGCTCTCCGCGCCGGGCTCCAGCGTGAACAGCCGCATCACGTAGTCATCCCAGAAACGGCCGTCGGGGCCAAAGACGATCTTCTTGGTGGAATTTTCAATAAAATGACCGCCGGTCACCACCGGCAGGTCCTGGATATTACCGGAATACTCGCTCATGGGAAGTCCCTCCTCAAACAGCTTTGCCAACAGTATAAAAGCAATCCCAGGGAAATGCAAGGGCCGTTCGCAGGCAAAGGGCCTCTATCCAGGTGGATAGAGGCCCTTTGTTCGGTTATTCGCTTACTTCATGAAGGTGTCGTTGGTCATCTGATCCAGATAGCCCTGATACTTCTCGGCGATCTCGGAGGGAACCAGGTCGCTGATGGCACCGGCGGACAGAACGCCGTTCTGCAGGGTGCCGTAGATGGTCTCGCCGCCGAAGGTACCGTTCTCCACGGCCTCCATGCTCAGACCCACCAGGCCGGAGTTGTCGGTCACCTGGCTGCAGATGATGCACTCGTTCTGGCCCAGAGAGTCGGAGGGCTGGGCAATGTCGTAGACCTTCACGGAGCCGGAGGCGGCGTTGGCCTCGTCGATGGCCTGACGGGCGCCGGAGTCGACGGCGGAGGCGTCGCCGAAGAACACGTCAGCGCCCTGGTCCATCATGGCCTTGGCGAACTCGATGCCCTTATCGGAGGCGGAGAAGGAGTTGGAGTACACGATGTCCAGGGTCTTGACGTCCTTGCCCTCCTGGGCACCGACGTAAGCGGCGGCTTCCTTGTAGCCCTCATACTTGCCCTTGGTGGTGTCCAGCTCCATGCCGCCGATGAAGGCGATGGTGTTGGTCTCGGTCATCAGACCGGCCAGAGCGCCGGCAATCCAGCCGATCTGGGTGGCGTTGGGCAGCAGGGAGGTGACGTTGCTGTTGACGGCCTTGGCGGGAGTGGACTCCGCGCCGTTCAGCAGGGCGAAGGCGATGTCGGGATACTCCTCGGCGGCCTGCAGCACCGCGTCGGTGTACTGGTTGCCGGGGGCGTAGATCAGGTCATAGCCCAGGTCGCAGTAGGAGACGATGTTGTCATAGTAGGCAGACTGGTCGATGCTGTCGGAGTAGGCGGTCTCCCAGCCGTACTTCTCAGCGGCGGCGATCATGGCGTTGTAGCAGGCCATGCCCCAGCCGCCGTCGGAGATACTGGAGTCGCAGATCATGGCGACCTTGTAGGTCTTGCCGGAGTCGGCGGGCTTCTCGGTCTCGGTGGCGGCGGGCTTGTCACCGGAAGCGGCGGGGGCCTCGGTCTTGCCGCCGCCGCAGGCGGCCAGGGACAGGACCATCGCCAGGGTCAGGAGCAGTGCAAACAGTTTTTTCATCTTTTCATTCCTCCAATTCCAGATTTCATGGTGGATGTATGTATAACTGCCATCCGGCGGTTATCCGGGTTAACGCTCCTCGCGGAGATAAGGTTTGCCGACGCCCTTGGGGCCGGCCTTCTTCATGCCGATGACCGCCAGCACCACCACGGTAGCGATGTAGGGGATCATCTGGAAGAACTGGTAGGGCACACCGTAGCTGCTGACCTGGAGCCGGATCTGCAGCGCGTCGCAGAAGCCGAAGAACAGGCACGCCAGCAGCACGCCGCCGGCGCTCCAGCGGCCAAAGATGACGGCGGCCAGGGCGATGAAGCCGCGGCCCGCCACGTTGCCGTCGGTGTAGGTGGTGGTGTAGCAGGTGGTGAGGTAGGCACCGCCCATACCGGCCAGAGCGCCGCAGATGACGCAGGCCACGTACTTCACACCCACCACGTTGATGCCCAGGGTGGCGGCGGCCTTGGGATACTCACCCACGGCCTTGTAGTTCAGGCCGGACTTGGTCTTGTTGAAGTAGATGGCGGTGAAGATCACCAGAGCGTAGGCCAGGTACACCATGGGGGTCTGCTCCAGAAACAGCTTGCCGATGAAGCTGGTGGGGGTGACGCCCAGCATGGAGGCCAGGGAGTTCATCAGCCCCACCTGGACCAGCTCGCTGCCGGCGCCGAAGTAGACGCGGTAGATGAAGGCCGCCAAAGCCGGGGCGAAGATGTTGATGGCCATGCCGTAGACGATCTGCTCCGCGCAGAGGTTGATGGTGGCGTAGGCGTAGATCATGTTGACCAGGATGCCCACCGCCGCGCCGGCCGCCACGCCCAGCAGGGGGCTGCCGGTGATGAGGCTTACCAGGAAGCCACTCAGAGAGCCGATGGCGGCCAGACCCTCCAGGCCGATGTGGACAAGGCCCGCCCGCTGGGAGTACAGCTCCGCCAGGGCCAGGAAGATCAGCGGCGTCGCCATGCGGACGCTGGAGAGGATCACGTTCATCGCAAATTCCATATTACGCGGCCTCCTTCTGCTTTTTGTCGGTCAGACGGCCCAGGAACGCCTTGAACTGGGGCAGCTTCACCATGGCGAGACCCGCCACGGTGAACACGATCACTAAGGCCTGGATGATGTCGGACACGCTGGTGGGGACGCCGGTGGCGGCCTGCATGGTGGTGGAGCCCACCCGCAATGCCGCAAAGAAGATGGCCACCACGATGGTCGCCAGGGGATGGAGCTGGCCGATCAGGGCCATGGCCACGCCGTCGAAGCCGTAGCCGCTGCCGAAGCCGTTGATGAGGCGGAACTGGGTGCCCAGCAGCTCGGCGCTGCCGCCCAGACCCGCGATGGCGCCGGAGACGATGAAACTCATCAGAATGTACCGCTTCACGGCGAAGCCGTTGAACTGGGCCGCCGTCATGTTCAGGCCAACAGCCCGGAGCTGGAAACCCTTGGAGGTGTAGAACAGGAAGTAGTACACCAGCAGGCCCGCCACCAGGGCGAGCACAAAAGCGGTGGTGACCCGGAGGCCGAACAGGCGGCTGAGCTTGGTGGAGTCGGGCACGGACACGGTCTGGGGCACGCTGCCGTCCCGGAGCCAGTTGGTGTACACCACGCCCATGAACAGCGTCGCCACGTAGTTGAGCATGATGGTGATGATCATTTCGTTCTGGCCGCGGTAGACCTTCAAAAGGCCCGCGATCAGGGCCCACAGGCCGCCGGCGACAGCGCCGGCGACGAGGCACAGGAGAATGGCGGGAAGCCCCTCAATGCCGCTCTGGGTGGCGATGTAGCAGCAGACGATGGAGCCCATCAGGAACTGGCCCTCGCCGCCCAGGTTGAACACGCCGCAGCGGTAGGCGAAGCAGGCACACAGGCCGGTGAAAATGAGCGGGGTGGAGCGGGCCAGGGTGGTGCCCACGTTGCGGAGGCTGCCGAAGGCGCCGATCCACAGGGACTGCAGCGCCACAAAGGGATTGGCGCCCAGTATCGCCATAATGACGCAGCCGATGATAAAGGCCAGCAGGATGGAGATGACAGGCACCAGGAAGCTGACCAGCTTACTGCTGTTTTTCATTTTGTTTCCCCCTCCTTACTTGCCGGCCATGGCCAGGCTGACCTCCTCAATGGGAGGATTCTTGCCGGAGAACACGCCCATGACCTGTCCCTCGAACATGACCACGATGCGGTCGGAGACCTCCAGGATCTCGTCAAAGTCGGCGGAGATCAGCAGCACGCCGCAGCCCTTGTCCCGGGCCTCAATCATGGTGTCGTGGACGAAGCGGGTGGCGCCGATGTCCAGGCCCCGGGTGGGGTGGACCGCCACCAGCAGGTCGGGGTGGCCCTCCAGCTCCCGGGCCAGAATGACCTTCTGCTGGTTGCCGCCGGAGAGGTTCCGGGTCTCCTGCTCGATGGAGGTGCAGCGGATGTCGTACTTCTCCTGCATCTTCAGCGCATAGTCCCGGATGGCCTTTTTCTTCAAATGATAGCCCTTGGCACTGGAGAATTCCGGCGAATCCGTGGATTTGAGGACGATGTTGTCCTTAACGGACATATTTCCGATCAGGCCCATCTTGTTCCGGTCCTCGGGGATGTGGGACACGTTTTCCAGGATGAAGCCGTTGGGGGTGAACTGGGCCACCTTGGAGCCCTTCATGTCCACCTCGCCGGCATCGGGAGTCAGCACGCCGGTGACCACCTGGGCCAGCTGGCTCTGTCCGTTGCCGTCCACGCCGGCGATGCCCACGATCTCGCCCCGGCCCACGGTCAGCGAGACACCGTTCAGACCGTTGTGCTTGGACTCCTTGTGGTAATCCACGCCCCGCAGCTGGATGACGGGGCTGCCGGGCTCCTCTACCTTTCCGTAGTGGGAGGGAGCCAGCTCCCGGCCGATCATCAGGTTTGCAAGCTCCTGGCCGTCGGTCTCGGACCGCTCCAGCGTGGTGATGACCTCGCCTGCCCGGAGGATGGTGATGCGGTCGGAAATGCGCAGCACCTCCCGCATCTTGTGGCTGATGAAGATGATGCTCTTGCCCTCTTCCGTCAGCTTCTTCATGATCTTGAACAATCCCTCGACCTCGATGTCCGTCAGGGCGGCGGAGGGTTCGTCCAAAATCAGCAGCTCTGCGCCCCGGTACAGGGCCTTCAGGATCTCCACGCGCTGCTGGGCGCCCACGGCGATCTCCGTGATGGGCTTATCCAGCTCCACGTCCAGGCCGTAGCGCTCCGCCAGCTCCAGAATTTCCTTCTTCCGGGCCTCCTTGTCGATGAAAATACCCTTGGTGTTCCGGTCGCCCAGGATGATGTTCTCGAACACCGTCATGGCCTCCACCAGCATGAAGTGCTGATGTACCATGCCGATGCCCAGCTTGACTGCCTGGGCGGGAGAGTCGATGCGGACTGCCTTGCCGTTCAGGTAGATGGTGCCCTCCGTCGGCTGGTACAGTCCGATGAGCACATTCATCAGCGTGGACTTTCCGGCGCCGTTCTCGCCCAGCAGGGTATGTACCTCGCCCTTGCGGATGCTCAGGTTGATGTCCCTGTTGGCGTAGAAGTCGCCGAACCGTTTGCTGACGTGCTCCATTCTCAGAAATTCGTCCAAAGTTTCAGCCCCCCTCGTTTTTGCCGTGCTGCCCCATGCGGGAAAGCATCAGCTCTTTTTTCTCCTGCAGCGTGTAGACCATGGGCTCCGCCCAGGAATACTGCTGCATAAACACACCTTGATATTGACAGATGGCGTCCTCGTCCCCGTTCATGAAATCCTGAAAATCCGAGTCCGCCAGGTCCATCCGCACCCGGAGGCTGCCCCGGCTGCGCAGGAACATCTCCTCCGCGCCATAGTCCCGCAGGGTGTCCGCCAGCTCCTTGATGGTGCGGCGGTAGCCCGCGCCGTCGGCGTCCTCGCCCCACAGGTTTTCCACGATCTCGTGGATGGACACCGGCCGTCCCTCCCGGTAGACGCACAGGGCCATCAGCTCCTTGGCCTTGCCGGAGCGGAAACGCACCGGTTCCCCGTCCACCAGCATATCGAATGCGCCGAAGGTGTGGAAGTAAATGCGCTTGCGCTGCCGCCTGCGCAGCAGCTTGGCCCGCTCCATCACGTCGGCAATGTCCTCCCGGTCAAAGGGCTTGAAGATCATGTAATCCGCCTTCATCTTCAGCGCCTCCACCGCGAATTTCGGGTGGGCGGTGGCAAAGACGATGATGATGTCGTTCCGCAGGCGCCGCAGCTCCTGAGCCAGCTCGATGCCGTTCATGCCCGGCATGTCGATGTCCAGCAGGGCGAAGTCCACCACATGGCCGGAGGCATACTCAATGGCTTCGTTGGGGTCTGTGAATTTGCCCACGATCTCAAAATCCGGCATGTCGGTGCACTTGAGCTCAAATAACTGCAGGTCCAGCAGCATATCATCTACCAGGATGGTTTTCAATCTGCGGTCACCTCCGCTATACAGTTTGATTGTAACAAATGAAGCGTACGGAAACCGTACGCTTCATGGGAGAAAAAGTCAGGGATCTTCACTTTTTTCCTGTTTTCCGTAGATCAGGATCACTTTTGTGCCCACTCCCGGGAAGCTGGCGATCCGCAGTTCGCAGCCGGGGAACCGGGCCATTCGCCGCCGCACGTTCTCAAGGCCGATGGAGCCCTGGCTGTGGGCGGCCTCCAGGTCGAAGCCAACGCCGTCGTCGTCCACCGTGACCCGCCAGCAGTCCAGCAGCTCCTCCAGCTTCAGCGTCACCGTTCCGCCGCCCACCTTGGGCTTGATGCCGTGGAGAATGGCGTTTTCCACAACGGGCTGGATGGTCAGCAGGGGGATCTGGAAATCCGCCTCCGGGATGTCGTAGACCATGCGGAGCCGGTCGCCAAGCTGCTGCTGGTTGATGTCCGCGTAGGCCCGGACAGCCCGCAGCTCTTCCCGGAAGGAGCCCACGCCGCCGTTTGCGGTGACGGAGTCCAGGCTGAAGCGCAGGTAGCGGGAGAAGTCGCCCGCCATCTTGTAGGCCGCGTCCGGCTTCAGGACGATGAGGGCCTGGAGGGAGTTCAGGGTGTGGTAGAAAAAGTGGGAGCGGATCTGGCTCAGCAGCATATTGCCCTGCTCGTATTCCAGCTGCTCCTGGAGCCGCTGGATCTCCTTCTGGGATTTTTCCACTTTCATCTGCCGCAGCCGCTCCGCGTAATAGACCCCCGCCGCCGCCAGCAGAGCCACCAGCAGGCTCACCGCCACGCCCAGCCAGAGGTCGCTGCGCCGGTACCAGGGCCGCAGGGAGGCCATGGACACCGTCCAGACGGAGTTGAACAGCGTCTGGTCATAGTCCACGGTCTCGCAGCCCTCCGGCAGGGGGGTGTCCGTTTCCAGAATGACCTGCTTCTGGCCGTCGTCGGGGTTGATGCGCCAGATCTGACAGGCAAAGCCCTGCTCGTTGACCCGCTCGATGGAACTGCCGGACAGCGCGTCCGGGAAATCCAGGGTCACGGAGACGATGCCCCAGAAGGTGGAACCTCCGTTTTCATCCTCCAGAAACACCGGCAGCCGCCCGGCGATGCCGAGACCGCCCTGGATCAGCTCAAAGGGGCCAGCGATATACAAATCCTTTTTCGCGATGGCGGCCTGAGCCTCCTTGTTGCCGGCGCCGTCCTCATACATGTTCAGCCCGATGACCGCCTCGTTGCCCGCCAGGGGAAAGACGCCCTCCACAATGCCGCCGGGGGCAAAGAGGACGTTCCGCACACACTCCTCCCGGAGCAGGATGTCAGCGATTTTTTCAAAGCCCTCGTAGGAGCCGCCGGTCTGCCGCAGGTATGCCTCCAGCACCCGGGTCTTGCTCATTTCGGAGAGCATGAACTCATAGGTCTCCGAGCCGAGGGAGCTGGCGATGTAGCCCATCCGGTCCCGCTCCAACTGGAGGCGGCTGACTTCCATGTACCCGGTCAGCACCAGTCCGGCCAGCAGCGCAATTACAAAGGACAAACAGGCCTGCCTGACTGCCGGCCTTCTGCGCGGCTGCTGTTCCATCGTTCGGCCCCCCTTTCACCTGTTTTTTTAAGCATACGATATTTAGGGTAATAATGCAAGAAAACGGGCCGTGTTTTCACACGGCCCGTGAGAAAAACATCTTTATGCTTCCACGTTTTCTCCACCCCGGATGCGCCGGATGGTCTCCGGCAGGTTTTCCTGGTGCAGCTCCGCCGCCCTGAAGTGCAGCAGCGCGAAATTCAGGTTGAACAGTGTGCCCACGCCCACGGCGGTGATGACGGTGCCGATGCCCACCTGACCGCCCAGCCGCCAGCCAACAAAAATGGCGATCAGCTCCACCACGGCCCGGCAGAAGCCCACGGACCGCCCGGTCTTGCGGGCCAGCACCACCATCAGCGCGTCCCGGGGGCCGGAGCCCAGGGCACTTTTCATGTACATCCAGGTGCCGACAGCCAGCAGCTCCATGCCCGCCAGCAGCATGATGAGGCCGGACCACAGGCTTTCCATTTGGGGGATCCAGCCCAGGTACAGCAGTACATCAATAAAAACCGGGCAGACAAAGATGTTTGCCAGTGTCCCGATGCCGAAGCTCTCACCGCAGAGCACGGCGACGGCAATGACCGCCGCGCCGACGATCATGGCGGCGGTGCCGTAGGTGATGCCGAAGAAGATCGACATGCCGTTTTGCAGCACGCTCCACGGCTCCAGCCCCACATTGGCCTGGAGCATCATGGTGATGCCCACCGCGCTGACCATCAGACCGCCTGTCAGAATCAGCAGGCGGCGTCCATATTCCCGAACCATCTCAAAACTCCTCATCCAAAAGTGCGGCCGTCCCCGGCGGCCGCCGCTGTGTTTCGCTGTTTCATCCTATCCGAAAACCGGCCGGAGCGTTTCTCCGGACATGCCGGTTTTCATTTTTCAAACAGCTTTTTATTATTATAAAGAGGAAGCAGGCTCGCACCTGCTTCCCGTATGGGTCCCTCAAGCCTCTTCCTGCGCCTCAGCGTGGACGTTCTTCAGCTGCGACAGGTAGCGGTACACGCTGGCCTGGGAGCAGTGGAGCCCCGCGGCCACGTCCTTGACGGCGCCTTTCAAAAGGAAGATGCCGTTGCTCTCCAGAGCGGCGATGATCTTCAGCCGTTCATCGGAGGTCAGCCGCTCGGCGGTCACGCCCAGGGCCTCCAGCTCCCGATTGATGGCGTCCGCCGCCACCGCCTCGGTGGAATTGCGGAACTTCTCCGGAGAGGAACGGACGGCGGATACGGCGCCGGGCTCCTCCGGCTCCAGCGGCTGCAGCACATCCTCCACGAAAATGTCCGGATGGCACAGCCCCATGATCTGGTTGCTGATGGCCCGGTAGCGGCTGTCATCAAAATTGATGCAGAGCATCCCGATGAGGCGGCCGTTCTGCTTGATGAACATGGTGTTGGACCGCAGGTCCTTGCCGTTGACGGAGACCCCATAGTAATGCAGGCGGTAATCCGAGGTCTCATAGCTCTTGTCCCGCAGGATGCTCAGCGCCACATTGGTCAGGGGGGCGCCGATTTCCCGGCCGCTGACATGGTTGTTGGCGATGGCGATGATGGAGCGGTTTTTATCTGTCAGGTCGTGGAGCGCGACCTCGTAATCCGGGCCTAAAGCCTGCCCGAGAAATTCTGTCAGCTTCACGTAGTGCTGCAGCAGCGCGTTGGTGACATTCGCCATAGGAGCACCTCTTTTCATGTAGTTCGCCTGTGAGTTTACATCATTATATATAGAAATAAAAACTTTGTCAAAAGAAAAAATTATTATATTGCTAATAAAAAGTTTTCGCACATTGCGTTGGAAACTTTATGGACATTTGACACAAAATTAAAGCTTTTAAAATGGCTATACGTACAAAGTGCATAGTTTCTACTTGACAAAATTTTTTCATTCTGATAAAGTTATCTCGTCAAAAAATGAGAGGAGGCGTTTTGCGATGAAAACCATCATCAGTACGAGCCAGGCACCCGCTGCCATCGGTCCGTACGCCCAGGCTGTTGAAACCAACGGACTGGTCATCACCTCCGGGCAGCTGCCCATCGATCCCGCCACCGGGGCATTCCCCGAGGGGATCCAGGCGCAGACCCGGCAGTCCCTGACCAATGTCAAGGCCATCCTCACCGAGGCCGGCACCGACATGGATCATGTACTGAAGACCACCGTGTTCCTCAGCGACATGAACAATTTCGCCGCTATGAACGAAGTCTATGCCACCTTCTTTACGGAAGGCAGCTATCCTTCCCGGTCCGCCGTGGAAGTGGCCCGCCTGCCCAAGGACGCGCTGGTGGAGATCGAGGTCATCGCCGCGAAGTAAGCATTCCCCAAAACCCATCAACCCTTGTGAATGATACTGTCCGCTAGGCGCAAGGCGGGATCTGGGAAGCCCGCCCTTCGACGACCGGGGTATCTCCAAAAAAAATCAAGGCGCCAAGCGCCGAATATGGAGGTAAAGTATTATGTCTAAAGAGTATCCGCTGAACGTTCCCGCCCCCCATCATTTTACCTTTGCTGTCCGTGACCTGCCCGAGGTCACTGTTGAGCAGCGTGAGCGTGCCCTGAAGGCCACCCACTACAACGAGTTCGCTTTCCCCTCCGGCATGCTGACCGTCGATATGCTGTCCGACTCCGGCACCACCGCCATGACCAACCATCAGTGGGCCTCCCTGTTCCTGGGCGACGAGGCTTACGGCCGCAACACCGGCTACTATGTCCTGCTGGACACCTTCCGCGACATTTTCGAGCGCGGCGGCGAGAAGAACTGGAAGAAGATCATCGACCTGGTCCGCACCGACTGCCGTGACGTGGAGAAGATGATGGACGAGGTCTACCTCTGCGAGTATGAGGGTGGCCTGTTCAACGGCGGCGCCGCGCAGATGGAGCGTCCCAACGCCTTCATCATCCAGCAGGGCCGTGCCGCTGAGTCCGTCCTGATGGAGATCGTGAAGAAGATCCTGGCCCAGCGTCATCCCGGCAAGGTCTTCACCATTCCCTCCAACGGCCACTTCGACACCACCGAGGGCAACATCAAGCAGATGGGTTCCGTGCCCCGCAACCTGTACAACAAGACCCTGCTGTACGAGGTTCCCGAGGGCGGCAAGTACGAGAAGAACCCGTTCAAGGGCAACATGGACACCGAGAAGCTGGAAGAGCTGATCCAGGCCGTGGGTCCCGAGAATGTGCCCCTGGTGTTCACCTGCATCACCAACAACCCCGTCTGCGGCCAGGCCGTCGCCATGGCCAACCTGCGGGCCACCTCCGAGATCGCCCACAAGTACAACATCCCCTACATCCTGGACGCCGCCCGCTGGGCCGAGAACGCCTACTTCATCAAGATGAACGAGCCCGGCTACGAGGATAAGTCCATCGCCGAGATCGCCACCGAGATGTTCTCCTACTGCGACGGCTTCACCATGTCCGCCAAGAAGGACGGCCACGCCAACATGGGCGGCATGCTGGCCTTCCGCGACAAGGGCCTGTTCTGGAAGAACTTCTCCGACTTCAACGAGGACGGCACCGTCAAGACCGACGTGGGCGTTCTGCTGAAGGTGAAGCAGATCTCCTGCTACGGCAACGACTCCTACGGCGGCATGAGCGGCCGCGACATCATGGCTCTGGCCGTGGGTCTGTATGAGTCCTGCAACTTCAACTATCTGGACGAGCGCGTGAAGCAGTGCGAGTACCTGGCTCAGGGCTTCTACAAGGCCGGTGTCAAGGGCGTCGTTCTGCCCGCCGGCGGCCATGCCGTGTACATCAACATGACCGAGTTCTTCGACGGCAAGCGCGGCCATGATACCTTCGCCGGCCAGGGCTTCTCTCTGGAGCTGATCCGCCGCTACGGTATCCGTGTCTCCGAGCTGGGCGACTACTCCATGGAGTATGACCTGAAGACTCCCGAGCAGCAGGCCGAGGTCGCCAACGTGGTCCGCTTCGCCATCGACCGCAGCCGCCTGACCCAGGAGCACCTGGACTATGTCATCGCCGCTGTCAAGGCCCTGTACGAGGACCGCGAGAACATCCCCAACATGCGCATTGTCTGGGGCCACAACCTGCCCATGCGTCACTTCCACGCCTTCCTCGAGCCCTATCCCAACGAGGAGAAGTAAGAGGCGCTGTGCGGCAAGCGTGAACGGTACTGTTTGAAGACAGTGTGGGCACGCAAGCAAAATTCTGCGTAACCTGTGCCGCGTGGAAAGAGCGCAGGAACGTAAGTGTGTGTAAAAGCGGCGCCCGCGAAAACTGAATATGTTTTCGCGGGCGCCGCAAATTATTGAGATAAGAGAAGGAGTGTCAAACGCATGAGTAATCAGACTCTGGAAAAGCGCGACGGATTCCAGAGCAAATGGGGCTTTATTCTGGCCTGCATTGGCTCCGCCGTTGGCATGGGCAACATCTGGCGCTTCCCCATCATGGTCTCCAAGTTCGGCGGCCTGACTTTCCTGATTCCCTATTTCATTTTCGTCGTCCTGATCGGCGCCTCCGGCGTTATGGAGGAGTTCGCCCTCGGCCGTTGGGCCGGTGCCGGTCCTGTCGGCGCTTTCGGTAAGTGCACCGAAGAGCGCACCGGCAAGAAGGGTGCTGGCGAGGCCATCGGTGCCATTCCCATCATCGGCTCCCTGATGCTGGCTATCGGCTACACCGTGGTCCTGGGCTGGATCTTCAAGTATTGCTGGATGGGCATTTCCGGCAGCCTGTATGCCCTGGGCACTGATATGGGCAGCATCGGCGGCGCTTTCGGCGCTACCGCTCCCGAAGCCGCTACCCTGGGCGAGGCCGTCGGTATGATGGCCAGCAACGGCTTCTTCGGCATCGGCAACGGCGTGTGGCAGCTCATCGGTCTGGTGGTCTCCCTGATCATCATGGCTCTGGGCGTTGCCGGCGGCATTGAGAAGGCCAACAAGGTCATGATGCCCCTGCTGTTCGGCCTGTTCGTGGTCCTGGGCATTTACATCGCCTTCCTGCCCGGCGCTTCCGACGGCTACCGCTACATCTTCACCCTGCAGCCCGCCGGCCTGCTGAATCCCCAGGTTTGGGTCTTCGCGTTCGGCCAGGCGTTCTTCTCCCTGTCCATCGCCGGCAACGGCTCCGTGATCTACGGCTCTTACCTGAGCAAGAGCGAGGACATCCCCAGCTCCGCCCGCAACGTGGCCCTGTTCGATACCATCGCCGCTCTGCTGGCTGCTTTCGTCATTCTGCCCGCCATGGCCGCGGGTGGCGTGGAGCCCTCCTCCGGCGGCCCCGGCCTGATGTTCGTCTACCTGGTCAACGTGTTCAACGGCATGACCGGCGGCCGTATCGTCGGCATGATCTTCTTCATCTGTGTGCTGTTCGCCGGCGTCAGCTCCATCGTGAACCTGTATGAGGCTCCCGTGGCCTTCCTGCAGGAGAAGCTGCACCTGAACCGTGTTCCCTCCGTGGCGATCATCGGCGTCATCGGCGCTATCGTCTCCGTCGTGATCCAGCCCTGGACCTCTCAGTGGATGGACGTTGTCTCCATTTACATCTGCCCCCTGGGCGCTCTGCTGGCCGGCATCATGTTCTTCTGGGTCCTCAAGAAAGAGACCGCTCTGGGCGCTGTCCACGATGGCCGCGCTGCTGGCAAGAAGGACATCGGCAGCTGGTTCTATCCCCTGGGCAAGTGGGTGTACTGCATCGCTGCCCTGGCCGCTCTGGTCCTCGGCGCGGCGTTCGGCGGTATCGGCTAAGCCAGAAAACAAACTTTCCTTTCTTAAACAGGACTCCCGCGGCATTTGCCGCGGGAGTCCTGTTTTGCTATTAGTCAAATTAAAGTAATTTGATCAGGATGGTAACGATACCCAAAATGGTCAGCACCACGCCTACCACCCGGTTCAGCCGGGTGATCTCGCAGCGGTTGGCGAACTTGGCGGAGACATAGGCGCCGAAAAGACAGGCCAGCACCGTCACCGCCATGGGCAGGGGCTGAATAGCCGCGCCCATGCAGAAGTGGCTCACCGTGCCGGTGAGGGCCACCACCGCCATGATCATCGTGCTGGTGCCCACCGCCACCTTCAGATTGTAGCCCAGCACCACCGTGAACACCGTCAGCATCAAAATGCCGCCGCCGCTGCCGGTGAAGCCGCAGACCCAGCCGATGCCGCAGCCCAGGAACATGGCCAGGGCTGTTTTCTTCGGAGACAGCAGACTTTTGCCGTCGGCCGCGTCCGCGCCTTTGGTAATGGGCTTCAGCAGGAATTTGATGCCGAGAAAAATCGTTGTCGCCATGGAGAGGTACCCCAGTCCGTCCGGCTGGGCCTGGCTGAACAGGTATCCGCAGTAGCTGCCGATCACGGCGCCGAAGAATGCGGTGATAGTGACGAGCGTGCCGTTTTTCAGGTCGATATTTTTATTTTTGTAGTATGTATAGGCGGAAAGGGTGCTGGCCAGCACGTCGGAGGCCAGCGCCACCGTTACCGCGTCATAGCTGACCCAGCCACACAGACTGACCAGTACGGGCGTGATGACCACCGCGGCGGAAAGCCCCGCCAGCCCTGTGACGACGCCGGCGCCCAGCCCGGCGAGTATATACGCGATCCAAATCATAGGAGAACACCTCTTCTGTTTCTTTCTCCGCAGTCTGCCGCTTGACAGCGGGCAAAGCAGATTATATGATACAGATGTCGCATTGACAACGGATAATTATTCTGAAAATGCTGTGAATGCGACAGTTTTGACAAAAATGTATCGTTTATTTTGTGAACTTTTTTAGGTGAGCTTGCATGGAAAAAGAAAATCAGCGGATCACACTCAGCAAACGGCTTTTGAAGGAGGCGTTGCTGCGCCTGCTCACCCGCAAACAATTGGACCAGATCACTGTCAGTGAGCTGTGCGGGGAGGCGTCCATCAACCGCGCCACCTTTTACCGCCATTACGGGACGCCACGGGATGTATTGAAGGACATTGAATGGGATTGCTCCCGGGAGCTACGGAGCACGATGATCAAGCCTAGAACGATGGCGGATATCAGAAAAGTCACGGAGCATATCTGCGTTTATCTGTATGACCACGCCGACCTGGTGAAGATCCTGCTTCGCTGCTATACGGACGAGGAGGTCGTCAGGGAGATCAACGACAGCGTCTGGGAGCTGCGGGAGGAGATCGAGGGAATGCCCCGGATGGACGAGGATACCTGGAAACTGACCAGTGCCTGCATCGGCTTCGGCACATACCACCTGATCCGGCGGTGGATGACGGAAGACATCCCGAAAACGCCCCAGGAGGTGGCGGAGCTGGTGCTTGCCATCACGGACCTGCGGAAGCTGTATGCGCCCGAATCCGGGAGTATCCGATAAAGGAGGGAGCGGTGTGCCGGATTTTTGCTGCTGTAAACTGGAGATTTTTATTCCCGAGACCCATCTGGAGCCGCTGCGGAAGGCGCTGCTGTCAGTGGACGCGGGGCACATCGGGAAATACGACGGCTGCCTGTCATACAGCCGGGTGACCGGCTGCTGGCGGCCTTTGGAGGGGACGAACCCCTATATCGGCACCAAGGGAGAATTTTGCGCCGAGCCGGAGCTGAAAGTGGAAGTGACCTGCCGGACGGAGCGGGTGGAGGAGACGCTGCGAGCTGTCAAAGCCATCCACCCCTACGAAGAGCCGGTCATCAACGTCATCCCCCTGTACCGCACGGGGCTGTGACCCAAGGAGAGAACACATGAAACACATCCTGATCTTATCCGACACCCACGGCCTGCTCCGGGAGGAGGTCAAGGCTCTGCTGGCCCAGGCGGACGTGGTCATCCACGCTGGGGACATCAATACCCCGGCCATCGTGGACGCCCTGCGCCGGTGCGGGGAGAGCTACATCGTCCGGGGCAACAACGACAAGGATTGGGCGGTGGACCTGCCCCACAGCCTGACCTTCACGGTGGAGGGCGTTCGCTTTTTCCTCGTCCACAACAAAAAGGACGTGCCCAAGGACCTGTCCGGTGTGGACGTGGTGGTGTTCGGCCATTCCCATAAATACGAGGAGCGGGAGGAAAACGGCGTGCTGTGGCTGAACCCCGGCAGCTGCGGACGGCGGCGCTTCCACCAGGAGATCACCCTCTGCCGCATGGAGGCGGGGGATGGCCGCTTCCGGGTGGAAAAGTGCCTGATCCCCCATGAGGGAGCGTGACGACATGCGGATCATCATTTCGCCCGCCAAGAAAATGCAGGTGGACACCGACAGCCTGCCCATCCAGGCTCTGCCGGATTTCCTCCCGGAGACGGAGCGGCTGCTGACCGCCCTGCGGGCCATGAGCCCCAAAGAATTACAGACCCTCTGGAAATGCAATGACGCCATCGCCGCCCTGAACGTGGAGCGGTTGGCGGACATGGACCTGCGCAGCGGCCTGACACCGGCCATTTTGTCCTATGAGGGTATCCAGTACCAGTACATGGCTCCCGGCGTGTTTGAAGCGGGGCAATACGACTTCATTCAGGAGCGCCTGCGTATCGTCTCTGGGTTTTACGGCCTGCTGCGGCCCTTCGACGGCGTGACGCCCTACCGGCTGGAGATGCAGGCGAAGCTGGCGGTGGACGGCTGCAAAGACCTGTACGCCTTCTGGGGCGGTAAGCTGGCCCGGCGGCTGGCGGAGGAGACGGACTTTGTGCTGGACCTGGCCTCCAGGGAGTACAGCCGGGCGGTGGAGCCTTACCTCCCGAAAACCGTCCGCCTGGCCCGCTGCACCTTCGGCGAGCGGCAGGGGAGTAAGATCGTGGAAAAGGGCACCATGTGCAAGATGGCCCGGGGCCAGATGGTCCGCTGGCTGGCGGAAAACAACGTCACGAAAGCGGTGGACATCCGGGAATTTCACGACCTGGGATACCATTACGACCCGGCGGAGTCCGGGGAAAATCACTGTGTTTTCATAAAAGGAGCGTAAACAATGGCGGAATTTCTGGAATTTGACGGCGGTTTTGCGCCGGATATTGAAGCAATGGACCGGGAGGAACTGCAAGCCTGTCTGCAGGAGGTGCGGGAGCGCATCGCGGACCTGGACGAGCGGGAACCGGCGGACATGAACAGTGAGGAATACGAGGCCTGGGGTGAGCGCCATGAGGAGCTGGAGGACCTGGCCGACGAGATCATGGACCGGCTGGAAGAATCATTCGGATAATGGAAAGAGGGGGAGACGATGCAGATCGTATTGAAGCGCGGCGGCCTGACGGCACTGGCGGACACCATGGGCGGCGAGTTGGTCTCTCTGCGGGACGCGGCGGGGACGGAGTATATCTGGGAAGGCGACCCGGCCTATTGGAGCGGCCGGAACCCCATTTTGTTCCCCATCGTGGGCGGCTTGAAGGATGGCACGGTGCGCATCGGCGGAAAGCCTTATCAGATGGACCGCCATGGCTTCGCCCGGCGGATGGAGTTTTCCGTGGTCGGACAGGGAGACGACTATGCGGAGATGGAACTGGGGGAGACGGCGGAGACGCTGGCCCGGTATCCCTTCCCGTTTTCCCTGCGGGTGCGGCACCAGTTGACTGAAGACGGCTTTTTCACCCAGTTCCGGGTGATGAACACGGGGACGGCCCCCATGCCCTTCTGCATCGGCGGCCACACCGCTTTCCGCTGTCCGCTGGCGGAGGGGGAGAAGTTCGAGGATTACCGCCTGGTGTTCGACAGAGCGGAGGATACCCACTCCATTCTGCCGGGGCCCGGCGGCTGCCTGTGCCATGACAAGCCCGGCCCGGCTCTGACCGGCACGGACATCCGCCTGGACCACCAGATCTTCGACCAGGTGGATACCCTGATCTACGATGGCCTGCGGTCCAAAACCGTCTCCTTACGCCATGACGCAACGGGCAGGGGCGTCCGGGTGGACTTTTCGGAGTTCCCCATGGTGGCCTTCTGGACCATGCCGGGGGTGCGGGCGCCGTACATCTGCATCGAACCCTGGCAGGGCTGCGCCGCCGTGGACAATGAGAGCGGCGACTTTACGGATAAGCCCCACTGCGCCGTTCTGGGACCGGGAGAGAGCAAGTGCCTGCGTTATACCGTCTCACTTCTGAAGTAACAGCAGCCGCCTCCGCGCAAGCGGAGGCGGTTTTTTGTGGATTTTCTTGCAACCACGGCGGCGGGCTGGTATACTTTTTCTATCCTGCCCCGCTGGAGCGCGGGAGATCGGAGGAAAGTTATGAAGGATGCCAAAACGCTGGCATATATCAACCTGTTCGCCGTATTGGGCGCCATCCCCTATCTCTGCGACCTGGACAAGGAGGCCGCGGAGCTGATCAAAGGTAAGTCCGTCTCCGTGGGCTTTGCCGTCAAGGACGGCCCCGAAGCCACACTGTTTTTCGGAAGCGGCAAGTGCCGCATGGCCCCCGGCGTGGACCGCTGCCAGGTGAAGCTGCCCTTCTCCTCCTGCGAGAAGTTCAACGGCCTCATCGACGGCACCGTGACGCCCATCCCCAGCAAGGGCTTTACGAAAATCGGTTTCCTCACCGGCCCCTTCACCAAGCTGACGGACCGGCTGACGATGTTCCTGAAGTCGGACCCGGCGGCGCTGGAGGACCCGGAGTTCTTCCGCGTCTCCACCACGCTGATGTTCCACGTCATCGCGGAGGCCATCGCCCAGATCGCCAACCACGACAAGGTGGGCATGTTCTCCGCCTCTAACATCGTGGACGGCACGGCCAAGCTGTCCATTGCCGGCGGCCCCGCCGCCGCCCTGTGCTGCCGGGACCACCGCATCACGGCGGTCCATCAGGCTCCCGCAGAGTATCTTTCCTACATGGAATTTCAGGACATGGCCCTGGCCCGCGCCCTGTTTGACGGGAACGTGAACGCCATCTCCGCCGTGGGCCTGGGGCAGGTCCGTATCGGCGGACAGATCAGCCAGGTGGACAACATCAACCGCATCCTGGACCGGGTGGCGGTGTATCTGGCGTAAGGAGGGACGGACATGAACATCAACGACTATTCCAAGAGCCGGGAGGCATACCTCCGGGCCTGTAAGGTGATCCCCTCCGGCATCTACGGACACCAGGGCCCCGCCGAGGGCTGCTACACCCCCGTGGAGGCGTGGCCCCTGTTTTCCGACCGTGCCCAGGGCAGCTACTTCTGGGATGTGGACGGCAACCGCTTCATCGACTACATGTGCGGCTACGGCCCTAATATCCTGGGCTATCACGACCCGGATGTGGATGAGGCTGCCCGCAAGCAGCGGGAGAAGGAGGACTGCGTCACCATCCCCTCCACCAAAATGATCGACTTCGCGGAGCTGCTGGTGGATACCGTGGCCTGCGCAGACTGGGCCTTCTTCGCCAAGAACGGCAACGATGTCACCACCCTGGCGGTCCTTACCGCCCGGGCCTACACCCGCCGCAAAAAAATCGTGTTCTTCAAGGGCTATTACCACGGCGTCGCCCCTTGGACCCAGAAGCTGGATTACTCCGGCATTCTGGAGGAGGACGTCATGCACAACCTCTATGTGGACTGGAACGACTTCGACGCGTTGGCGGAGCTGTTTGACCGCTACAAGGGGGAGATCGCCGCCGTCATCGGCCAGCCTTATATGCACGGCAATTTCAAGGACAACGAGCTGCCTGCCGACGGCTTCTGGCAGAAGGTCCGCAAGCTCTGCACCGACAACGGCACCGTCCTCATCGTGGACGATGTCCGGGCGGGCTGGCGCATCGACCTCCAGGGCAGCGACCACTATTTCGGCTTTGAAGCGGACCTCATCTGCTTCTGCAAGGCCCTGGCCAACGGCTACAACGTCTCCGCCCTCTGCGGTAAGGAATTCCTGAAAAACGCCGTCTCCGGGCTTAGCTACACCGGCAGCTACTGGATGTCCGCCGTGCCCTTCGCCGCCGGCATCGCCTGCATCGAGAAGATGAAGAAACTGGATTTGCCCAAGATACTGAACGAAAAGGGCAAGAAACTGTGCGATGGCCTGGTTGACGCCGGACAAAAGTACGGTTTTGACCTCCGGGTGAGCGGAATGCCCAGCCTGTTCTATCTGCGGTTGGCGGACGACCCCAGCCTGATGCTCCACCAGGAGTGGATCGCCGAGTGTGTGAAACGGGGCGTGTTTTTCACCACCCACCATAACCACTTCATCAACTACGCCCTGTCTGACGAGGACATTGCCCAGACCGTCGCCGTGGCGGAGGAAGCGTTTGATGTGGTGCGTAAGCGCCATCCCCTGTAAAAAATCTCTGCAAAAAACCGCCCGCGGATCTTTCCGCGGGCGGTTTTTCACAGTTCCGTATATTTGGCGGCGCTGCCCCGGGCTTTTTCCACTGGGTACTTGGCCTCGTTTTTATCGACTTTTTCGTTCATGATCTCGTCCAGGTCCAGTCCGCAGACGTCCGCCATCAGAATACAGTAGCTCAGCACGTCCGCCAGTTCTTCCTTGACCTTATCCAGCTTGTCCCTGCACTCCAGGTCCGTACCGCTCCACTGAAACACCTCCAGCAGCTCGGCGGCCTCTAGACTCATGGAAATGGCCAGGTCCTTCGGCGTGTGGAACTGCCGCCAGTCCCGGTCGTCCCGGAATTTCAGGACACGCTGTATGGTCTCGACTCTCAGCATGGCAGTTCCTCCTTATGCCCGGACTGCCCACCGCAGCTTGGTGGATTTGGCCCGTGGATTGCGGTAGCACTCCTCCGCTGACGGCCGGGTGACGTCCTCGGAGATTTCACTGTAAACGCCCTCCCGCAGGTGCTGCTTGAAGGCTTTTTTCACCAGCCGGTCCTCTCCGGAGTGGAAGGTCAGTACCGCGACCCTGCCGCCGCTATTCAATACAGTGGGCAATTTATCTAAGAAAGTGTACAAAACTTCGAATTCGCTGTTCACGTCGATGCGAAGCGCCTGGAAAGTCCGCTGGCAGGATTTTTTGACCGCCTCCTTCCGCTCGGCAGGCGGCAGGAAGGAGAGGGCACCCTCAATGATAGAGGCCAGCTGCTTTGTGGTATCCACGCTGCCGCCCCGCTGGTATACCCGCATGACGGCCTTGGCGATGCGGCTGGCATAGGGCTCGTCGGCGTTTTCTACCAGCATGGCGGCAAGCTCCTCCTCGTCCAGCTCCCGCAGGCGCTCTGCCGCGGACACGCCGGAGGTGGGGTCCAGCCGCAGGTCTAGGGGGCCGTCGTACTTGAAGGTGAAGCCCCGCTCCGGGTCGTCAATCTGCATGGAGGAGACGCCCAGATCCGCCAGCACGAAATCGAATTTTTCACCCGGCGCCACCTGGTCCACCTGGGCGAAGTTCATCCGCCGGATGGTGAGGATGTCGGACCCATAGCCCGCGGCCTCCAGCCGTGCCCGGGTCTTTTCGGACTCGATGGGGTCCACATCGGTAGCGTAAAGATGGCCCTGCCCCTCCAGCTTTTCCAGCATCTTCCGGGTGTGGCCGCCGTAGCCCAGGGTGGCGTCGTACCCTACCTGTCCCGGCTGAATATCCAGTACCTCCAGAATTTCATTCACCATGATGGGGATGTGCATTCCGGCGGGGGTTTTTCCGCTTTGGATGATCTTCTCCACATCAGCGCCGTACTTTTCCGGATCCAGTTCCTTATATTTTTCCCGGAAGGCGCGGGGATGGGTGCCCTTGTAGCGGACGCGCCGCTTATGCTCCTGTTCCATGGGGTTCAACTCCTTTTTGCATATGGGAAATCACTGTACCTGGGCGTGAATGGCCTCCACCTGGGGACGGATGTCCAGAAAAACCTCCGCCAGCAGGGGGTCAAAATCCTTCCCGGCGCCCTGACGGATGATGTCAAAGCACTGGTTCAGAGGCATGGCGGGGCGGTAGCAGCGGGTTTCGGACACGGCGTCAAATACATCCGCGATGGCCATGATGCGGGCGCAGAGGGGGATTTCTCCGCCTTTCAGCCCGGTAGGATACCCCTTGCCGTTCCATTTCTCGTGGTGGTGGAGGGCCACGTTGTAGGCCATGTCCAGGTATTGGGCGTTCCCGACGTGGCCAAAGGTATTCTGGATGATCTCGCCGCCGCTGACGGTGTGGCGCTTGATGATCTCAAATTCCTCCGCCGTCAGACGCCCCGGCTTCTGCAGGATGCTGTCCGGTACGGAGATCTTGCCGATGTCATGCATGGGAGCGGCCATCATCAGGTTTTCCAGATAGTCCTTGGTCAGGACGTCCCGGAAATGGCCCCGGTCCCGCAGGGCCTTCGCCAGCACCTCCACATAGGCGGTGGTGCGGCGGACGTGGCCGCCGGTGCTGCCGTCCTTGCCCTCGATGAGGACGGCGAAGCCCATCACCATCTCCCGGTGATAGTGGGAGAGCTGCCGCAGGGCGGGATTCTCCTGGTTCAGGTATACGCCCAGAATGAAAATGGTCACGCCCAGGCTGGTCACCAGAGCGTCCGGCAACAGCATCTGATACCCGCCTAACAGCAGCATTACCAGCAGGTAGGTGAAAATACTGGCCCGCTTGTGGCTTTCAATGTAATTCCACCGCCGGAAAAACACCACGAAGGTGAAGATGATGGAGAGCCCCACCATGATAAAGCAGGCGTAGACTGACACGCCCATGGAGTAGTTGGACAGCCGTCCCGTCCGGTATTCCAGGGAGCCGATATTCAGCAGCACCATGGCAATGCTGGCGGCGTAGGGGGCAAACAGGCAAAACCGTGCGCTTTTCCGCTTGGGGAGACCCTCAGTGGATGCCAAAAAGTAGAGAAACAGCAGAAAAACAATGGAATCCAGGCTGATGAGAAACAGCAGGTGCAGCACCAGGTTCAGTATCGCCGGGACGGTGTCCAGGCGGTTGACGGTCTAGGCCGTCACGCCGTCCAGCGTCAGGCTCAGGATACCCAGAGCCAGAAGCCCGTCGAAGGGCGTAGGGCGGAGTTTTTTCTCATAACGCCGACGCTCCCGGACATAGAGAAAGGCGATATAGGCGACGACCAGCAGACAGCCGGTCTGGAGCTTGCAATATTCCATGCGGTATCCTCCCACGCTGCTTCTATAAAAAAATATCTACATAGCACATATAACACAGAAACCGGAAACCGTCAACCAAGGCGGCATGAAAAAGCCGCCAGGGATGTGACCTGACGGCTTTGCGCTTATTCGTAAATGGGGAAACGGCGGCACAGGGCGTCCACCTCGGAACGAACCTGGTAGCGGCAGCCCTCAAAGTCCCGGGCCACCATGCCCATCCACCGGGCAATTTCTATCATCTCCGGCTCCTTGAAGCCCCGGGAGGTGACGGCGGGAGTGCCCACCCGGACACCGCTGGTAACGAAGGGCTTTTCCGGGTCGTTGGGGATAGCGTTCTTGTTGACGGTGATCTGCACCGCGTCCAGGCGGTTCTCAAACTCCTTGCCGGTGATGTGGAAGGGCCGCAGGTCCAGCAGGCACAGGTGATTGTCAGTGCCGCCGGATACCAGCCGGAAGCCCTGCTTCGTCAGTTCTTCAGAGAGGACCTTGGCATTCTTCACCACCTGCTCGCCATAGGCTTTGAACTCCGGCTTCAACGCCTCGCCCAGGCAGATGGCCTTGGCAGCGATGACGTGCTCCAGAGAGCCGCCCTGAGTGCCGGGGAATACAGCGGAGTTGATTTTCTTGTAGATCGTCTCATCATTGCAGAGGATCATGCCGCCCCGGGGGCCCCGCAGGGTCTTGTGGGTGGTGGTGGTCACCACGTCGGCGTAGGGGATGGGGGAGGGATGGACCCCGGCGGCCACCAGCCCCGCGATGTGGGCCATGTCCACCATCAGATAGGCACCTACCTCGCCAGCGATGGCCCGGAACCGGGGGAAGTCCAGCGTCCGGGGATAGGCACTGGCACCTGCCAGGATCAGCTTAGGCTTGCATTCCTTCGCCAGTTCCAGCACCTTGTCGTAGTCGATGACCTCGGTGTCGTCCTCCACACCGTAGGGGACGATGTGGAAATACTTGCCGGAAATATTGACGGGACTGCCGTGGCTCAGATGGCCGCCGTGGGCCAGACTCATGCTCAGCACGGTGTCGCCGGGCTGCAGCAGGGCGAAAAAGGCCGACAGATTGGCGTTGGCACCGGAGTGGGGCTGGACGTTGGCATAATTACAGCCGAACAGCTCGCAGGCCCGGCGGCGGGCCAGGTCCTCGGTAACGTCCACGGCGTAGCAGCCGCCGTAGTACCGCTTGCCGGGGTAACCCTCGGCGTATTTATTCGTCAGGCAGGAGCCTTGCGCCAGCATCACCGCCTCGCTGACGATGTTCTCTGATGCGATCAGTTCAATATGGCATCGTTCCCGGGCAAATTCCTCCTGAATGGAGGCCCCCACCTCCGGGTCGTACTGGGAGAGAAACTCCATAGATTGCTGAAGCATGAAAAAGTCCTCCTTTGGAAAGCGGCGCTGCCGCCGAAAACGTATTGCGTCCATTGTACGGGAGAAGAGCGGATTTGACAACCGACGGTTTTCACGGAAAACAGAGGACTTTTTCAGGAAAAACAGCCAATTTTGTCAACCCAGCCGCGCGGGGATGCCGTCCTCGTACAAGCCGCGCTCCGTCAGTACCCAGGGGACGGGCATGTCCCAGGGCTCCAGGGGGATCTCCTCCCGGATGAGCTTTTCCCGGCACAGCAGCACCGTGCCGCCCCGGTAACCGGAGAGAAAGCGGTCGTAGTAGCCCCCGCCCCGGCCCAGGCGCTGTCCCAGATGATTGCAGGCGACACAGGGGAGGACGGCGAAGTCCACCTCGTCCATGTCCACCTCGGGGGCAGCGGCAGGCGGCTCCGGGATGCCGTAAGCGCCGGGGACCAACTGGTCAAGCGCCGTGACCTGGCGCAGTTCCATGATACCCGGCCCCGTGCACAGCGGCACGCACAGCCACTTCCCGGCGGCGAGAGCGTCCTCCAGAATGGGCCGGGTGTCGATTTCCCGTTCCGAGCCCACAAAGCAGAACACCGTCCCGGCGGCCTGGTATTCCGGCATGGCCAGCAGATGGGCGGCGATGGCCCGGCTGCTGGCCTCCTTGTAGCGGGGAGAGAGCTGGCGCTCCAACTCCCGGATGACGCGGCGGAGCCGCTGCTTGTCCTCTGCTTTCGTCATGGTAAGGGGTCCTCCTCTTTTTCCGGCCGGGCGGCGCCGAAGACGATGGCGTCCGCGCCAAATTTTTTCCGTATCTGCTCCATGGCGCCCTCCAGCTTCTCCTGCTTTTCCTTGCCGGGGCCGGAGCTGAACAGATCCACCTGCTCATAGGCTTCGCCCTCCTGGACCAGATGGATGGCGGTGACCGTCAGCGCCCGGATGGGAGATGGCGGCTTCCAGAGCTCATACAGCAGCTCCATGGCGGCGTCCGTCAGGTCCCGAATGAGATGGGTGGGGGCGGCAAGCTGCCGCTGGCGGGAGCGGTCGTGGAACTGGGGGTCCCGGACCGTCACCTGGACGCCGCCCGCATACAGCCCCGCGTGCCGCAGACGGGAGGCCACGGAGTCCGCCAGCACGGCGATGCCAGCGTGGACCTGCTCCCGGGTGGTGAGGTTCTGCGGAAAGGTGGTGCCGTTGCCCACGGACTTCACCGGCTCCGTGTCATACCGGGAGCGCACCGGGTCCCGGTCCAGGCCGTTAGCGTAATCGTAAAGCTGGGTGCCCATTTTGCCCATCAGGGTCTCCAGCATCTCCGGCTTGCAGGCGGCCAGCTGGCCGATGGTGGTGATGCCGTACTGCTTTAAGAGTTTCCGGGCGGCGCCGCCCACATACAGCAGATCCCCCACCGGCAGGGGCCACACCAGCTCATTCCAGTTTTCTCGGGAGATGACGGTGGTGGCGTCGGGCTTTTTATAGTCGCTGCCCAGCTTGGCAAAGACCTTGTTGAAGCTGACGCCCACGGAGAGAGTCAGCCCCAGCTGCCGCTTCATCCGCTCCCGCAAGGCGTCGGCCAAGGCCCTGGCGTCCCCGCCGAACAGGTGGAGGGTGTGGGTCACATCCAGCCAGCTCTCGTCGATGCCAAAGGGCTCCACCAGGTCGGTGTACTCGTCGTAAATGGCGTTGACTTTCCGGGAGTACTCCCGGTACAGGTCATGGTGGGGCGGCAGCAGCACCAGGTCCGGGCACTTCTTTTTGGCCTGCCAGATGGTCTCCGCCGTCTGGACGCCGAATTTCTTGGCAGGTTCGTTCTTCGCCAGGATGATGCCGTGGCGGGATTGGGGGTCGCCGCAGACGGCCATGGGCACGTCCCGCAGATCCGGGTGGCTCAACAGCTCCACGGAAGCGTAAAAGCAGTTCAGATCGCAGTGCAGGATGATGCGGTCCACGGTATCCCCCCTTTCATTCAATATTCCTATAATAGCACATTTGTTCGGAAAAGAAAAGCCGGATTTCGAAAAAAGGGGAGGGGCGGTACGCAGAAGCGCACCGCTCCTCCCGGAGTAAAAAGTATGGACGGGATCAGATGATGCCCATCAGCACCAGTGCCAGGGTCACGAAGGTAGCAAGCAGGGCCAGGGAGAACAGCAGGAAGCCGGCGTTCAGCTTGCGGGCGGACTGCTGGGGCGCGTGGGACTCCGGCACCAGCTTGGCTTTCCGCAGGGCGGTGACCACAGGCTTGTACAGCAGCAGGATCAGAGCCATGTTGAGACCCCCCTTGACCACGTTGAAGGGCAGGAACACGGACAGCATCATGCCGGCTACCATTTCACGGGGCACGCCCATGTACAGGGGGGTAATGAGGTAGTTCCACAGCATCATCACAATGGTCAGGAGCACCACGCCCAGAGCCAGGCCGATGATGGCGCCCTTCTTGGTGTGGATGCGCTTGTACACAAAAGCGGCGGTGCAGCAGAAGGCGCAGGTGGCCAGCATGTTCATAATGAGGCCGATGATGCCGGTGTCGCTGACGGTGAACATCTCAACGACGGCTACTACAATAGAGATGATGGCGGCGGCCAGAGGGCCGAAGACGAAACCGCCGATGCAGATGACGGTGTCCTTCAGGTCCAGCTGCAAAAAGCCGGAGACCTGGGGCAGCATCTTGGAGAGGACCATCACCACATAGGCGATGGCGGTCAGCATGGCCATGGAGGTGATGGTTTTGACATTGGACTTGGTGGCAGGGATGGCGTTGACATTGGGTTCGGACATAAAAATACACTCCTTTGTTGTTTTGAAAACACCCTGGATGCTTTGACTTCTCTCCAAGGTGATCTCAGGAACCTCTGCTCCACTTCGCGCACATGTCCCGGCGGCATTTTTTCCGCCCAGCTTCGTTAAAAATCTTTGAAATCCCTTGGGATTCCTGCAGATTTTTGCCTCGCCGGACAAAAAAACTGCCCCGATCCACATACACGAATTGAATCAGAGCTTCCTACAACAAAGAAGCGCGTCAAAAACGCGCGGCCTTGCCGCACTCATCTTCTTCCATCCAGACTATACTGTTGGTCCCGGAGTTTCACCGGGTCAGCGGATACCGAAGGTATCCGGTCGCGGACTTTACCGCCAGTGGGGAATTTCGCCCCGCCCTGAAGACAAAGTATTCAGTTGTTTCCTGTGGGATATTATATGACAGTCTCCATCAAAAAGCAACCCCTAATTTTTTTCGCTTCCCCTTTACAAATTCAAACGAATGTTCTATACTGAAAACAGCTATCAAAAGGGGAGGTGCTGCCATGCGTGCCAGACAGGAATCCTGCTGCTTTACCGGCCACCGGCCGGGAAAACTGCCCTGGCGGTATAACGAGTTCGACCCCCGCTGCCTGAAGCTGAAGCGCCGCATTGCCGACGCGGTGGAGCTGGCCTATGAGCAGGGCTTCCGCCATTTTCTCTGCGGCATGGCCATGGGCTGTGACCTCTATTTCTGCGAGGCGGTGCTGGCCCTGCGGGAGCGTCACCCCGATGTGACGGTGGAAGCGGCCATCCCCTGTCCCACCCAGGCCGACGCCTGGCCGCCCGCCCAGCGGGAGCGGTATGACCGCCTGGTGGCGGCCTGCGACTTTGAGACGATGGTGTCCGGCCAGTACACTTCCACCTGTATGCTGCGCCGGGACCGCTATCTGGTGGACCACGCGTCGCTGCTTATCGCCGCGTTTGACGGCACTTCCGGCGGCACCCGGTACACGGTGGAATATGCGTTGAACCAGGGACTGGCCATCGTGGACCTGCCGATTTTGGCTGAGTAAACGAAAGCCATACAAGAATTTAACAAAATCTTGATAGCGTTTTTTCCGGCGCAGCGGGTATACTGGTGTCGGAAAGGCGGTGGCGCGGTGAATATTATCCCCTTGATGCAGGAGCTGGAGGCCGTGGGCTTCCGGGAAGAACTTTTGGACCGGGCCGTAGCCCTGGCCGGCGCGGACCGCCTGCTCTACCGCCGCCTGTGCCGGGCGGTGTCGGAGGGCGGCATGGCGCCCCAGGAGGCCCTGGACGCCGTCATGCGGGAGGTATCCAACTGAATCCGTGAAACAGTCCCGAAGGGGGCTGTTTTTTTGCGTCTTTTCACCGCGCAACCTGAGATTGCGGAAGTTCCATGCCCGGTTGCTGGACGGCATAGAGAAATTTTGCTATGATGGTGCCACTACTAAAGAAAGGGAGCGGGGCCATGACATTTGGAGAGAAGCTGCAAAGCCTGCGGCAAAAAGCGGGTATGAGCCAGGACGTCCTGGCGGAGAAGCTGGACGTCAGCCGCCAGGCGGTGAGCCGCTGGGAGCGGAACGAGACGATGCCGGAGACAGAGAAGGTCATCCTTTTGGCAGACCTGTTCGGCGTTACCACGGACTATCAGCTGCGGCCGGAGGTCGAGAGACAGGAGCCCATCCGCCGGGAGAAATCCAACCGATTTTTGACGGAGCATCTGGGAACCCTGGCACGAATTTTGGGCTGGGCGGCGGTGGCTTGGGGTGCACTGGACTTATTGGGCATCCTGAATATCGCAAGGGTGTTATGGTATTGAAAGGGGAGGGACGTATGGAATCCTTTGGTACAACCATGCTGGTGTCGGCATTTGTGCTGCCGACTTTGCTTGCCGCGTTGAAGATCGCCGTGGGGATCGCCCTGATCCGGTTCGGCAAACGATATGAACAGGACAAAAAAGAGCGACGGTAAAAACCGTCGCTCTTTCTGCATGTGGGAATTAGTAGCACTTGCGGTAGATGGCCTCTTCGCTCTCCAGATCGAAGGGATAGTAAGCATTGGTCATCAGGCGCTGCTGGTTGGCCTCCACGGACTGGGGGAAGGCCTTGAAGTCGGCCTCGGTGAAGCCGCAGTCCCGGAGGGGACGCAGGGGCAGGATGCGCTGCAGCAGGGCGTTCATCTCGGGGATGGCGTCCTTGGCCTCGCAGCCCAGGATACCGGCCACCAGTTCCTTGAAGCGCATGATCTCGCCGTCGGGGTTCTTCTCGTCATAGTAGTCCATGATGGCGCCGAACAGCATGTAGTTGGACTCGCCGTGAGGCACGTGATAGGTGCCGCCCAGGGGGAAGCTCATGCCGTGAACAGGGCCGCAGCCGGCCTTCAGGAAGGCGATGCCGGCGTAGAAGGAAGCGGTGACGAACTGGTCCATGTACTCGAACCGGGCGTCGGGGCCCTTCTCGTCCAGCAGCTTGAAGCCCTTCAGGATCATGTCCATGGCCTTCTCGCTGAAGAGCTCGCTGGTGATGGTCTTGCGGTGGGGGCTCAGGAAGGACTCAGTGGCGTGCACCAGAGCGTCGATGGCGGAGCAGGCGAAGGGCTTGTAGGGCAGGGTGCGCAGCAGGTCGGGGATCAGGCAGACCTTGTTGGGGATGATGTCGTCGGAAACCAGGCCCAGCTTGGTCTCGCCGCCGGTCAGAACGCCGTCCTTCTCGTCCTTGACGATGGCCACGGAGATGTTGGTGCACTCAGAGCCGGTGCCGCAGGTGGTGGGGATGGCGATGACGTCCTTCTCATGCACGACGGGGAAGCGCTTGAAGTACAGGTTGTGCACGGTGTCGGGACGCTGGCAGCCCAGCAGCTTGCACAGGTCCATGATGGCGCCGCCGCCGACGGCGATGACACGGTCATAGCTGTCATAGGGGATGGCGTCGTACATGGTCTGGATCATGGCCTCGGAGGGCTCACCGGCGCCGAACTTCTCCTGGAACACGAACTGGCACTTCAGGCCCAGCTCCTCCATGAAGGGCTTGTAGATGAACTCGTTGGTCAGGACCACGTCGCGGTCGTTCAGCTTGAACTCCTCCGCCATCTGGGCGAAGGTCTGGAATTTGTACACGGTGGGGGCGAAGATGATCTCTCTCTTATCAGCCATCAGAGAGGCGGAAAAAGCGTCCATAGCCATTGGAATCAACTCTCCTTTGAAATATAGAATTATTTGACGCTGTCCCGGCGCCCGCCGGGACAGAAGTCAACGAACTTACTTGCGGGAAACGGCCTTCTTCACGGCCTCGACAATGTTGGCGGCACGCAGGCCGAAGCGGTCCATCAGGTAGTCCTGGGGACCCACCTCGCCGAACAGATCCTGTACGCCCACGAACTCCTGGATGGTGGGGCAGTTCTTGGCCAGGCAGTTAGCGACTACGGAGCCCAGACCGCAGGTGACGTTGTGGTTCTCAGCGGTGACGATGGCGCCGGTCTCCTTGGCGGCCTTGATGACCAGCTCCTCGTCCAGGGGCTTCCAGGTGAACATATCGATGACGCGGACGGAAATGCCCTCGGCCTGCAGGGACTCGTAGGCCTTCAGGCTCTCGTCCACCATGATGCCGGAGGTGATGATGGTGGCCACATCCTTGTCGCTCTCATGCAGGACGACGCCCTTGCCGATCTCGAACTCGGAGCCCTCGCCGTAGACCTGGATGATGCCCTTGCGGACGAAGCGGGTGTAGGAAACGCCCTCCACGTTCACCAGCTGGCGGGTGATGCTGGCCAGCTGGTCGTAGTCAGCGGGGTCCAGCACGGTGGTCTCGGGGATGCTCAGGTACATGGCGGCATCCTCCAGAGGCATATGGGTGCCGCCGTTGAAGGCAGCGGTCACACCGGCGTCGGAGCCCAGCACACGGACGCTGAGGCCGGCGTAAGCGGCGGACATGTAGATCTGGTCATAGCAGCGGCGGGAGGAGAAGGTGCCGAAGGAGTGATAGAACACCTTCTTGCCGGTGGCGGCAAGGCCCGCGGCAACGCCGGCGCCGTTGGCCTCGGCGATACCGGCCTCAAAAGCGCGGTCGGGATAGTTTTTGCGCAGCATCTTGGTGTTGATGCAGCCCATCAGGTCGCAGTCCACGTAGCAGATGGACTTGTCCTCCGCCATCATCTCGTTCAGGGTCAGAGCGAGACCGTCGCGGCAGGCGCGGGAATCTTTCTTGTGCTCACCAATCAGTTTCACGTTCATCGTTCTTTCCCTCCTTTAAGCGTTCTTGATGGCATCCAGTGCCTTCTCAGCGGCAGCGATGGCCTCGGTCCACTGCTCCTCGCTGGGCTGAGAGGAGTGGTCGTGCTTGGGCTCGGCGAAGGTAGCGCCCTTGCCCTTGCTGGTGTCCAGAACGATGCAGCTGGGCACGCCCTTCTTGGCGTAGGCATTCTGGATGGCGTCGTAGATGGCCTTCACATCGTGGCCGTCGATCTCCTGGGTGTACAGGCCGAAGGCCTCAGCTTTCTTGGCAAGGCTGCCGTGGGCCAGGATGTCGTCGGTGGGGCCGTCCAGCTGATAGCCGTTGTTGTCGAAGAAGTAGATGATGTTGTCCAGCTTGTGGGCGTAGGCGAAGTGCAGGCCTTCCCAAACCTGGCCCTCGTCGGCCTCGCCGTCGCCGATGACGCAGAACACGTGGTTGTCACGGCCGTCGATCTTGTTGCCCAGAGCCGCGCCGGTGGCGGTGGACACGCCCTGGCCCAGGGAGCCGGTGGTCAGGTCCACGCCGGGGGTCAGCTTCCGGTCGGTGTGGCTGGGGAACTTAGTGCCGGGCTGGTTCAGGGTATAGGCCTCCTCCATGGGATAGAAACCCATCAGGCCGAAGGTGGCGTAAGCCACAGGGCCGGCATGACCCTTGGACAGGACCAGCCAGTCACGGTCTTCCCAGCGGGGATTCTTGGGATCGAATTTCATGACCTCTCCATACAGGACGGCCATCAGATCGGCCAGATCCATGGAGCCGCCCACATGACCAAAACCGCGGGAGTGGATGACTTTCAGAGTCTCCAGCCGGATCTCGGCCGCCAGAACTTTGCACTTTTTCTCGTTCATGGGGGGTATCTTCCTTTCCTTTTTTAAATGAAGCGCCAGGCCAGAAAAGGGCTGACAGGGCGCAGGATTCACGCTGGCTGCGGCGCAGGTAATCGTTTGCCAAACGCCCATAAAAACAGAATGGCAAGATCACTCTGCGTTCGGAGTTATTTTACAGCAGAAACAGCCGATTCGTCAATGACCGTTTGTTTTTTAACAAGGATAAATGCGGAAACCGGTAAAAAGAGGCGGCGGAGCCCTCCGAAAGCTCCGCGGGAGAGCCGGTGGAGGGTGCCGCCGCCGGAATTTTATGAGACAACCAATTATTCGTACTGTGTGCCCACGCCGTCGACCATGGCGTCATAGGCGCGCTTGACTTTGTCGTAGTTCTTGTCGCGGTCCAGCGCCACGCCGCGGCCCACGCCGTCCACGATACGGCCCAGGCCGATGGCGTCCAGCTTGGCGTCCAGCTCAGCCAGCAGGGTGGGGGCGGAGCCGGGCTCGGTGGAGCGGCCGTCAAAGATGATGTGGAAGTAGACCTTCTCCAGACCGGCTTCCTTTGCCATCTCGCAGATGTTCAGAGGATAGTCGATGCAGCCGTGGGAGGACTTGTAGGTCAGGTAGGCCAGCAGGTGCAGGGCGGTGCCGTTGCGCTTGGCGTGCTCGATGGCCTCCAGGAAGATGGGGTTCTTCTTGAAGCTGCCGTCCTTGACAGCGGCGTCCAGGCGGACGTCGTCCTGCATCACGCAGCGGCCGGCGCCCAGGTTGGAGTGGCCGGCCTCGGAGTTGCCGGCTTTGCCGGCGCCCAGACCCACGAACTCGCCGGAGGCGTGGAGCTTGCTCCAGGACTGCTCGGCAAGCAAAGAATCCCAATAGGGGGTGTCGGCCACATGGATGGCGTCGTTCTCGTCGCCGGTGCCCAGGCCCCAGCCGTCGCAGATGATGAGCAGCATCTTGCGGTCCTTGCCCCAGTTCTTGCCCTCGGCCAGGGAACGGCCAGACATCTCGGCGGGCTGGGGGATGCCCATGACGTCCAGCACAGTGGGAGCCACGTCGCCCAGGGAGCCGTCCCGGAGGGCGATGGGGGACTTGTCGGCGGGGTCGATCATGATGAAGGGCACTAGGTTGGTGGTGTGGGCGCCGTCGGGCTTGCCGGCAGCGGTGTACAGCTTCTCAATGTTGCCGTGGTCGGCGGTGATGGCCACCACGTAGCCCTTGTTCAGCGCGTCGTGGACCACCACGTCCAGGTAGTGGCTGACATGGCCGCAGGCCTGGATCTTGGCGGCGGTGTTCTGGGTGTGGCCGATGACGTCGCCGTTGGCAAAGTTGGTGACCACGAAGTCATACTTGCCCAGGGCGTCCATGACCGTGTCCGCCACCTTGGGCAGGGACAGCTCGGGCTGCTGGTCAAAGTCGATGCCCTTGGGAGAGGGGATGCAGACGTCATCTTCGCCGGGGAAGGCGTTGTTCTCACCGCCGTTGAAGAAGAAGGTCACATGGGCGAATTTCTCGCTCTCGGCGCAGTGAAACTGGGATTTCCCGGCCTCGCTGAGGACCTGGGCCAGGGGCTTTACCACCTTGGCGGGGGCGAAAGCGATGGGTAGGTCCTTGAACTTGTCGTGGTACATCGTCATAATAACGAAGTCCAGGTCGTTCAGCTTCCGGCGCTCCACCTTGTCGAAGCCCTCCTCGGTGAACATCTCGGTCAGCTCGATCTCCCGCTCGCCCCGGCGGCAGCAGAAGATGGCGGCGTCGCCGTCGGAAATTTTGCCCACAGGCTTGCCGTCCTCCACCAGGAGCATCGGCTCCAGATGGTAGTCGTCCTGACCCAGTTCGTATGCTCTCTTGACGGCTTCCGCCAGCTGGGCGCCGCCGCGTTTCAAATCAGACATGGAATGTACCTCCTAATTACAAATTACTGCCCGTCGTTGGGGGCGATCAGCTTATCCACAGCCACCTGGCCGCAGGCGGGGAAGATGTCCAGCAGCTGGGGGAAGGTGTAAATTTTGGCGCTGGGCATGTTCTCCTCGGTAAGCTTCAGGGGCTTGTTTTTGTTGTACTGGACTGCCACGGTCATGCCGAAGTCCACGGCCTTAGCGCCCACGATGTCGCGGTTCAGGTTGTCGCCCACATAGCAGCAGTTCTCCGGCTGGGCGCCGACTTCCTCCATGGCGTAGTAGTAGATGGCGGGGCCGGGCTTGCGGACGTAGGTGATGGAGGACTGCTGGACGGTCTTGAAATAGGGCCGCAGACCGTCTGCATCCAGCCACTCGTCCACCTCGCGCTTGCCAACCAAATCGCTGATGATGCCCAGGGTGTAGCCTCTGGCGCACAGTTCCTTGACGGTCTCGGCGCCACCCTCCACCACGGTGCGGCGGCCCTTGGTCTGGCGGTACTGGTAGGTCAGCTCGGCGGCGTTCTTCAGGATGCGCTCCCGGTCCATGTCGTAGGCCAGCCAGCGGGTCCACAGGACCTCCTCGGGAGCCTCGCACATGAACTTCAGGGCCCATTCCCGGTACTTGTCGTACCGCTTGTCAATGACCTCGTCGAACCACTTGTTGGGGTCGTCGGTCTCCACGCCGCACAGCTCGGCAATTTTCGCACGGGCGGCAGAGAGGTAGGCGGGGTCCTCGTCGATGACGCGGAAGGTGCCGCCCAGGTCGATGAAAATATAGCGAATATCCGTATTCATATTGATGACCTCCATAACGCAGGACGCGCCCGGGGAGGCCCCGGACGTCCCGCCATGTGATTTAGTTCAGGGGCGGCAGCAGGTCCAGAATTTCCCGGAAGTCCTTGATGATGGCGTCGGGGCGGTTCTCCTCGGTGAACTCCACGGCGTGCTTTTTCTCCGGGGACTCGAAAATAATGTTGCAGCCCACGCCGGCTTTCTTGGCGCCGGGGATGTCCCGCTTGACGTTGTCGGCCACGGACACGCAGTCCGCCAGTTCCACGCCCATTTCCTTGGCGCAGAGCTGATAGATCTCAAAGCCGGGCTTGCGCAGGTGGCAGACGGAGGAGAGGATGACGGAGTCGAAATACTGGTCCAGGCCGTCCTCCTCCAGCCAGTCGGGGACCTCGGTCTCGCCGATGAGGTTGGAGATGATACCCAGCTTGTAGCCCCGCTCATGGAGGCCCTTGATGACCTCCACGCCGCCGTCTACCACGACGCGGCGGCCCTTGGTCTGGCGGTACTGGTAGCTCAGCTCATGGCAGACCTGCTTGATGCGGACCGGGTCATAGTCGGGCAGCAGCCACTTGCACCACAGCTCCTCGTCGTCGGACTCCTTGAACTCGCTGAGGGCCCATTTGCGGTAGGGCTCGTAGCGGTCCTCGATCAACTGGAAAAATTCCTCGTAGGGCATATCGGTGCCGGCGATCTCCGCCATCTTGCGGCGGGCGTGCTTCATGTAGGGCTCATCCTTCAGGGCGATGCGCAGGGTGCCGCCCAGGTCAAAAAATACCGCTTTGTAACGCTTGGTGTTATCCATGGGTAGAAACCTCCTGTATTTTGATTGCCGCTCAGACGCGGGCGGGGAAGAGGTCCAGCAGATCGCTGAGATTTTCAATGAGGTGATCGCAGGCCGCCCGCATTTTCTCCGTCCGGCCCTTTTTGGGGTCGTCAATGAGGATCATGCAGCCGAAGCCTGCCGCCCGGGTGCCCTCCACATCCCGGTCGGGGTTGTCGCCGATGTAGGCGCAGCCCGCCTCCGGGGTGCCGCAGCAGCGGCAGGCCAGGTGGTAGATGGCGGGGTCGGGCTTGCGCAGCCGCACCTTGGAGGAGAGAATGGTGGTGGTGAAGCAGTGGGAGATGCCCTCCTCGATCATCCAGTCGGTGATCTCCGCCTCGGTGATGGTGTTGGCGATGATGCCCAGCTTATAGCCCCGGCGGTAGAGCTCCCTGACGGTGTCCACGGTGTCGAACCGGGTCAGGCGCTTGCCGTTGGTGCCGTCCCGCCAGAGGGTGGTGAATTCCTGGGCGTGGGCGGCCACATATTCGCCGTCCACATCCGGCAGCATGATCTGCTGCCAGAGCTCAATTTCGGGATAGTCCAGCAGGGCGACCTTGGAGGCTTCCCGGTAGACGTCATAACGGTCCTTCAGCTTTTTGTAAAAGACCTCCGGGTCCTCGTCGCTCCTGGCCAGTGCCGCCAGCTTCCAGCGTCCCTCCGCGATAAACGCGGGATCCTTGTCCGTCACCCGCAGGGTGCTGCCGATGTCGAAAAAGATGGTTTGAATATCAGACAGGGCCATTTCGCTCACCCACGGGCAGGGAAGATGTCCAGCAGGTCGCCCAGCTTCGTGATGACGTGATCGGGGATGAACTCCTTGCCGGTGGCCTTTTCCTTGTTCAGGGTGTCGGGCTCGTCGATGCGGATCATCATGCCGAAACCGGCGGCCTGGGTGCCCTCCACATCGCGGACCGGGTTGTCGCCCACGTAGGCGCAGTTGGCCTCGGGAGTGCCGATGCAGCGGCAGGCCAGGTGATAGATGGCGGGGTCGGGCTTGCGCAGCCGCACCTTGGAGGACAGGATGGTGGTCTTGAAGCACTGGGCCACGCCGTCGGCGGCCATCCAGTCAGGAATTTCGGTCTCGGTGACGGTGTTGGCGATAATGCCCAGGGTGTAGCCCCGGGCCTGCAGCTCCTTCAGGGTAGCCACGGCGTCGGGACGGGCCACGCGGCGGCCGTCATGGTCGCGCCACAGGCGGGTCAGCTTGGGCGCGTTGGCGTAGACCATGTTGGGCTCGTAATCAGGCAGCATGAACTGGGTCCACAGCTCGCCCTCGGAGACGTCCAGCAGGGTGTCCTTGGACAGCTTGCGGTAGACCTTCCAGCGGGCCTCCAGCTTTTCAAACAGCTCGTCGTGGGATTCCTTGGTCTGGATCAGCTCCATCAGACCGGCCTCGGCCTTGTCGATGAATTCCTGATCGGGCACCACGATACGCAGGGTATTGCCAACGTCGAAGAAGATGGTCTGAATGTCGGGAGTCATATGAGGTTCCTCCTTATAAAATAGAAATGTATGTGAAATGATTTATCGCTTGTTGAAGGCGTGGACGATGCCGGGGATCTCCGCCAGGTCGTGGATCAGCACATCCGGCGCCAGGCCGGTGCCGATGAAGGCAGTGTCCCGGTGGGCCATGGAGGGATTGCTGATCTGGATGGAGAGGGCCACGCCAGCGTTCCGGCAGCCCAGCACGTCCCGGGAGAGGGTGTCGCCCACGTAGGCCATCTCGCCGCAGGGCACGCCGCACTCCGCGGCGGCTTTTTCAAAGATGGCGGCGTCAGGCTTGCGGACGCCGGCGGTGGAGGACATGATGACGCAGCTCATCATGTCCGCGATGCCGTAGTCCTCCAGGAGCCGGGGAACGAAGGTGGCGGAGATGATGTTGCTGATGATGCCAATTTTCAGTCCCTCGTCGTGAAGGGTGCGGATGGTCTCCCGCATGTGGGGACGGGGGACGTTTTCCACCCGGACGGCGTCATACATCCAGGACAGCTCCTCCGCCATGGGAGAGAGAAGCTCCTCGCTGAGATGGAACTCCTTTAAATAGTATTCGCTCCAGATTTTCGCGCCGGGCAGCTCCAGGCGGGACTGCTCCGACCAGTGCTTGTAGCCTTCAGCGTTCTCATGCAGCCGGGGCGCCAGCTCCGCGGCTGTGATGGGAAGGGCGATGCCGTGGGCGGAGAGCAGATCCAGCAGCCGCTGGCAAAAGGAAGTCTCCAGCTCCGGGGAATGATGGACTTCGTGCAGCGTGCCGCCCACGTCAAAAAGGACCGCACGGATCATAGGCATCCTCTCCTGTTCTGTGATGTAAAACGATTGTAAACGTTTGCGACTTTTCGCTGGTTTTATTCTAAATAAGCGGGGCGGCTTTGTCAATATGACAAATGCCAAAGAGTGAGCGGGATTTTCGTTTTTCTGCCCAAACATGGGAAAAATCCAGATTGTTATTGACATTGCCGGGAAAATCATATATGCTTCTATTATGCAGCCAAGGGGAGAGTTTCGCCCATGGCTGCCTAAAATAAAGCGGAAACGTTTGCGATTTTCCGCTGTGCAGAGGGGACGATATTAGTGAAAAGCGTGACTTTGAAAGATGTCGCTAAGGCAGCGGGCGTCTCCTATGCCACCGTTTCCCGCGCCCTGTCGGGAAGCCCCCAGATCGGAAGTGACACCCGGGAACGCATCATCAAGCTCTGTGACGAGATGGGCTATACCACGAACTATGTGGCCCGTTCCATGGTGATGAAAAAGACGGACCTGATCGGCCTGGTGGTGCCCTCCATTGACAACCAGTTCATGTCCGAGCTGGCCTATTACGCGGAGATGAGCGCCCGGTCCCATGGCTACAATATCATGCTGTGCAACTCCGGCCCTGACCTGAAACAGGAAAAGACGGTGGTCAAGCTGCTGCTGGGCCGTCAGGTGGACGGGATCCTCATTGTCCCCCAGAGCCCCAAGACTTACGAGAACATCCGGGCTTACACCGACCAGGTGCCCACGGTGTTCCTCAGCGAGAACCTCCGGGACCAGCCTCAGAGCTACGTGGCCGCGGACAACAGCCGGGGCACCTATATCGGCACCAAGTACCTGTATGAGCTGGGCCACCGGGACATTTTGTACTTTGGCCGCCGTCATACCACCACCCACCAGCTCCGCGCCGAGGGGTATATGAAGGCCTGCCAGGAGCTGGGGCTTCAGCAGCGCTTTGTGAACAGCGAGTTTTCCCGTTCCTCCATTGCCAACGGCTATGAGATGGCCAGGGAGCTGTTTTCCAAGCCGATAGATTACACCGCCATCTTTGCCTCCACGGACTCCAACGCTCTTGGTATCCTGAAGGCGGCGGATGAGCTGCATATCGACATCCCCGGCCGTCTGAGTCTGATCGGTTTCGACAATATCACGGCCACGGGTCTGCCCCGCATCGACCTGACCACCATTGAGCAGCCCAAGCGGGACATGGCGGTCCAGGCGGTGGACATGCTGCGGGACAAGATCGAAAACGGCACCCAGGGGTATGTCCACCAGATTTTGCTTCCCACCCTCATCAAGCGTGGGACCTGCAAAGAACTGGATTAAATTGAAATCACGGGATGCCCGGCAAAGGGCCGGGTTCCCGAAAGAGGAGAAGAGAAATGAACGGTTACCTGTATGATCCCCACACCCATACGGCGGAGACCAGCAAGTGCGGTCACCTGTTTGCCGCGGATGTGGTGGATCGCTATGTGCGCAACGGCTTTTCCGGCCTGGTGGTCACGGATCACCTCCACCCCGAGTACCTCTCTCGCATCGACACCCAGCACAACTGGGACATGGTGATGGACCACTACCTCTCCGGCTATCACGCCTCCAAGAAGCGGGGCGACGAGGTGGGCCTGGACGTGATGCTGGGCGCCGAGTTCCGTTTCCCGGAGAATGACAACGACTACCTGGTCTATGGCATCGACGAGCAGTGGCTCCGCTCCAATCCCTACGCCTGCTGCATGAGCGCCCAGGAGTTTTACGACAAGTTCCATAACGAGGTGCTCATCATCCACGCCCACCCCTTCCGTGCGGGCAGCGCCCCGGTGCAGGAGACCGCCATCCACGGCGCGGAGATCATCAATGACAACCCCCGCCATGAGAACAACAACGACAAGGCGCTGGCCATGTGCCGCCGCCACCCCGAGTATTTCCGACTGGCCGGCTCCGACACCCACCGGGACGGCGACGAGGCCCGCGCGGGCGTCATCCTCCCCGAACGCGTCAAGGATTCCCGTGCCTATAAGCATATGATCGAAACGATGCAGTTCCAGCTTTGGTGCCCGGAGTTCCCGGATATTCTGGCGGCCGACGCGGAAATGCGAAAGGAGAACAACAAATGAGCCAGTTTGAATCCCTCATCATCGGCGAGATCGCGGAAGATACCAACGTGGATTATGACGGCACCACCATCCAGGCCATCGGCGGCGCGGTGTACTATTCCGGCTTCGCCGCCGCCAACATCGGCCACAAGATCGCCGTGCTGCCCAAGGCGGACACCGCCAAGGTGGATTTGAAGGACGTTTTCGCCAAAGCCCCCAACATCACCGTGTTCCCCATCCACAGCACCCATTCCTTCGTCACCAAGAACGTCTACCACACCCCTGACCGGGAACGCCGCACCTCCACGGTGGATAGCGTCATCGACCCCTACAAGCCCTCTGAGGTCCCGGAGGAGATCGACGCCAAGATCTGGCACCTGGCGGGACTGGTGGGCGGAGACATTCCTGACGAGATGATCCCCTACGCTGTGTCCCGGGGCGCCATGGTAGCCGTGGATGTGCAGACCATGCTGCGCTGGGCCGAGAACGGCGGCATGGTGTACCACGACTGGGCCGCCAAGCGCGAGATGCTGCCCTACATCCGCTTCCTCAAGACCGACGCTGCCGAGGCGGAGATCCTGACCGGCACCGATGACCGGGTGGCCGCCGCCAAGATGCTGTACGACTGGGGCGCCAAAGAGGTCCTCATCACCCATAACACCGAGGTGCTGGTCTACGATGGCAAGGACATCTACACCTGCCCCATCAAGGCCCGGAACCTGTCCGGACGTACCGGCCGGGGCGATACCACCTTCGCCAGCTACATCACCGAGCGTTTGACCCAGGACATCCCCACCGCTCTCAAGACCGCCACGGCGCTGGTCTCCCTGAAAATGGAGACCCCCGGCCCCTACATGGGCACCCGGGAGGACCTGGACGCCTACATGAAAGCGTTCTACTAAGACCCATACATAGCCAGCAGGCGCCCGAAAGCGGCGCCTGTTGGCTTTTATTAAGGGATATGATAACATTGTAAAAAAGGGGGGCAGGCTGTGAAAAAGAAAGTCATCATCGGCATCGCTGCTCTGGCTGCCCTGACGGTAGTCTGGTGTGTCATTCCGCACCCGCTGGTGGGGAGCAGCTATCAGCTGGATTATGTTGAATACCAGGGGGAAACGATTCATTTCCATGATGACAGTTCCAGAGCGGAACGGGAGGAAATTGAAGCCCTGCTCCGCACCTATCAGCGCGGCGCGGTGCCCCGCCGGGTCCCATGGGGCGGCTATGGTTCCCTCTGTCTGACCGGAGGCGATGGCCGCCGTCCTCTGCATATTGTCCTCAATGACGGCGGTAATGGCGGAAAGCCCTGTTTCGTGATTTATTCCAGCGCCGAAAAGGGCGGCTATCCCATCCGGGGCGGCGAAAAGCTGATGGAAGCACTTTTGGCCATACTTGAAAAATGAATCAAAAGTGCCTGCTCTCTGGGCAGGCACTTTTATGGTTTTAAACGGCAAAGGGCCCGCGCCTCTGCCAAAGCGCGGGCCCTTTGCCATAGAAGGAAAGGAGAAACAGAAACGCATCATTACAAAACAATGCGTGCGGGGAAACAAAATCAGAGCTTGACCACGATGTCCAGCAGGATGTCGGCGCTGAAGTCGCCCTTGTCCGCGGCGTGGTTCATATGGTTGTAGATCTCCCGGTATTTCAGGATCTTCTTAATATCGTCTTCCTCGAACAGTGCCGCGATGGACTGGTGGAACTGCACGTTCAGAGTGTTTTCCAGCTTCTTGACCTTGGTGGCCTCGGCAGCTACACCGGCGTGGTCCTTTTCCAGTTTCTGCGTGCATACCAGCAGGCCGTCCGCCATTTTCAGCAGGGTCCGGGCCATGGTCAGCAGGTGCGCGTCGGGCGTGATGTCATAGATGCGGATCTCCTTCACCGTGGTCCAGGCGTAGTCCGCCAGATCGTCGATGGAGGTGGAGAGCCGGTACAGGTCATCCCGGTCGATGGGGGTGATGAAGGTGCGGTTGATGTCATCCACCAGTTCCCGGCGGATGGCGTCTGCCTCCTTCTCCTTGACCTTGACGAAATCACCCTTTTCCTGGGTGGGGTCTTCACAGAAGGCGCACAAGGCTTCCACCGCGTCGCGGATGACTTGGGCCTGCTGGATCAAAAGCGCGTAAAAATTGAGACTTTCTTTCCGTTTGAACATGGTGAAACGCACCTCGCTGTCAGAAAATCATGGAAAATACGAAATAGAGGATGGCACCCAGCACACCGGCGATGGGAATGGTGATGAACCAGGACGTCAAAATCTTTCCGGCCACGTTCCAGTGGACGGCCTTGTACCGCTCGGCGGAGCCCACGCCCATAATGGAGGAGGACACGATCTGGCTGGCGGATACGGGAGCGCCAAGCAGGGAGGCGGACAGGATCACCGCGCCGGCGGTGAGCTGGGAGGCGAAGGAGTGGATGGGCTGCACCTTGTAAATGCCGGTGCCCACGGTCTTGATGATCTTGAAGCCGCCGAAGGCGATGCCGCAGGACAGGCACAGAGCGGCGCAGGCGATGGCCCACACGGGAATGGAATTGATACTGCCGCCGTAGATGCCCAGCAGGATCATCACGATGCCGATGGACTTCTGGGAATCATTGAAGGAATGGTTGAAGGCCAGAAAGGTCATGTTCAGCCATTGGGCGTATGTAAAGAACTTGTTGACGCCCACACTTGCGTGCCGTGTCAGCCGCAGGAGAAGTTTCAGGATCAGGAAGCCGACCACAAAGCTGATGGCGGGAGTCAGAAAGATCATCAGCACCACGCGGCCCCAGAAGTAGCCCCAGGAGATGGCCCCGGTGCCGAAGGCCGCCATGCCGGCTCCCACCACGCCGCCGATCAGCGCGTGGGAAGAGGAGGCGGGGATCCCGAAACGCCAGGTCGTTACGTTCCACAGGATCGCGGCCAGGATCCCCGCCGTAATGAAAGCGAGCGCCGTGCTGCGCACGCTTGGGTCGGTATAATAGGCTTCGCCGACCAGCTTCTTGATGGTATCGGAAACACTGGAGCCCACCACCAGGATCGCAAAGGGGGAGAGAACCTCCACGACGGCGGCCCAGGCCAGTGCCGGATGCGGTTTCATTGCACGGCTGGCGATCAGGGTGGCGACGACGTTGCACCCGTCGTGAAAGCCGTTCACATAGGTGAATACAAAGACCAACGCGGTCAATATCCAGAAGGAGGGTGCCATAGGAAGTTCACACATCCCTTCTAAAATCGCGAAATAACGCAAACGTTTCCGAAAAAATCGGAAAGAAAAACCCCCGGGTTTCTTCCCTTGAGGTGAGTATATTATGGGATAAACTCCAACTAAAGTCAAGTAGGCAAAGAAAAGTTCGACGTTTAGAACAAGTATTTATAAAAAAGCTGGGCGCTTTCACGAAAAAAACATTAAACGTTTGCGTAAAATGTATGTAAAACCGCCCCGTGGAGGGGGCGGCTGCTCATGCGGACGGCGCGGACAGCTCCCGCAGCACTTTGATCTGGATGGGAATGGCACAGGCCAGGGTCAGGGCATCGGAGACCATCTGGGCCATCTGGATGCCGGTCAGACCCAGGAGATGCGACAGGAGCCACACCAGGGGAATGAAGAAGACGCCCTGCCGGGCCATGGCCAGAAAGGTGGCTGGGGCGGTACGGCCGATGGTCTGGAGCATCATATTGCTCATGACCACCCAGCCGTGGAAGCAAAAGGTGACGCACTGGAACCGCAGGGCCGTGGCACCGATGGCAACCACCTCCGGGCTGTCCCGGAACAGGGCCACCAACTGGGGCGCGAAAATGAAGCCCAGGACGCCGACGGCAAAGAGAAAGGTGGTGGAGCTTTTCACGCAGAACCAGAAGCCCTTCTTCACCCGGTCATAGAGCTTGGCACCGTAGTTGAAGCCGCACACCGGCTGGAAACCCTGGCCAAAGCCGATCATCGCGGAGGCACCAAACATCATGATGCGCTGCACTACGCCCATGGCGGCGATGGCGGCGTCGCCGTAGGGCTTGGCCGCCAGATTCAGGCAGATGGTGGCGACGGAGGCCAGCCCCTGCCGGGCCAGGGAGGGCAGGCCGCCCCGAATGATCTGCTGGTAGTAGGGCCATTTCAGCTGTACCCGGGAGATGTGGATGTGGAGGTTGCCGCCCTTGCCGCAGCCTACCAGCAGCAAGCAGAAGCTGACGAACTGGCTGATGATGGTGGCCAGCGCTGCGCCGGCCACGCCCATGTTCAGACCGAAGATCAGCAGGGGGTCCAGCGCGATATTCAGCACGGCGCCGCTGGTGATGCCCACCATGCCGTAGGCGGCGCTGCCCTGGAACCGCAGCTGGTTGTTCAGCACCAGAGAGGCAGTCATCCACGGCGCGCCGATGAGGATGATGCGCATATAATCTTTGGCGTAGGGCAGGATGGTCTCCGTGGAGCCCAGCAGATAGGCCAGCGGCTCCAGGAAGATCTGGCCCAGAATGCAGATGACAAGGCCGGTCCCCAGGGCGGAGAAGAAGCCGGTGGCCGCCATGTTGGAGGCGTCCTCAAAATTCTGCTTTCCCAGCTCCCGGGAGATGAAGTTGCCGCTGCCGTGGCCGAAGAAGAAGCCGATGGCCTGGATGACGGCCATCAGGGAAAAGACCACGCCCACGGCACCGGTGGCGGCGTCACTGTCCAGCCTCCCCACGAAAAAGGTGTCCGCCATGTTGTAAAAAGCGGTGACCAGCATACTGATGATGCAGGGCAGAGCCAGCTGGCAGATCAGGCTTCCCACCGGTTCTTCGGTCATTTTATGAAATTTTTTCTCTTGTTTTTCGTCCATATCACTAAACCTCAAACGTTTTCGTTCTCTGAGCGATATTATAACACGGTTTTGAGAAAAAAGAAAATGGCTTTTCCGAAAAAGAAAACTGCTGCCCCGGCGGCGCACCGCTACCACTGACAAAGGCACCCCCCGGAACATAGGATATACCGTACCCGTGCTGTCGGGTACAATATCCAGGAAACGGGGGATCGTTTTGCATATCAATGAGGCCTATGAGCATGAGCCCATCCTGCCCTACCAGCCGGAGGACGCCTGCCCCATCAACAGCTGCAGCAAGACCGCCTCTCAGTGCGTGGAAGTCACCGCTCCGGTGACGCTGACGCCTACCGCTGTGGTAGGGAGCATCAGCGTAGCCTGCCAGGGCGCGCCGGATGTGGACTGCGTGACCAACGACGGAGGGATCAGCTGCACGCTGACCATTACACAGAAGGTCTGCGTCTCGGTGCCCGTCCGCTTCGGCGTGACCACGGACTGCGATGACCCGACCATCGCCTGCGCCGGCGGCAAATGCGCAAGATGCGGAGACTGAGCTGAAGAAATTGACTGCATCCGCCGGAATATTCCGGCGGATGCGGAACTTTTTGGGCGATTTTAACGGGGAATTGGGCCTTGAAAGGGACTGGACGAATGGGGTATACTGGTGGTTGAAAATGTTCCGAAAAAACCAACGGAAAGGAAGATCGTTATGACCGCGTATCCCCAGATGACCGCCGAGGTGCGCAAGGCGGAGTATGCCCGCCTGCTGAAAGAATTTGAGGCTCTGAAAGCTCAGGGGCTGAGCCTGAATATGGCCCGGGGCAAGCCCGGCAAGGCGCAGCTGGACCTGGTGAGCGATATTTTCGGCCTGATGCAGAAGCCGGAGGACTATGTCTCCGACGGCATCGACGTCCGCAACTACGGTGAGATGAGCGGCATCCCCGCCGCCAAGCGCCTGTTTGCCGAGATTTTGGGCTGCAAGCCGGAGCAGGTGTTCGTTGGCGGCAACGCCAGCCTCCAGCTCATGTACGACACCATCTCTAAGGCTTATACCCACGGCCTGCTCCGCAGTGAGCGGCCCTGGTGCCGGGAAGAAAAGGTGAAGTGGCTGTGCCCTGCCCCCGGCTATGACCGCCACTTCAAGATCACCGAGTCCTTCGGCTTTGAGCTGATCACCATCCCCATGACCGACAACGGCCCCGACATGGACGCCGTGGAGGAGGCCGTCAAGGACCCCGCCGTCAAGGGCATCTGGTGCGTACCCAAGTATTCCAACCCCGACGGTATCATCTACTCCGATGAGACCGTCCGCCGCATGGCGGCCCTGAACCCCGCCGCCCCCGACTTCCTCGTCATGTGGGACAACGCCTACTGCATCCACGAGTTTGAGGGCGATTACGTGGAGTTCCCGGACATCCTCAGCATGTGCGAGGAGGCGGGCCATCCCGATATGGTCTTCGAGTTTGCCTCCACCTCCAAGGTGACGCTGCCCGGCGCGGGCGTGGCCTGCTTCGCCTGCTCCGAGGCCAACATGAAGTACATGGAAAAGCTGCTGACCGTTCAGGTCATCAGCTTCGACAAGGTGAACCAGCAGCGCCACGTTCTGTACCTGAAGGACAAGGCCCACACCCTGGAGCTGATGAAGAAGCACGCCGCCATCATGGGCCCCAAGTTCCGGGCCGTGGTGGATACCCTGGACAAGGAGATCGCACCGCTGGACATCGCCACCTGGCGGCGGCCCAAGGGCGGGTATTTCGTCTCTCTGAACGCCATGCCCGGCACCGCCAAGCGGACCCTGGCGTTGTGCAAGGAGGCAGGCGTCACCATGACGAACGCCGGCGCCACCTTCCCCTACGGCAAGGACCCGCAGGACAGCAACATCCGCATTGCCCCGTCTCTGCCTCCCGTTGAGGAGCTGGAGCAGGCCATTGCCGTGTTCTGCACCTGCCTGAAAATGGCCGCTCTGGAGAAGCTGGGCGTATGAGATACTACGGAGCCGTCTACCGCCCCCCCTCCGAGGCGTACAGCCTCATCGTCCAGGTGACTTACGGATGCAGCCACAATACCTGCGCCTTCTGCAGCATGTATAAGGAAAAGCGGTTTGCCCTGCGGCCCCTGGACGAGGTGCTGGAGGACTTCCGCATCGCCCGCCGGACCTACCGCCATGTGGACAAGGTGTTCCTGGCGGACGGTGACGCCCTGGTGCGCAAGGCGTCGGAGCTGTACACTATCCTCGACACCATCCGGGAGCTGTTCCCGGAGTGTGAGCGGGTCACCAGCTACGCATCTCCGGCCAGCATCCGCATCCGCACGGACGAGGAGCTGCGAACCCTCCGGGCCAAGGGCCTGACCATGGTCTACATGGGCCTGGAATCCGGCTGCGACGAGGTTTTGAAGCTGATGCGGAAGGGCCACATGTCGGCGGAGATCATCGAGATGGGCCAGAAGGTCCGCCGGAACGGTATCGCCTTGTCCGTCACCGCCATCACCGGACTTGGCGGCCCGGAATTGCTGGAGCAGCATGCCATCGAGACGGCCAAGGCCTTCAACGCCATGAATCCGGAGTACATCGGGATGCTGACGCTGATGGTGGAGCCGGGCACGCCGCTGTACGACTGGGTGCGGGACGGAGATTTCCGGCTGCTGACCCAGCCCCAGGTACTGCGGGAGACCCGCCTCCTTGTGGAGAACCTAGACAGCCCCGGCAGTGTGTTCCGCATGAACCACGCCAGCAACTACCTGGTGCTGAAAGGCACGCTGAACCAGGACAAGGAGGCCATGCTCCGCACCATTGACGCCGCGGAGCACGACTTGAGCCGTCTGCGGCCTGAGGAATGGCGGGGCCTGTAACAATGAAAAATGGACGCCGGGGAGGCGTCCATTTTTATATAGCCAAAAACATCGAGTCAAGCATGCCCTGTCTTCGGCGGGATAGGCGCGCAAGAAGATGACGGGATGAAGGAACAGACCCCGGCGGTCCGGGCGCGGGTGTCGATGTACTCCCCCTGGTACTCCTACCGCCTGTTCCGGGACTACACGGGGACAGCGGGGCTATATCAGGCTGCGCATCGCCTGTAAAAAAGGATCCCGGCTGACAACCGTCAGCCGGGATCTTTTTTTACAGCAGGTCTTTCAGACGGCTCAGGGGGAAGGGGGGCTCCGCCAGAGGCTTCACCGCCAGGCTCATGAGCAGCGCCGGATTGTCGTCGGCGGCCACCCGGTTAGAGTGGAGCACGCCGCAGACCTTGCAGCGGTGGATGACGGCCCATTCGCCGCCTTTGCGCACCCACACCGCCACCGGCTCCATGGTGCCGCCGCACTGAGCGGACCGGTCCCCGGGCTCGTCGTCCAGATGGACGCTGGCAAGGCAATTGGGACAGTGGTTGCGGTGGTGGCTCCCGGCTCCCTCGGGGCCAACGGGCCAGCCGCAGACACGGCAGGTGAACACATCATCGCAGGGTTCGGTGCGGTAGTCGGGCTTTTTCCGTTTGGGATCGTGATGCAAGGGAATTCCTCCTCGAAAGTTGTTTTTTCAGCTTCCGGGAGGTCGTGGCGTTACGGAACAGACCTCCCGGTCAGTCCGCAAGCTCCGAGGTACGGTACAGTGTCAAACAGCAGTTCTCCTTTTTTAAATATGCCTGTTGAGGCCGATTTCAGTATAAATGGGGCAGATGCTCCTGTCAAGAGTAGTCATCCGCTCCATATGGACGACTCTACTCGGATTTTGCCAGCAGAAACACGGTGGCGGTAATGGCGGCGAAGCCAATGAGGTCTGTCACGGAAAAGGTGGTCCCCAGCCACAGGGCGGAAAATACCGTGGCGGAGACAGGCTCTGTGGAGGCCAGCATGGACGCCCTGGCGGGGCCGATGTCCAGGATGCCCTGCATGATAAGGGAAAAAGCCGCGGCGGTGCCAAGCAGGACGACGGCCCCCACTGCCAGCCAGCCCTGGAGGGACAGGCTGACGGAAAAGGTCCAGCTCCTGGCCGTCAGATTCAAAAAGACGCCGCCGATGAGCATGCTGGGACCGATGACGGCGTCCCGGTCCCAGCGGGAGAGCAGGGATTGGGGCAGCAGGGTGTACAGTGCCACAGCTACGGCGGCGGCCAGCCCCCAGAACAGTCCCCTGGGAGAGAGCGCCATGTGGCCGGGGTCGCCGCCGGTAGCCAGCAGATATACGCCCGCCAGGGCCAGCACCAGCGCCGCTCCCTCCCGACGGGAGGGCAGGCGGCGGACCCGGAGGCAGGTATAGCCCATGACGATGAGCAGCCCCAGGTTCTGCAGCACCGTGGTGGTGGCGGCGTTGGACCACGAGATGGCGGTCATGTAGGCGTACTGGCACAGCAGCAATCCGAAGATGCCGTAGCAGATGAGCCGCAGCAGGTCCTTTGGATTGCGGAGGATACCCAGCACGCTGTCCCGGTGCCGCAGCACAGCCGGTACCGTCAGCAGGATGCCGCCCGCCAGGAGCCGCACACAGGTCAGCCATAGGGAGCTGACCTCGAACCGGGAAAACAAGTATTGTCCGCAGGTGCCGGAAAAGCCCCAGCACACGCCGCCCAGGGCGGCACAGGCCACGCCCCGGAGAGCGTGGGGATTTTTCTCTTGCATATGTTTGTCCTTAAAAGGCGTCCGGCCCGGAGCAAGGCCCCGGGCCGGTTATCTCAGAATTTCTTGTCGATAGCGGTCTCGCAGTAGGCGCAGCGGTAGGTGTGCTTCGCCGGGTCGCTCAGCAGGAAGATGGCGTCCAGCTGGGATTCTGCCACGGTGATGCAGCGGGGGTTCTTGCAGTGGATGACATTCACCAGCTTCTGGGGCAGCTCCAGGTGCTTCTTTTCCACCCGCTTGCCGTCCCGGATGATGTTGACGGTGATGTTGGAGTCGATGTAGCCCAGCACATCCAGATCCAGATCCAGGGGATAGTCGATCTTGATGATGTCCTTTTTCCCCATGTGCTCACTGCGGGCATTCTTGATGATGGCCACCTGGCAGTCCAGCTCGTCCAGATGGAGGTACCTGTAGATGTCCATGCTCTTGCCGGCCTGAATGTGGTCCAGGACCACGCCGTTTTGGATGCTGTCGATATTCATAGATGCAGATACCTCCCCTTAGATTTCAACGCCCAGCAGCTTCATGATGAGGGCCATGCGGATGAACTTGCCGTTCTTGACCTGGCGCCAGTAGGCGGCCCGGGGGTCCTTGTCCACCGCCACGGCGATCTCATTGACACGGGGCAGGGGATGGAGGATGGAGAGGTCGGCCTTGGCGTTTACCAGCTTTTCCGGGGTCAGGATGTAGCTGTCCTTCAGCCGCAGGTAGTCCTCCTCGTTGAAGAACCGCTCCTTCTGGACGCGGGTCATGTACAGAATGTCCAGCTGGGGGATGACAGACTCCAGATCGGTGGTCTGGGTGTAGGGGATGCCCTTCTTTTTCAGGGCCTCCTCCTTCACATAGCGGGGCAGCTTTAGCTCGGTGGGAGAGATGAGAACGAAGTTGATGTTGCTGTACCGGCTCAGGGCGTTCACCAGGGAGTGGACAGTGCGGCCGAATTTCAGGTCGCCGCAGAAGCCGATGGTGAAGTTGTCCAGGCGGCCCTTTTCCCGGTGGATGGTCAGCAGGTCCGTCAGGGTCTGGGTGGGATGGTTGTGGCCGCCGTCGCCGGCGTTGATGATGGGCACCTCGGCTACCTGGGCGGCGGCGAGGGGTGCGCCCTCCTTGGGGTGGCGCATGGCGATGATGTCGGCGTAGCAGCTGACGGTGTGGATGGTGTCGCCCACGGTCTCGCCCTTGGCGGTGGAGCTGGAGTTGGCGGAGGAGAAGCCCAGCACGCTGCCGCCCAGCGACAGCATGGCGGACTCGAAGGAGAGGCGGGTGCGGGTGGAGGGCTCAAAAAACAGCGTTGCCAGCTGCTTGTGGGCGCAGGCGTCCTGATACTTGGCGGGGTTTTCGATAATGTCCTCAGCGGTGGCGATCAGTTCGTCGATCTCCTCCACGGACAGGTCAACAATATCAATGAGATTTCTGGGCATCTTGGTTCCTCCTCTCAGCCGATCCAGGATTCGTCAGAGGGATTGGCCCGGAATTTTTTCAGGCGGGCAATGTCCTCAGGTCTGATCTTCCCCTCCTCGGCGGCCACTTCACACACGGCGTCGAAGTTGGAGAGGCTGTAATTGACCACATTGGCGGCGGCCATGCGGTCCAGGCCCTTCTGCAATCCGTAGGTGAAGATGGACACGATGCCCAACACCTCGGCGCCGGCCTCCCGCAGGGCCTCCACCACCTCAATGCAGCTGCCGCCGGTGGAGATCAGGTCCTCCACGACAACGACCTTCTGCCCTTTTTCCAGCTTGCCCTCGATGCGGTTCTGGCGGCCGTGGTCCTTGTTGCCGGAGCGGACGTAGCCCATGGGCAGGCCCATGAGGTGGCCGCAGATGGCGGCGTGGGCGATGCCGGCGGTGGAGGTGCCCATCAGGACCTCCACGGTGGGATAGTGCTTGCAGATGAGGTCCACCAGGCCCTCCTCCACATGGGTGCGGACGGCGGGGGCCGTCAGGGTCAGGCGGTTGTCGCAGTAGATGGGGCTCTTGATGCCGCTGGCCCAGGTAAAGGGCTCGTCGGGCCGCAGGAACACGGCGCCGATGCTCAGCAGGTCATGGGCGATGGTTTTCTCCAAACTCATATCGTAAATCCTCCTCAGAAATTGTTAACCTAAGAAATCCTTGACGGCCCGGCGGTAGGCGGCCACGGGGTCCTCCGCCTGGGTGATGGGACGGCCCACCACGATGTAGTCGCAGCCGGACTTGCCCGCCTTTTCGGGGGTCATAATGCGCTTCTGGTCGCCTACGGCGCTGTCGGCGAAGCGGATACCGGGGGTGACGGTGACGAAATTCTCGCCGCACTTCTCCTTGACGAGAGCGGCCTCCAGGGGAGAGCACACCACGCCGTCCAGACCGCAGTCGGCGGCGTTCTTGGCGTAGGACATGACGGTCTCCGCCATGGGCACGTCGATGAGCAGCTCGTTTTTCAGCGCGGCGGCGTCGGTGGAGGTCAGCTGGGTGACGGCAATGAGAATAGGCCGGGTGCCGTCAGGCCGGGTCAGGCCCTCCAGGGCGCCCTTCATCATCTCGGAAGCGCCGGCGGCGTGGAGGTTCACCATGTCCACGTCCAGCCGGGAGAGGACGCTCATGGCCCGCTTCACGGTGTTGGGGATGTCGTGGAGCTTCAAATCCAGGAAAATCTTGTGGCCCCGGGCCTTGATGTCCCGGACGATCTGGGGGCCTTCGGCGTAGAACAGCTCCATACCGATCTTCACAAAGGGCTTTTCGCCAGCGGGGAACCGGTCCAAAAAGGCCAGGGTCTCCTCACGGGTGGGGAAATCCAGGGCAATGATAACGTCTTTAGCCATGATGTGCTCCTCCTGTCAGTTCAGAAATATCAGTCACGCCCATCCGCTCACACACGGCGGGCAGGTTTTCCACAATGGCCTTGCAGGCGTAGGGGTCTTTCAGGTTGGCGGCGCCCACTTCCACAGCGGCAGCGCCCGCCAGCATCATTTCCGCAGCGTCCTCGGCGGAGGAAACGCCGCCGCAGCCGATGATGGGGATATTTACCGCCGCGTACACATCCCACACCATCCGCAGGGCGATGGGGAACACGGCGGGGCCGGAAACACCGCCGGTGCGGTTGGCAATGACGGGCTTGCGGGACTTCAGGTCAATGCGCATGCCAAGCAATGTGTTGATGAGGCACACGCCGTCAGCCCCCGCGTCCTCGCAGGCTTTCGCGATCTCCGCGATGTCCGTGACGTTGGGCGTCAGCTTCATAAAAACAGGCTTGTCCGTGACGGCCTTCACCGCTTTTGTCACCTCGGCGGCAGCCTTGGGGTCACAGCCGAAGTTCTTGCCCCCGGCGTGGACGTTGGGACAGGAGATGTTCACTTCCAGGAGCTTGACCTGCTCTACGTCATTCAATTTGCGGCAGTTCTCCGCGTACTCCTCCAGGGAAAACCCGCCCACGTTGGCGATGACGGGCCCCTGGAAAATCTTCGCGATGTTGGGTACTTCCTTTGCAATCACGGCGTCAATACCGGGATTCTGGAGACCCACGGCGTTCAGCATTCCTCCGGTCATCTCCGCGATGCGGGGCTGGGGATTGCCCAGCCGGGCCTGGCCGGTGGTGCCCTTCCAGGAGAAGCTGCCCAGGATGTTCAGGTCGTATAATTCGGCGTACTCCCGGCCGTAGCCGAAGGTGCCGGAGGCAGGAATGATGGGATTTTTCAGCTCCACGCCCGCCAAATTCACGGTCAGGTTTACCATACGATCTCCTCCTTATACAGGATGGGGCCGTCCTTGCAGACCCGCTTGTATCCGTCCCTGGTGGGCACGGTGCAGCCCATGCAGGCGCCGAAGCCGCAGCCCATCCGGGCCTCGAAGCTGAACTGTCCATCCTTGAGTTGGGGCAGGGAATGGACGGCTTTCAGCATAGGCAGCGGGCCGCAGGAGAGCACGTAGTCGCATTCCGGCACAGCCTTGATGCAGTCGGTGACAAAACCCTTCACGCCTAAGGAGCCGTCCTCGGTGGCGATGAGCAGCCGGCAGCCCAGGGCGGCGAACTCCTCCAGATAGAAGGCGTCCTTCCCGGTGCGAAAGCCCAGGGCTACGGTGGGATTCTGTCCCCGCTCCAGCATCCGCTGGGCAAGGCCGTACAGCGGGGCGATTCCGATGCCGCCGCCCGCCAGAACCGGGTGTTCCCCGGCCAGGCTCATGTCAAAGCCGTTGCCCAGTCCGGAGAGCACGTCCAGCTCCGTGCCGGGCACGCAGCGCACCAGCTCCTTTGTGCCCTCGCCCACGACCTTCACCAGCAGCATGAGCGCGTCCTCTGTCCAGTTGCAGATGGAGATGGGGCGCCGCAGGAACTTGCCGGGCAGCTCAATATTCACGAATTGACCCGGCGCGGTGATGGCGGAGGTGTCGCCGGAGAGCACCAGCTCATAGGTGTCCTCCGTCAGCTGCCGGGCGTGTTCTAGGGTAAAGAGAGACTTTTTCATAAGGCGTCCTCCTGGGTATTCAGGTCATGGTAGACGATCTCCCCGCCGCAGACGGTCATGGCGACAGCGGCGGACACGCCCCAGCCGTCAAAGGGGGTGGCCCGGCCCAGGGAGCGGAAGGTGCTGCTGTCGATGACGTGGGGACGGTTCAGGTCCAGCACCGTCAGGTCAGCGGGCTGCCCTTCTTCCAGGGAGCCACCGGGCAGGCCGAAAATCTTCCGGGGATTGACGCACAGGGCGTTCAGAATGGTCGTGAGCGGCACGATGCCAGTCTCCACCAGATTCGTGTACAGAATGGGGAAGGCGGTCTCCAGCCCCACGATGCCGTTGAGACTGCCCCGCAGGCCCTTGGCTTTTTCCTCGGCGCTGTGGGGAGCGTGGTCGGTGGCGATGCAGTCCACGGTGCCGTCCAGCAGGCCCTCGATGAGGGCGTCCCGGTCGGCGGCGGAGCGGATGGGAGGATTCATTTTGAACCGTCCCTCGTCCAGCAGATCCTCGTCGGTGAGCACCAGATAGTGGGGCCCGGTCTCGCAGGTCACGGGCAATCCCTCGGCTTTCGCGGCCCGGATGAGAGCTACGGTCTCCTTGGTGGAGATATGGCAAACATGATACCGACAGCCCGTCTCCCGCACCAGCTGGATGTCCCGCTCCACCTGCTTCCACTCGCTGGCAGGGTCGTTGCCGGGGAAACCATTCCGCCGGGCAAATTCCCCGTCGTGGATGGCCCAGCCCTTTGTCAGCAGGGATTCATCCTCGCTATGGGCCACGATGGGCTTGTCCAGCGATTTGGCCAGCAGCATGGCGGAGCGCATCATCTCCCGGGACTGGACACCCCGCCCGTCGTCGGAGAAGCCCGCCACTTCGGAGGCCATCGCCGCCAGGTCCGCCAGTTCCTCGCCCTTTTCGCCCCGGGTGATGGCGCCGTAGGGATACACATGGACCCTGGCGTTTTTCCGAATGAGGTCCAGCTGCACCTGCAGATTCGCCCCGTCGTCGGGGACGGGCTTCAGGTTGGGCATGGAGCAGACGGCGGTGTAGCCGCCGGCGGCGGCGGCAGAGGTGCCGGAGAAAATCGTCTCCTTATAAGAAAAACCAGGCTCCCGAAGATGAACGTGGACATCGACGAAACCTGGAACGATCAAATGATTATGCAATTCAATGACGGAAAAGCCTTCCGTGGGAAGGGAGGAAGAAACAATACGGCCCTGGTCAATGGCGAGGTCCATATTCTGAAATCCGCCGTTCAAAAAAACGGTTCCGCCGGTCAGCAGCAAACGCATGGGGCATCTCCTTTCTTCATTTCCATTATTCGACTAATCATTTTATCGGAAACGGAAGGGGATGTCAACGGATTTTCACTGTCAAAAGACATAAAAAAGGGAAGGATATCCTGCTGCTTTTCGGGGCGGCTCAGCCTCCGCGCAGGTCCTCCGCCAGCAGCTGTAAGTGGGCGATCTGCTGCGGCGTCAGACCGGATACATCCAGTGTCCGCAGAGGCTCCCGGCCCAGCAGACAGTCCGTCGTGACGCCGAACAGGTCCGCGATCTTCTCCAAAAGTTCAATGGAGGGCTGGATATTGTTGCTTTCCCAATTGGAGACGCTCTGCTTGGAGACGCCCAGGCGGTGGGCCAATTCGACCTGTGTGATGCCCCGGGCCGTCCGCAGGCGGCGGATCTGTTCGTGCAGCATGGAGATACCCTCCCTTGAGACCGATATTACAATACAATTGTAAAATTCAGATTGACTTTCAATAAATACTAAAGTATTGTAATAATGGACTTTCTTAAAACGAGGGGAAAACTGGAACCATCCCCTCTGTTTCGACAATATCTGCGCGTGAATTTTGATAAATTGGTTCGCAAAGACAGGGGGGGGATTCTCGTGGACGACAAGGCAGCGCGGGAGAAAAGACTGCAATTTTTGATGCTGTGCGGTCCGCTGGAGGATGCCATCGACCTGATCGACGCGGGCAAGGTGGAATCTGCCAGGGCACTGCTGACGCGATTACTGGACCGGGCAAAGGACCAGGCGGAGAAGTATCAGGAAAACAAATGAAATGCTGTGCGGCGCGGGGAAAAACCCGCGCCGCTTTCTGCCGCACCCGTTCAGTCCTGGGGATACCGGGGGCGGTTTTCCTGACACTGTCCGTACAGCCGGGAGACCATGGGCCAGTTGACCCGCTGCCACCAGGCATCGAAGTAGTCGCCCCTGCGGTTTTGATATTGAAGGTAGTAGGCGTGCTCCCACACGTCGCAGGTCAGCAGGGGACACAGAGGCAGGGGGGTGTCCTGGTTGGCGGTCTTGCGGATGGACAGCGTACCCTCCCGGTCGCAGACCAGCCAGGCCCACCCGGAGCCGAATACGCCCAGAGCGGCGGTTTTCATAGCGGATTTGAAAGCGGACATCCCGCCCAGGTCCCGGTCAATGGCGGCGGACAGGGCTACGTCCGGCCCCTCGCCGGGCGTGGGCGTCATGCCCTGGAAATACAGCGTGTGGTTGTACACGCCGCCGGCATTGTTGCGGATGCCCTGGCGGAGGTCCCCCGGCAGGCGGCACCAATATTGACAGAGCTGCTCCAGCGTCCAGCTCTGACAGGCGGGACAGGCGGCCAGTAGTTTATTCAGATTATCTACGTAAGCGGCAAAGTGCTTGTCGTGGTGAAAATGGAGCGTCTTCTCGTCAATTTCCGGCAGCAGGTCGCTCTCCCCATAGGGCAGCGGCGGCAGGGAAAAGGGGTAATGAGGTTCCATCAGCGTTCCTCCTCCGTGGTATTCTGCCCCTAGTATATGCGTTCCGCCGGAAAAGTATCAGCGCCCGCTGTCCTTTCGGACGGCGGGCGCCGCGTTCATCAGTGTTCGCAGGTATGACTGCCGCAGCCGTGGGCGCCGCAGATGTGGCCCTCCTCACCGTGATGGTGGTCACAGGTGGCGCCATCGGCGTAGGCCAGGGTCCCCGCCAGCAGGTCGGTCACGCACTGGTCCGCGTCGCCGGAACATCCGGCGTACAGCTGGATGCCCGCCTCTGCCAGGGCAGCCTGGGCGCCGGGTCCGATGCCGCCGCAGATCAGGCAGTCCACGCCGCGGTCCGACAGAAAGTCCGCCAGAGCGCCGTGGCCGCTGCCGTTGGTGGGGACGACCTGGGCGCTTACCAGCATCCCGTTCACGATGTCGTAAATTTTGAACTGTTCTGTGTGGCCGAAGTGACCGTATACAGTTCCGTTTTCATAAGTGACTGCGATCTTCATGGTTCGATTTCCTTTCCGTGTGCGGAGCGGCACCGGCCGCAGCCTTTGCCCGAACAGCCGGATTTTGGGCACAGGGCGTAGCTGCCGCCGCCGATGGACAGGACACGGCCCTCCACCAGAAAGACTGCCAGCTTCTGCCTCGCCTGGGCGTAGATGCGCTGGACGGTGGTCCGTGCCACATCCATCTGCGCGGCGGCTTCCTCCTGGGTCAGGCCCAGGTAGTCCATCAGGCGGATGGCCTCAAATTCCTCCACCATCAGCGTCACGGCTTCCCGCTCCGCCGGACCCTCCGGGGAAAAGCGGCAGTGGGCGGGCATCCGGCAGACCCGGCGGCATTTGGCGTTTCGCGGCATGGTGTCATCTCCTTTATTCTTGACGGGCCCATTATATACCGATTTGAACATATGTCAAGAATAAAAAATTCCCGGAGCCGAAAGGCTCCGGGAATCGGGGAAATTTACTTTTTCAGGCTGTCCACCCACTGACCGTACTTGGCTACATTGGCCTGGGCGTCGGCGGCGTCCTTGCCCTGGGCCAGGATGTAGACCTTGATCTTGGGCTCGGTGCCGGAGGGCCGGACGATGACGGAGGTGCCGTCTGCCATTTCGAACCGCAGTACGTTGGAGCCGGACAGCTCCATGCAGCTTTGCACGCCGGTGGCAGTGTCGGTGACGGAACCGTCCTGATAGTCCTTGCGGGTCACGACTTGCACGCCGGAGATCTCGGCGGGGGGATTTTCCCGGAGGGACTTCATCAGGTTCGCCATATCCCGCAGGCCGTCCAGACCGGGCATCACCAGGTTGTAGGTGTGCTCGGCAAAGTAGCCGTACTTCTCATACAGGGCGTCCAGCGCGTCAGCCAGCGTCATGCCCTGGGCGGCGTACCAGGCGGCCATCTCGGTCAGCAGCAGGGAGGCGGTGACGGCGTCCTTGTCCCGGACGTAGTCGCCCACCATGTAGCCGTAGCTCTCCTCGTAGGCGAAGATGACCTTGCCCTCGCCGGAATTCTCCAGCTTGTCCTTCTTCTCGGCCAGGAACTTGAAGCCGGTGAAGGTGTCGTAGCTCTGGAGGCCGTTGACCTCGGCCACCTTGCGGGCCATCTCGGTGGTGACGATGGTCTTGAGGGCCACGGGCTTCTCCGGCAGCTTGCCGGAGCGCTTCATGGCGCCGATGAGGTAGTCCAGCAGCAGAACGCCGGTCTGGTTGCCGGAGATGACCTTGAACTCGCCGTCTTTGGTGCGGACCATGATGCCCACGCGGTCGGCGTCGGGGTCGGAGCCCAGGATGAAGTCAGCGCCCTCGCGCTTGGCGATGTCCACCGCCAGATAGAAGCCCTCGGGGTTCTCAGGGTTGGGGGAGACCACGGTGGGGAAGTTGCCGTCAATGACCATCTGCTCGGGCACGCAGATGAGGTGCTTGATGCCCAGGCGCTTCAAGGCCTCGGGGATGAGCTTGTGACCGGTGCCGTGGAAGGGGGTGTAGACCAGCTTGAAGGTGTCGGCAACCTTGGCGACGGTCTCGGCGTCGTTGACCTGGGCCATGACGTTTGTCAGGAACTTCTCGTCGGTCTCGGCACCCAGGACCTCAATGAGGCCTGACTTGACGGCCTCGTCGTAGTCCATGGTCCTGATGTCGTTGAAAATGTCGATCTCACCCAGCCGCTTCGCGATGGCGTCGGCGTGGTGGGGAGGCAGCTGGGCGCCGTCCTCCCAGTAGACCTTGTAGCCGTTGTACTCCTTGGGGTTGTGGCTGGCGGTGACGTTGATGCCCGCCTGGCAGTGGTATTCCCGGACGGCGAAGCTCAGTTCGGGGGTGGGCCGCAGGGACTCGAAAATGCGGACGTGGATGCCGTTGGCGGCGCAAACCTTGGCGGCCTCCACGGCGAACTCCCGGGAGTGGTTGCGGCAGTCCATGCAGATGGCCACGCCCCGGCGCTTGCCCTCCTCGCCTTCGGCGGCGATGACGTCGGCAAAGCCCTGGGTGGCCCAGCGGATGACATGGACGTTCATGTTATGTAAACCAACATACATGGTGCCGCGAAGGCCCGCGGTGCCGAACTCCAGGGGGCCGTAGAACCGGGATTCGATCTCCTTGGGGTCATCCTTGATGGCCTCCAATTCGGCCTTTTCCTCGGCGGACAGAGCGGGACTGTTCAGCCACTTTTCGTATTCCTTCATGAAATCCATATTGCAGTTCCTCCTCTATAATTATGTAAACTGAATAGTACAGGTCATCGCAAAGTCAGCCCTATTTCGGGGAGAAGGTCATATATCGTAATGGTCGAAACCGCAGAGACGGCAGTGGTACCCCCGGCCCCTACGGTCATAGTTATAATGGCCGCAGACGGGACAGCGGCTGCCGTTGTAGCGGTACATTCCAACGATGACGGCGCCCAGGACTGCCATGACCTTGCCGGGCACGGTATGCCGCAGCCCAAGCCCCACGATCAGCAGTAGAATGCCCACAGGGACCAAGACGTACCGCAGGCGGCGGTGCCGCTCCCAGGTTTCGATGGACTTCCGCAGGGCGGGGTCCCGCTGAGGAGCTTGCGCTTCGTTTTCCATCACAGACTCCTTTCCAAGCAAAAAACTCAATTCGTTTCTTCCTTACCCGCATGGATAGAAAAACCGCAGTCGGGACAGCGAAAGAACAGAGTCCCGAAGTGCCGTTCCCACCGGCGGATCTCATGGCCGCATACAGGACAGCGGGAGCTTAGAAGCAGTAGGATCACGATGATCACAGCACAGCCAAGGCCCACAGCCAGGAAAAAGAACGAATCACAGAGCTTGTACAGTGTCAGGAACATGACAGTCACAGCAGCCAGTATAAGCTGCGCGATGCCCCGTATCTTCCAGGACCTTGCTTTCTGGGCCAATTCCTCCTGGGAAAGCCCGGAAAAGCTCCTGTGTTCCTCAAAATCATGCTTCAACAGAAAGACCTCCGTAAAGTTATGCTAACTTAATCTTCCGCTTCCTCCGGCGCTTTCAGCAGTGCCTTGGCATCCTCCAGCCGGGATGCGGGCACGTAGATCTCTACGCCCAGCCCGGCGAAGCCCAGTACCACCTTGCCCTGACTTCCCACCTTAAACGCCGGGATGCCGAAGCCCTCCAGCATGGAGAGGGTGATGTCCGCCATGCCGTCCAGCTCCGACTGCAAAGTCAGCTTTTCCGCCTTTTCCGGCTGGCCGTTATCGTCCTTTGGCCACCGCTCCGCCAGGTTCTTATCGGCCATGGCCCAAAAATCTTTCGCCTGTTCCATCGAAATGCTCCTTACTTATGATACTTGCTTCCCACGTTGATCTGGTACGCCCGGTAAATTTGCTCCAGAAGCATGACACGGGCCAGATGGTGGGGAAAGGTCATGGGGGACATGGACAGCTTCACCGCCGCCAGCTCCTTGACGGAGGGATGCAGACCGAAAGAGCCGCCGATGAGGAACACCAGATGGCTGTCCCCCCGGCTGGCGCTGTCGGCCATCAGCCGGGCCAGTTCCTCGCTGGAACGGGGCTTTCCCTCCACGCACATAGCGATAACGTAGGCAGAGGCGGGGAGCTTTCCCCGGATGGCGTCGGCTTCCTTCGCCAGTGCCGCCCCGATCTGAGCGGGGGAGGGGTCTTCCGGCAGCCGTTCCTCGGCCAGCTCCACGATGTCCAGCTTGCAGAAACGCCCCAGCCGCTTTGTGTACTCCGCCACGGCGTCGGCGTAGAATTTCTCTTTTAATTTCCCCACACAGAGAATGGTCACTTTCTGCATACGGCCCTCCTGATGACGGGATAGGCTTCACTCAAACAGTCCCGGGGCGCGACTTCCAGCACCGGGGCAAATCCCGCGGCGGACAGCGCCGCTTCCACGGCGTTCCGGGCCATAGCGGGGGTGTTGTTTTCCTTGCTTAAATGGGCCAGCACGATCTCCGACGCCCCGGCCTCCGCCAGCGTTACGGCGAACCGGGCGGCGTCCTCATTGCACAGGTGCCCTTGAGCGCCCAGGATACGTTCTTTTAAATAGTAGGGATAAGGCCCGCTGCGGAGCGCCTCCACGTCGTGGTTGGCCTCCAGCACCGCCAGGTCGACCCCCGGCAGGATGTCCTCCGCCTCTTGGGTGACATAACCCGTATCTGTCAGAATGCCCGCACTACCGTCCGGCCCGTCAAGGCGGAAACCGCAGGAGCCTGGGGCATCATGGGATGTTGGAAAAGCGGTGACAGTCAGACAGTCAATTTTAATTTGTTTACATAATTCTGCTTCCTGGAACCTCGGCTCCACGCCCGCCAGCCGGTAGGCCAGCTCCCGTCCCACCCGGCCGCTGGAGAGGATGGGAAAGCGGCTCTTTTTCAGCAGGGTCTGAAGCCCCGCGATGTGGTCGGAGTGGGTGTGGGTGATGAGCAGGGCGCTGATGTCAGAGAGCTCCAGCCCCAGGGCGGCCAGCCCGGTGGTGATGCGGCGGCAGGAGATGCCGGCGTCCACCAGCAGATGGGCGGCGCCGCAGGAGACCAGCAGCGCGTTCCCGGAGGAGCCGCTGGCCAGTGTATGTACGGTGGTCAAAAAAATACCTCGCTTCTGCATGCATAAAAGCGTCCGCCCAGGAGAACGCCGACTAAGGTCGCCATCCTCCTCAGCGGACGCTTGCTGTCTGATTTTTGGGGGTGCCGCGGGGAGATCAGCCCACGCCGGCCACGGATTCGCTTTCCTCGGGCTCGTCCACAGCGCGAATATCCGCACCCAAAGCCCGGAGCTTGGACACGATGTCCTCGTAGCCCCGTTCAATATACTGTACGTTGCTGATCTCGCTCCGGCCCTGGGCGGCCAGGGCTGCGATGACCAGGGCGGCGCCGGCCCGCAGGTCGTAAGCCTGGATAGGCGCGCCGGTGAGATGGTCCACGCCCTCCACCACGGCGGTCTTGTCGTCCACCTGGATGTTGGCGCCCATGCGCTTGAGCTCGTCCACATAGCGGTAGCGGCTGCTCCAGACGCCCTCGGTCACAAGGGACGTGCCCTCCGCCAGGGAGAGACAGGCGGTGATCTGGGGCTGCATATCGGTGGGGAAACCGGGATAGGGCAGGGTCTTGATATTGGTCTTCTGCAGGCGGTTCGTGCGGCGGACCAGGAGGGTGTCCTCCTTTTCCTCCACCTCGACGCCCATCTCTACCAGCTTGGCGGTGATGCAGTCCATGTGCTTTGGAATGATGTTTTTCACCAATACCTGGCCGCCGGCGGCGGCCACCGCCGCCATGTAGGTGCCCGCCTCGATCTGGTCGGGGATGATGGCATAGGAGCCGCCGGTGAGCCGCTCCACGCCGCGGATCTTGATGGTATCGGTACCGGCGCCCCGAATGTTGGCGCCCATGGAGTTGAGGAAGTTGGCCAGGTCCACAATGTGGGGCTCCTTGGCGGCGTTTTCGATGACGGTGTTGCCCTCGGCCATGACGGCAGCCATCATAATGTTCATGGTAGCACCCACAGATACCACGTCCAGATAGACGCTGGTGCCTTTCAGATGGCCTTCCTTGGCGGAGGCGTGGATAAAGCCGCCCTCTACAACGACTTTGGCGCCCAGGGCGGTGAAACCCTTGACATGCTGGTCAATGGGCCGCACGCCACCGAAATTGCAGCCGCCGGGCATGGCAACCTCGGCCTGACCGAACCGGCCCAGCAGGGCGCCGATGAGATAGTAGGAGGCACGAATCTTCCGGCTCAGCTCATAGCTTGTCCGGGTGGTGCGGATATGGGTGCAGTCGATCTCCACCGTGTGGGGATTGATAGAACGGATGCCGGCGCCCAGCTGCTCCAGAATTTTCAGGCTCATGGTAACGTCGGAGATCTGGGGGATATTTTCGATCCGGCACACGCCGTCCACCAGTAGCGCGGCGGGGATGATGGCGACCGCAGCGTTCTTGGCGCCGCTGATCTCCACTTCGCCAAACAGGGGCTTACCGCCCTGTACAATATATTTTGTCAAATCTTGACCCTCTCTTCAAGACAGTGATCTTTTGTGGCGGCAAACCGTATGTCCACATAAGCAGTTTGCCCGCGAAACACAGCTTCATACCGCCGAATAGCGGTACTTTCGCATGGATAGCATACCACACCGCGTTGGGAATTGCAAACCTTTCCTTTCCGGGGCGGAAAAAAACAAAAATTTGGAAACCGTCAGTTGGAGGTCACCGCACCGGAAATGCAGTTGACATAATATTCTCCAGTATCCGTGACGATACACCACGCCGGTACCAGAGACATGCTGGAGGCGGCGCTCTGCAGTTCATAGCAGGAGGAGATCTCCGTGATGGAGGATACCGCCGCCTGCCGTTCCCGGCGCATTTTCTGGAACGCGGTCAAAGCAGCGGCGGCGGACAGCGGCTCCTGGTCAAAGGAGAGGTCGGTACCCTTCTCCGGCAGCAGAGTCCCGCTGACGGCCATCAGAGTGCCCCGGTCCAGCGTGAAGGTGACGGTGCAGTTGGAGACCGTCAGTTTTCCGTAGCGGCAGACGGCGGCGGCGGTTCCGCTTCCGTTGTCGTCCAGTGCAAAGACCGGGTCGATGTAAGAGAACTCCCGGCAAAAATCCCGGACCAGCTGGGCGCCGTCGCTGCCGGACAGGGCGCAGGCAATGTCAAAGCTGCCGCCGGAGCGGAACTGGGCCGCGCCGCCGGCGGCGCCGGTGTAGGAGTAAAGGTCGCCGCCCTGGTCGGCCCGGACGGGATTCTTCCCCAGGAAGAAGGCGGCCACCTCCCGTTCCCGGTCCATGTCCCGTGCGAGGGACTGTCCGGCGGGAGCGGTCTTGGAGGGGATGTCCTCTGCTTTCAGGCTCATGCCGTCAGCGGCGAACAGCTTCACAAGCTGTTCGCTCGTCTGGCGGTGGGAGGCGTTTTCCGAGGTCTGCCGCATGGACAGGACTCCCAGCAGAAAAGCGTTTGCCAGAAGCAGGATGACGATAATAATGTTTTTCAGCCGGTAACGGTCCAAAAGCCTCACCGCCTTTCAGGGAAAATAGGTCAGTCCGCCAGCCAGCCGGCCTCCACGGATGTGCCGCCGTGGTCGGCGTAGCCGATGGACAGCTCAGCGCCGGGGCAGCGGTCAGCGATGGCCAGGGCCTGCCGCAGGGGCAGGAGGAGTGTGCCGGACTCCGTTTGGGTATACCGCCGGAGGTACAGAGACAGGGCGGAGACCGCGGTGCCGTTCAGTGTGACCTCGGCGGCATTGCGGCCATCGGAGAACCGGACAGGCACGCCGCCCACCTGATAGCCGAAGGTCAGGGTGGTCAGGGCGCCGCTCTGCCGGATGCCTGTCAGGTACAGGGCCTCGTCACCGGCAGTGGGGGCCAGCAGGGTGTTCAGCAGCGCCCACACACCGGCGGCGGATTCCTCCATGGTGGGCCGCTCCCCGGCGGCCTTGATGGACAGGGTGCTGTCCCCGCCGCTCTGGTAAGTGATGTTCCCGTCGGGCCGGAGGCGCAGGGAGCGTCCGCTTTCGCTGATGACTTCCGTACCGTTGTCGGTGTAGCGGTTTTTCGTATTGGGATTAAAGCCCAGGCCTGCCAGAAGCAGCCCATCATCGTAAGCGGGCGTCTCGGCGGAAAGAGCCGGCAGCTCCGGCGTTTCGTTCAGGAACAGGGAGCAGGGTGCCAGAACGCCGGCGTGGGGATCGCTTTTTGCCAGGTCCGTAGCGAACACGGCACCGCCCGTCTCATACTGTCCCGCGGTCTGCTCCAGGTTTTTCAGGGAGACGGCGGTGGAACAGCGCAGGTAGGTGTCGCCGCCGTCCCAGAGGAACAGGGACACCGGATCCTCTCCGCCGGATACCGCCAGACACCGGACGGAGGGACTGTCCGGCCCGCTGGTGCCGCAGATGTCCGCCAGTACGGACAGGGGCAGAGGAGAGAGAAAATCAAAATAAACAGAGGTGGTCTGCAGCGCGTTCAGGAAGTCCGCCTGTCCGCAGCCGGTGAAAGTACCGGTAGAACCCAATACCTCCCGCAGGAGCCCGCGGAGCGTCTCATCTCCGCCGATGACGGAGGTGATACTTCCGTACCGGCCGTAAGGCCCGGTCACGGCGATCCGCACCGGGGCGGAGAGTGGGACGTTTTCAACGGTCACAGAGGCGCCGGAAGGCTGGGAATTGCCTGAGAAAACGGAAAGAAGCCCATCCTGCCGCAGGGAGTACAGCTGTGTTCTGGCAAACAGGAGCGCGGCGGAGACGGCCAGCACCGTAATGACGATATTCTGGATAAAATCCCGGCGGCGCCGGCGCTTGTCGTCCATGCTGCTCCTCCTTCGCGAAGTTTCCCGTCAGGCTTTGGCGGTCTGGTCCTGGGTGATGGGCAGGGTCATGCGGATGGTGGTGCCGGGCCCCTGGTGGGGCATCAGCTCCAATCTGCCGTGGTGACGCTGGACGATCTCCAGCGCGATAGACAGCCCCAGGCCGGTGCCGCCGGATTCCCGGGAACGGGCCTTGTCCACCCGGTAGAAGCGGTCGAAGATGTGGGCCCGGTCCTTTTCCGGGATGCCGATACCGTCGTCGCAGACCTCCATCCATACCGTCTCCTCGGTAGAGCCGGCGTTGATGCGGATGTGGCCGCCGTCGGGGGTGTATTTGATGGCGTTGCCCAGCACGTTCATCATGACCTGCTCCAACCGGCTCCTATCACCCACGATGAGGGGCAGGCTCTCAGGCGGTTCATAAGTCAGCTCATGGCCCCGCTGCCGGGCGTTGAGGGCGTTGGCACGGACCACGCTTTCAATGGCCTCCCCGAAGGGGAAACGGGAGAGCACCAGCTCCGCCTTGCCGGAGTCCAGGCGGCTGAGGGTCAGCAGGTCCTGGACGATGTGGGTCATGCGGTCCGTCTCGGTGATGATGATGTCCAGGAAGCTGTTTGCCATCTCCGGCGGGATGTCGCCATTGGCGTCCCGCAAAGTCTCGGCGTAGCTGCGGACGTTGGTCAGGGGGGTCCGCAGCTCATGGGACACATTTGCCACGAATTCCTTGCGGCGCTCCTCGTTGCGGTGCTGCTCCGTCACGTCGTGGAGCACCACCAGCACGCCGCCGCTGGACTTGCCGGAGAAGGAGGCCAGATAGAGCTCCAGTGCCCGGCCCGCCACCTCCATCTGGGCCTCGGCGTAGTTGGGCCGCTGGAGGGCCAGCATCTCCTGGAAGGGGTGCAGGGAGCCGAACAGCTCGTCATAGTCGGTGATCTCCCGGCTGGGGCGGTGGAGCATGGACTTGGCGGCGGGGTTACAGTGGATGACCTTGCCGTCGTGGTCAAATGCCACCACGCCGTCGGTCATGTGGAGGAACAGGGTGTCCAGCTTGTTGCGCTCGTTCTCCACCGCCGCCAGGGTACTCTGGAGGACACCGGACATCTCGTTGAAGGTCCCGGTCAGAATACCGATCTCGTCGGTGGATTCCACCGGCAGGGGGCTGTCAAACTTGCCGGCGGCGATCTCCACCGCCCCGGCGGTCAGCTTTTCGATGGGGTCCACCATGGTCTTAGACAGCAGGAAGCTCAGCAGCACGGAGATCAGCAGGCCGATGACCAGCGCCTGCATGATGATCTGGAACAGCTGGCTGTTCAGGCCGGACACCGTGTCCTTGGTGTCCAGAATGTAAATGATAAAGGCGTTGTCGCCGCCCCGGATGGGCACGGCCACGTCCATGTAGTCGGCGGTGATGTCGCTCTCGTCGCCCACGGTGGTCTCGTCTCCGCTGACGACGGCGTTCCGGGCGGTGAGCAGGTTGGGGCTCTGCTCCCTGGGCAGGGCGCCCTCCTCGGCGGACCCGGCCAGGTAAGCGCCGGTGGCGCCGTCCAGCACAAAGTAGTTCCGGGAGCGGTAGTCAATGCCCAGCTCACCGGCCTTCACGTCAATCATATTTTTCAGCAGCCCGGCGCCGTCCTCCTGGGCGGCGGCGCTGCGGAGGTCGGTGACGAAATCCCGCTGCTCCTCGCCGAACACGCTGTCCATCTGCTCGTAGAAGGTGTTGATGAAAAAGCTGGAGACGCTGGTGGTCAGAAACGCGCCCACCACGGCCATCAGGGACGTGATGAGCAGCAGCATGATCAGCGTCAGCTTCATATGCAGACTGCGGAACATATCAAATCACCTTCTTTAGAGGATAGGATAGAGGAAGGGGACTAGGGGAAACCTGTGGTTTCCCCAGTTGATTTGCCGCTGGCAAATCAAGGGTTTTCAATTATTTTTGTCAGGGCGTGTACCTGACAAAAATACCTTGACCCGCGTGTCCTTGGGGCACGCACACCAGTGACCGACGTCACTGGTGAGGGGGAATGTAAAGGGGGGACGAAGTCCCCTCTTTAAGGCACCGCAAAGTAGTACCCCGCCCCTCTTCGGGTCAGTATGTACACCGGATTGGCCGGGTCAGCCTCGATTTTTTCCCGCAGCCGCCGGACGGTCACATCCACGGTGCGCACGTCGTCGCCCACATAGCCGTAGTTCCACACCTGCTCCATCAGGTCCACCCGGGAGTAGACCTTGTTGGGATGGCTGGCCAGGAAGGTCAGCAGCTCGTACTCCCGCTGGGTCAGGTCAATGGCCTTCCCGTCCCGGAAGACCTGGTGGCTGTCGGTGTTGATGGCCAGGTCGCCGGCCACGGGCATGGCCGTGACAGCGGCGGTGGCCGCCGCTGGGGCGGACATGGCGGTGCGGCGGATGTTGGCGCCCACCCGGGCGATCAGCTCCCGCATGGAGAAGGGTTTGGTGATGTAGTCGTCGGCACCGATCTCCAGGCCAAGCACCTTGTCCGCCTCCTCCTCCCGGGCGGTGAGGATGATGACGGGCACGTTGTTGCCCTCGGCCCGCAGGGTCTTGCACACGTCGAAGCCGATCATCTTCGGCAGCATGACGTCCAGCAGGATGAGGTCGGGGTTTTCCGTCCGGGCCTTGTTCAGGCCGTCCTCGCCGTCATAGGCCTCGCAGGTCTGGTATCCCTCCCGCTGGAGGTTGAAGCGCAGAATATCCACGATGTTCTTCTCGTCCTCCACAATGAGAACGGTTTTCTTTTTGTCCATGAAGGAACCTCCAAAATGAAAGTGGGGATCACAGGTTCAGCTGTATCTTCGCCTTCAGCACGGCGGCCACGGTCTTGGCATCCTCAATTTCTCCGTTGAGGCAGCGGTGGACCATCTCGTCAAAGGGGATGCGCTCCACATTCAAAAACTCGTCGGGGTCCAGATGCTGCTCCTCCATGTGGAGCCCTCTCGCCAGGAACAGGTGCAGCACCTCGCCGTAGCAGCCGGGGGCGGGGATGATGCGGCCCAGGGGCAGGAAGATGTCGGGCACCGCGCCGGTCTCCTCCTTCAGCTCCCGGAGGGCGCCGGTAACGGGGTCCTCGCCGGGGTCCAGCTTGCCGGCGGGCAGCTCCAGCAGCGTCTTGCCGAACACGTAGCGGTACTGGGTGACGGTCAGCACGCGGTTCCCCTCGTCCAGGGCAAGCACGGCCACGCCGTCCACATGGTCCACGACCTCCCGCGTAGAGGTATGGCCGTTGGGCAGCAGCACCTCATCCACATGGACGCTCAGGATCTTCCCGGTAAATTTATCTTCCCGGCGGAGCGTTTTTTCCACCAGGTCCTTTTCCTCTATCATATAGATGTACACCTCTTACTCGTTTTAAACCGCAGTACGCAGGATATATTGAAGACAGTATAGCACATTCCCGGCGAAATGGAAAGGCTGTTCTTGTACTTGAAGAATTTACCCATCCATGGTATACTGTACAGGATTTCAGAAAACTTCCCAGCGAAAGAGGTGAGCCCCACGGAGAAAAAGGGCGTCAAGATCGCGGCCCAGAACCGCAAGGCCTTCCACGACTACTTCGTGGAGGACAGGTACGAGGCCGGCATTGAGCTGTTCGGCACGGAGGTCAAATCCATCCGGGCCGGCACGCTGAATCTGAAGGACTCCTACTGCACCGTCAAGGACGGCGAGCTGTTCGTCCACAGTATGCATATCTCGCCCTACGAGAAGGGCAACATCTTCAACCGGGACCCGGTCCGCACCCGGCGGCTGCTGATGCACAAGCGGGAGATCCGCAAGCTCCACGCCCTCATCAAGCAGGACGGCTACACCCTGGTGCCCCTGTCCGTCTACTTCAAGGACGCCCGGGTCAAGGTGGAGATCGGCCTGTGCAAGGGCAAAAAGAACTACGACAAGCGGGAGGCCTCCGCCAAGCGGGACGCTGCCCGTGAGATCGACAGAACCATGAAAGAGAGGAACCGATAATGATGTCCAATCCCATTGCAACCATCACCATGGCCGACGGCCGCGTTATGACCGCCGAGCTGTACCCCGAGAAGGCCCCCAACACCGTCAACAACTTCATCTCCCTGGCCAACAAGGGCTTCTATGACGGCCTGATCTTCCACCGTGTTATCCCCGGCTTTATGATCCAGGGCGGCTGCCCCAACGGAAACGGCATGGGCGGCCCCGGCTATGAGATCAACGGCGAGTTCGCCGCCAACGGCTTCCGCCAGAACGACCTGGTCCACACCACCGGCGTGCTGTCCATGGCCCGGACCATGGCCCCCAACTCCGCCGGCAGCCAGTTCTTCATCATGGTGGCCCCCGCCCCCCATCTGGACGGCCAGTACGCCGCCTTCGGCCAGGTGACCGACGGCGCCGACATCGCCATCGACATCTCCCGGGTGCCCCGGAACATGATGAACGACAAGCCCAAGAAGGATGTAGTGATTGCGTCTATCCGGGTGGATACCCAGGGAGTGGACTATCCCGAGCCCGAGACCCACTAATATAAAAAGTCCAATGGTGCTAAGTCAATAGACTGAAGAAGAAAAAATTGGAGAAAAACGGCTATTTTAGGCAGACTGCTCAGAA